>JBDVMP010000069.1:0-130562 GCA_039970095.1 Cyclobacteriaceae bacterium
CAGGTGAAATGGCAGCACGCAGGAGATCAGAAAAAGCGCTAAAAAGGACACTAACAACCGCTGCTTAAACTTGCTGACTGGCAAAAACCTACTCAACTCCAGACGCTCACCCACGATTGTCAATAAGAGAAATGCCATCCACCATAGTATAGAATGTGCATACAATCGAAATATCAACAGATGAACATTGCCAACAAACCATGCAGCAGAACCCACCCACATGATCTGGTGTGGCAAATCAGAATATTGTTGGTTGATTAAAAAAAAGACATAAAACAGACCTATCGACCCAAAAATCAGGCACGCAAAAGCAACGGAATCCAAATCCAGATAGTAGAAAAAAAGACTGGACGCATTGATGACTGGAAAGCTAAATAACCACCTTCTCTTCAGAGTCATTATACGCTCTATCAAAATTACTGTCCCCAAAAAACTACCTGTCATCATCGCGCCATGATGTAAAAAAACACTGCTTACAGGCAGCTCAAACCCCAGACGAAACCATCCGGTAAAAATCCCCGAAGCAAGAGATGCAATTACCAAAATCAAAAATGGAAACTTCGCAATCATCGTCTTTTTCATCATTCGAGTTTTATGCTCTTGGCATTATAAGCGACACTGACAATACCACATAATTGCACCAATGCCAGGTAGAAAAGCCAATGTGTAGAGCTTTCAATATACCCCTGAAAAACCAGCACAAGTTCGGTTACCACCAAGGCCCCCAAAAACAACCAAAACCCGGCTTTAGCACTCAAGGTTAATTGAATGATTTGAAGTTTCACCAAAGTGAAAAACAGCCAGGCAGTCACAAACCCAAGTAGCACCATATGTAAATAGGCGATGACAATATTGCGGGCAAAAGCCAAATTAGCCAAAGCCGGAATGGCCGATAGCAGCATTAGCACAT
The DNA here is from genome assembly GCA_039970095.1 of Cyclobacteriaceae bacterium. Taxonomy (GTDB): domain Bacteria; phylum Bacteroidota; class Bacteroidia; order Cytophagales; family Cyclobacteriaceae; genus JAMZMI01. Next base: position 911 of record JBDVMP010000069.1, read on the forward strand.
GTTGCAGACCCACAGTCAATATTCCCACCCAAAATAACACGCGCAGGACAGATGAGTTCTGCAGGCTCAGTGCCGTCATGTTTTGTACGACAAAACACCCTACAGCCACCAGCCCAACCAATTGCACAGCGGCGCTCAATCCTCCCAAAACATACCATACCATGTCAGGTTCTGTCCATAGTGTCGAGAGGATATACGCAGGAAATACAGCAATCAATTTGAGCACAAACCCAACCTTTACCAACCTGCTTCCGGTGTTCACCCCGTTCACTTCGAGCTGCCACAGCATCAAACCCAGCAAAGCAAACGTGAACCAGCCATTGTACTGAAAGTGCAGATAAAAATAGATAAGTAAGTAATACAGATCACTTTTGCCCTGAGTAGCTGATATGGGCCCCAGTGCAAATGGAGCAAGGTTTGACAAGACCATGAGCACCAACGCTGACTTGACAAACAAGAAAGACATCTTATGCTCCAAAGAGAGCGTTGACGATACTTCTCTGATGAAAATCCATGCAAAAATCATGGCTGTGATGGCATGCAGGGCGGAGAAGACAATTGACCAGAGTGCATAGCCCATAAAAGGGAATGTGACCAGCATACCCAAATTGGCTATCTGCAGCACAGCAAAAATGATAAGGAACTTGCCTGCTTTCAAAAAACCCGATGGCAGGTATGCATAAACTATCAACACATATAAGGCCATAAAAACCCATCCCAAAAAAGCAAGGTGCGAATGAGCATGAAGCACGTAGCTGTAGTTGACCAATGAGACGGGCTGCAGAAACATGTACCGCAAAAAACAGCCTATTATGCCTACAATGACAAGGTTAAAAATGGCAATATGTATTCCTTTCGTTAAACTCAAATATGTCTTTTGCAGATAAATATCTAGTTAAACCTCCAACTCAACAATACATCAATGCTCCTACCAGGCCTTAGGATAGAACCAATGTCAAAATGCTCGCGGTATGACTCATTGGTAATATTATTCACACTAAGCCCCGCTCTAACCACACCTGATTTTAGTTCTATTGTTTTTGAAATCCCAAGATTTGCTAAAAAGAATGAATCAGTGGACTGTTCGTTAAACTTCTCGCTCGTTCTTCTTTGTGCCGATGACCAGACCACCTCAGGTTGAATGCTCCAACCTTTGACTTGCTGATGAAGTGAATAACTGAGTTTCAATGGAGGCATCTGAGGCAATGGCTCACCATCTGCGTCTTTCCCATATACATATTTCGCATTCAATTCACTGCTCATTCCCGGCAATAGCTTATTCCTCAGGAGCAATTCACCTCCCAGCATGAGGGTGTTGCCTGTATTTCTGTACCACTTAACTCCCCTGGCGCCAATGGTCATGCTACTCAGCGTAGAATCATACACGCCCATGATATAGTTGCTGAAAAAATACGCAAAAGCTGCCGTCTCTAACTGAAAGTTCTGCCCCCTGGTAGCTTGCCCTATCTCCAGATGCAGGTTTTTCTCTTTTGCCAGATCCGGATCACCGAGATAGTCATATCCATCCTGCTGATTGAACAAATAAAAACCAAATTGCTCTGACGCAGTTGGGAATCGCTCACCATAGGCTACCGATGTGGTCACATTGGTCATTTCACTCACCCCCCAAATATGCTTGATGGATGTACTTAGGAGCAATCCTCTGCGGACATCCATGCCAGTTTTACCAAAAACAGATAGCTGACGCTCGCCAAAATCACTGCTGATATAAGAATAACCCAGTTCTACCCTGGCCGTGCTGCTCAGTTGATGATTTGGCGCTATTGAATATTGATGTCCAAACTCTACACCTCCAATAGCACGATGTATATCAGGCCAGGTGAGCATATACATAGGTAGCTGATCCGATTCATTTGGATACATTGTCATTTCAGCATGCCAAAAAACCTTATGAAAATCTGCTTTCATTTTCAAAGATGATTTTTGCCCGTGGTGTAGTATCCCACTCACAAACCCTCCTGTTGTTCGGGTATTGCCAGGCATATCCATATGCATGGCTACCGAATCTCTTTGAGTATCATCCATTTCATGATTGATGAAATTATGATATAGCTTGACCTCCGGCTCTTTTAATATCCACAGCCGGTCTGTCAGATAGCTGAGACCGAACATTTTGGCTTTGGCGAAAGCTACGTCCATAGGCAGTGCAGGATAACCTACATTTCGCGCATCATCAGCTACGAAATCAAAGGCCAGCATACTGCTGCTGTTTGGCCGATAGTTGAGAGAAGTTGTGTAATTCGTTTTTTCAAACTGGCTATACCGCACAATCTCCCCGTTTCCATCCGTGTAGTTTTCAGATTTCCGATGTACTCCCGATAGTCTTATGGCCCATTTATTCAATGAATAGTTCAGATCCAGAGATTGATCGAAACCATTAGACACAGAGGAATAGCTCGTATTGATCGTTGCTCCAAATGGGTTAGAGGTATTGAATACTGGCTTTTTCAATCCAAAATTCACACCTCCTCCAGTACCGCAACCGACCATATTTCCTTCACTGCCAAATGACACATCAAGGCTTTTCAGGTTAATGGGCTCTACATATGAAGAAGCAGGGTCCATCTTATCGGTACAGGCACCATAGATCCGCATTCCATCCACACTCATGACATAGCGGTCTGAAGTAAGTCCGCGCAGCATAGGTTCATTGGCAAAGTTGCCCCGCCGGATCATATTGACTCCCGGCAAGCAGTGCATCAGCTGATCTGTGCAGCGCATATTCATCTGCATCATGGGGTTATTGAGGTGGGCAAGATGTGCAGAATCACTGATCACCACCTGATCCAGCTCCATCTCAATACCTATGTACTGATCATTGGTCATAGAGTCCAGCCAGACTATGTAGCGTTCCTTTTCGGATTGCCCATAGCCCAGCTGTATGCTCATCACAATAATAAAAACCGTAATTAGAGGTTTCATGGTTTTGTGAGTTTCTACTGAAAATACAAATCAAAATATGGAGTACCACAGACCTGGCCATCCTCCATCATGGTCAGGCGAAGTTGCCAATCTCCGGTCATTGTGAAGTTGACCGTGCCCTTATAATGGCCGTCATCTGTATGCACTGGTGCCAGATTATTGGGAGAGCCATGATCCATGCTCACCATCCAAGGTTCCAACTCGAATTCCAGATTATCAACTGCCGGCCACTCCATCATCGTTTGCTTTTTATAAACGGCTATTTCCAGATCGTTCTGACCTACCTGAGGGTCTTTAGGGTCTATGTATGCCACAAAGTATTTAGTGGACTCATCCATAGCACTGGTAAACGAAACCAACCTGCTAAGCTCCGGACTACTCACCTCTACTGGAACAGAGACCTCAGCATCATTAATAGTAAAATCCAGAGACCAGCTGCCCATTTCACCTGAAGGCATCACAAAGACGGTATTAAATTGGTACTCGCCCTCAGACAATGCACTACCCGATACTTCTAACGGGCAAGAATGAACCATGGTGGTCATATCCATCAGTGGCAATACCGATATGTCACCGCCAACGAGATTTCCGTTATCGTCTTCAACCTTTGCGGTAATAGAATTGTAGCCTACATAGAGGCTTTGAGTGGCCAGGATTGTCACCGTCAGGCCATTTTCTGTGACTGAAGTGATCTCTACGAGATCACTTTCAAATTCTGGTTCCGGCTCCTCTGAATCACATGAAAAGAGTAAGGCCAATAGTACCAGTGAAAGTATTTTTAAAGTATTCATTTTCAAATTTGATATAGGCACACCGATTCCAAATCGGTTGTTTATTCGGGTACCTGATTAAAAAAAATAGAAACAATATGAAAATGGATACTAAGCGGGTGGCTTAAATACCTCGATCTGAGCTGAATAAGCGTAGCGATCATAATAGATGGTATTTCCATCATCCGTATGATCATCTTTAGATTTAAAAGAAAAGGAAAAGCAGAAAAGAGTGAACTCAAAACTGATAGATGGGATCAAATACGTTGGTTTGCTTTCAGAATTCTGTCGCTGTTCTTGTAGTTTCTGAGCCAGGATACACTTACCATCACAGTGCAATTCGGGCAAATCCTTGTTTGTACATAATTCTTTGTAGGTATCCGTATTGATATAATAGTCGATCAGATATCCAGAACGCCATTGAAGCTGGATAACTAGCGCAATCATCATAAATATGGAAACCGTGTTTTTCATCTCCTAGCGCCTTGTTGCCTTCTTAAAAGTCATTTATAGAAGATTTACGAATGAGCAACCCACATGGCGCCACCGTCCATAGCACCATCAACCCAATGGAAACCACAAGCCCCGTACTGGTACCAAAAAACCTCTGAAATAGTGCTCCAGTATATCCCAGGAGTGCCGATATATCCAACTTTAGCAAAATCAAAATGCGCGAAAGATCTATGGGGTTAAGAAAACTGGCAACCAATGCGAAATTATCCAACGGGTAGTCCGCAAATACCATCATTGACAAAAGTAGTAAACCATCATAGATTACAGCAAAAAACAACCACATAAGAATGGCATAGCCAAAACCTTTGATCTTGTTGGAGTTATAAAGTGCGATACAAATGGCAAGCCCTACGAATATGAAAGTGAGGAAGGATCCACTAATAATAAGCAAAACGAAATTGACGATTTCGCTGGAGCGAAATAACCCATAAGAAAGAAACGGGACACCTAAACCTATCACTAAACTTAGCGATAAAGAAATGCTGACACCCAAATACTGCCCCATAAAAATCACCGAACGTTTCACCGGCTGAGCCATTAGCAGTTCAGTAAATTCCCGGGAGTTGTAAAAATACATCACCCCGAAAATGGTGCCGATCATCGGCGTAAGCACCACGATCACATTCATCAGCGTAATGATCCCTTTGGATAGGTTATTATTCAAAAACAGCAATACAAACCCAAGTACCAGGTAAAACGCCAGATAAATAAAACTCCACCTGCTCCGCATCAAATCCGAAAAACTATATTTAAATATCTTGATCATGGCTCTAGTATTGCCGCTATCGCGTGTTCTAAATCTGTTGTTTTTGTTTTTGTTTTGAGCTCACCAATGGTTCCTTTGAAACAAATATTCCCTTCAAGCAGAAATACCACTTCATCCGCCAATTCCTCTACCAGGCTCATGATATGAGAAGTGATTAATATAATTTTTCCACGTGCCTTTTCTCTGCTTATCAAATCTTTTAGCTTGATCAAAGACACAGGGTCAAGACCCGCCGTAGGTTCATCAAGTACAATCACCGGTGTATCAAACATGAACGTCAGTACGATGTTGACCTTTTGTCTGGTACCTCCTGATAAGTTTCCCAGTTTTTTGTCAAGGAATTTCTCAAGTCCAAATAGTTCAATCAGGGATTCTGAATCTGCCTTTTCGCCTCTGATATCTCCTATCATCTCAATGATTTCCTGCACGGATAAATTATCAGGAAAACGGGCTATTTGTGGCAGGTAACCTATATGCTTTCGGTAAGTATGAGAACGGGATATATCTTCATTCTGATACAGGATAGTCCCACTATCGGGCAGCACCATACCCAGCAAGATTTTAAGAAAAGTGGTCTTACCAGACCCGTTCGGGCCTAATATGGCAAAGATTCCACCTTGCTCTATATCGAAACTGATGCCGTCGAGCACTGTCAGTTTAGCGAAAGATTTGGAAAGTTCTTTAACCTGAATCATCGGAATGGGTTCATTGAGGGTGAGTGATCTACCAGGGCATCTGGAGTAAAAACAGGAGAGACTTTTTCGGAAAAATTAATAATCTCCACGAAAAGGCTTCTCATCAAGACAATGGTCTCCGGTGTTTTATTGGCAATATAAGAGAACAGTTTGACCGGCCTGTACGGCACATCCCCTACACCATCTTTGTTCAGATCATACCCCATATAATCACTCCAGTAGTTGCCGTTGAAGGTATTGTCGTTCAACATCGAGTTGTAGGATATCCCGAAGGAATTACTGATAAAGTCATTAGATGTAAAGCTGTTGGTATAGCAACCTCCCGATACTTTGATGGCCCATCCATTTTGCTTAAAAATATTATTGGCATAATTCACGCGAGTAGAGCCATCCACATATACGGCAATGGTGTTTCGCTCAAAGCTGTTATTCACCACTTCACCGTCATATATTTCTTTCAAAAGCAGCCCGTAAGAGGCGGTACCCCAGTTCTGAACGAATCTGTTTTCTTCCATCCTAATCCATTTTGAGAACATGACCGCTACACCTGCCCCGTTTCTCTCAAAGGTATTGCCTCGGTATGCATCATGGTTGGAGAACATAAAGTGCAGTCCATACCGCACATTGCCATGGCTGTGGTTATCACTTATCACACTGCCATCCACAAATTCCAGGTAGATTCCATCTCGCATGCCTGTGACTTCATTTCCGGATATCGCCACACTGTCACAATCCCATAGATGTACGCCATTGCCAGACTGGTCTTCTCTTATGGCAGTTCCCAACACCTTATTATCGTGTATGCGCCCATTTCTCGATTTCTCAACCAGGATTCCAAAAAATGACTCCTTGATCACATTGTTTGAAAGAACAAAACCTGATGACCTGTGAACGTAAATAGCAGCAAAGTCTTTGGTGTAGCTCCGTCCAGAGTTCACCAACTCAAAACCAATAATGGAGACGCTATCGCTCAGCACTTTGATAATATATTCTTTTGTTCCTCCATCCAAAACCGCGCCTCTCTCGCCGATCAGTGTCATAGGTTTTGTGATTTCCACTCCCTCACTCGGGTATTTTCCCGGCTTAAAAATCAGGGTATCGCCAGAAAGGGAATTCTCAACAGCAAAGGCCACAGTTGACACCTCGCATTGATTACATACAGTATATGTATGGCCCATGCCTGTAAACCAAAAGCAGAGATAAATGACAGATATGGCGATTCGGGATAACATCAATTAATCAATATTTATGATCCTGCTTTTCACCAAATGTTAGTAATAACTGATTCCAGCTTAGTTTTTCGCCTCCTGATGCGCTGTGCGTATCATCTCTTTTTATCTCACTGGAAAAAGCAGACAAATATGCCCCCATAGGACTGGGGATTTCTTCACTGATCAAATAGCTTGCTGTGAGGGCATCAGTCAATCCCCTAGGGTTTGCATAGTCGGCTACCAGATGTGTTTTCACTGGTGGCCTTTTCCATTTGCTTAGGTCATTGATCATACATTCTATTGCATCATACTTGTAGTTTCTGCCTTTTGCTGTGACCAGTTGGGCAGCATGCTGTGTATCTACAATTGTCATCCTACAAAAATCACAAGCGTCTTGTCCATAATTTATGGGTTTGGGGCCGTTGCTGCAAGCAGTAGCATAAAGGATAACGAAAACTCCCAGAAGAACCATTGTAGCAAAATTTCTCATCGCTTAATTTATTTAATTGTGAATCGAGATTTTTGACCGAAGTAGTATGCGGCTAATGTAAGTAGCATACCTACCCCCAGCATTATACCCCCAGCTCTGGGATATGAAAAAGCATCAAAATTGAGGAGCTTTTTATGGCCGATCAGTGGCGGGTTATACTGCATCGGGGTTCCATCAGGGTTGACCAGCTTCAGGATTGCATTTGGATCCAGGTCAGTACCATACGACACCAGCCATAGATTAAAATCATAAATGCCCAGTGCCCCCAGTATGCTCATCAACACAAACCAAACAAGAAACCAGATAGGCGATATTTTTTGGAACACACCAAGCAAACCGATGACTATCCCAATCAAAGCCATAGCAGCCACTACCTTAGGAAATACCGAAAACTCCCACATATCTTCTGGTTTTGGCAGTGTTTTCATGCCTATGTAGTGGTTCAGCCCGTCTATGTTCTGTATGTCAAATTCGCTTTCGCCCCTGAGTCCATTCACATGGATGTCTATTCCGAGCGGCTCAGGGTATTGCGGCGCTCCCAGCCGGATATTCCACATTGGAAAGAAAAACAATCCTACCAGCATGGCACTTCCGAGAATCATTAAAATTCCGGCGTTTTTCATCTTATTGGTATTTAGGATATTGTATTTGATTAAAAGAGAATTGAGACAGGCAGAATCACCTGCCTCAATTACATTGTGTGATTATTCATCCAGCGACCAGCTCAATTCAATATTTGAGTTTGCCGGAGATACCCTTACATATCCTTGCATTTCCTGGTGAAGTGCAGAACAGAAATCTGTACAGTAAAATGGCCACACTCCTACTCGCTTAGGTTCCCAAAGTGAAGTCTTAGTTTGACCGGGCATTATCAGAATTTCGGAAGTGGCCTGGCCTATCATGGAGAAGCCATGCGGCACATCAAAATCCTGCTCATGGTTGGTGATATGGAAGTAAACTTTATCACCCACTTTGACCCCTTCTATGTTATCAGGCGTAAAGTGACTTCTGATCGTTGACATGTAGATGTGCACTTCCTTGCCTTTTCTTTCTACTCTAGCCTCAGACGGTCTCGTGATGCCGTACGGATGTTTGTTCTCATCCAGTCGATAAATCTTTTTCGAATTGTTAACCAGGAGTTCAGCATTACATCCAGCAGCATAGTGTGGCTCCCCGTGCGTTGGAAAATCATACAAAAGCTCCATTTTTTCACCGGAGATGTCATAAATCTGCGCTGAGTGTTCCATCTCTGGTCCCGTAGGCAAATATCGATCCTTAGTGATCTTATTCATAGCTACCAGATATTTGCCATGTGGTTTTCTGGAGTTGCCTCCCGGAATCATCAAGTGACCTACAGAGTAGTAGGTAGGTTTTCTATCTACAACCTCCCAGGTACCTAGCTTCCACTTAACCACTTCAGATGAAATAAAGAAAGTCGTATAAGCATTGCCTCTTCCGTCAAACTCTGTGTGCAATGGGCCTAAGCCTCCACTCTGAACACTACCGGCCAGCACATCGTCATAATTCAAGATAGGAATACCATAAGCATCTCCATCAAACTTCTGCCCTTCGATAGCCGAAAGCATTTTGTCAAATGAATGAACGGTAATGTTTGCCGAAAGCTTACCGGCTCCTATGATGTACTCTCCATTTGGATCTACATCACAGCCGTGAGGCGATTTAGGTGTCGGAAGGAAGTAGATGGCCCCAGGAACATCGGCAGGATTAACCGTCAATACTTCTTCTTTGATCGTAGAAGTGGCCATGTGGGTTGACTCATCGTACACATTGTGCGCATATTTGGCGGCCATTTTAGTACCACCTCCATTGTTCACATACTGCTCTATTTTCTTCCAGTTCACAGCAGCTATGAAGTCCTTATCATTCTGTGATGCATTTACTTCCAAAAGGGTATTGGCTTCTTCTGTATTGTAGGTGGAGAAGAAAAACCAACCATGAGATTTGCCTCTCCCCGGATGTGAAAGATCATAATTGAAACCCGGCATCATCAACTGAAACTTGATGTCCATATGCCCGTGCTGCTGATCCACAGTGATAAAAGTCAGTGCACCTTTAAAATTTGCCTTATAGTCCTTGATTGGCATGTCTTTTTGAGGCACAGGTACCGAGAAGCGTGTTCCAGCTACTACATACTCAGTATTCTCAGTGATAAATGACGAACTGTGATTACCGGCACTGTTGGGCACTTCTATGATTTCCTCCGTTTCGAAGGTGGTCAGACTGATTCTGGCGATACGAGGTGTGTTGTTACCATTGGCAAAAATCCATCTCCCATCCAATTCTCCATTGGTCTGTGAAATATCCGGATGGTGAAGATCATCCCAGGGAATAAACCCAAAAGAGGTATTCAACATAGGCTTGGTTTCCTCAGAATATCCATAACCTGAGGTTGGAAACTGCGAAAAGACAGGGATTTCCTTGAACAACCTACCTGATGGCAACCCATATACAGTAAGGTTACCGCTATATCCGCCAGATAAAAAGGCGTACTGCTCATCCCGTTCACCTGGGGCTACATACACTTTCTCGGCAATGCTACTTCCTAGCGCACCGCTGCTGCCACTATCTCCCGATTGCCCGCAGGACATCAGCATGGCCAGTGAACATAGGAATAGGGTATTGATTATAAATATTTTAGTTTTCATTTTGGTATTGTTTAGGGTAGAATCACTTTTTCAATCACATGTATAATTCCATTTGACGCAGGTACAGTAGCGACTATGGTTGCACCACCAACGGTTACCTTGTCACCTTCCACGACCACTTCCAGATAGTCTCCGGTAGCCATATACAGTTTCCTTCCCTTCTTAGCCTCTCTTTGGAGTGCTTCTATGTCATAAGAACCAGGAGCGGCATGGCGCGTAAGGATCGTAGCAAGGTCACTTTTATTCTCTGGCTTGAGTAGGTTTTCAACTGTTCCCTCAGGCAAAGCATCAAAAGCACCATTCACTGGAGCAAAGACGGTAAGTGGCCCGGCGTTGACCAATATATGTTCGATCTGTGCTGCCTGTACAGCCGCAACCAATGTGCTGTGGGGCTCTGAAGAGACAGCAACCTGCAGAATGTTTGCATCTGAAACATTGTCCACAACAGAAGCCTGTCCCATGGGGTGACTTTCGGATATCGCAGATGAGCCTGAAGTAGTCTCAGCCTCCCTGGGTGAGGTACACGACCATATCAACGCTGGGAGTACCAGCAAAACCAATGGATTTAATATTGTGACTTTCATGATATTTTGGGGTTTGTTTACAATGTTCTGAAGTACTCAAGTACAGCTCTCGCTTCTTCTTCCGTCAGGCTTTGATTAGCCATAGGCGAGCCGTTAAAATCTGCGATTAACTTTTTGGCGATTGGATCTTCCATAACCATCTTGTCAGGAACCAGAATCATGTTCATCACCCACGCAGGATTTCTTCTTGACAAAATACCCTTGGGCGATGGCCCAATGAATTTCTTGTCCACTTTGTGACAAGCAGTGCACTTGGTATCAAAGATTTCCTTACCATTGGAGACAAGTGCCTGATCAATCTCAGCCGGCAGTGTAAAAGCCTCCACCGGCCCCACTCCGTGAAATTCTTGCCAGTTTTCATAAGGGTCAGCTGGTTCAACCTTAGACTGCTCCTTGATTTGCTCAACCCGGCTCTTTCCCCCACCTCCGCATGACCAAAGCAACACTATACAAGCCGCTATTAGATATAAATTTATTGTCTTCATGATTATTGATGTTTATGAGTTACTGAATGAAAATTCTTTGAAAAGCTTTCGCGCCTCTGGAAATAAAATGTTGTTTTCCAGATGTATATGAGTGTGTAGGTCTTCCTCAAACTCTTTGAGCATAGCATAAGCCACCTTGTAGGTCTGACACCCATCCGGCGGACAATCATACTGATTGGTCAATTTTGAAATTTGTTGAAATCTGAAGCCCTCATCCTGATGCTCTTGCTCCATCATCTGAATTGGATTTTCGATATCACCAAAATGAGGTCGTGACAATGAAAAGCCGCTCTTCTTTGACTCAACCATGGCCTTGATATAAGGAAAAAGCACTTGCTCTTCCTTCTGCATGTGATGAAGCAACGCCTGAGAGCCCGCAGCAAACAACTCATGAACCTGGTGGAGTTCCGGATGGCGATCACCATGAACCTTGCATAACTTATCAAGGTAAACTCTCAGTGCTGGCACTGTGGCCAACACATAGCTGTGATGTGTGCTAACAATAGTATCAACCAGTTGATCAAGAGCTAAGCCTTGATAGTTGTGAGAGTCTGGTTCCTTAAAGGTTTCCTCTAACTCCCCTAACAATTCATTCAAATCGACATTCTTTTTAGAGCATGCCTCTTCCAATGTGATCCCTCCTCCACAACAAAAATCTATGTCATGAGAAGTAAATACTCGGGAGGCCCTGAAATTGGATGCCACGATCACTCCCACTTTTGATTTTGCCAGATTTTCCATATTAAATAATTAAGGACAATTTTATCCGTTATTGTTATAATTTTTTTTTTAAATCTTCAAAAACCTATTTCCATCTATCACTCCACCCTTTAAATCAGACAGATAGGTGGTAGATAACACACCATTTAGATGATCCCTGATGGCAACAAACTTGTCATGAGCAGGACATGGGTGGTCGCCACTACACTCTTTCAAGCCCAATACGCAACTGCTCACTAGACGCTCTCCATCTATCGCCACAACTACTTCTTGCAAGGTTATAGGTCGCTGCACTACCCTAAAACCACCACTTGGTCCCCTGAGAGAATCCAGGAGATTTGCCCTTACCAACTGCTGCAATATCTTGGCTGTAAACGCCTCAGGAGAATCGATAGCTCCAGCTATATCCTTCAAACCGGCAAGCTTTGCTTTCTCCTCTACCGAACAGAGGTAAATCATAATTTTCAAGGCATATTCACAGGCTTTAGAAAACATCTTTTTTCTTGATTTTAGACAAATGTAGGGTCAAACTTAATTTCGGACAATTTTATCCGTTATTAAAAATACTGATTTATATCAGTTCAGGTCTTTGGCAAACAAAAAGAAGAGTCAGGTGATCAATTATTAGACTCTTCTTTCACCTTGACCTCTTGTCAATCTTTTGAGAACCTTTGTATAGCGATCAGAAGTGGGGTATTTCCTCTCCTTTGACAGATTATTGAATACGAGTGCAACAACCAGCAGTATAACAACGCCACTCAGTACAGGAAAAAGGATATACCACCAGCCTAATAGCTTGACTTGATCAGACCCGATGACCGCAATAAGGGCCGTAGCGCCTCCTGGCGGGTGTAGCGTTCGCGTAACTTGCATCAGCAAAATGGATACTGCAACAGCCAGTGAGGCTGCCAGTAATGGAAAAAACTCAAAAACACTATTGCATGCGACACCTACAAAAGCAGATAGCAAATGTCCTCCAACCAAGTTTCTAGGTTGTGCCAAAGGACTTTGGATAGCCCCAAAAACCAACACACTTGATGCTCCAAATGAACCAATAAGGAAAACAGCAGTTACTCCATTGATAAAGTAGTGCTGCGAAAGTCCTATCAAGCCAATACCACAAAACGACCCAAGAAACGTCCACATCAACTCTTCTCTCTCGATCAAAGTTTCTCGATAGAATATATAGCGTACTATTCGAATATTGCGTTTTACTTTACCTCTCATATCCTAAAAAATTAAGTCGGCAAACTTAGATGCTATCCGCACCATCACATCCAGTCAGTTATTGAAAACAATTGCACTTATCGTTGAAATCTCTTCAACCCTGATTATTACCCTGATGCGTTAGTTTTGCCAAATGGAATTCAAGCATCTCCGTCTTATTAAAAGCATAGCAGATCGTGGCAACATTGCTAAGGCAAAAGACGACCTGTACCTAACCTCATCGGCACTTAGTCACCAGCTTCGCTCCCTGGAAATGGAATTGGGGTTCAAGATATTTGAACGCAAGAGAGTCAAATGGAAACTCACAAATTCTGGAGAAGAGCTGTACTCGCTAGCCACAAGCGTACTGAACTCCGTGGATGAAAAATTGCTTCAAATCAAAAGTAACCATCAGGAAAAAGGAGGAAATATAAGAGTCAGCAGCGAATGTTATACTTTTTATCTCCTATTCCCGCAGTTTCTGGAGCGTATGTCAGTTCTATACCCCCAGATAGACATCCAGCTATTATACAATACCACACATCAGCCATTGGTTAACCTACTGAACTATGAAGTAGATGTAGCCATAGTCACAACTAAACCAGCACAGGAAAACCTTAGAGCCATCAAGGTCTTAAAGGATGAGCTACTGGCAGTTATGCATAGAGACAACCCCATTTCCGAGCAGAAACAGCTCGAAGCAAAGGATTTCTCAAGTCAGCACCTCATGATACACTCATACCCGTTGGAAACAGTAACGGTTTATGAAAAATACTTAAAGCCTAACAAAGTAGAGCCGGCAAAAATATCGGCAATTCCACTAACCGAACTGACTTTGGAAATGGTGCGTACCAACCGGGGGATCACTTGCATACCCCAATGGATGCTAAAGCCGTTTGCCCATCAGAGCGAACTGGTTTTTAAACCCATCGGCAAAAACGGTCTCGTCAGAGAAATTTTTGTTGTCATGCGCGAAGAAGACCTCTGCAAGACACACTTTGCTGATTTTCTCTCCAATTTTCAGGAAGCAATCCAAAATGATTTTCCTGCATTTTCAAATTAAATTAATGCCTTTCGCACAATTCAAACTAATTAAATCCCTTTTCCAAAAGCGGCAAGCCAGAAAGAGAAATCCGTATTTACCCTATCAAAAAATCACAAATATTCCCTACTTCTAAATACAGAGAAAGGCTATTATTTTGATCCATGAAAATATCTGTCCTTTCGGCCTTAGTATTTGTCGCTTCTATTTTCACAGAAGTGAATGCGGAGAGTTTTACGATCCCCGAATCGGATAAGGCTGAACGCTACAAGGTAGAAAAGCGAGTTTTGGCTCTTTCGGCACGTATCAACGTGGAAATGATGGCACTGGCAGAATACAAAAATCTCAAAACGTTTTGCAATGACGACTCTTACAGAGAAACTATTTTCTTACTGCTCGAACAGATCCACCGGTACCACGACATGCTGGAAATCGACCTTCAGTCCACTACTTATAACCATTCGCAACGCGCCATCAAGCGAATATTGAAGCACTTGGAAAAACTGGAGAAGAAATACAACCCCACCTACTTTGAAGATTTCTTTGATGACCAGTGTCGATTCCAGTCCAACATCGAGGAGCATTCTACCCATTACAAAGCCGCTTTTGGCACACACTCGTATGGAAGCCGGGTTTATGCACAGGAAGTATCCATGTACAGATACCTGAAAACCTTAACCAGGCGAGTTCAGAGGGTCAAAAATCATGTTGAACACTTCTATATAATGAGACAAGTATGGGAACATTAAGAGAAAAACATTTTTTGCAATCCACCTGCAAGGAGGCGAACATGCGCAATAAAAAGATGTCCACCACACTTACCGATCATAAGACCTCCATGCTCGACTACCTCAAGCTGGTACTCGATAAAGTGAGATTTAGCCATGACCTCTTCACGAAAGAATATCACAAAGGGCTCAAGCTACTCGACCCCATAGAGCAAGCCGAACTCAAACAGTGGCTTGGCATTCATGACAATGGCATTGAAAATACGGGTAGTTAATTATTAGGGCGCTTTGCCCTGCTATCACCTTTACTCCTCGCCCTTACCAGGGCTGTGGGGTACCGGCTCTATCAGGAGCGCAACTCGAAAAAGTTGAAGACTGCACGGCGAACGCATGGCTATCAAATATGCTCAAGCTGCGCGCCTCGGCTCATCAAATGTCATGCTGAACTTGTCGAACCATCAGACATTTGACGATTACAATGACTCACCATTTGTTGAGTCTTCGACAAGCTCAGACTGACAAAAGGCTCACGATGACAAAAAGAAAAAGCTCAAGGGAACAAAAAGAAGATAGACCGGTTTAAGTAAGGCATTTGCAAACAATTAGTTTGGGCGCTTTACCCTGCTATCGCCTTTACTCCTCACCCTCACCTACCCTCTTTCCTACAAACCTGACAATAATCATTTTCCCAATTCTCTAAACTTCAATAAGTTTGCGAGCCAAAAAACAAAAATCATGTCAGAAGCCATAACTTGCCCAAACTGCCAATCGCCCTACGGATACCCTAGTGACAATCTCATGATGTGCCCCGAATGTGGCCATGAATGGGACCCTAATGTGGTGGAGGAAGAAGACGAAGGATTGGTAGTGAAAGATGCAAACGGTAACCAGCTACAAGATGGTGATAGCGTAGTGGTACTAAAAAACCTCCCTGTTAAAGGCTATCCACAACCCGTAAAGGCAGGAACCAAAGTCAAGAACATCAGGCTCACAGATGGCGACCACAACATAGACTGTAAAATCGATGGATTTGGAGCCATGGGACTCAAATCTGAGTTTGTAAAGAAGGCATAAAACAGAGGTTATTTAAAAACAACCTGCATTTTACAGAATCTCCCAAAACATCAAATAACTGGCCGTACTACCGTCTTCCAAAAGCTCCATACTGGTTGAGTATTTATCAGGTTCGCCATCGGCTTTGAATTTGAAGACACCTAGCAGGTCATTGCGGCTGACAAAATCGTAATCCCAAAGCTCAATTTCATTCCAGCCCGCAGAGGCGTCCAACTCCAGATCTATTTCCACCTTGTCTCCAGTGTCCAGACGATGGTATTTTTCACCTTCAGGCCATATTTTCTCACCATCTTTTTTGAGATACATCTCGTCTTTATCCACCTCATCAGGCGTGGTGCATTGCACAGATATCAATCGAATTTTGGGCATGTCATAGCAGTTTGATTTTAATAAAGATAAAACCAATCTAGCAGATACAGAGGATTTAAAAAAGCAGATATCATAACCTTATCTAAAACAGCTCGTTCTAAAGTAAGTGATTACTCACTTTTTGAATGACTGAGAAACAAGAGAAAATATTAAAAGCCGCATTGGAGCTTTTCGCCGACAGGGGTTTTGCATCCACATCCACTAGTAAAGTGGCTCAAAAAGCAGGTGTATCTGAGGGCCTTATCTTCAAGCATTTTACCAATAAGGATGGTCTGCTCAACGCCATACTGCAGCAAGGACATGAGAAAATAGAAGGACTCTTTAAGGAACTAAATAGTCTCGATGACCCCAAAGACGTAATCAAGAGGGTGATAGAGATACCTTTCACGATTTCTGATGAGGAAATGCCCTTCTGGAGGTTGCTATATTCACTCAAGTGGCAGGCTGATGTCTATGACGGCACCATGTCAAACCCAATCAAATCAGTGTTGATTCCTGCTTTTGGCAAACTGGAATATAAGAACCCTGAAGCTGAAGCACAGTTGATTATGGTACTCATAGACGGGCTGGCAGTAGAAATTTTACTAAGGAAATCCGGCAATGCTCAATCGATAAAATCAAGCATTCTAAGCAAATACAATTTTTAACACTCAAATAAAAGGACGTTAACTCGTCACCTATATAACCCAAAATGAAAGAGACAAAAATCAACAACTCTAAACCGGTACTGGTCACAGGCGCCACAGGATATGTCGCCGGATGGCTCGTGAAAAGGCTACTCGAAGAAGGCCTAACAGTGCACGCCGCTGTAAGAAACCCCGACAATCAGGATAAACTTACTCACCTAAATGCTCTTGCTGAAAAGAGTAAAGGGAGCATCAAATACTTTAAATCCGACCTGTTGGAAGTAGGATCATACGCTGAGGCTATGGAAGGTTGCGAATTGGTTTATCATACGGCTTCACCTTTTACTTCGGCCATCAAAGATCCGCAAAAGGATTTGATCGACCCGGCAGTAAAGGGCACCCAAAATGTACTGGAAACTGCCAGCAAAACTTCTTCGGTAAAAAGAGTTGTGGTAACCAGCAGTTGTGCTGCGATATACACTGACGCCATAGATTGCGAAAGCGCCCCAAATGGGACACTAACAGAAGAAATATGGAACACTACTGCCTCGCTTGAATATCAGCCCTACTCCTACTCCAAGACTTTAGCCGAACAAAAGGCATGGGAGCTCGAACAAAGTCAGTCTCAATGGGATCTGGTGACCATAAATCCTTGTCTGGTAATGGGACCACCCCTGAACCCACACGAGACCACCTCGGAGAGTTTCAGCATACTCAAACAACTTGGAGATGGCTCCATGAAGATGGGCGCTCCCAAAATGGGGATGGGACTTGTAGATGTTCGTGACGTAGCAGAGGCGCATTTCAGGGCAGGGTTTACACCAAAAGCTCAAGGCAGATACATAACTGCCGGTCACAATACAGATATTCTTGAAATGGGTACTATCCTACTGCCAAAGTTTGGAGACAGGTTTCCATTGCCGAAAAAGGCACTCCCCAAGTGGCTGGTCATGATAGTAGGGCCCATGACCAACAAATTGTTCACTAGAAAATTCATTAAAAACAATGTGAATATTCCGTGGAAGGGAGATAACTCCAAAATCAAAAAAGAACTAGGTATGAAATTCCGACCGATGAAGGAGACCATGGAAGATTCCTTTCAGGTTTTGGTCGACGAAAAACTACTTCAACCCAAGTAATTCAAACTAAAATCAAGCTATGAAAGTAATAATAACAGGAGCATCAGGCATGGTAGGACGTGGCGTCCTGCTGGAGTGTCTAGACCATGCGCAAGTAGATCAGGTTCTGTCTATCGGCAGGTCTGAATTACAAATAGATCACCCAAAGCTTAAGCAAATCATTCACAAGGATTTTTCTGACTTCAGCAGTATCGAAAGTGACTTGATCGGTTATGATGCGGCATACCTATGTATGGGCATCAGCGTGACAGGCCTTACGGAAGATGAGTACACCAAAGTTACGCATGAATACACACTGGCTTTGGCCATTGCCATTCACAAAAACAATGATAACGTGACGGTAACTTATGTTTCAGGAGAAGGAACGGATTCAACGGAAAACGGCAGACTCATGTGGGCGAGGGTGAAAGGAAAAACAGAAAATGACTTAATAAATCTGGGTTTTAAAAACGCATATATGTTCAGGCCAGGGGCGATTATTCCTTTGCGCGGCATCAAGTCCAAAACAAAACTCTATCAGTTCTTTTATGACTACTTCATGTGGTTGCTCAAACTGATGAAAAAGCTCTCCCCAAACTCCATTGTGAATACCACACAAGTCGGGTTGGCTATGATCAATGTAACACTCCATGGCTTTGAAAAGAACATTCTCAGGCCTGTAGATATACTAAAGGCAGCTCAGTAAAACACATATGAAATCACTGCTCAAACAATTTGGCGGCAAAGCCACCAAAGAACTAGTAACTCAGTACGCTCAATCCCCTAACTGGAAAGATGGCAAGTTTGAAAATCTCGTGGAGACGACCATGAATATCAACATGCGCAACATTCCCAGCATTCTCTACAAGCAGTTTTTTGATCGGAAGGGACGAGAGCCAAAGCAGCATCTTCCGGTGCTGCCGCTGTACAAACAAACATTCGAGACGGACGACACTCACCTGATTTGGTATGGTCACTCTGTGGGGTTATTGAGAATCAATGGCAAAAACATCCTCATAGACCCTATGCTGGGGCCAGACGCTGCTCCCATAGCTCCTTTTGCCAGCAAACGCTATTCAGAAAACACAATCCATCTCATTGATGACTTTCCTGAAATTGACCTCCTCCTGCTCACACACGATCACTATGACCACTTAGATCTGGCAAGTATGCAAAAGCTGATCCCGAAGGTGAAGCAATATTTTGTAGCGCTCGGCTCTGCCAGGCACCTGATCAAATGGGGAGTGAAACCTGAATTGATCTCTGAGTTCGACTGGTGGGATAGCCAGACATCAGGGGATATTCAAATCACTTTCACTCCAAGCCGCCACTTCTCAGGACGTGGTGCAACGGACAGAGCCAAATCACTTTGGGGTGGTTGGGCACTGAAAACAGACAAAGAAAACATCTACTGGAGTGGCGATGGAGGATATGGCGATCATTTCAAAGAAGTGGGTGATAAACTGGGGCCGTTTGATTTTGGAGTGATGGAGTGCGGGCAGTACAACGAAAACTGGCATGCCATACATATGTATCCGGAAGAAGCAGTGCAGGCAGCAATTGATGCCGGGGTGCAAAAAGCCATGCCGGTGCACTGGGCAGGATTTGCGCTGGCCATGCACCACTGGAAAGACCCGATAGAAAGATTTACAAAAGCTGCTGCTGATGTGGGGCTCAGTATAGCCACACCTCGACTGGGCCAACAGTTTTCTTACAAAGAATATGTGAACGCCAAATGGTGGGAAGAGTTTGAGTAAGTGATATCATGATGAATTATTTTTCAATTTTGAAGCCCTGAACTATCCAAAATAACAAACAGAAATGATATTCAGAAGCATTGGCCAATGTCATGCTGAGCCTGTCGAAGTATCAGACATTAGCCAGTTAAAAGTACACACCTGGTTCGTATACGAATTGCCGCAGTGTCAATTCTTAGACCTATAAACGAAGACCCTACAACCCTTTGTTTACTCTTCCACGGGCTCAGAGTGACAAAATCAAAGCAAGAATGTCTTCAAACATGGTAATGACTTTCATTTAGAAAAAATCTGCTACCGGATCACCTCAGAATGGAGTCTTAGCCACAATCACAGATTCAACTAAAACTCAACCACCAACATCAGGTTGGGAGCAAAACCAACAGAATAGCGCTGAACAAAGTCGGCTCGATACACCTCATCCACGAGATTTTTTTCATCAAACACATTGATCAGAGACAAACCAAGCGAAGCAGACCATGGCCGATCGGCTGTTCTGGGCAAAGTGTAGGAAGCAGATATATCCAACGTCTCAATGCTACCATATCTATCACCTCTTCCGGCAAAAGGGTTTTCCGGCCTTGCAGGAGGACCTCCTCCATCAGGAGGCATTCCACCATTCGGAGGGGGGCGATTGGCTCCATTCCGCAAAAAAATGTTTTCTGCATAGATCACATCCAAAGATTGTGCATTCAGTCCGGACGACTTTTTCCAGGCTGCCGAAACTTTCCAGTTTCCAGCCTTGTAGGCACCTCCCACATAAGCCACATGTGGCTGCACATACTTAGACTTATAGGTCCTATTGTCTGTGGTAGTATCAAGTGTGATTTTAGAATCGTTGTATGAATAACCCACCCAAACCGAGGCTTTATCATCAAAGCTCTTTTTGATCATAAAATCTACCCCACTCGAAATCTGATCCATGGTAAAAAAGCGATCTAAATCCTGAAGGTTCCTTTCTTCATACACCGTGATGTTGGCTGCAGTCTTTCGGTATAGTTCCGTCTCTATGATCCAGCCATTATGATGAAGCACACCGCCAATCATTGTCTGAGAGCCTTTGATGACATTTCCCTGTGTGCCGTTGGCCAATGTCCAAAGCTCATTATCAAAACCTCCACCACTAAATTCCAGGTTTTTTACCTGACTTAGGTACTGATAGTATATACCCGCCGAGCCTTTGAACGTGAGCCAATTGGTAGCATCAAAATTCACCAAAGCTCTTGGAGCCCATCTAAATCTTTCATCCAAAGAGAAATAAGTTCCACGCACGCCCACTTGAAAATACCATTTTTGAAACTTGAAGTAATCCAAACTCATGTAGGGCGAGAAAGCATGCGCCATGTCTTCATGCTCAAAATTGATGACGCTCGAAGAGTCACTGGCCCGTATAGACCTGAAATACACATCCTGCCACTTATAGTCCAGACCCGACTGCCACGAAACATACTGCCAATCCTTTGCCAGCTCTTGTCTTATATTAAAATCTTTGAGCCGGTTGCTAGCCAAAATAGTAGGACGCTCGGGCATGCTGATCAACCGCGAGTCATAAGAATATTTGTAGTCCGAGATGGTGGCTAAAGTAACCGACCGCCACTTATTACCCAGATTTGATTCCCACTTGGCATTAAAGCCAAGGTTGCTGAACTGATTATCTACCTTGTTTCCGTTGAGGATCTGACCTCCCGGCAAGGTGGTATAGTACACATCCGAGTAGGTGTAAATCCCAGATAAGCTCAATATGTTTTGCTGGTTAGGTTTGAATGTCAGTTTACTGAAATAGTCTTCAAAAACCACACCTATGGTCTCAGATGCCCGACCAGTAGAGTCAATAAGTGGGGTTCCGGAGAAAACCGCTTTGGTTATGGCGTTATGTTTAGGTGAGCTTATTGACGATGGATAAGAATGTCGCACCCCCACTGACAGGCCTAGCTTCTTGTCAATCAAAGGCACTTTTCCGTAGGCCATCCCAAAAAGAGTATTGACCCCCACACCTGCACCTGGCCTGGAGTAGCCGCTTTCCTCTGACTCAATCACAATAGCCCCACCTACCCGATCTCCCAATCGCGGGTGATAGCCCCCACGGTAAACTTCCACATTGTCAATTACCTTGGGGTTGTATGGAGAGATAGTGCCAAAGTAGTGCCCTTTGTGATATACCGGAATGTTATCAAACAGAATCAGAGTTTGGTCTGGATCGCTTCCGCGAATGAATAGATTGCCGGCTCGTCCGTCCGGATTGGTCACACCCGGAAGGGCTGTGATAGAGGCGAAAATATCTCCATCTGTCTCACCCGGCAGCAAAGGCAAATCCCCAACGTCAATTTTCACGCTTTGACTTGATGGATTGAGGTTGATACCTTTTGTGATGTATTCTTCTATCACCATCTCTGGCAACTCAGTTATTTCCGGACCGAAAGAAACGGTTAGGCGTTTTTGGTTGATCAAGTCAGCAAAAGGGACACCCTGACGCTTGAAGCCTGGCACATAAAACTGCACGCTATCTTCTGCCACGGGCTTGTAGGTAAAAGACCATTTTCCGTTTGAAAACCTGGTAGGTGATACTTCACCATTGATCAGCGCCATTACCCCAAGCTCTACCGGAATTTCACGCATATCCATGGAGTCAAGTGCGGTAATTACAAACTCCGTTTCCACCACTTTGATAACAAAATATGTATCACTCACGGGCTCCACCTCAAATGGAAGTTGTGCCTCTACCTGATCGAAAAACCGAGTGATGTCTGTGGTATCAAAACTTGACAGTATTACTGCATTGAAAACTTCAGCATCAAAGGAAAACTTGATGCTATCAGTTTGCTCATAGTGATTGAGCGCCTCAGAAAGGGAGGTTTGAGCGACGGTAATGCTTGCCCACAAAAAGGCAAGCGTCAATAAGTATGGTCTCATCCTGGCGGGGTAAGGTTACTCTTTTAAACTTATGGTTTCTCCATCCAGATTATAAGTAATCCCAAATGGAACAAAAACTATTTTAAGAGCGGCGTTGAGGTCGTTGTTAGGGAAAGTACCGGTGAACCTGCGATTTGTATTGGTTTTGCCGGTTTCAATCCTCACTTTATATTGTTTTTCCAATGTTCTGATCACCTGTACGAGTGGTGCATTCACAAATTTGCTTTCGTTTGAAAGCCAGGACGGCAACTGATCGGTAAGATTGATTTTATCTTCCCACGTGCCCTCATAGTATAAAATGCCTTCGCCTGCATTTACAATCACAGCCTGGTCGTCATGTGCAGTGGCCCTCACTTTGCCTTCAAAGCAAGCCACATTCATACCTTCAGAAAACTCCTGTACCTCAAACACAGTACCCAGGACTTCCACATCGCCAATAGGTGTAAATACCTCAAAGGATCCTCCCTTTTCCACATCAAAAAGTGCCTTACCTGAAAGACTCAAACTTCTGCTGCCAGACTTCCAGTCTTTTGCTTCCCATGTCACTTTTGAAAATGGCGCCAGGGTGACTTTTGAGGCGCCATCCGGCAAAAGAAACTCCTTTGCTTCGGCTGTGGTCTCGTATGAGTTTTGGTCTCCCAATGTCACAAACCAAATAGTAGCAATCAGTAGAAGTGCAACTGATGCGGCTATAGACAAGTACGTAGTGAAATTGAGTTTGCGAACGGGTGTTTCCTTTTCCCCGGAAGTAACCACCTTGGAATCGAAAATCACAGGATCATTATCAGGAATCCAGCGATCAACTTCGGCAACAATTTGCTGGTATTTCAAAAAATCATCATCGCCCAAAGCGCCTCTCGCCTCCTCGTCACTAAGCTCCCGGCTCAGCCATTTGTTCAATAGTTCGTTTTCTTGATCCTTCTCCATATTTCGAGGCTTTGATTATGAAACGGTAGCCATAGATAAAACCCTACCTATAGTTTCATGTCTTTCAGTTCATCCAGTGTTTCTCGCAGGGTACTGAGCGAACTGGCTATGTGTTTTTCTACTGTTTTGATCGAAACATCCAGGTGCTCCGCTATCTCACGGTTCTTCATTTTGTCAATTCTGCTCAACAAAAAAACCACACGCTGCTTTTCAGGCAAACCTGAAACCGCCTCCTCCAGGCGCTCTTTGAATTCCTCCTGCCGATACACAAACTCAGGGTTATGATCCATTTGGCTTTCGGACAAATCAGTCCGATGCTGAAATTTGAGCACTACTTTTCGGTGATCCGTTTCGTCAAGAAACAAGCGATTGGCTATGGTGAAAAGGTAACTTTTGGCTTTATCGAAAACAACCTTACTGCAGTTGTTCCATAGTCTGATGAAAGCTTCCTGCGAAAAATCCCTGGCTTTTTCCAAATCACCGAGTTTGTAAAACAGGAAATTGCGGAGCGCAACCACGTGGGTTTCGTGCAGCTCATTAAAGACTTTTTCCTCACAGACTGATTTACTCATGTATATTGACGATATCCACTTTCAAATATAACAGATGGATTTTGTCAACCTTGAAAGAAGTCCATTTTTTAAGTAACCCGCTCGGCCTGTTGGGGCTAAAGCCAATTTTGAAAAAGCACATGATATCTGCTTTTTGTTTATTCTTCGACGGGCTCAGAGCGACAAAAAGCTTAACTGGCTCACAGAAAAAGAGAATCACCCTTCCAGTTGCTCAAGAACGCTTTTTCTGTAGGTACGACTGATCGGCAAGGTGGACTCTCCAATCTCTATTTCTTCGCGACCGTACTTTGAAATATGGACTCTGTTTACAAGAAAAGACCGATGGATTCTGATGAATGAGTCAGGCAGCTTTTTCTGCAGTTCGCTGATCTTCTCCTTCGTAATCAATACCGCCTCGGTGGTGTGAATCCTAACATAGTCTGCCAAACTCTCAACATAGCATATATGATCCAAAAGCACTGGACAGTTTTTGCGATCAACCCGAATGATGATCTCATTCTGAGCATTCTTCTGCTGCGCATGTTTGAGTTCGGCTATTTGGAGCTGATGCAACTGATACTGTTTGATCAACCTAAAAAACGAATTGATAAATACTATCAGATAGAGGGTGAAAGTGAGCAGTAAAATGTTCGCTGAATAAGGGTTCAACTCCTCATATTGATAGTTGGCCAGCACGATGAAAGCCAAAGTCAACACCAAAAACTCCAAATAAATAGATGTCACCAATGTGTAAAGTGCATACATCCCAAACCGCCAATATCTCTTCTGAAGAAGAAACCGCGGAACCAGATAATAATTGAAAAAATAGGATGTGCCGATGGCAACCGGGATGAGGAAGGAAACAAAATAAAAAGTTCTGAGGTACTCACCATCCGCAAAACCAAAAACAATGGTAAGCAGTGCAGCCACTACTGCCCAAAAAATAACGTGATGGATCAAACGCATTTTTACTTTTTTTGACTCTAAGATGGGAAATTTAGCCCTTTCGAAATCCTTTTGTCGATGAAATGCAGGTTTAGCAGGGGATTCTACCTTGCTCAAACCTACCGGACAAACCTAGCTTTGGATTAAACATTTTGTTACATTAAACACGAAAATTATGATTGATCTATTTGTAATGGGTGGCCCGCTTTTCATGAGCTTGATCACCATCACTTTTTTTTCCGCAATCGTTGTAGCCATAAGAGCGGCCTTAACTATCAATAAAGGCCAGACCGATGAAACCGAACTGCATCACCGCATTGGTTTGGTTAAGTCTATCGGCCTTTTGGCTTTGGTGCTAGGCGTACTCGGCCAAACCATAGGCCTGTTCAGCGCTTTCGAGGCTATCGAGCAAATGGGATCTGTGTCTCCAGCGATGCTCGCCGGTGGTCTGAAAGTCTCATCTATCACGACCATCTACGGATTGGTTTGCTACGTCCTCTCTCTTTTGATGTATTTCGGGCTGACCGCCTATAGTAATAAATAAAGCACCGAGGCTGTTTCAAAAACACATGTTTGTAGCTTGAGCTTGTCGAAGTATAAGACAATTTTGAAGAATTAAAACAAGCACATGAATACCTCTTTTTATTTACTCTTCGATAGGCTCAGAGTGACAAAAATCGTCTTTCAAAAAAGTATTCCCGATTACTTCGAGCCCAGTGAATGGATTGTCAAACCCATCGCCTAACTTCGCGTTCCTTTCGAGAAAGCACTGGTTTTTCTCATCTGAGTTTAACTCATTTTAAAGGGGTTTCATTAGAGAATTCGCATTGCCCTGTGGTTCTCAGCAACGTATTTTCAAACAAAATAGAATCGGCACATTTATGTTAAAAGAGATCATCAAACAGGAACTAATAAGTGAAGAAGAATACAACTTACTGCTGGATACCAAACCCCAGACACCTGAGCTGATCCCTATTGCATACTCGGAAAGAGCCGAGGTTTTTCAACTCATCGCCGATGAGCACATTGAATACCGGTATATCAATGGTTCTTGTGAGGATCGGGCACATTTTATTGCGCTGCTATTGAGATCCAATGACATCACCGCTGGCAAGATGTGGAGTTTCTCACCGGCGCGATACACGTTCCTGTCTGATGAGCTTTTCAACATTGAGGATCCCTATGAAATCAATCAGGATTTGACATGGGGATATCACGTGGCAGCCTATATCCATGCATATGATGAGCATGGAGAAGTCCAGACCCTCATCATAGATCAATCCTTCAGGCCGGACGGCTTTCTGAACCTGGACGAATGGCTGCAGATGATGAATTGCCCGAGAGCGATCCAGCTCACTACTGACATGCATAGCTACCTGTTCAATTCTGTTTTTGGGTACTATGGCTACACTCCCGCGAGCTACGAAACCGACTACAACACTCCGCTGGATATTCCGTCTGTGATCAATGGCAACTTTTGGTACATGTACGAGGGTGACGAGTTTGTGCAAAGAGGGCTGTCGGTCAGCGATCTGGCTATTGAGATTTACAACTTACTCAAGTATCTGCCGGAAGAAGAAGCTGCATACTTCGAAAATGTACTTACGAGTATCGATGAGGTTATCCGGTTTACAGCTACGGCTAAACCTACCATCATCAACCAGCATACTTACGATCATTTCATGAGCTTTTACCAAAAACGCTATCAGCACTGGACAGGGCGGATCAATGATTTGCTGGGTTGAATGACGCAAGCTCATGCTATCGTCATTCCGAACCTGAGTCACTCCCCTTTATTTCCGTCATTCCGAACCTGAGGAACGAAGGTGAGAGAATCTCATGATTAGATGGAAGATCACCCTCATCACAAGTCCATTCGAGGTAGCCATGATGAGATTGTTACGCTTCGTTTTACTACGCTCACAATGACGGTGTAGAAGGGGTGATATTCATTGGGGTGACTTTTTTTAGGCCTTTTTCGGCTACCTGATATTAGGGATAAAAAACCACTCTCAAAGCACTGAAACCCTTGTTTGCAGTGCAAGAGACAGTTGTTTTATTTATCAAAAACCACTCAGCATACTTTCAGTTGAGCATTGATCTGGTTAATTTAAGGACATGATTGGGCTCCTTTGAGTTATAACCTTAAGCTATAGTATCATCTTGTTTCTACCTGTAGATTTTAAAGGGTCACTTTTCACCAAATGGACGATATGTCTTTTTTTGGTATGTCTATCTGGCGCTCTCGGTGCTCAGAAAAAGAACTACGCAAGTGCCTCCTTTTGGACGGCATTTGACGGGCCTCCTATAGCAGGGAGCGGCGTACTCTACAACCAAAACGGCATCCGGCTTTCGTTTAATATTTTTGCAGGGCCAGACCAATGGGGGCAAAGTGAGTCCCGCTGTGAATTCAATAACCCACCGGAAGGAGAACGAGAAAAGTGGGCAGATGGCCGAACGCTGAAATACTACAGAGTGAAGTACCGTCTGGATAATCAAAATGCCGGGAAGACGGTTTACTTCAAGCGATCTCCCACCTTCACCATCAACGTGGAAAGCCCCGAAGACCCAATCGCGCATATATGCCACAACAACACGGGAACCACCATCACAGCCTCTGCCCTTGTGACCGAAATGGGACCCAACAGCTCCATTGAATTTGATGACGAAGGGGACGGCAGCTGGTTTTTCAACAAACCCAAGGTGGTGAAATGGGAAATGGGTGGGTACACGCTGGAAGACTACAATGGACCTGCCATCACCAACAAAAATGTGGCTAACCACGGCCTGGATGATTTCATTGAAGAGCTGGAGGAAGATTTTGCATCAGCGTTCGATTTTGACGACATCACGCAGGGTGACCCCCACCCCGAAGTATCATCGCAAATCAATCAGGATGCTGGAAAAATCATAGGTAATACATCAGGTTCATCAGGCAGTTCGTCCAGCTCTGCCGGATCTGTCAGTCATGATTATGACCAGGCGCTGTGCCACAGGTTGGTTCAGCAAACCAGTCGTGTATATCAAAATCTGAATCGCATCACCGATCAGGCCTACAATGGCGATGTAAACACACAGCAGCTGGATCAGAGCAATCAGGAAATGGAAGCCTACAACAAAGAATTAATCAAAGCCATAGAAGCTGACAAGCTCAGCCCTGAATGTTTGGAGAAAATCCAAAAAATATCAGAAAGATATGTTGACAATGCCGTCAACAAGATGAATAAACAGCTCAAAAACCTGAATTACGATTACTAACTCATATTATGTCAAAATTATTTTCCAACCGAATGACTCAGCTTTTCAAATCATCTCTTATCATCGTGCTATTTGCAATGTGTACAAGTTCATTTGCACAAGGCTCTCAGCAGTGGAAAGAAGACCTCATGCGGGAATACAATCCACAGGGTTACTCATACTACAAGTATGGAGAGGGTATTGTCAATCAAGGCAAACAGATAGCCAATGGACTCACAAGCAATCTAAACCGCTACCAGAATCTCATCGAAACGACAGATCCTGATGAACTGCTTGCGGACTTTGAAAGCAAAATGCAAAACATAGAAATGCTGGAGCAGCAGTACGATCAGCAGAGCTTTGATTTTGGTTATCAACAAGGAGAGCAAATAGGCAATGCCATCAACTCAGGCGATGCAGCAGGAGCACTTACCGGGGCACTTGGAGCCTTTGGCGCTATGAGCGAAATGAGAGAAGCCGAAAAAGAACTGGAAAGAAAAAAGGCAGCTCTCAATGAGCAAAGAAGACAGAGGATGTCAGAGATTTATTGGAACGCCATTGAATACAATGATCAGGCAATCAACAATTATATAGAGCGTGCCGCATATGCCGAAGACCCTAAAGATGAGCAGTACAACCTCAACTTTGTCGATAACTTAAGATGCTATGCCAAAAGCATGGAATCCAACTGGAGCTCTACGAGCACATACTGGCTTAACAACAACTGCCCTAAACCAGCACAACCCAATGTCAACACCATAGAAAATAAATTTGTAGCCAAGGATGTTCAGTACATCAAAGTAGCCAGGCGCAAGTATGACTACTACAAAGAGTCAGGTCATGAGGCGTTTTTGAGTGCTGCGATCAGCTATGCTGCGGCTGCCGCCAAAACCAACCCAAAGGCTTCTCACTTTTACCAGCTGGGTGTTTACTACTCTGAACAAACCACTATTCTGGCATTAAGCACACTGCTTACCGCCAAGCAGCTGGATCCCTATTTCTTTGACTCAGAACGAAACACGAAACTGGAGGAAGTGAAAAACATAGCTGAATCAGAAGTAAGCTCAGCACTTCGATCAAATGACAAAGAATACATTACCGCATTTCTTGATGCGGGTCTCGACAAAACCATCAAAATTGGCAGTAACAACATCCTAACTCAAGCCATTACTCTGGATCAACCGGATGCCATGCAGTTGGTTTTGAATAAATATATAGATGGCCTCAGCCAAAGCGAAATCAACAGTAAGCTCCAGAAAACCATCATGCTGTGCGCAATCAACAACAGCCCAAACTGCCTTGAAAGGTTCATCGAGCTAGGGGTGCCAACTGATTTTGAACTAAAAGGGTACACCCCCATAGATGTTGCCAACAAAGCCCAATCAGGTGAAGCCTTCAATTTTTTGATGGATAATTCCGAACGTAAAGGCTATTACGAAAATAAGTATGCTGATTCGCCAACACTCTTTTTTGCCAAAGCCAAAACAGACATATCGGCAGCCATTAGTCAGCTCAACACCATGAGCACGAGCAGTGCCCAAGCGATCGTAAGTGGCCTGCTAGATGAAGCCAACAGCGAGCCTGATTATATGGAAATCCTCAGCACCAGTGTGGTAGCAAAAGACATCATCAGATCAACCCCGAAATTTTCTAAGAAGGCTCTCCAAAATTTTGCCGGTGAGGTAAAAAAAGCTTCACCAGGCAGCAATGCTGCCAAATACCTGTCATCTGATCTGGTTTCATTTGACCAGATCCCTTCTCTGGCTGAAATAAAACCTCAGGAGGTAAAAGCCACTCCGCAAGAACCTAAAAAAATGGTCGAAACGGGCCAAAAAGGCTATTCACTCAATTCCCGATTAAATATGATGTTTTCTCAGATGGAAACAGGCCTTCAATCCTTCCGTGACATGGAGACCAATCAGTATTTTTCTGAGGAGCAGAAGAGAACATCGATCAAAAAATCAGAGGAATATGTGAGAAAATACAGAGCATATCTCAGCGGCACACCCATGCCTAAGGATGAAGAGAATGAGCTGGATGGGTCTGTTTACATAGCCTTGGCCAATGATACTGAGGGAGCATATAGCGACTACAAAGAAGGATTCATAAAGCACATTCGTGAAAATTACACGGTTGTTAATGAAGTGTCTTTCAAAGACAAAACACAAACGACCATAGACCGACTGGAAGTGGTGCAGAATGAAATGGGCACGGATATGTCGGGAGCCATCAATATGTACAAGGGTTATCTGAACAAAAGTAAACCGGCCAGTTATGAAAAAGATGCAGTGAATAACTACTACGGTATGTACGCCTTATCCCAAGGAAGACCCATCGATGAATACTCGATCAGTCGCCTGGATCAGCCAGGGTATGTCTCATCAGGCACAACGACTACTGTTCAAGCAGAAACGACTGTTTCACTATCAGATGATGAGAATATAGCCTATCACGCATTCAATAGTAAAAACTATGAGCTTTTCGAGGCTTTGGATAGAAAATTTGACCTGAGCAAGGTCAGAACCGCGGAAGGAAAGAGTCTTTTTTTGGCCATGATTACGTCTGGAGGTATGTTCTCAAATGAAAAATATATTTCAAATGATTTTGACTTCAACATGATGATCGACGGCATATCTGTGAAACAATATTACCTCGAGGAAAGGGGAACAAGGCTTTATGGAGAAGAGCTAAAAAACTTTATAAACTTAATGAACCTGACCCCTGATGCAAAAGTCACTGTAAATGGCGGCACCATGTTGCACTGGGCTATCCAGCGGGTAATAGATGCCGAGGGGCAGAGAACCCCGGAGATCGATTACCTGTCCAGATTGAGTGAATACAATTTCGACCCGTATGCTGAAGATAACGATGGCAAAACCGCTTGGGACCTTTTCTCGAAAAATGAAAAGGTCATAGAGGACGAGGTGAAAGATGCCAGAAAAAAAGAGATTCTGGCAGCCACTGATGCTAGCAAAATAATTCTGAACATGATAGCCAAAGATACCTGGGAGGAAAAATGGAATGCCATTCACAAGGCTCTGCACTAGGTACTAACCTGAATTGTTACGCTTCGCTCACAAAGACGGTATAGTTGGAAACCCTCTAAGGAATCGCAGCAAGCCAACCTGCTAATTTCGCCTTCACTTCCCTCCAGTATTTGAACTCCTCAGCATCACCTCCCGATTTGACATAATATACATAGTGATCGCAAAACTGGCCTCCGATGAGATTGGTTTCCTGTTTGCGGTGAAAAGCAAAGCTCTCACTCCCTATTTCCAAAAAAAGCCATCCCTTTCGCTTTACAAGCTGAACTTTTTCTGCGAGCTCATACTTGGCAAGAAGTTTATCAATATCCTCATGCTCTACTGGTAATAATCGCATTGTTTTTATGAACTAAATTAAGACGTAAAGAATTGAACAATAAACCAATCAATATGACATGACACAAGATACTGAAGCAAACAAGAAAAATGCAATGGCTTTTTACGACTTGATGTTCAATCAAAACCAACCCCTAAAAGCAATCGAATTGTATGCGGGTGACATGTACAAGCAGCACAACCCTCATGTAGAGGATGGAAAAGAGGCTTTTGTTCAATATTTCAACAGAATGGCCCGAGAGTATCCGGGAAAACGAGTTGAATTTAAACGGGCTGTAGCCGAGAAAGACCTGGTGGTTTTACACTGCCATCAAATCTGGCCGGGAGACCAGGATTATGCTGGTATTGATATTTTCAGATTTGATGAGCACGGCAAAATAGTAGAGCATTGGGATGTCCTGCAGACCATACCTGACCATGCAGCACATGGCAATGGCATGTTTTAGATTATGCAAAGTTTTTAACCCCTCGCATCATCCTCAATATGAATTGCTAACTTTTGAGAACTCCTTACGCTCTCATTTATTTGCCCCTCAAAACAAAGATTCTTAGAAAGAGACACGGCCGATCCAGGCCTGTTTATAACAAAGAAAATAATGGAAATGCTCTATCATGAGAGTGTTAAGCAAACCGGTATTAGATAAGGTATTCCAATCGCACTTTTCTGCCTGTGTTGTTAGCAACACAGGCTACCCTTCTGTTTAATCCTTATAAATTTCTGGAAAGTTTTCTTTGAGGACATCCTTCAGTGCATCCGGCTCTAAGTACTTGTTGACAAATCCATTCACAAACTCATTGGACTTGGCTCGCTTAAAATCGTCCGGATTAAGAGATGTCGTGAGCATGACGATGACAACATCGCCTCGTAAGCTCTCATCGATTTTGGCATATTCCTCCAAAAAATCCCAGCCGTTTATCTTCGGCATATTCACGTCAAGAAAAATCAAGTCAGGTCTTTGATTCTCTGGATTTTTTAAATACTTCAGGGCCTGTTCCCCGTCCAAAACAACCTCTACATTATCGGTACAACCAACCTTTTCAATGGTGCGTTTATGTAAAAAATTACAGTCCTGATCGTCATCTACTAGCAGCACACAGTTCAACTTATTTTTCATAGCTATTCCGTCAATATTGTAAAATGAAAAGTACTACCTTTTCCCTCTTTAGACTCCACCCATAGTTGGCCATTGTGATACTCTACTATTTTACGGCAATGCGCCAGCCCAATACCTGAACCCGCAAACTCATCTCTTCTATGCAGTTTTCTGAAAATCAGAAAAATATTTTTAAACTCCTTTTCCGGAATACCTATACCATTATCTGACACACTGAATTGCCACCCACCTTCAACCTTAGTGTGATCTATTTTTATTTTGATAGGTTCTTCTTCTCTTGCAAATTTTATAGCATTAGAAATCAGATTTTGAAATGCCAATTTCAACTCTACAGGATATGCTTTAACCACCGGGAATTCCTTTTTGTTCAGCATAATCTGCGCTTTATTTTCACTGATCTTAAAATCAAGATCAGCGATTACCTGATCAAGAATAGTGCTGACACTAATATCCGCAAGTTCTTTTACTCTACCAAGCCTGGAGTAATCCAAAAGTGCCTGAATCATGTCTTCCATACGGTTGACACCATTTTGAATCACACTCACATACCGTTTAGTTTCATCTCCAATATAATCATCAAAATCTTCCAAAAGAACTTTAAGGTAATTTTTTACCGTTAGGAGCGGCTCCCTCAGGTCATGTGATGCTATGTAGGCAAACTGATCCATTTCTTTGCTTTTGGCCTCCAACACAGCAAGACCTTTTAGCTTTTCTTCTGCTATTTTTCTTTCTGTAATATTTACACTTACTCCCAGCAACCCTGTTATCTCCTCTTCCTTGTTTCGAATCGGAATCTTTGATGAGAGAAAATATTCCGTACGGTTGTCCTCCATGGTTATGGACGTTTCCTTTCGAATAATTGGTTCCCCTGTTTTGAACACCTCCAAATCCTCCTTTCTGGAAATTTCTGCTGATTCTAGCGGATAAAGCTCAAAATCATTTTTACCTAAAACCTCATTTCGATTTTCAAACCCAGTCAGTTTCAGCTCCTCTCTATTGACCAGTGTCTTTCTCGAATCCAAATCTTTGACATAGACATTGACTGGAATATTATCCAAAACCGTCTGTAAAAAATTCACCTCCTCCTCAATTCTCAACTCTGCCTTTTTTCTTAGGTCTACATCCTGAAACGTACCATTCAGCTTCACACATTTGCCATCAGCAAACGTCGGGCGACCAATGGTTCTGATCCATTTGACATGGCCTTTGGCACTCACTATTTGCAACTCAATATCCCAATGCAACCCAAAGGAAAGAGCATCATTAATTGCTTTTGACATTGCCTCACGACTCTTGCCCGGCTTGTAAAACTCCATATTCTCAGTGAAATTGGGAATATAGTTAGTGGGCACCTCGAAAATACTCTTAGTAACTGAGGTCCAATCCACACTACCATTGACTAAATCAATCTCCCATCCTCCCACGAGCGCCACGCGGTTTGTCTCATATAGCAAGTCAAGTGTTTTTTTGAGAGATGATGTGCGTTCATTTACTTCGTTTTCCAGGTTTGCATTGGTCTCCTTAAGGTTTTCCTCAGCTTTCAGTCTAATTTTATCAACCTCATTTAGCTGCAAAGCGATAAAGGAGATGGCAGATAAGCATGCAAACAATAGGGCTATGGCGAATACGTTTAGTCCACTGGCAACCCCAATCAGGCCCGCATTGATCATTTCGTTGGTGATTACATTCACTGTCACTATGACAAACACCAGGATCAGAAAAAGCTGCCTGGCCGTCTGACTTCCTAATCGTGAACCTGTAAGCAGGCCTGTAAAACCAAATTCAGGATGGAGCTGACAGGCTCGCACGGACAGTAAAAGCAGCAGAACAGCCGTATGAATGGCCATTGATGATATGAAAGTCAAGGTGCTTTCGCTGGGTATGTTATTAATAAATCCCAGTATGGCCAAAAAGGCAATGATGGAAATACCATTTAAGACGTACTGCCCCAACTTTTTAGTCCATTGAGCAGGGATTTCAAATAAAAATAAGACAGCACCTAAGGAGAAGAATGACAATGCCGTGCCTAAAGACATCAGACCACTAGATTTACTTTCATCCCAAACCAAAAACTGATCAATACCAATATCGACGAAAAAAAGGCGTTCTATGGCTGATAAACCTGATAATACACAGACCACAAAAACTGCTACCATCTTTAACCAGCGAGAACTCCTCCCGGGTAGCAAAGCCACGCCCACAAGCAAAAAGCAAATAGCAGTATTCACCTTCATGCTAGCCTCCTCAAAACCGAGGTTCTGCAGAAAATCAATATCGGCCAACCAGCCTATAAAGACTAAAACCGAAATAATAATACTGAAATGTGATGCGTATTTTAACAATCGAATATTGTTTTAATCTCTGTTGATCTGATAATATACCTCGGCCAAAATAACCTTACTAATCGGCGTTTGTTACTTTATTTATAGCGATCGCCAGGCGGTCATGAGACTCTATCGGTTTTTTAATATAATCGAATACGTTTAACGACAATGCTTCATTCATTTGATCAGTGCTATTTGATATCACGATGGTTTTAGGCAATGGATCAATAATACTGAGCATATCCAACCCATCAAGTGAGTCAATTTGCATATCAAGAAAAAGAATATTTGGCTTCAGTTTTGTAATTCCTTTGGCAGCCTCAATCGTAGAGGTATATGATGCCACAAATTCAAGGTTTTCAAACTTCTCTAAATGTTTCTTTAACAACATGATAAAGGCCATATCATCATCCACTATTATATAGGAATGTTTCTTCATTTTATTTTCTTTAACTCACTCATAATGTAGCGGCAGCTTTTTAAAATAGATGCTTTTAACTTTTGATCAAGTTGAACCTCTCCGTCGGACAGATCAGTCAAGGACAATACTAGATCATCCTGCTCAAAAAGCTTATTGAGCAACTGAATTTTATGTATTGCTCTCTTCAGTCTCTCCAAATCTCCGTCTTTCGAAAAGGCATTAATTTCAACAATGAATTCCTTATAGTTATTAATACAATGTCCGGAAAAATCTACCTCAAAGTCTGAATCTCCTCCTGAGTATTGACGGATAATTTCTAAAATATGATCCTCGCCTGGAATAACAGTTTTTTTCGTCTTCCTTACTTTTCCAATGTTCCTATTGATTATCGTATGAAGATCTGTGACATTAAAAGGCTTGGATAATGACGCAGTAATACCAGAGTCTATGGCGGCTTGAGAATTTCTGTAAGAATCCGCCGTAAGCAGGATGATCGGTATATTCTGAAAATATGAATCATTGTTGGCTCTAATCCTGGTTGTAGCCGTCAAGCCATCCATTACGGGCATTTGAAGATCCATCAGGACCATATCATAAGCTTTTGATTGCAACTGCTCTAGTGCCTGCAATCCATTGCCAACCACATCAAATGTAATTCCTACATGATCCAGAATCTTGCCCATGAGATACTGATTTGCAGTGTTGTCTTCTGCTATTAATACATGAACCTCCTGGCTCTGAAAAGTACTGCTGACGTCTTCCTTTGCGAGGTGCGGTGAAACAAAGTCCGCAGGAGCATTTTTCATTTTTATTTCAAAAGAAAACTCCGACCCTTTACCTACTTCACTATTAACTGAAATAGTGCTCCCCATGAGCTCAAGAAGTCTTTTTGTGATATATAGCCCCAGGCCTGTTCCCCCATAATCTTTTGATTTCACCGATGTGACCTGTTCGAAAGATTTGAATATCTTATCCTGATTTTCTGGGGATATACCAATGCCTTCATCTTTAACCGAAATTTTTAAAGTGCTGTAAGCCTGCCCTGTTTTAATCGCTGAAACGGATAAATCTACCCTGCCTTCACTGGTGAATTTAATAGCATTGCCTGTCAGGTTATAAATGACTTGTGACAGGCGCGTTTTATCTCCAATAAAGGCATTAGGCAAGGTTTGATCATAAGCCAACTCAAGAGTTACCAGATTCTCTGCGGCTTGTTGGCTGAGTGAGTTTTTGATATTGGTTAGGAGCGCTTTCAAATCAAATGGATCTCTGTTCAATTGAATTTTGCCCGATTCGATTTTGCTTATATCCAAAATATCATTGACCAGATTCTGAAGGTTTTCACCTGAGAAATGAAGCAAACTAAGGTTCTCCTCCTGATCTTTCTTCGGGTTGTCCGCTAGCAATACCTGAGTCATACCTACAATAGCGTTCAGTGGGGTTCGAATTTCATGACTCATTGTAGCCAAAAATCTTTCTTTGGCTTTTGAGGCTTCCTCAGCTTGTTTCTTTGCTTTCTTTAAATCTTCGGTTTTTTGTTTGGCGTTGGTAATATTCTCAGTAAACATAATCGTCCCACCTACTTCGCCTTCGCTGATATACCATGGACGCACCTCCCACTTTATCCATTGATTGTCCCCTACCAGCAACAAGTCTTCCTGCTTTGATTGCACTTCACCATTCATGGCACGTTCATGGATACTTTTCCAATCACCATTTATCTTGGGGTACTCTTCCATCAAACTACTCCCAACTATTACCTTGTCTGCTACCTTATAATCTTCCAGCCATTTATGACTCACTACCAGGTATTCCAAATCTGTGCTGAACATGGCAATAGCTGCCGGAGCATTGGCTACAAATACACGCAGTTGGTTTTCTAGTTGTCTTCGCTCATTGATATCCATAACCCCGCCTATCATCAGTACGGGGTTGCCCTCTGCATCTCGTTTCACATTACCTACTGCCTCTACCCACTTGTAATCTCCCCCTTTGGTTTTTACGCGGAGTTCAATCGCAGATGAAAGTCCCGTTTTTGTGGATATTTCAGAAGCATCTAATAATTTTTGTAAATCAGAAGGGTGTGTTCTTTCAAGAAACGACTTGGATGTGCCTTCTATCTCATTCGGTTCAAAATCAAGAATCTTGTAGAGACGCGCGGACCATTGCTGTTCTTTTGTTTTAACATTATTTTCCCAAATCCCAATCTGAATTGATTCGGTCAAAAACTCCAGTTTTTCCAACCTGATCTTAGCGTCCTGATTTGCAGAAATCAGTTCTTCACGGGCATTGTCTAGTGAATGCGAATACCTGCTGACAGCTTTTATGGTAAAGAAATAGACCCAGCCTGCAGAAATTACAACAGATATTCCAAATACGATATACATCCATATAACCTCCGAACGTGTATCTTGAATGACTTTAATAGCTAACACTTCATATTCTTTGGTTATTTCATCCATAACCGCAAGAAATTGTGATTCGTATTTTATCAGATTACCCAGGTGCTGAGAAGTAGTAGCCATTTCTCCGTTAGATAGCTGTTGAGCTGCAATTAGCAGACTATTCAAAAGCGGATTTATTTGAATAAACAATGA
Source organism: Cyclobacteriaceae bacterium (assembly GCA_039970095.1). GTDB lineage: Bacteria > Bacteroidota > Bacteroidia > Cytophagales > Cyclobacteriaceae > JAMZMI01. The sequence continues at coordinate 39,081 of JBDVMP010000069.1, forward strand.
ATCTAGCCGGTTGGTACCTCCCAGGTTTTCGGCTAGACGCTTATTTGCTGACTGTAGCGAGTCATGAGAATTACGAAATAAAATAGCTAAAGAATCAACCGTTTTAGTCTTAATAAATTCGTCTCCATATTTGGCAACTAAAACACTACTCTTAGCGATATTTTGACTGAGCATTCTTTGCCTACCAGACAGGTTAATGATTGAGGCCAGGTCGGTATTTTGCTTACTATGCAAATTTTGACGTATCCCAAAAACAAAAGCTGTTAGAATAACGAGCAAGGCTCCTAATATGAACTGGACGGCAAGGCTTACTTTAACTTTACTAAGCTGAGGACTCTTAAATGGCATAGCGGCTTATGGGATTTCAGTCGAAATTCCTGCTTGTTCAATATATTAAAATTATCAACCAATCACACTTTTTAAACCAATATTCAAGGTTCAAAAATGTTTCCATCCCTGTGCCTGAAGTGGCACTGTATTGTTGTTTCGGGTAACCATCACTTTACCTTTATCAGCTTCATGCATATACCCAATCGTCTGGATATCTCGATGATTTTTAATCTTTTCAAAATCTTCCTGACTGATGGTAAACAGTAACTCATAATCTTCTCCCCCATTCAATGCGCAAGTGTTGGGATCTATACTAAACTCAGCCGCCGTTTCATATGCTTCCTTGTCTATAGGGATTTTGTCTTCATATATGGCCACTCCCAGGTTTGATTGCTTGCAGATATGAAACAAGTCTGACGCCAGACCATCTGACACATCAATCATGGAAGTAGGTTTCACTCCCAAATCCCGAAGTTCATGAACGATATCCATTCTGGCTTTTGGTTTGAGCTGCCGCTCCACCACGTACGGGTATTTATCCAACTTGGGCTGCATATTGGGATTAGCTACAAACTCTTGTTTTTCCCTGTTCAAAACCTGTAATCCTACATATGCCGCGCCTAAATCACCCGTAACACATACAATATCCTTAGTTTGAGCTGTACTCCTGTATGTGATTTCATCCTTATGGCCTGTACCCAAAACAGTAACAGAAATAATCAAGCCCGATGGAGATGAGGTTGTATCGCCTCCTACCAAATCAACCTTAAAATCAGCACATGCTGCATTAATACCTTCATATAATGCCTCCACTGCTTCCACCGAAAACCTATTGCTCAGGCCGACACTGACCGTAACTTGTTTTGGTGTGCCGTTCATAGCTGCTATATCAGATACATTCACGGCAATCGCCTTGTAGCCAAGATGGGCTAGTGGAGCATAAGAGAGGTCAAAGTGCACGCCCTCGACAAGCATATCTGTTGATGTAAGCAAAAGCTGATCGCCCATCTGCATAACAGCGGCATCATCTCCAATTCCCGATAAGGTCTCTTCGTTAAACTTTTGAGTGCCGCCGGCCAGCTTTTCTATAAGGCCAAATTCTCCCAGCTCACCGATTTCGGTACGTTTTGTTTCGCTCATGTTTTTCTGATTAATCAGGTACTATTTTATTTCCTGACAAAGTTCTACAAGCACGCCATTCGTACTTTTTGGATGCAGGAAACAAACCAATTTGTTATCTGCTCCTTTTTTAGGCTCTTCGTTGAGTAAAATAAAGCCTTCACCCCTCAGTCGATCCATTTCGGAGACTATGTCATCTACCTCAAACGCTATATGGTGAATACCCTCACCTTTCTTTTCTATAAATTTTGAAATGGGCCCTTCGGGTGCGGTTGATTCCAAAAGCTCTATTTTGGCTCCCACATCGAAGAAAGAAGTGCTCACATGCTCTGACTCTACGGTCTCGGTCTTATAAGCTTGCTGCCCAAAAAGCTTTGAAAAGAGAGCATTTGCTTCCTTCAGGCCTTTTACTGCGATCCCTATGTGTTCTATACGTGCCACCTTTGTGAAATGTGATTAGTTTTGCAAAAGTGCGGAAACTTTTCGGTGATTTGAAAGGTTGATTGAGTTGATATAAATTTAATCAAAGGGAAAACGTAAACCGCATTGAGTCAACAAACAATATCAAGAAATGATTACTGTAACAGATAAGGCAAAAGAACGCATCGCAGAGCTGCGATTAGAGGACGGGCACTCACCAGCACACAATGTGCGTGTTGCTGTGAAAGGTGGAGGATGTTCGGGCCTCATGTATGACTTGTTGTTCGATGACCAACTGAAAGATAGCGATCAGGTATTTGAGGACAAAGGGGTAAAAGTTATAGTGGACAAAAAGAGTCTGCTCTACCTTGTAGGAACCACCCTTGACTTCTCAGATGGACTGAATGGTAAGGGTTTTCAGTTTGTAAACCCAAACGCCACCCGCACTTGCGGATGTGGTGAAAGCTTCTCGATTTAACCGTTCCAGTTTCAGAGTTATTTACAAGCCACTTTCCAGTGGCTTTTTTTGTTGATTCTGAAAATTGACCTCATCCTTTATTTGATTTTATCATCTTGGTAAAAGAACCAAGAATCTTAAAATTATCATATTTAACATGTAGTTAAGCTTACTAAAATTATCATTTACTCGATTATTTATATTTTTAATAGGAATCACGCAACAAAATACAAGTACATTTTGTAGATTGAGAGAAGTAAAGAGACCTAAACACAATCTATGAAAACTTTAAGCTTACTTGGCGTAGCAATACTCGCTCCTCTTGCAGCGATGTTCTTCATTTTAACCATTGTATGGAAAACAGCAGAAGCATTATTTGTATATGCTTTCAGACTTGACAGATCGAATGAGGAGAATGCTTCAGAGCCAAGTATTATTGAAAATCAAGTGGCTTAAGCCACTTTTTTATTGCACTTTCATTAGTTGATTCCAACTTACGGTCGACCGTTAAGGTTACCGTTTTATTCTTTCCAGTATCAACAGTCATACCTATATAACTATGCTGGAATTAAGTTCTGAATCGATCAAAATGCTCGATACAAACGGGTATGCACTAAAAGTCACAGATAGCAGCATTTCATTTACAAAACCCAGAGACCTCAACTGGTTAATTATTTTGACCGGATTCATCTGCGTACTTCTGGGAATGGCCTTCATCCGAAACCCAATCCCAGGCTTGGTTATTTGTGGTTCGCTTGTGGCACTCACCTGGCTTGTTTTTTTATTCTCCCGAAAAAAACCATTCTTTGAATTGGATCTATCAAATCAGAGATTTCGCCATGACCAATTTGCAACTCCCCAGCGAATCGATACTATCACGGAGATTTCTATACAAACGCACTTTGAGAAAGAGTACGCCAGTGCGTTCAAAGAAACTTCAGAAGAGCATTCTGTAAAACTCAACCTGACCTTTGACTCTGGAACTAAGTTGAAAATACTCGAACTAACCTCCGATTATAAAGAATTGACCCCTGAGATAGAAGAACTCTATAATTATCTAAAAACATTACTCACCTTAGCCAAACAAAACAAAGCGACTCTTCAATGAAAATACTCTGGTTCTTAATTCTCACCTTTCCGCTATTTGCATATTCTCAAATCTTATCTGTAGAAGACAGTGAGGTGTATGACGACTCAATACTGCCACGTGTTGACATCACAATAGACGATGCGGACCTGGAGTTTATTTTGAATAGTGAAAACACTGATAGTGATGAAGAATTTACTGCCACCTTTCAGCTCTCTTCCCCTGACTTTAATGCGTTAGAGGAAAACATTGGCTTTAGACTAAGAGGCAACACCTCTCGTACTTCGGCAAAAAAATCCTTCAAAGTCTCGTTTAACTCGTTCGAGAAAGGACGTGACCTTAAAGGTTTTGAGAAAATCAATCTTAACGGCGAACACAATGACCCTACAATTGCGCGAGCTAAGCTGTGTTGGGATCTGATGAATAGTTTGCATGTGCCTGCCAGCAGAACCAATCATGTGGAGCTCTATATCAACAACGAATACTACGGTTTATATCTGAACGTCGAGCATATAGATGAGGAGTTTATTGAGCTGCGCTTTGGCAACAAAGACGGCAACCTTTACAAGTGCCTTTGGCCTGCCGATTTGAAATACAAGGGCGACAACCCCGACGCATATAAGGAAGAACATTCGGGACGGAGAACCTACGAACTCAAGACCAATGAATCAGAAGACGACTATACTGGGCTGGCCAATTTCATCAAAGTACTCAACCAAACCAATTCAAGTGCATTTGAAGAGGAAATAGAAAAAGTCTTTGATGTGAATAGCTATTTGAGAGTTCTGGCAGTGGAAGTTTTAGTTGCTCACTGGGACAACTATGGCATAAACCAAAATAATTTTTACCTGTACGACAACCCAACAGACGGTAAATTCTACTATATCCCTTATGATCTGGACAACACCCTTGGGGTGGACTTTTTTGATGTGGATTGGGCGGATTGGAATATCTACAGCTGGTACAATGACAACAGACCTCTCACTAAGAGGATTTTGGCTGTGGAGAAGTATAGAGAAGAGTTTACAAGGGTTATGGACAGGCTACTTAGAGAGCAGTTTCTGCCTTCCAAATTGAATCCGCGCATAGACGAACTCAAAGCCCTCATCCAAAATGCAGCAGAGCGTGACGAGTATAGAACCTACGATTACGGGTTCAGTATAAATGATTTCAACAATAGTTTTGAAACACGGCTTGACCAATTTCATGTGCGGTATGGCCTAAAAGAATACATTGCCCGCAGACATGAAACTGCCCTTTCGCAACTAGATGAGGTGATCCCACTCTCAACTCGCTCAGCAATTCCACAATTCAACATTTTTCCTAATCCCGCAAACGAAACCTTTGAAGTTCAGTTTGAAAACCCATCGACAATCAACCACCTGTATATTTACACCATGGATGGGAAAATGGTTTGGACGGAAACTTACAGCGAAAGTAACATTAGGATTCATCACAATCTACCCCCGGGAACGTATCTCATCAACACGCGAACTGATGGCGTTTCTGATAATCAATCTACAAAAACCCTTATTATCAGCAGGTAATAGCATCGCTATCCCGACGGGAAAAACAAACTGAGCGTACCATTCAAATAGCACTGAGACATTTAAAAAGGGTCACCTCAAGCGAAGTGACCCTTTTTTCATCATTAACCTAACCATCAACCTAACAAACAGACCCACGCTCTGATCAAAAGGATGGAAAGGCCTCTCATTTATTTTTCAATACTGACGTAATCTTATTCAACTCTTTGACTTTCTCTTGAAAATCTCCTTTCAACTGATCTCTAATGGATTTTAGGTTAGAAAGTAATTCATCCGTCTCATCAGGCAGAATTTCTTCCAAAATTTCCCTGAAACGCTTTGCGAACGTAGGCGACTTCCCATTGGTGCTTATACCTATTTTCAGGTCACCTTTCTTCACCGTGGAGCCCAAATAAAAGTCGCATAAATCAGGTGTGTCAGCCACATTGACTAGTAGGTGCCTTTTTTCGGCTTGCTTCTTTATTTTCTTATGCAATGCCGGCTGATCAGTAGCCAAAATCACCAGGTCTGCTTGTTTTAAATCCTTTTTCTTAAAAGCTCTTTCTACAAGCTCAAGATTCAGATGTCCGTTGGCTAGTGTTTTTATCTCTAACCTGATCTCAGGCGCCACTATCACAACCCTGGCATTGCGATCATTTTTTAAAACAGCCTCCAGCTTTTCCAGACCTACATTTCCCCCACCAACAATGAGCGTTTGGATTTGATCCAACTTCAAAAAAATTGGAAAAAGCGGGTTACCCTCCTGAGCCTGATCATTCATGTCTCTATTCTTGAAATGGCTGAATATCGTGTGCTTTGGCTGCACCTTCACCAAATATCAGCAGCGTAGGCGCTTCAGGTTTTTCACGATTATAAATATCCACAATCGTATCTACGGTTCCCTTAAAAACCGACCCCTCTGCCAGTGAACCACTCGATATAATCGCAACCGGCAGCTCTCCTCTTCCCGCTTTCTGATACTCTTCTGTAATAAGTGCTAGCTTTCTAGACCCCATAAAAAACACTGTAGAAGGTGAATATTTCGCTGCATTGATAACCTCCGTGCTCAGCTCACCGTGCTCCGTAGTTGCGGTCACGGCAGTGAAGCTCTGGTTAATCCCTCTGGTTGTCAAAGGAATGCCGTAATACCCCGGCAACATAATACTGCTGATACCAATGACCACCGAAGACTTGATACCAAACTGCTCTGCATACCCAATTTCCTCCAATCCTCTGGCGAAGACAAATGGATCTCCCCCCTTCAGCCTCACTACATGCTGCCCTCCGAATTTAAGGGCATGGTCCACTATCAACTCATTGATTTCCTTCTGGGTCACGCTATACTTTCCAGCCCTTTTCCCCACAAAAATCACTTCAGCACCTTCGGCATGAGCCAGCATATCTTTATGAACCAGAGCGTCGTAAAGAACCACATCTGCACACCTCAGAGCCTTTACACCTTTGAGGGTAATCAAATCCGGATCGCCCGGACCCGCACCTACAAGTGTCAGCCGTGGATCTCCAGCCATTTATGCTTTGTAAAAACTACTAACCACCAACTTATCATCGCTATCAGCATTTCTCAATGCTATGATCTGGTCACAAACCTTTTTGGCTTGTTCATAATATGCCAGAGCAAATTCCTCAGATGGCTCATTTTTATTGATTTGAAGGACAAGCTCACTAAATGAGGTGTCCAAACTCACCAAACCTTCGTTCTGGATTTTTTCTTCGAAATCTCCTATGATCCCAAGGTGGGTATTGCACTGAATATCCTTACTTAGAAGAATGGCTTTGGCACCAATAACCAATGCATTGTAAGTGTAATAAATGGCATTAGACCAAAGTCCTGAGTCAAGAGAAAGCTGTGCCCGCCCGTATTTTTCCTGTGCATCTCCCAGGATAGTCCCAACAAGATCCATCATCACACCAGCGCACTCTCCTACTCCGATTTCAGGAATAAAATCGGCTTCTTTGCCCCAATCCTGAAAACCTGTATCCTCAAGTGCACTCAGATCAGCCAGTGGCTTCAATAGGTCATAAAAGTAAATCTTACCTTGTCGTCTGATATAGGCATTGAAGTACTCTGTGTCCTCGGCTTTTTCTTCAAAATCATTTAGTAACCACCTCACCGCTTCCGGAATTCTCTTAGAAGGGAGCTTAATCACTTTTTCTGCTATGTTGGCACGTCCGTCAGGATCAATACCTCCACCTAGCACGACTTGCTGCGCAGGGCACACCTTGCCCTGATACTTGATGCTGCTGCCGTGAAACCCAATATTTCCAATCATGTGCTGACCACATGAGTTCATACATCCACTAATCTTGATTTTGATCAAAGACTCATCGATAAGGTGAGGATATTCTTCTTTGATCAATTTTTCCAACTCCAGGCTAAGTGCCGTACTGTTGGTCACACCCAGATTGCAGGTATCTGTGCCCGGGCAGGCTGTCACATCGGCCAGTGTATCAAAACCTGCTTCAGACAAATTGAGCTTATTAAGGTCTTCATAGACCTTCTTAATGTCCCCAGGCTGAATATTCTTAAACAGCAATCCCTGATTCACTGTGATTCGGATATCATCTGCGGCATATTTATCAACGATATCAGCCAAATCATTGGCCGTATCAGGTTTGATATCACCTAGCGGAATTTTAACTTTTACCGCATATAGCCCTTTTTGCTTCTGCTCGAAAACATTCGTCCCTGCCCATGTAAGGAAATCCGCGTCTTTTTCTCCTTCAAAGACTGCAGAAAGGTCAGCAGCAGAATTAGACTCTATTTGATCGTCCAGAGCTTCTATCGGGAATGATTTGTATGGCAAAGCTTTCCTTTCCTCATCCACGAGTTTCATAAATCCATCTAGCCCAAGCCCTCTTTTTGGCTCAATCAAAAATTTCAATCTCGCCTTATGTCTTCTTTCTCTTTCTCCGTATCTATCAAAAACTCTTAATCCAGCCTCCACAAAAGGAATAAGTTGATCAACAGGCAAAAACTCGTAGGCTAACTGCGCCATAAACGCCTGCGCACCAAGCCCTCCTCCCAGCAACACTTTAAAGCCTCTTTGACCGTCTTTGACCACCGGTATAAATCCAAAATCATGGATATAGGTAAAGGCAGCATCCTGATCACTAGACGAAAAGGCAATCTTAATTTTTCTACCCATATCCTGACAGATAGGATTCCTCAGGAAATATTTAAAAGTAGCCTCTACATAAGGCACCACATCGAATGGCTCATCTGGATCAATACCCGCAAATGGTGATGCTGTAATATTTCTGACAGTATTGCCACACGCTTCGCGAGCTGTCATTCCGGCCGCTTCCAGGGCCTCATAGACCTTTGGGCTATCTTCCAGTTTCACGTAGTGCAGCTGTATATTCTGCCGTGTGGTCAGGTGGAGATTACTACTTCCGTATTTCACAGAAAGGTCCGACACCACTCTCAGTTGGTTTGCGGTGATTTTTCCGTATGGCAACTTCAATCGAAACATGTGAACCCCCAACTGCCTCTGCCCATATACACCGCGGGTCAATCTAAAAGCCTTAAAACGGTCTTCATCCATTTGACCATTTTTGAACTTATCAATTTTACCCAACAGCTCTTCTACGTCCGCTTTAGCTTCTTTTGTGATTTCGTTTAAGCTCATTCTGATAGTGTTATTCGTCCTTATTTTAAATTCTTACTTGCATCAAGCGCCTGCTCTATATCCGCTATGATGTCTTCTATATTTTCTAATCCTACAGATATCCGCACCAAACCCGGAGCGATACCCACTACAGTTCTTTCTTCTTCGGTCAGCTTGCTATGTGTGGTAGAAGCTGGGTGAGTCACTGTAGTTCTGGTGTCTCCCAAATTTGGAGTAAGACTCAACATTTTAAGGTTATCTAAAAACGCCGCACCTCGCTTTAATCCTCCTTTGACCACAAACGTCACAATACCTCCGCCCTTTTTCATCTGCTTTTTGGCAATTGCATGTTGTGGGTGTGATTCGAGAAACGGATATTTCACCATTTCTAGTTCCGTATGCGATTCTAAATATTTGGCAAGTGTCAGCGCATTGTCACAATGGCGATCCATCCTGACTGCCAGAGTTTCTAAACTCTTGCTCAAAACCCAGGCATTGAAAGGTGACATACTTGGCCCTGTATGACGGGCAAAAAACCTGACTTCTTCTATTAATTCTTTGGTACCAAGAATGGCTCCACCGAGAGTCCTTCCCTGACCATCAATAAACTTAGTAGCTGAATGAGTGACAATATGCGCCCCAAAATCAGCTGGGTTTTGCAGGTAAGGGGTGGCGAAACAATTATCAACATTTAAGATCAAATTGTGCTTTTCCGCCAGTTTGCCCAAGTATTCCAGGTCCACCAAATCCAAACCCGGATTGGAAGGTGTTTCCACAAAAATCATTTTGGTGTTGGGCTGGATCAACTTCTCACAATCTTCTGGTGACGCGAGATCGAAATAAGAATTCTCAATGCCCCACTTGGGGAAAATCTTAGTGAAAAGCTGATGTGTAGAACCGAAAATAGCTCTTGAAGAAATCACATGATCGCCGGATTTGAGTAATGCTGCTATGCTTGTAAACATGGCTGACATACCCGTGGCAACAGAAATTCCATCTTCGGTATTTTCCAACTGACACATTTTCTGAATAAACTCGTCAGTGTTTGGGTTGGAGTAGCGAGAGTAGATGTTGCCAGGAATCTCATCATTAAACATAGCCCTGGCTTCCTCGGCATCATTGAAAGTAAAACTACTGGTCAGATAAAGAGGCACTGAATGCTCACGGTGGCTGGCATTGTCAATTTGCGTACGTATGGCTTTAGTCTCGAAATCCATAAATGAATACTCGTTTGGGTTACTAATTCGATTATTACAACGAATCAATTACAATAGCAACAACAAAAAACCATACATACTGTATGTTTAATTTGCTTGAATGCGCATGCGCCGGAAATAAATTGCTTTTTCATATAATTAATTCATATTCTCCAAGCAACTCGCTCGGATCAGGATTTAGCACCGCAATTCCAATTAGATCATTGGAACAGGTTGCTAGCGCTTCGACGAGCCTGTCTCTCCACGCTTCTTTATAAATCAATCAATCATTATTGAATGAGATGGCAAAGGTGAGCCATAAGTCACACACTTCAAAACATTCGCGAAGGAGAATGCCAGATTTACCAGAAAAAATTTTGAAAAAGAATAAAAAAAGCCCTTAAACTTCTAATAAGCCCTAACCTCAATGCCTTTCATGAAATTAACAAAGGCCTTGTTTACCACCTTATTACCTCCTGCTGTTGGGTAGTCGCCGGTAAAATACCAGTCACCCAAATGATTCGGGCAGGCTTTATGCAAGTTTTCTACTGTCTGATAAACTACCTCTAGTTCAGCCTTCATGTTCTTAGGACGTATGATATCCTTGATTTTATAGGATACCTGATCATATGTAAACGGAGCGTAGAGCTCTTTCACATAGTTGGGTGGTGTAGCATCATCTTCAGAAGCAATGCATTTGTCATAGACCTGATCCAGCAAATGACTCTTGCCATTTTCTTCAAGCAAAGCCAACACAGCTCGGAAGGCAACAAATTCTTTCATTTTACTCATGTCTATCCCGTAGCAGTCAGGGAATCGAATCTGGGGAGCGGAAGAAACAATGACAATTTTTTTAGGTCCTAATTTATCCAGTAGCGTCAAGATGCTCTTTTCCAAAGTAGTGCCTCGTACGATCGAGTCATCTATGATCACGAGTGTATCCATATCTCGCTTGACTACCTCATAGGTGGTATCATACACGTGGGCTACAAGATCATCTCTACTGGCATCATCAGTGATGAAAGTTCTCAGCTTGGCATCTTTCAATACCAGCTTTTCAACCCGTGGGGTGAAAGACAAAACATCCTCCACTGAATCAGCGGTAGGCTTTTCATCCAAAATGATATCTTTTCGCTGATTGACCAAATAATGATCTAAGCCCCTCAGCAAGCCTAGAAATGAAGTCTCGGCTGTATTAGGAATATAACTAAAGATTGTATTCTTAAGATCCGAATTGATTGCCCTCATAACCTGAGGGATCAATAGCTGCCCCAGCATCCTTCGCTCATTGTAAATATCAGGGTCAGTGCCTCTGGAAAAATAAATTCGTTCGAAGGAGCATGATTTTTTTTCCTGCGGTTTAATGAATTGCTCTTGCTTGAAATTACCTTGTTTATCAATAATCAAGGCATGACCAGGCTTAACCTCATGGATTTCGGAATAATCGCAATCGGTAGTCGTTTTGATAGCAGGCTTTTCGGAAGCCACAATCACTACTTCATCGTCAGAATAATAATAGGCAGGTCGAATGCCGTTGGGGTCACGTGCCACGAAAGCTGCGCCAAAACCAACCATGCCCGTCATGGTATATCCTCCATCAAAATCTCGGCATGACCTCTCAAGAACACGTTTCAAATCGAGCTCTCGTTCGATCAAATCGGTCATGTCTTTGTTGGAGGTGACTGTATCCCTGTATTTATTGAAAATTATTTGATTTTCTTCGTCTAAGAAGTGGCCGATCTTCTCCATCACAGTAACAGTATCCACCATTTCCTTAGGGTGCTGCCCTAGCGACACGAGCTTATCAAAGAGCTCATCCACGTTGGTCATGTTGAAGTTACCTGCTACTACCAGGTTTCGACTTCTCCAGTTATTTTGCCTCAAAAAAGGATGGCAGCTTTCAATGCTGTTCTTGCCATGGGTACCATAACGCAAATGCCCCATCCAAACCTCTCCGGTAAATGCCGCATTTTCCTTCATCCACTGGGCATCCAAGTAACTCTTCTTGCCAAGTTTCTGTGCCTTGTCGTATTTCCTTCGAATTTTGGCAAATATTTCTTCTATCGGCTGAGAGTTGGTAGTACGGTAACGGCTGATGTACCTCTGGCCTGGCTCCATATCCAATTTGATATTGGCCACACCAACTCCATCTTGTCCTCTATTATGCTGTTTCTGCATCAAAATGTACATCTTTTGAGCAGCATAAGCTGGTGTTCCGTACTTGTCTATATAGTACTGAGGGGGTTTCCTGAGGCGTAGCATGGCTACACCACATTCATGTTTTATAGGATCACTCATATATCACCAATCGACAGCATTGAAATTTAATACAATGTTATTCAATATTTCCGGGCTTAAGAAAAACCACAACAGTATCACGACCAAAATAGTTGCGAATATTTTATGCGATAAATCTATTGAGGGATAATCGTCTCCCGACCCAGACTTGAGGAAATAATAATAGGGGGTTCTAAAATAGTAAAACAGTGAAAAAACGACAGTGAGAACTGATATGATCAGGAATGCAAGAAGATAATAATCTGCGCCTACTTGAAATTCACTCCAAAGAGCTGAAAATAAATAAAACTTTGCCGTGAATCCTGCGGTGGGCGGCAAGCCAACCAAAGCAAGCATAATGACAACTATCAATCCACCAAAATAGCCCTGGGTTTTACCAAGACCTGCCAGTTGTGATATGCTGGTAATATCCCGCTCCTCAAATACAGCGACCACATGAAATAGCGCCAGGTTCATGATAGCATAAATGAGCGTGTACCATGCAAAAGCCGCCACACCCAAATCGCCCGTAACAAAAAGGCATCCAAGCAACAAGCCAGAGTGAGCAACAGCCCCATAAGCCATAAGTCTCTTGATGTTGGTCTGACCCAGAGCGCCAAGTGTACCTACAAGCAAGGTTCCAATACCCGCAAAAATCAACATCGGGGTAACCCAGGTGAAAACATCAGGATCAATCATACCCAAAACCCTGTGGAGCAAAACAAATCCGGCGACTTTTGGCACAACTGATAACACCGCAACAGCGTCGGTAGGTGCTTCCTGATATGCCGAAGGCGTCCAAATATGAAAAGGAAATACGCTTACCTTGAAGAACAGTCCACCCAGCAAGGCCAGAATCCCGAAAGCCAAAAACGGATCGGAATCATGGAGATATAGCGAGTGAATTTCAAGTCCTCCTCCAATGCCATAGATAATTGATATACCATACAGCATAACAGCAGAGCTTACTCCACCAAAAATCAGATACTTGATCCCTGCCTCAAATGACTTCTTTTGTAAGTTAAAGTTGGTAATGATATATGACGTGAAAGACGTCAATTCTATTGCCAGATAGGCCACCAACAGGTGATTGGCTGACACCATAAAACTGGAACCAATGACCATCGAAAGCATAAGAAAATAGAATTCGGGCAGCTGTTTTCTGGCTGATGGGTAAAAAACGATCCAAATTGCAAAGGCGGCAAAAAGCATTTTCATGTAGCTTTCCAACGGTCCGATTTGCAAACTGCCTGACAAAATTGTTTGCGTTTCTAAAATCCCGAAATCAACAAAAAGCGAGAATACAAGTATTGCTGCAAAGCCAACCCGATGTACCACCGGTTTCTTTGATATCAACCCGACAACCAGCAACAGCAGCGCACCTATAACCAACGCCATTTCAAAGCGAAGGAAAGTCAACTGATCAATAATCTGCTCTAGCTGGACTTTCAGCATGTTTAATAGTTGTTTATGATTTCGCGACCAGAGGCCAGCACCTGATCCACAAAGAAGTTGATGGAGTTGTCGACAGGATCCAGAATCCAACCCGGCACAATTCCAAAAAGCAGCACCAGCACAGCCAGTGGCACCAGCATGATCCACTCACGCACGTCAAGATCTTTCATTTTGACATCCCAGCTTTCCTCCCTCGTCCAATATTTCCCAAAAAACATACGTTGAGCTGTCCACAGATAATACGCTCCCGAAATCACGATACCGAAAACGGCAATCATCCCAAGCCATCTCGGAAACAGGCCGTTGACGGTTTCCGCACTGATACCTCCTATAAGGGACAGTAGTTCGCCCACAAAACCAGAAAACCCCGGCAAGCCAAGCGAGGCAAAAAAGAACAACATTGTAAAGAAAGTGTAGGCTGGCATCTTAGAAGCCAGACCACTTACATTTTCGATCTTCCGGTCATGTGTACGATCATAAACCACCCCCACAATGAGAAACAATGCTCCCGAAATGAGGCCATGTGAAATCATTTGAAATAATGATCCCGCTACTCCTTCGTAGGTCAAACTAGCCAGGCCGAGCATCACAAATCCCATGTGAGAAACTGATGAGTAAGCAATCAACCGCTTCAAATCGCTTTGAGCCATTGCAGCAAAACCTCCATAAATGATTGATATCACGCCAAAGCACGCCACGGGAAAGGCGTATTCAATTGCTCCATCCGGGAAAATCCCATATGCAATCCTAAAAAATCCATAACCTCCGACCTTAAGTAAGATTCCGGCCAGAATCACTGAAATAGCTGTTGGGGCCTCAACGTGTGCATCAGGCAGCCAGGTATGAACAGGCACTACCGGCAGTTTTATAGCAAACCCTACCATCAGCAAAATGAAAGCCCAGTACCGAACAGGAATATCGAATATGGTCACATCACTAGACGGAGCGAGCAGCGAATCGTAAATATATGTGCCCTCCATCATTTGTACCATGCTAAAAGAGTGCACCAGCTCTATTCTACCACTTTGTTCGGCAAGCTCCAGTGCCTTCTGTGTGTCCTCCACTGAAATAAACAGCCCAATCATTACAATCAGGATCAGCAGTGATCCTAAAAGTGTGTAAATAAAAAACTTGATGGATGCATATGACCGCCTCGGGCCGCCCCATATTCCGATAAGGAAAAACATGGGCAACAGCATAAACTCAAAGAATACGTAGAATAAAAAGAGATCAAGCGCTACAAAACACCCAATAATACTCGTGCTCAGCAAAAGGTAGAGCATGAAATACCCTTTGACTTTTTCCTTCAGATTCCAGGATGACACTACCCCTATCACCAGCAAAAACGCACTCAACACCACAAGTGGAAGACTAATACCATCTACACCAACGAAATAATCAATCACAAATACACCGTATTGACCTAGCCTCACCTGTATCCAGTCAGTCTTTTCTACAAAAAGAAAGGCATCATTCCAATTGGATGGAATAAAGCTACCATCATAGCTCAAGAACAAAATCAGGGACAAGGTTAGCTGCACCAGTGTAGCGACCAGTGTTACCTGCTTTATTAAAAGGGTTTTATCATTAGGTATAAAAAAAACACCTGCCGCCACGATGAGCGGAATAAAGATGATTAAGCTTAAAAGGTGTTCACTCATATTTTAAAACAAAAACCAAAACATAAAAACAATTACGACAACCATCGCAATGGCAACTTGTGCCTGTACCAGGGGAGCTTGCAATCTTTTCAGTATGTTCCCTAATCCAGAAAAAAATGAGGCTGCAAAATTAACCAGACCATCTATAATATACCTATCAAAAACGCCGGTCACTTTCGCAATAATGACCGCACCTATACCTAATCCATTCACGACTTTATCCACTACTTGTTTATCTAGCCAAAAGGTAACATTGCTCGTCCATAGAAAGCCTCGATTGAGCACGCCATAGACCCTATCCACATACCAACCCTCTTGCCAAAACCCGTTTATTGAACCTGGCACAACATTACTATCCTTATACAGAGCGACTTTTTTAGATCCCGGCCTAAATAGAAAATATCCTATTGAAACACCCGCAAAAACAAGAATCAAGGAAGCAACAAATACGCGATGGCCAATATCTTCAGGTATAGCAACCAACCTCCCGGGAAATAAATAGCTATACAACCTCCATCCGTGTGCATCAAAAATACCATTAGAGACCGAAAACCATACCGATCCTCCCACTAAAACCATAAGAGGGACAATGACACAGATAACCGGCTCGACCTTATTACTAAGGTTGGTCTGAAAAATCGTCCTAACCTTACCAAAAAAGACAAGAAGTATTTGTCTGGACACATATATAGGCGTTAAAAGTGCCGTGAAAAAGCCTGCTCCCAAAATAGAGTATCCTATCCATGCCTGCTCCGGGCTCAATTTATTGGCCCACAAAACTGTGGCCAAAAGAATTCCTTCTTTAGATAAAAATCCACTGGTGAATGGCAAGCCGCTCAATGCCGCTCCACACACCAAAAAGGTCACAAAGGTGAAAGGCAGATGTTTACTGAGTCCTCCCATATTGCGCATATCCTGAGCGTCCACGCCGCTGTTGGCTTTGTGCATAAAATGGATCACGCTTCCTGCAGCCAAAAACAATCCGGCCTTGAAAAAGGCATGCGTCCAAAGGTGAAATATGGAAGCTTTGTAATCCCCCACACCTATGCCGAGCATCATATAACCCAACTGAGATATGGTGGAATAGGCCAATACGCCCTTGATGTCGTTTTGAAACAGGGCTGACACTCCGGCAATCAGGGCTGTAGCACAACCCACCATTGCCATCACCATCATTACATCCGGAGTTAACAGCGGCTGAAACCGAGCCAAAAGGTAAACACCAGCTGTTACCATTGTTGCAGCATGAATGAGCGCAGAAACAGGTGTAGGCCCTGCCATCGCTTTGTTTAACCAACCGAAAAACGGAAACTGTGCCGATTTACCAAAAGCACCTACAGCCAACATCAAGCCCGCGAAAGTGAGTAACACGGGGTTTCCTTCCGGTAATTCCACGTCTGAAACTTTTGAGGTATCAAAAACTGCCACCAATAAGATCACACCAATGAGCAGTGCCGCATCCGCCACTCGATTGATCATAAAGGCATGTCGAGCACTGGTAGATTTTTCTTTGTCTTTAAACCAAAAACCTATCAGCAGATAAGACGAAAACCCAACCAGCTCCCAGAAAACAAACAATAACACCAAATGATCTGCCATCAAAAGGCCCAGCATACTCACGGTAAAAAACGCCAGTTTGAGATAATAGCGCTTGATATCAGGATCATCTTTCATATAATGAAAAGAAAATAGATGAACCAAAGAAGATATAGTATATACCAGGGCCACCAAAACCACATTGAACCTGTCCAATGTCATAGCGAATTCAATATTTGCAGCCCAATGCCAATGTGTTTCAATTGGCACATAATCCATAACAAGGTAGGCTGACACGATCCCGATAACATGAAACATAGGTGTAATCATATAGCTTTCCCTGGCCGGGAAAAACGTACTGATTACAGCAGCCAAAATTGGCAGCACCATGAGCAAAATGATATAAAGTGCCCCCGAATCCATTTCAGTTTTTTAATTGGTCCAGTTTGTCAAGTGAAGTTGTATCATACCGGCGATAAATATTAATCAGAATTGCCAGAGCAATGGCCACTTCGCCAGCCGCTAACACCACTGAAAAGACCGCAAAAACCTGCCCACTAAGCTTTGGGTCAAATTTTGAAAATGCTACCAGATTTAAGTTGGCTGCATTCAGCATCAGCTCTATACCAAGCAATACAAAAACTGCACTTTTCTTGATGAGTACCAACAAGATCCCCGCACAGAAAATAAATGCCGCCAGCAACAAATAATAACTTAGAGGTACAGCCATCAATGATCAGATTTTTTAGCCAAAAATGCTGCGCCAACTAGCGCAACCAATAACAGAAAAGCCACCAGTTCAAAAGCCACCAGATGGTCAGTTAAATAAAGTACACCAACCTGAGCTATCTGATTTTCAACTTCGACTCCTGCCGACTTTACCTGACCTGCTTGTAAAATTCCTGTTACCAGAAACACAAGCATACCAATAAAAACAAAACTGCCAATCACGACCTGATGATGATCAGTATAGACACCTGCTTCACTGGTTCTTTTGGTCAGCATCACACCAAAGATGAGTAACACAACGATCCCGCCGGCATAAATCAAAATTTGAACCACCGCCATCAAATCAGCATTAAGCAACACGTAGATAGCCGCTAGCCCTAGCAGACTTATTGTAAAAGCAAATACAGCCCTGATGATGTTTCTCGTAAAAATCATATATATCAATGGTATCACCACCATTGCTCCAAATCCAAAAAACAATACATCAAGACTCATCATCCTTTTTTGGTTTTGATTTTGGTATCACCGGCCGTGGACGAAACTTAGGCTTTGGCTTATCTGTCGGTTCCTGCTCTTTCTTTCCGCCCTCTACATCGTCAGCCTTCTTTTTAACAACCGGTTTTGGCTTGGCTTTTATAACTGGCTTTGGCTTGACTGTGGAGTTCTCCTCCTCAGTTTTTTTCTTCACCATAGGCTTTGGCCTAAATACTGGCTTTGGCTTACCTGTTTCCGCGCTTTTTTCCGGGGAACTTGATGTTTTAGGTTTCACCGCCACCTTCGGCCTAAATTTAGGTTTTGCCGGTTCTTCCCCGCCTTCTTTTTTCACCACAGGTTTTCCTGGCCTGGCCACAACACTTTCTTTATTTGAGTCTGCAGCTCTCAGCCTTGCTTCAGCCTTTTTCTTTTCAGCGTCTTCAGCCTCTTTGCGTTTCTGAGCAATCTCCACCAAATCCATTTCAGCAAATGAATAGTTGTGATCTTTCACATCATACTCACTAAAGTCATAAACCTTACTCATGGTCAAACACTCCGTGGGACACACAGTGGTACACAAGCCACAAAAGCAGCACTTGGCCATATCAATATCAAATTTGGCAGCATGAATCCTCTTGGGGGTACCGTCTGAGGTCAGGCCAATCGTGTCAGTTGCCTTGATTGGTTCTATATCGATGCAATCGACAGGACATACTTTAGCGCATTTATCGCATACTATGCAGTCATCTATCTCATTATGGAGCCTGTAACGCCCAGTATCTGGCACTGGAAACGATTCATGCGGATACTGCAAAGTGAAAATCCCTTTATCAGCTTCAAAGTATTTTTCATCCTTTATACCGATAGGAGTTCTGGACTTTCTGGCGTCTGCCAGATAACGCAATGTAATCTTCAGACCTCCCGAAAGCGTCTTGAATGAATCTTTTATGTTTTTGAAATATCCACTCATATTACCCACAACTTCCAAATTCCAACAATAAAGATAAGAACAATGGCGGCCGGCGTTAAGTATTTCCAACTAAGCGACATCAACTGATCCACCCTCAGCCTTGGATATGTCCATCTTGCCATCATTTGCAGAAAGATGAAAAACATAGCCTTAGAAATCAACCAAATAGCGCCCCAAATCGGGCCGTTTGTTATATCAGCCAGTTTGAGCGAACCAATGTTTGGCAATGGTGAATACCACCCACCAAAAAATAGAATAGCAGCCAAAAATGAGATCAAAAGCATCATGCCGTACTCAGAAAGCATGAATAATCCCCACCTAAACCCAGAGTACTCGGTGTGATACCCTCCTATCAGTTCCGACTCTGACTCTGGCAAGTCAAATGGAACACGGTTTGACTCAGCCAAACCGGCGACAAAAAATATCAGGAATGAAATAATCAAGACTGGCATGCTAAAAACATTCCAGCTCAAGACCCCCCCATACATGGTCACATCTACATAAGGGATGCCAAGCAAAAACGACGGCTCAGTCGAATAAACCCCTTGCTGCAAGATTATGTCTTGCAAAGACAATGATTGAGACACCATCACCACCGTAAGAACACTCAAACCAAGCGGAATCTCATAGGAAACAATCTGCGCCACGGCGCGCATGGACCCGTACAAAGCAAATTTGTTATTGGAGCCCCACCCTGCCACTAATATCCCTAAAACGTCAAGAGAAACTACACTTATAAGAAAGAATAATCCGGAATCAATTGTGGCGCCACCAATCTCATTGTTCAGAGGCAAAACTGCATATCCGGTAAAAATCGCAGCGAACACAATTACAGGTGATGCAAGGAATAGGAGTCGATCCACTGCAAAAGGAACAATATCCTCCTTTTGAAGCATCTTGAGCAAATCAGCTACTGTCTGAATTACCCCTTTTGGCCCAACCTCCATTGGACCCAATCGGTTTTGAACAAAGGCAGCAATCTTCCGCTCGCCGTAAACGGCAACAACTACAAATCCCAGAAGGAATGGAAGAAATACTAAAAAAGTGATCATAGAATATTTATCGCCCTTTTGCTCCGATCAGGAGCGAAGTTATAGGATGCGTTTCACTAGATAAAACTTAAGTAATGAAAAAGGCTCTTGAGCAAAATTTTGTTTGCTCAATCCCTCCAAAACAGCACTATATGTAAAAGGAAAAATTGAGATTACTAATTTTTCAACAAAAAGTAAATAATAATGCTAAACTCATCATCAGAAAGACTATTTAAGTCAATATTTTAATCAAAATGTAAATTTTATTGCAAAAAACAACAAACATCTTTAGATTTTTGTGCTGAAAATTATTTAAGATATACTTTTGCCAAACCATTTGATAGTGAGAGTGTTATGACGCCTCGCTACATAAGCAATCACAAGAGACAAATTTTACAAGTATGAAGAGAGCAATTTTGATTTTAATTGGAGCCTTAAGTTATGGTTTGGTGCAGGCACAAAGCACTGACAAAGTTTACAGGTTTGATTACATGGAAGAGTCCATAGACATGTCATTACTTGAGCCCGGACAGGTATATGATCACTTTCTGGGAACTGAGGTGGGAAAGAAAATGTATCTTCTGAAAGAATCTTACACATGGAGAGACGAGCCTGATCCAATCAAGCCCACTCCAACTGTGGTAATCGAAAAACCAAGCATCTACAACAACATCAAGAAGCTTGAGAGATACTACAAAAAGTCAATTAAAAAAGACAAGATTACTGTGGAAGACGCTTCAGCAGAATTTGTGAATATCCTGGATATCGCTTTGCAAGTCAGATATCAGGCCACACAAGAGTTGGAAGATTATCTTAAAAGCATTAAAGAGGTTGAAGAAATTGCAACAGTATTTTCTAAAAACGTTGAATTGAGCTACTACTAAGCCGATTCATAACTCAACAAACATTGGAGCCACACTGAACAGTGTGGCTTTTTTTGTGCCCTTTGGGCTACCAGCCGAGTAAAACCCTTTGCCTTTTTGGCTGGCGCACATTAAAATGCATTTTCAATCAAAACCACTTCACACCATGAAAATGCTTTCATTATTTTCCCTTTTTTTCTTAAGTCTTTTTCATACCTTATCCGCACAACCTGACATACAGAGGATAGATCAATATTTATCCGCAGCTCGAGCCGACTGGAACATACCCGGAATGTCAGTGGCAATAGTGAAAGATGGTGAAATAGTACTCTCCAAAGGCTATGGAGTAATAGAAGCTGGCACAAAAAACACTGTAGACGAAAACACCCTTTTTGCGATAGCGTCCAACACAAAAGCATTCATTTCTGCGGCTATCTCTAGCCTGGTAGTAGAAGGCAAACTAGATTGGGATGACAGAGTCAGAACCTATGTCCCAGAGTTTGAGCTTTATGACGAATATGTGAGCAACAACGCCACTGTCAGAGACTTACTTAGCCACAGATTGGGTTTAGGCACATTTAGTGGTGATTTTATGTGGTACAAATCGGACCAGACCGTTCCTGAACTCATCACGCGACTCAAATACCTTCAGCAGGCATATCCGTTCAGAAGCGGGTATGGATACTCTAACCTCATGTTTATCACAGCAGGAGAAGTCATAACCCGTGTCACAGGCAAGCCATGGACAGATTATATAAAAGAATCTTTCTTCAAAACTCTCGAAATGGACAGAACCATCACGAGCACTGATGACCTAAGCTCAAAAGGTAACTATGCAATGCCTCACAAGCCATATGAAGATGGAAATGCTGTGATTCCATGGGTAAACTGGGACAATATGGGAGCTGCTGGCGGCATTATATCCAGCGCCAATGACATGAGTAATTGGATGATCATGCACCTAAACAACGGGGTGTTTAGTCGGGATACGGTGGTTCACAGAAATCAGCAAAACATAATGTGGACTATTCACAATAACCACGTAATATCCGACAAAGGAAAAGAGCAAGTCCCCGGCAGACATTTCTCCGGCTATGGTCTGGGTTGGGGGCTGGGCGACTATCACGGCAATATGCTTGTGACTCATAGCGGCGGGTATGACGGCATGTATTCCAGAGTTATGCTGGTGCCAGATCAAAATCTGGGTATTGTCATACTGACCAATTCCATGAAAGGAATATCCACACCACTCTGCTTTTACGTAGTAAATGAGTTTATAAAAAAAGACCAAAGGGACTGGTCTGCTGAATGGCTTGAAAAGTCTAGAGCCAGCAGCAGCGAACCAGGACAAATAGATAAAATCAAAGCAGCAAAAGTTAAAAAATCTAAACCAACCGTAGCATTAGAAAAATACACTGGCAAGTACTGGTCTGGAATACACGGCAATGTGGTAATCTCACAAACAAATAAAGATCAATTGAAACTTGAATTTGAAAATGCCCAAGCCCTCTCTGCAACGCTCAGACACTGGCATTATGATACCTGGGAAATAATCTGGGACGAACCTCATGCCTGGTTTGACTTTGGTTTGGTACAGTTCCAGTTGGACGAAAAACTTGATGTAAAAGGGCTGAGTTTCAGTGTCCCTAACTATGACATTTTCTTCGACGAAGTGGATTTGAAACGCCTAAAATAAAAGAAGCCCGGCATGAAAAGACCGGGCTTGCAAGTAAAGAGTTAGAACTTAAGCTAATAATTGGTTTAAAGATAGTTAATTTGTTATTGCTATCAAAAGATCACTCTGAGTAATTATATGAACTTCGTTTTTCTCATCTCTCACAAGTAACGCTTTATTTTCTTTACTGATCAATGAGGACAATACATCAATGGTATTATCCATGCCAACAAAGGTAAACGGGTCATCCATAATTTCTCCAACAGACATATCTCTCACCTCCGGATTTTCTAATATGCTTTTCAGCACTTTTGTATCATTCAAACTGCCCACTATTTCATTATTATCCATCACAGGAATCTGATCTATACCATGCTGATTCATGGATAAAATTGCCGCGCTCACCTTGGTGTCTTTACTGATCGTTTGCAACTTGCTTAGACCATTTCTGTGTTTGATAATATCTTTTGCTGTTGCAAATTTTCTGGACTCCAAAAAGCCATGATCCTTCATCCAGTTATCATTATAGACTTTACCCAGATACCTGGTGCCATGATCGGGCAAAATTATCACCATCACATCGTCTTCTTTTAGGTTTTCTCTGGCATATTCCAGAGCTCCGAACACCGCTGACCCGCACGACCATCCAACAAAAAGCCCCTCTTCTCTGGATAGCCTTCTGGTCATAATAGCTCCATCCTTATCGGTGACTTTCACTATATGATCCACCATACCAAAGTCAACATTCTTAGGCAAAATATCCTCGCCAATACCTTCGGTTAGGTACGGGAAAACTTCATTTTCATCAAACTCACCGGTTTCCTTGAATTTTTTAAATACCGACCCATAAGTATCAATCCCAACAGTAATAACATCAGCATTTTGTTCCTTTAGGTATTTTGAGGTGCCGCTTATCGTACCTCCGGTTCCCATCCCGGCAGCATAGTGGGTGATTTCACCCTCAGTGTCATCCCATATCTCCGGACCGGTTGTTTCGTAGTGCGCAGCTGTGTTCGACTCGTTATCATATTGATTCGGGTAAAATGAATTTGGGATATCCGCATTCAATTTTTTAGCTACGGAATAATATGACCTGGGGTCTTCAGGAGGTACATTTGTCGGGCAAACGATTACCTCGGCTCCCACGGCCCTAAGGATGTCCATCTTCTCTTGCGACTGCTTATCAGCCAGAGTAAAAACACATTTGTACCCTCTGGCTATTGCCACCAATGCCAGCCCCATCCCGGTATTTCCTGATGTACCCTCTATGATGGTTCCGCCCGGCTTCAATACACCCGATTTTTCTGCATCCTCAATCATTTTGAGCGCAATCCTATCCTTGATGGAGTTGCCAGGATTGAAGTACTCTACTTTAACCAAAATAGTCCCCTTGATTCCTTTGTTTACAGAATTTAGTTTGACCAGAGGGGTATTGCCAATGGTATCAATCAGGGTATTGTAATAGCGCATTTATATTGGGGTTTCGTTTGAGTTTTCAAAGTTATCTATTTCGTCGGGACATAGCCCCCGTGCATTGGTTTTTGTTATTTTTCAATCAACTTGCAGACATATTTACTTAGATATAAATGGCAACTGTAAAAAACTCGCTTTCAGACAGTAAATCTCAAAACGTACACCTTCGGCATCTCCAAATTTCTGATTACCCAGAAGTAAAGGAGATCATGATAAAAGTGTATGGAAACGTGAAAAATCCGTATTGGGAAAAGATGGACATCAAGAGACTACTTGAGATCTTCCCTGAGGGCCAATTGTGCATAGAGGTGGATGGAAAAATGGTGGCTGCAGCCCTTGCCATCATTGTGAA
Source organism: Cyclobacteriaceae bacterium (assembly GCA_039970095.1). Taxonomy (GTDB): domain Bacteria; phylum Bacteroidota; class Bacteroidia; order Cytophagales; family Cyclobacteriaceae; genus JAMZMI01. The sequence goes on from JBDVMP010000069.1 coordinate 63,341, forward strand.
CTACAAAAAGTTTGGTGACAATCATACATACCATAAAATCACAGGAAAGGAAACATTCAGCACCCATGAAGCCCTGGGAGATGTACTTTATGGTATCGATGTTTTCGTGCACCCGGATTATCGTGGGTTGAGACTGGGAAGACGACTCTATGACGGCAGGAAAGAGCTTTGCGAAAACCTGAATTTGAGATCAATAGTTGCTGGAGGCAGAATACCTAGCTATCAGAAGTATGCAAAGGAATTGACGCCTCGTGAGTACATCAAAAAAGTCCGAAATCGGGAAATCCATGACCCAATTCTCAATTTTCAGCTTTCAAACGACTTTCATGTAAAGAAGATTCTCAAAAACTATTTGCCAGGCGACACTGAATCTAAAGATTACGCAACACTACTGGAATGGAATAATATTTATTATCAAGAGAAAGAAACCCTCATCAATGCGCCCAGAACGTACGTGAGAATCGGACTGGCGCAATGGCAAATGCGCCCATTAAGTGGTATGGATGCGCTACTTGAGCAAATGGAATATTTCATTGATGCTTTTGGCGACTATCAATCTGACTTTATTTTGTTTCCGGAATTTTTCAATGCTCCTCTTATGGCCGAATTCAACCATCTTGGCCCTGCGGAAGCCATGAGAGGTCTGGCCAAGTACACTGAGTCTATCCGAGAAAAATTCACGGAGTTCGCTATCTCTTACAATGTGAACATCATCACTGGGTCAATGCCGGAAATACGTGATGGCAAACTTTATAATGTATCATTTTTGTGCCGTAGGGATGGTTCATGGGAAAGCACAGACAAAATCCACATCACGCCAAGTGAAGTGAGCTCATGGGGAATGACCGGGGGCAACAGGGTCAAAGTGTTTGATACCGATGCGGGAAAAATCGGGATTTTGATTTGTTATGATGTAGAGTTTCCCGAGCTATCACGACTATATGCCGAGCAGGAGATGCAGATTCTTTTTGTGCCGTTCCTTACCGATACGCAAAACGGATACAACAGGGTCAGGTATTGCGCCCAGGCCAGAGCAATAGAGAATGAATGCTATGTGGCCATAGCCGGATGTGTGGGCAATCTACCCAAGGTCAATAACATGGACATTCAATATGCCGAGAGTGCCATCTTCACACCTTCGGACTTTGCCTTCCCCACCAACGCTATAAAAGCTGAAGCCACGCCAAATTCAGAAATGACAGTGATAGGAGACATTGATCTGGAGCTCCTAAAAGAGCTACATGAGTTTGGTAGCGTAAGAAACCTGAAAGACCGAAGACTAGATCTGTATCAGGTCAAGCTTAAAAAGTAAATTACTTCCTTCGTGTAATTCTTGTCGCAAAGATTAGATTAGATGTCTATTTTAGAATCATCAAACCAACGCCATGGAAAATAAAAAAATAGCAGTTTTTTGCGGTTCCAAAACCGGAAACAGTCCTGCATACACCTCCGCAGCAAAGCAACTGGGGGCACTCATGACGGAGCGAAATATTGATCTTGTATACGGAGGGGGCAATGTTGGCCTGATGGGCATCATTGCAGATGAAATCATGAGCAAAGGGGGCAATGTTTACGGTATCATTCCCGAAAAACTCATGCAAATGGAAGTAGGCCATCCCGGAATCACAGAATTAAAAGTAGTTAACACGATGCACGAGCGTAAAGCACAGATGGCTCACATGGCAGATGGTTTTATAGCCATGCCGGGGGGCATAGGCACTCTAGAGGAAATCATCGAAGTGTTTACCTGGCAGCAAATTGGTTATCATGATAAACCTTGTGCTTTTCTTAACACAAATAACTATTACGATGATCTATTTAGCTTCATACAAAATATGGTCGACAAAGAATTCCTAAGTGAAGAACATAGAAATAAACTCATATCAAACTCCAACCCAGCATTGCTTTTAGAACAAATGTTTTAGAATAGAAAAACATTCTAACAGGCCATGAAGTCCCTTTTCAACATTTTGCTCACAATGCATTAATCTTCTTTTAATGTTTGACTAATTTACACCTCCATTTTAAAGAGAGAATCTAAGTCATTGGTTTCGGTGAAAAGACAAAAATACCGTTGGAGCAACATCATCATTGGACTAGAAGTGACCGCTTTTCTGCTTTTTCTTTCATTTATAGTGCTCAATCACATATTTGATCTCCTCTAGTATCTTCCATTATTGAAGGTTTTATTATCTTCAGTTGTCTATTAGAATATTCATACCAACCACACATATATTGTGAAAACGCTTTTCACCGCCATACTGTGTTCACTTTTCATAGGAGTAGGATTTGCGCAAACCGTGAAATCCGGAACCGTCACTTTAAGTGATGACACTAACGAAATGAGTTTGGATGGAGAATGGGAATACTATCCCAACCAAATCCTAAATCCCGGATCGTTCGGCTCAATTGAAAAACAATTTGGGAGTTTTCCGGGCACCTGGGAAAACCCTATTGGGTATGCCTCCTACAGACTCACAATCAACCTCAATCCTGATAAAGAATGGGCCATAACCGTACCGCCTGTTTACGGAGCATTTGAGTGTTACTTTAATGGCGTTTTGATAGCACGAAACGGAACAGTGGGCACGGATAAATCCACAACATCGCAACGCTGGGAGATAATTACCACAGAGCTGGATCATCATATTTTAAAAAAGTCAAACGAACTCATCCTACATATAGCCAATTTCCGGCATAGTCGTGGAGGACCTGTAGACAGTATTAAGATAGGCAATGAAGATATTCTACTCAAAGAAAAATTGCTCACCATGAATTTTGATTCTTTCATAGCAGGGTCATTGATCATGGGAGGTCTCTTCTTTCTGGGCATGTTTTTGTTTGGCAAACAGCAAAAAAACATATTGTATTTTTCTCTTCTATGCCTGGCATTTAGCTATTACATAATAGGAAGCGGCAACTACACTCTTCACTCTCTCATCCCCTCCCTACCCTGGTGGCTCACCACCCGGCTGGAATATGCGCTATTTTATCTTTCAGTGATCCTTCTTACAAAATTCATTGAGTACACACATCCACTTGAAGCGCCAGTAAAAATCTTAAGAGCATATGAAGTGTTGTGCGGGTTGATGATCGGTTTGATCATTTTCACACCGCTTTACATTTTTTCCCAAATCCACATTTACCAATTGTTTCTAGGCATTATTATGATTGGTATCGGCACGTATATTTCGATATTAGCGGTCCTAAAAAAGCGACCTGGTGCCATATACTTTCTTGTCGGCATGCTCATGCTTATATTGGCTTTGGCCCTGCGCATATTGAATGTACTGGAGATCATTGACGTACCCATGTATGTTGTGCCAATTGGATATATGTCCTTTTTCTTCCTCAATTCCCTAACACTTTCACAGCAGTTTTCAATTGATTGGAAAATAGCCAAAGAAGAGGCAGAGTCTTCACTAAAAGCAAAATCGGAATTCCTCTCGATCATGTCTCATGAAATCAGAACGCCCATGAATGCGGTGATTGGGCTAACCCACCACCTACTGATGGGGCACCCCAGAAAAGATCAAAAAGAGATTATCGACAGTTTGCAGTTTTCATCTGAAAATCTACTGAACCTTATCAACAACATTCTTGATTTCAACAAAATTGAAGCTGGTAAAATAGAGTTCTCCAACAGCTATTTCGATTTGAAAGAAATGGGTCAAAATCTAGTTGCTGGATTTTCACCTCAAGCACAGGCTAAGGGCATTGAAATCAAATTAGATTACAAAGGGCCCGACAGGCTCACAGTCAGCAGTGACAAAAGTAAACTGGCCCAAATCCTATCAAACCTTATCAGCAACAGCGTTAAGTTCACAAATCATGGAGGAATTACTCTTAAAATCCACAGAGAGTCGTTATCCAACAATGAAGTCACCATTGCATTTCAGGTATCTGACACGGGCATTGGGATAGCCAAAGACAAAATCAAGAAAATCTTCGAAACATTCAGCCAGGCCGACACTGAGATTCATGAACACTACGGCGGATCAGGGCTGGGGCTAACCATTACGAAAAAGCTCCTCGAGGTGCAAGGTGTAGATATCAAAGTGGATAGCGAAATTGGAGTAGGTACACGTTTTTCTTTCACTCAGACTTTTCCGCTAGGAAAAGAGGACAAACTCAAGATATCAAAGACCAACCTGGAGCCTGCCAGGGATTACTACCTGAATGGTTTTCATATCCTGCTGGTAGAGGACAACAGCATGAACGTGCTGGTAGTGAAAAAATATTTAACTAAATGGGGTATAGAATGCACCCAGGCTGGCAATGGTGAAAAAGCCCTGGAGCTGTATGATGACTATAACATAGACCTGATCCTCATGGACCTCCAAATGCCGATAATGGATGGGTTTGAAGCCACCAGAAAACTGAGAGAGCAGGGTTTCGAAGTGCCAATTATTGCTCTCACAGCTAATGCCAACGACGATGTAAAACGTAAAATAGAAGAAGCCGGCATGAATGACCTGGTGATCAAACCTTATCATCCAGACGAACTTTTTCAGAAAATTAAAAGTCTCCTTTCGGAAAAACCCAAGACATACTGGGTATAAACGGGCGTCATGAGGCAATGTCAACGCCAAGGCACATTTCCCAATCAATAACTTTCACCCTTCGTCACCAAACCCACAAATGCTTTTTAGATTTGCCGGATGGCAAGTGAAGAAAAGCCCCCCTACTTAGAAGAACTGAATCCTCCACAGTACGAAGGAGTCATAAACACACAAGGACCAACCATGCTCATAGCGGGTGCTGGTTCCGGCAAAACACGTGTGCTTACATACAGAATTGCACATTTGATCAAACATCACAATGTGGATCCATTCAATATTATGGCGCTGACCTTTACCAATAAGGCAGCTAAGGAAATGCGTCACAGGATTGAATCGATAGTAGGCAATGAAGCTCGCAATTTGTGGATGGGGACCTTTCACTCCGTTTTTGCCAGAATTCTACGCGCAGAAGCACATCACCTTGGCTTTCCCAGCAATTTTACCATTTACGATACTGACGACTCCAAGACACTCATCAAGCAGATCGTGAAAAGCATGAATCTGGATGATAAGCTGTACAAGCCCAATCTGGTGTACAACAGAATATCTGCAGCTAAAAATCGGCTGGTCTCCTGGCAAGAATATTTGAGGGATCCGGTTTACGAAGAAGACGACACCACAAACAGAAGACCCGAGATGGGCAAAATCTATAAGGCTTATGTCTTGAGGTGTTCGCAGGCAGATGCCATGGATTTTGACGACCTGCTTTACCAAACCAACATACTTTTCAGAGACCATCTGGACGTGTTGAACAAATACCAGCAACGTTTTCATTATCTGCTCATAGACGAGTTTCAGGACACCAACATGTCACAGTACGTCATAGCAAGAAAACTTGCCGCAGTGCGTCAAAATATCGCGGTGGTAGGTGACGATGCTCAGAGTATATATGCATTCCGTGGTGCCGACATTCAAAATATTCTCAACTTCGAGCGGGACTACCCAGACCTCAAGGTGATCAAACTGGAGCAAAACTATAGATCAACCAAAACCATAGTTGAAGCGGCCAATTCTGTAATCAATAAAAATACAGCTCAACTCAAAAAAAGTGTCTGGACACACAACACAGATGGCGAATTGGTAGATCTAATCAAAGCCACTTCAGACAATGAAGAAGGGAAGCTTGTGGCTTCTTCCATTTTCGAGACGAAAATGAAAAACCAGATTGGCAACAACGAGTTTGCCATACTCTACAGAACCAACAGCCAATCGAGAGCGATGGAAGAAGCGCTGCGCAGAAACAACCTCAAATACCGGGTGGTCGGCGGGCTTTCGTTTTATCAAAGAAAAGAAATCAAAGACCTTATCGGCTATTTGAGATACATAGTCAACCCAAACGATGAGCAAGCCATGCGACGCGTCATCAACCTACCCAAAAGAGGTATTGGGCCAGGCACCATTGAAAAACTAGTCGTGGCAGCAAGTGAAGAAAACAAGCCTCTGGGAGAAATTTTGGATCGAGCCACCCAATTCGTTGGAGGCCGAGGGGGTACGCAGGTAGAAAACTTTGCAGCACTTATCAAAAGCTTTAGACTGACCAACGAAAAGAAAGATGCTTACGACACAGCTTCTCATGTAGCGAAAACTTCCGGCTTACTCAAAGAGCTCTATGAGGATAAAACGATAGAAGGGTTGAGTCGCTATGAAAACGTGCAGGAGCTGCTCAATGCCATCAAGGAATTTACCGACGATGAAGAACGGGAGGATAAAACACTCAGCGCCTTTTTGCAGGAAGTGACATTGCTCACTGACGAAGACCGCTCCGAAAATCCAGACGATGCTATCACCCTCATGACCATACACATGTCTAAGGGATTGGAATTCAACTATGTATATATAGTGGGAATGGAAGAAGAGCTCTTTCCGTCGCAGATGATGCTGAGCAGTCGTGCAGATCTGGAAGAGGAACGCAGGCTCTTTTATGTGGCCATTACCCGTGCCAAAACAAAACTTCACCTGAGCTATGCGCTCAACAGATACAGATTTGGTACACTGAGAAATTGTGAGCCTAGCCGATTTCTTGAAGAAGTTGACCCGCAGTATATCAAAGTCAATAAGAAATTTTCAACCACAGCTCCTCTTTCTTCTGCAGATAGCTACATCACTAAAAACTTTGTCAAAAACCTCAAAAAAGACAAAGCAAACAGGAATTTTGCTTCGACAGTCAAGCATGAACCAAGCGCAGACTTCAAACCATCAGACACCAGCGGATTGTCTGTAGGAATGAAAGTAGAACACCCCAAGTTTGGCTTTGGTCAAGTGAGCCATATAGACGAAGATGGCGCTAACAGGAAAGCAAAGGTGAAATTTGATAAAGCTGGTGAAAAAACGTTGCTCCTCAGTTTTGCCAAATTGAGGATCGTTGAGACCTAATTTTCGAGCCGACTATAAAGCAATCTATATTTTACGATTCATTCAAAATAAAACTATTTATTAGATAAATAAATCAATATTTAATCTTATTTATTGAATAATTAGCAACATTTTATCCTATTATTGTAATTATTTGTAATCCAACACACAGATGATTGCATTGCCTGAAACTGACCTACTTGCTCCTGTATATGATGAGGCTCATGAAATCTCATTGAACGAAGGAGATATTCTTACCGAACAATTTGCGAAGGCTGACTACTTCTATTTTTTGATAGAAGGAAGCATCAGTTTTTTTCTCAATGTAGAAGAAGGACTCGAAGAACTGCAGGTGGGCTGTACAAACGAGCCCATGACGCCCATTGGCTGGAGCGGACTTATATCTCCCAACAGATACGCCACCACTGCCAAGGTCTCATCTTCCTCTGCAAAGTTGCTTTGCTGGGAGTTTAGCTCCCTAGCTCAATCGTTAGAAGACAATTCACTGAGCAATTCGCTAGTCAGACTGATCTGCACAAGGTGCACTTTTCTGATTCGTGAAGCCATAGACCTGCTAAGTTCGTTCTCACCAAGTATTCCTGATGACAACTCACTTGTTTCATTGGAGGAATTCCAAAATACGAAACTCCCGGAGGAGCAAGACATATTTCAGTTCCTGAGAAAGTCTCCTTTCTTCGAAAAATTTGAAGAAGAACAAATAGAGTTTCTAGCTCATCATGTAGAGCGGCGGCAGTTTAGAGCACAAGACACCATTTACGAGCAAGACAACAACATAGACGGGATCTACATATTGGTTTCTGGCAAAGTCTCCTTCACCTACACCAAACCCGACGGTACAGTTATAGGATTCAGAAACATGAACACACCGGGGTTCATGGTAGGCTGGACGGCCTCCATTGGCAGCAAAACCTTGATGAACGCCACTACTTTGCGCGAATCAGTACTATACTATATCCCTACAAAGGCACTTAACCACATAGCTAAGAAAGACTCACTTTTCGCCAGAGAATTTCACTACAGACTGCTTTGGCTGATTGGTCATCAGCTACAGGCCATCAGAGCCAGATTTATTTCCTTAAAATTCAATAGGGAGATCATCGCTATCAACAATTTGATAGAGCAAAACAGCACCAACCTCGATTTGTGGTCTCCGCTTCACAAGGTTCCCCACCTTCTCCAAAATAAACTGACGATTGAAAATGCGATTCAGATTCTAAAAAAACTAAGAAACGATGGAGATGCTATCGAAAGAAATATTTCGTCCCTCTGTTTGGACACCATCAGTGAGGTTTCAAAGGAATTAAACTTTTATACCGGGCTGGTAAACGTTTTTCAGTCAGTGGTGAAAGCTCCTCCAGAACTACCGGCCTCAGACGTGCGGAAAATCTGTGCTGAAAGCTTTAGCGAAGTGTTCAAAAATGCAAACGTAGAGATAGAAGGATGGGAAAACCTACCCAAAGAATCGGGCAACATTTTTATATACAATCATCTGAGAAACCATGAATACAACACCCTACCTAACAACTTTCAGATAACACTTGATTCGCATTTTATAAGCTCCGAAATTATCTACAAGAAATATGGAGATCCTGGTATAAGGATCGTGAGGATAGGCCGTGGAGGCGAATATGCGCATCAGGATTATTACCAAAGACTCGGACACATAGACGTCTACACCAATGAGTCAGACCCCAAAGCCAGCACCAAAGAATACCGAGAAGAAAAACGAAAAGAATTTTATCAAACAGCAAACGCTTACTTGAAGAGCAAAACGAATCTTTTGATTAGCCCGGAAGGAACGTCGTTTGGCACAGAAGAGTCACCCGGCCCATTCAAATCAGGAGCATTCAGGCTGGCACTGAGCGTAAATCCTGAACCTTACATAGTACCAATTTCGATAGCCAATTTCGATAAAAGGGTCAGGAAAAATACCTTTTCGGTAATCATCAATAAACCATTCAAAGTAAGTAAATATCTTAGCGACCCAAGTGACAAAAAGGCAATGAAATCATTTCTGACTGACCTGAGAAAACAGTTCTCGGATTATGTTAAAAAGACCTCAGATCAAGCGATTGACAGGCGAAAACTCTAGTAAAACAATGGAGGACGAGGAGAATTTGGATAGGAATATGTTTAACGATGAAGTAGTCGCTCTTGAAGGTATGATTGCTGAATGGGTGGACTACAAACAGCTCGTTGTTTTTTATGGAAGTTCGTCTTTCAGGCTTTGGAACACGATACTAGAAGATTTGGCCCCTCTCAACGTGATGAACCTTGGCTTTGGAGGTGCCTCATTTGGGTGGACAGTATTTTATTACGATCGCCTTATCAAAATACTGCCTGCGGCTTCACATTTTGTATTCTACTGCGGCGACAATGACCTGGACAATGGCATCACTCCTGAGGGTGTTATGAAGCGATTCAGAAAACTGGTGGACATGACAAGGAGAGATTTTCCCAAAGCCAAAATCTCAGTAGTCACGATAAAACCCAGTCCATCCAGAACATACCTGCAAGACAAAATTAAGCTGACAAACAACCTGATAAGAAAAGACCTCAGGGGAGTGCCAAGAGCAAGTCAAATCAATGTATATGACTCTATGCTTGATGAAAAAGGTGTAGCACGACCTGAGCTTTTTATAGAGGATGAACTACATATGAATCAAGACGGTTATAAAATCTGGAAAGGAGAAATCAGGAAGTTTTTCGGAATTTGATCAGTTCAGAAAACTGCGCATAAGCAACTTATATCTTTCCTCCCGCTCTGCATCACCTATACTCATGGCTATTTCTATCAGGCTGGATATGCAAACCTCACAATCATTATTGACCCTAAGAGCCTGCTCCATATATCTCAAAGACGCCCGGTAGTTGGCCAGAGATCGACTCTCATCGGTTTTACCATGTATCACTCCAAGGCTTAGGTAAGTTTCCCCTAGCATTTTGGTGATATGATAGTCTTCATGAATGATTCTAGCTGCATTGAGATGATCCAAAGTGCGATTGAGCAGCCTTAATTTTACCTGACCATTATCTTCTCTGACAGCTAGCTGACGAATGGCAGTAGCATCCGCCATAAGCTCATCAAAGAGTTCTTCGGCAGCCGCATTGGCTCTTCCACTCCATGCCTCCAAATTAAGATTCATCACCTGACGAAAATCCTGAAATGCTGAAAGATAGGGATCGGTGACAGTGGATGCCCCAGCATCAATCAACTTCAGTCTGGCCATACCTCTATAGAAATACGCCTTACTGCGATCTTCTTTTGAAAGATTGCGTTCATCGAGTAATGCGATATTGATATCACTGATGGTTCTCTCGTAGGCCTTTCCTGAAAACGCAATTATCGCGCTGGAAATGTACCTTTGTTGAGCGGAAGCGGTGAAACAAAGCGCAATTAGATACAGTAGAAAGAAACTTCTCATCATTGCAAAACTGAATCGGCAAATTAGCAAACAATTATTTTTAATAAAAAACCAATGGCCGAAAAGGAGCCAGTCATATTACCTGCAAAATACTACCTTGATTATTTCAAGTTTCTTCTGGACTTTGTATCCGAAAAATCAGGGAAACTGCTCGGAGAACCGGGAGAAAAATTCATTGAGGATTTTGGCTTACTCTCAGAAGACGCCCAGTGTCTGCTCATAAGGATGACAAACAGAAAAGGAGATTTCTTTAGAATGAGCAAGCTTTCTTATGATGAAATATCAAATATCGGAGCAGCTACCGAAGAGCTCATTGAAGCAGGATTCAGTACGATTGACCCAGTGCCAGACCCTGTCATTTTTAAGCTTTTCACAAAACCGGAACTGACCCATATTTTCCCCGAACGGGAATTCAAACCAAAAAAGAAAGACGAGATTTTGCTTCAGCTAATGGAGGAAGCTAAACTTTCCGATTACCAAAAAATTCATTCAACAGAGACGGTCATTCAGCTATTGCGCCAAGAGGAAATAGAATTCGTGAAATTGCTTTTCTTCGGGCATAACCATGGCCAGATGACAGAATTTGTCATTCGTGATATTGGTAATATAAAGCTCGAAAACCTGGACAATCACGCATTCACACCATGGTTTGATTCGCACGAAGAAGCCCTGGCCGTATTTGAACTATCAAAACTCAATCGAGCTATCAAGGACTTTATTTCTCTCGGGCATCCAGAAGACCTTCTGGAGGCCATTTCGCCAATCAATTGGAGTAGCCTGATCAACTACCCTAACGCCCGGAAGCAGAGCGACAGAATCATGCTCAGACTGGGTGAGTATTTCGAGAAAGTTCGATTTTACGATGAGGCCCTCTCTTATTACGCTTTGGCGAAAAAGCATCCTTGTCGAGAGCGGCAGATCAGAATCTTTCAAAAATTGGATCGCACAGAAGACGCCATCGATCTGGCCGAATACATCCTGGAGCAACCATACAATGCCAGCGAGCACATCTTTGCAAAAGACTTCTTGTCAAAGACCAGTTTGAGGAACTACCGCAGTACCACCGCCAGGATCAAACTCAGTGAGTCCATAACAGTACCCACAGATGCCAGTGTGCGGGTGGAGCAGCAGGCGCTGGAATACTTCGCAGCACAAGGTTATGACGGTATCCACTCAGAAAATTTTTTGTGGAGAGCCATCTTTGGTCTGCTGTTTTGGGAGGAGCTTTTCCACTCAGATAACACAACCTTTCACAACCCACTACAGCGTGCTCCTTCTGATCTCTACTCCAGAGATTTTTATGAAAAAAGAAAAGAAGCACTCCAGGCTCAGATCAAAACCTACAACACCAAAAACAAACTGCTAAACAAGCTCACTACCACCTACAGCGAGAAAGTGAACATCAACAACCCCCTGGTTGGTTGGCACGAATCTCTCCTGCCCTCAGCAGAACATTGTGTAAAACACCTGCCACTAAACGGACTAAAACATATTATGCTCGAGATTGCAAAAAATGTAAAAGACAACAGCACGGGGTTTCCCGACCTGTTTATTTGGAATGAAAAATCTTATCATTTCTATGAGATCAAATCTCCCAATGATCATCTTTCCTCACAACAGCTATTTTGGCTCGACTTCTTCAAACAAAACAAAATCAAGTCTGAAATTCTTCGGGTGAACTACGACTGATCCTTTTTGAAGGAATTTTTAGCTTCTGCCTGTTTACAAGAAAAATAATCCCCTAAATTCAGGATTAGAAACAGAAATCCAAATCACCTGATCAAATGAAAGTTTTAATGCTTGGATGGGAGCTACCCCCACACATATCCGGAGGGCTGGGGATAGCCAGCGAAGGAATAGCCGAAGGGTTGACCGCTCTTGGACACAAAGTAGATTTCCTTCTTCCCAAAAAGAAAAAAGACCACACCAACAGAGCATTCAAAATACTGGATGCAAGCAAAACAAAACCCGATCTGGATCTTTGGAGAAAAAAGACCCACAAAGTGGAAACGCTCAGACAAACCGAGATGGGTCTTCGCATGATTCCGTATTTACCCGCTGAGGTTTTTGAAATAGCCAGGGAAAAGCAAATCATCGTAGAAAAACTTGAAGACACTGCCGAATCCAAGCTTTTAGAAAACGTATCGCTCACAGGCACCTATCAGGATAGCCTACTCAACGAGACATCCAAATATGCACTGTTAAGTACGCAAATAGCACTAAAAAATAAATATGACGTGGTGCATGCACATGACTGGGTTACCTTCAAAGCCGGCCGCATGGCTGCTAAAGAAGCGGGGCTGCCGCTGTATGTACACTGCCACAGCACCGAATATGACCGCAACGGACAGTACACACAGTCTATGGTTATAGAAGAAGAACGACTAGGTTTCGAGGCAGCAAAAAAGATCTTTTGCGTAAGCCAGAAACTCAAGGATACCATCATTGACAAATTTCAAGTGGATGGTGAAAAAATCGTAGTAGTGCCCAATGCGACTAAGGTTGCTCCAGGTAAAGCTACCAATGGAACGAACAAAAAGAGAGTGCTTTTTATCGGGCGTTTCACGCATCAAAAAAGCCCCTACTCATTCATTGATGTGGCCAGAGATTTAATCAACCGAGGCATTGATTGTGATTTCGAGATGATCGGGGACGGATACCTCAGGTCAGATCTGGAAAACAAAGTGGTACAAAAAAACCTAACGAAAGAATTGACATTCCGCGGTTTCATATCACAATCAGAAGCGTTGAAATCTCTCCAAAAGGCAGACCTACTGATTGTGCCCTCTGCATCAGAACCATTCGGACTGGTCACGCTGGAAGCTGTGGCTTCCAAAGTTCCCGTAGCTGCCGCTCACGGATCAGGCATAGCAGAGTTTATTCCCTCATTACCTCAAGTAAACCTTTGGGATCATTACAATTTTGTGCGCCTTGCAGAGCGTCTGCTTACGGAAAATAAATTCCGCAGTGACATTATTACAAAATGCTTCAAAGAAGCGAATAATTTATCATGGACACACTCAGCTTCCATCATTCAAAAAAACTATACCTCCTGACCGGTTATCATTAAGCGACTAGCTAAGTTATTTTTTTCACTTAATTTTCAGGAAACCTAACTATTACAACCGATTGATGTCTGCAAAAAGAGAACCCTCATTACTCGAAGCATTTATTCCCATCATATTTCTGATTATAGCGCTTTCTCTTAATGTGAGCATATTTGGTGACGAAGCACTTAGTGGTTCCAACCAGATAATCCTTATTCTCTCTGGAGCTGTGGCTGCACTGATGGCGGGTAGACTGGGTTACAAATGGCGACATATAGAAAAAGGAATAGTAAAAACCATAAGCAGTGCCATGGCATCTATCCTCATACTGCTCCTGATCGGGTCACTGGCAGGCACCTGGCTACTCAGCGGCGTAGTGCCGGCCATGATTTATTATGGCCTCAAAATCCTCAATCCTACGATTTTCCTCTTTGCCGCGTGCGTCGTGTGTGCTGTAGTTTCCATTGCCACTGGTAGCTCGTGGACCACTGCGGCTACTGTAGGGATCGCCTTAATGGGCATTGGACAAGCGCTGGGTATTTCCTCTGGCCTTATTGCCGGAGCTATACTTTCTGGTGCATATTTTGGTGATAAAATGTCGCCCCTATCAGACACTACCAATTTGGCCCCTGCCATGGCCGGAACGGACTTGTTCACACACATTCGCTATATGATGATCACCACCGTGCCATCTATTTCCATTACACTGGTCCTATTCCTAATCATTGGATTCAGTCAGGGAGCATCAGGCTCTATCGATCAAACAGAAGAAATCCTGGCCGCCCTTGACAGTAGTTTTCACATATCAGGCTGGCTATTCATCGTGCCAATAGTTGTAGTGGTACTCATAGTAAAGAAAGTACCAGCTTTGCCCGCATTACTGGTCGGAACACTCCTCGGAGCAATCTTCGCCATGATTTTTCAAAGAGATTTGGTTATGGAAGTGGGACAGGGAGCTAGTGTATCTGGTATGTTTTTCGAAGACTGGCAGTCAGCATTCCCAATTTTCACTGGTCTGTTCACAGGCACTATTCAGTCACTTTTCGGAGATGTGAATATTCACACATCAAACGAACTTGTAAATGAGCTTCTTGGTTCAGGCGGAATGTATGGAATGCTAGGCACTATCTGGCTAATCCTGTCAGCCATGATTTTTGGAGGTGTGATGGAATGCTCCGGCATGCTGCGCAAGATAGCTTCTGCCATCATCAATTTGGTGAATTCCACCGGTGCATTGATCGCCTCAACAGCCGGCACATGCTTTTTCTTCAATGTGACAGCTTCAGATCAATACCTGGCCATCGTCGTGCCCGGACGCATGTACGCTGACATCTACAAAAAGAAAGGCCTGGCACCAGAAAACCTGAGTCGGACGCTGGAAGATTCGGGCACTGTCACCTCAGTGCTGGTACCCTGGAATACCTGTGGTGCCTATCACTCTCAGGTGCTTGGCGTATCCACGTTCGCGTTTGCGCCGTACTGCTTTTTCAACATCATTAGCCCATTAATGACCATTTTGATTGGTTATTTGGGCTTTAAAATTAAAAAATTAACCACGACAGATTCTTAAGTTTTGATTCTTAAAACATTCATTACCAAAGAGGAGGTTCAGCAGCTGGACATCATTCGTTTCGAGGGAGACATCAGGGTCATCGATACAACAGATGATTTGGAAGATGCTCTTCAAGAATTGGAACAAGAAGATGTGATTGGCTTTGACACAGAAACAAAGCCGAGCTTCAAAAAGGGTGAATATCACGATCCGGCTATCATACAGCTTTCTACGCTGGAAACCGCCTATCTATTGCGAATTCAAAAAACGGGCTTCACTAACGAGCTCAAGAGCTTTCTGGAAAGCAAAAGAACTAAAAAAATTGGTATCAGTATTCGCGATGACCTGAAGGATATGCGCAAAGTCCGTGACTTTGAACCAGGAGGGTTTGTAGACCTCAACACGGTGGCAGACCGACTCAGTATCCAGCAGATAGGTGTGAGAAGCCTTACGGGGATTATCTTGAATAGGCGAGTCAGCAAAGGCCAGCAAACCTCAAACTGGGAAAATGAAGAGCTCACCCCAAACCAGCAAACTTATGCCGCTACGGATGCCTGGATTTGCCTTAAAATTTATCGCTCCCTACAAATGCGCGGATATTTATAGCCTTCACTAACAAAAAGGCGCACAAAGGGTTTCATAGAAAACCCTCACACGATGCGCATACTACTGACCGGGGCTACCGGATATATTGGCAAGAGAATTCTTCCGCTGCTTGTTCAAAACGGGCATGAAGTGATCTGCTGCGTGAGAGATCGCAACAGATTCTATGCTCCTAAAAGCATTCAAGAGCACATAGAAATTATTGAAGTTGATTTTCTGAAAGATGAAACGCTCCAGCGCATACCACAAGACATTGATGCGGCTTACTACCTCATCCATTCCATGTCCTCCTCCACGGATTATCAGCAATTGGAACTAAAGTCAGCAATCAACTTCAGAGAAAGGCTAAGCCATACCAACGCCAAACAGGTCATTTATTTAAGTGGTATCATCAACGAAGACACACTCTCACCTCACCTAGAATCCAGGAAAGCCGTGGAAGATGAATTGTCCAAAGGGATCTATGCAATGACCACATTTAGAGCCGGGATTATCATTGGGTCAGGCAGTGCTTCGTTTGAAATCATCCGAGACCTGGTAGAAAAGCTACCGATAATGATCACTCCTAAATGGCTCAACACAAGATCCCAGCCTATCGGCATCAGCGACGTGATTCAATACCTTTATGGTAGTTTGCTGAAAAAAGAGACATTCAATCAAAACTATGACATTGGAGGCCCTGATATCCTAACCTACAAGGAAATGCTTCTGGGTTTTGCAAAAGAGAGAAAACTAAAACGATGGATCATCACTGTGCCGGTCATGACGCCAAGGCTTTCCTCTTATTGGCTATATTTTGTCACGAGCACATCTTTTAAACTTGCTTCAGCTTTGGTTGACAGCATGAAAGTAGAGGTGATATGCCGGCCTAGCAACATCAATCAGATACTGGGCATCAACCCGATAAGCTACAATGAAGCTCTACAAAAAGCCTTTGCACGCATCGAACAAAATCAGATTATTTCAAGCTGGAAAGACTCCCTGATAAGTGGAAGATTTAAGCATGGTCTTTCGGATTATATCAGAGTGCCTACGCACGGTTGTTTTACTGACAAGCGAAAGGTGACAATCACAGACGAAGAGGCCACATTGAATAGAATTTGGTCTATTGGTGGAAATAAAGGTTGGTATTATGCAAACTGGCTTTGGCAAATCAGGGGTTTCATAGACAAACTCATAGGAGGTGTTGGCCTGAGGAGAGGACGAACCGATCCGAACAAACTCTCAGCAGGAGACGCTGTTGATTTTTGGCGAGTGCTTCTCGCGGATAGACCTGAAAAAAGACTTTTACTATTCGCGGAAATGCGCATTCCGGGGGACGCCTGGTTGGAATTTAAGATCGAAAACGGGACCATGACCCAAACGGCTACTTTTCGACCGAGAGGGCTGGCCGGGCGCCTGTACTGGTATTCAGTGTGGCCATTTCACGGTTTCGTTTTCAATGGCATGCTCAACAATATCGCTCAATCACGCTGAGTCACAAAATCTCCACCTTTGCCAGTAGCAACTCAAACTTCTCTACAAAACCCGCTACTTCTTCGTCTTTGATAGAGCCTAAAAACTCGCATTCGGTGGTGAAGTTTTTTTCAGCATACACTACTTCATGCTCTGCCAAAATACGCTCAACCTGAGCTGTTTCCGTGTATGGAAAGATTAGCTTGAAAGAAGTTCTGGAGGATACTTTCTTGACTTCAGCCTTGCTAAGTGCCTCGTCCGCTGCGATCTTATAGGCGCTGATCAAACCTCCCACTCCGAGTTTGGTGCCACCGAAATACCTCACCACTACCACCAGCGTATTGGTGAGGTTATGAGATCTGATTTGCCCGAGAATGGGATCTCCGGCTGAGTGGTTTGGCTCGCCATCGTCATTGGCGCGATATGCCTGATCTTTCAACCCGATGATATAGGCGTAGCAATGATGCCGGGCGTCATAATATTTTTTCTTTAATGCAGCGAGGATTTCCGCAATTGCATCCTCATCTTCCACCGGGTAGGCATAGGCCAAAAATTTACTCCCTTTCTCCTTGTAGAGCCCTTCGGTCTGGTTTGCTATGACAAAAAACTCGTTCATTCCAATCTATAAAGCATCGCATTTGCCTCATGCTCTACTTCCTGCGTCTCAGCATAATCCAGAGCCTCTCGCGCATGAAATATCGCTTTGTCCATGTCTTCTTTTTCTAAGAAAAGTCTGCTCAACCCCATATGAGCTATACTCAGGTAATAGTCGGGCTCCCCTTTTGGCTTTTTCTTCATACCAATGCTCTTTTTGTAATAAATCATGGCAGCATTGGGGTCATTATTTATTTTTTCCAAATACAACCCCATGAAAGTTTCTCCGGCCAATCTATAATATGGCTTATCTACATTCATGAGTTTTTGTATCATCGGCAAAGGTGCCTTTTTAAAGTTTCCGCCCCCTTCCAGCGACTCAAGATACTTGGCCGTCACATAGTGATTGTTTGGGTAGAGGTTGCTCAACTCAAGCAGGTACGATTGAGCCAACTCAGGAATCTCTTCGTAACGGAGATAGATATAGGAAAGGTAAACATACGCCTCTACCTTGGTGAGGATAGCATTTTCGCATGCTTCCTTGATTTGAGAGATTCCCAGACGAGCATTACCCGACCTAAAAAACCAAAGCAGTGGCTTGTACTGTGGATGCCTCTCAGGGTACTTTTCTCTAAAATAATTATAAACCCCTGCAGGTAGATAAAATTCCGGATTCACATCAGTCAGCTGATTGACACTCCTTAGCAAATTATAGGCCTGTCCGGCTTCATTTAGCGCCTTCATGTAGTAGTCCCCATCTGCATAATACTCTGCCAAAAGCCCCCTCGCTGCAATCTCAAAAAAAATAGCTTCAGGGTCTTCCTGCCTGCCTCCATCTATTCTATTGGCCAAACGGACAGTTTCATAAAGCTGCGATGTAAACAAACCAAAGGTGCTATCTTCAGTCACATTGGGCATGCTCGTCCAGAGGACATTCATTGCACGCATCAGTGGAACCACGGGATGATCCGGCAATACAAAATCGATGGAATCGATATAAATCACCGCCGAATCAGGCTGCATATTATACACATAACCCACACCCTTTTTCACCAAAGACGTCTTTTGCTTATCGCCAAAGAGCTGACCGCTCCCCGAAAGTGCAATGAAAAATGACAATATGGATATGAATACTTTCAATAAAACGGATTGTTTATAGCTAATTTCAAATCGCAATTTAACCAACTTCTTTTCTCGCTTCCTCCACTACAAACTATCTTTATAAAATGACTCTGAGTCGGCACGATATTGATACAGACAAGAATGAACTGGTAAACGTTGGAACTGCCCCTTTCGTATTGTTCTATGATCCAGCATACCTCTCCCTTCAGCCATTCAATCATCTATTTTCTTGCGAAAGCGATTCCTTTGAAAGTCACTTCGACATCAAGAATAATACAGCGAACTCCATCCCTTTTAGTCCATTTGGTGGTATTAAGATTAAAAAAACAGTAAGCCTGGCGGACTTTCACTGCTACATGGATGACCTGACCAAAAGGTTAAAAGGATTGGCCGTAAACCAAATCACGCTAAAGCCTCCTCCTGAGTATTACACCGATTTTGTGCCACTTACCTGGCTTGATCAACATGGTTTTGAGACTGGTTTTACCGATACCAACCAATTTGTAGATCTAAAGAAAACCATTGAACTCCACCAAATGCAAAAGCGAAAGCTGCGGCAAGCTCATGGTTTTAACATTAGAAAATGTTCATTCGAAGAATTCCCGGTAATTCATCAGTTCATAGCTGATTGCCGAGAGTCCCAAAACCTAACCATCAACATCAGTCTAAAGAAACTACAAAACCTCGTGGAGCAATTTCCCGACAAGTACGAAGCATTTGTTGCTGAATATAATGGACAAATAGCATCAGCTGTCATCATGGCTTACCCAACTGCCGAGGTGGCTTATTATTACTTGCCTGCCACTCATCCCGACTTCAAAAAAGACAGCCCAATGGTACCACTCTTGAATCACTTGTATCAGCACTGCAAAAACCTGGGCTATCTGTATTTTGACCTGGGCATCTCATCCATCGAAGGAGCAGTTCAATCCTCGCTGGCACTATTCAAAACCCGGATGGGAGCAGGCTCTTCTGTTAAGCCACAAATGAAACTCAGCTTGTGAAATGAGCAAGACTCCACTCGTATCGGTCATTTGCTTGTGTTATAATCACGCGCGTTTTGTCGAAGCTGCAATTCGGTCAGTTTGGTCCCAGACTTATCAGAACATAGAACTAATTGTGGTGGATGACAGCAGCTCTGATGGCAGTGTTGACATCATCAAAAATACAATTGAAGGGTCCGAGACGACTTTTATTCAACTAGAAAAAAACGTTGGCAACTGCAAGGCCTTCAACCTTGGGTTCAGAGTAAGCAAGGGGGATTTTGTAATAGATCTGGCGGCAGACGATATGCTTTTGCCGCCGAGAGTCGAGCTGGGTATCAATGATTTCTTGAATAGCTCCAAAAAAGCCGGAGTACACTTCTCCGACGTTTTTCTTGCCAATGAAGCAGGGCAGATTGTAAATACAATGTACGAACGCAATCAGGCGGGGCAACTGCTCGAGCAAATCCCAGTCGATGATATTTACAGCAAGCTTATCAGCAAACATTTCATTTCGGCACCTTCCATGATGATCCGGCGTGAAGTTTTGGAAGAGCTAAAAGGATATGATGAAAACCTGTCATACGAAGATTTTGATTTTTGGATCAGGTCGGCCAGAAGGCATCATTACATCTTCAACAAAGCTCCATTGATGAAAAAAAGAATGGTTTCAGATTCGCATGCTAAAAGCCAAAGAAAACCATTCAACCGTCATCAGAATTCAACTTTTGCAGTATGTAGGAAAATCTTCGATTTGAATAAAAACCCAGAAGAGTACGAGCAACTAATCATACGTTGTAAATATGAAATCGGCCAGTGTCTGATGACATTGAATTTTGGATTGGCATTCAAATATTGGAAACTATCTCTGGAATCGAGAGCGGCTCATCGGCGGTTATCATCATCTTCTAGCATAGAGATATAGCTAAAATACCGATCGTCATCGATGTTGCCGGCCTCCACATCCTCAAGAATTTTACATCCCGGCTCATTGGTATGCGTACAGTTGTTGAATTTGCAACTACCCAGATGAACCCTCATTTCAGGGAAATAATGTGCGAGCTCATCGGCTTCAATTTCCGAAAGCCCCAGTTCTTTTATCCCGGGAGTATCAATGATTGCACTATTCCCGTTGATGAAAAACATTTCAGCAAAGGTAGTGGTATGCACCCCCTTATTGGCGAAATCCGACACTTCCGACACCTTCTGAGCAACATTCGGAAGCAACATGTTGACCATCGTGGATTTTCCCGCCCCTGAGTGACCAGACAACAAACTAAGTTTTCCTTCGAGCAGATCATTTACCTCCTTAGATATACCCTTCTCGGTAAATGCAGCCATCAAGCATTTGTAGCCAATTCTCTCATATCTCCACATCGTGTATTTCAGCTCTTCCATCTCATCATCATCAAGCAAGTCAATCTTATTGAAAATGATGATGCCTGGAATACGAAAGGCCTCAAGCGTAACTAAAAACCGATCAATAAAACCAAAGGAAGTTTTCGGTCTTTTAACGGTTGCGATCAAAATGGCTTGATCCACATTTGCCGCGATCAGATGATCATGGTGCTTTTTTCGAGGAGACTTTCTGATGATGTAATTCTCACGAGGTGCTATTTCCTCTATCATCCATTCATTTTCGCCTCCTTCGTTTTTCACCAGCTGCACCTTGTCTCCTACAGCTATTGGGTTGGTGATTTTTTTATCCTCCAGCTTAAACCTGCCTCTTAGCCGGGCATCTATCATGCCCTTCTGCGTTTTCACCTGATACCAGGAACCTGTAGATTTTACGATCAGTCCTTCCATAATCTCCTTGATGAAACAAAGCTAGAGAAATGAGGTCACAAAAAAAGCCATTAAAAATGGCTTCTCAATTCAGTTTATCCAAATATGTCAATCCTCTGAGGCCGCATCTTCCTCTGGAGCGGCGGGTAAGCTTTCGATATCTAGTTGCATCAAATACCCCTTCAGGGTACTTTCATCCTGATTATCCCCAGAGATCATGATCAGAAATCGACCATTTACAACCATAGCCACACTGGTCTCACCCGAATCATAATCTGCATTGTACCAACCTGGCTGTCCTTTCACTTCAATGGACTTCACAATTCCATCCGTTGACTCATACTCATACTGATTGGCATATGCCGCCAAAAATGTTCCTGTCTGCAAGTAGTCAAACGCAGATGCTTTCAATTCGGTCTTACCATTTGAATACAACTTCTCGCCATTACTGTACTGAAACTCTCCATACCTCATCGTTCCTCCCTCTGGTTTCTCGGAGATCGAATAACTTCCAAAACTATCTGGCAAAAAATTGATCAAATCGCGAAAAGAAACTACCTCCAAATGCGATAAGCTACCATAATCAACAGGCTTTCTCTCATAGCCTTCTAATGGATCAGACACATCAATAGCTTCGTTACTTCCGGAAACTGTTTCTGCCGACGTATCACTTTTCGAAGACTGTTTGTTAGCCTTCTTACCGAAAAGAATCTTATCTATCTCTTGTTCAGCCTTTTTATTTAATTTCTCTCGAAGATTAATCTGTGCGTTAGTCTGTGTATGCACAATACTCATGAATATCAATAAACCAACAAGCTGTTTCATTATGTATGAATTTAGTTATTGTGCAATTTTATCTTAGTTAAATCATAAAACCAACCCAAAACGAAAAAAGCCTAAATCCGATGGATTTAGGCTTCATCAATTTATTCTAACTAAAAAAGAATTAGTGAGAAGACAAATAGCTAGCCACACCGTCTCTGGTTGCCTGCATAGCATCTTTTCCTTCTTCCCAGTTTGCCGGGCAAACTTCACCGTTTTCTTGCACGTGCTTCCACGCATCCACAACTCTTAGCATCTCATCAATGTTTCTACCTAATGGCAGGTCATTGATAGTCTCATGTCTCACCACACCTTCTTTGTCTATAAAGAATGTACCTCTGTAAGCTACAGGCGCTCCTTCGTAAGTAAGGTTTCCTTCTTCATCGTAGCTCCAGTCTCCTGCTAAAACACCGAAGTTATTAGCAATCGTTTTTGGTGCATCAGCCACAAGCGGGTAAGTCACTCCTTCTATCCCTCCGTTTGCTTTTGGTGTCATCAACCATGCCAGGTGAGTCTCCTCAGTATCACATGAAGCACCAACTACTTGCACTCCTCTTTTCTCAAACTCAGCAAGCTTTTCCTGAAAAGCAAGAATTTCTGTAGGACACACGAAAGTGAAATCTTTCGGGTAGAAAAAGAACATAACATCTTTCTTACCGATGTACTGCTCTAGTGAGAAATCCTCAACGATCTCCTCGCCGTTAAGAACTGCAGGTGCATTAAATACTGGTGCATTTTTACCAACTAATGACATAATTTGTACGCTATTTTAAAAATTAAACAATTGTTACTTTTTCGTCCGGGTCTTCTTTCTCCCCATTGATCTGAACTTTGATCTCTTGTATCTTAAAGTTTCTGACCTGTTTTTGTTTGAAATATTCCTTTATCAAATCGTTAAGTTCCTCATCATCATAGTCTTGAATTTCGTCCGTGTTCACAGCATATATATGACTATGTGGGTCTAGCTTAGCGTCGTAGCGCTTAAGTCCACTTTTGGTCGCAACCTGATAGGCCAGGTTGGCCTCCACAAACTTTTCAAGAATTCGATAAACACTTCCCAAAGAAATACTTGGGTTCTGCTCCTTTATATTAGAGTGAACCTGCTCAGCAGTAGGGTGATCTCCCATAACCATTAGATTGTGCAATACGGCAATCCGTGAATGAGTAGCCTTTAGCCCCGCTTCTGCTATGAGCTCTTTGGTATGTTGATATGAATTAGTATTCAATTCTAATTGAGAATTATTCTTATTTGATACAAATATACAACAACAGCTTCAACATCCAACGAAACCGAAGAAAGAATACCGAATTCACGGTATTTGTTTGATGTGTGGATAGAAATAACTTTGAAAAAGTAGATATAACCTGATAATACCTATTTTTGTTTGAGGCATGAACTAAAGAAGACGTTACATTTTTATATCAATCAGCTTCTGTCCCTGCCATGAACTTTTGCATTTAAAATGAAAAAAAGAAAAAAATGAGAATTTTAACTACCGTCGTATGTTTATGCTTTCTCGCAACCATGTTTGGCTGTGGAGAAGCAGGTGTTGGTTTCAACATCGGAAAAGAGGTTCCGGTTGACATCCCTGTTGACTTACCTATTGGTGACCCTCTATTAGGATCTCTTGGTGGTGATCCTGCGCCAATTTCACAATCAGAAAATTACAACATCAGTGAAGTCACTGGCGATTCATTTGATGAGATCGTTGTGCAAGGTGTTTACTACTCACTTTCTGATGTTAGTTTAGCTGAGCAGATTGATCTGGATGCAATAACCATCGAATTAAGTGGTAGCAGCGGGTCAATTGGTAGCATCAATATCACAACCCCAACACTTCAGGACATCAGTAAGACTACAGCAAGCTTTGATAATGCCGCACTTACTAGTGCTATTCAAAGTGGAAATGATGTAATATCAGAAGTAACTTTCGATTTTGGAGAATACCCTAGTGAGGATTTGAATTTCACGTTTACTTTCTACTTCGACGTGGTAGCCAAAATAAGAGAATAATTATCACCGACCTCAAAATATGAATACAATGAAAAAGATATACCTAATATTAACATTAATCTTTGTTACAGGATCATCTGCGTTTTCGCAGAGCATTGATTTTGATAACTTATTGGAGGGTGGCATTAAGAACGGCAACCAACTCCTTGAAGGCTACCTAAGCCCTGCATTCGCAGGTATGGGTTATGCGATGAACGCTGGCTGGTACAACACTGCTAAACCGCACAAGCTACTCGGATTTGACATTACTTTCACTTCGCAATTTGCGATGGTGCCTAGCAGTGCCAATTATTTCTCATTCAATGCAAGTGCGTATGAAAATGTGACCTTGGAAAATCCATTAAATACCGACTCTCCTCTTTACGGCACCAACAAACTTCCTACAGCCTTTGGCCCAAACCTGGATGCTGATGATATCCCATTTTTGGTGTTTAACGCAGGAACTGATGAAGAGGTAAAAATTACGGCTCCAACAGGGTCGGGCATAGATGAAGAATTACCATTTCTCGCTGTACCATCTGCCGCTTTGAATGTAGGAGTTGGTTTGATCAAGAACACTGAGCTTAAATTGAGATTTTTACCTAAATACTCAAGTGAAGACGGATCATTTTCATCTTTCGGTATAGGTGTGATGCATGATGTGAAACAATGGATTCCAGGTATTAAAAATCTACCATTCGATCTAAGTGGATTCTTCGGATACACCACCATGGAAGCAGTTGGCGTCATCGATGCTGACCTTGGACAACAGGCTGTATTCAACGTATCAGGAACTACGCTTCAGGGTGTGATCTCCAAAAAATTGGCCATTCTGACTGTTTATAGTGGGCTTGGTTTCACAACCTCTAAAACCACTTTCGACCTTGAAGGTAAATATGATCAGGTGGCTGAAGAAGACCCTATCAGTTTGACGAGCAACAACGGAGGAATGAAAGCAAATGTGGGAGCAAGAATCAAACTTTTGATTTTGACATTTCATGCGGAATATGCATTTCAAGAATACAACACTTTTACTGCTGGTGTTGGCTTGAGCATTCGCTAGTCAAAAGAATTTTAGATAAGTTTAAACCCTGACCTATGGTCAGGGTTTTTTTTATTATTTAATTCCCAACAGCATTTGATTAAATACGGATTTCCATTTCTTCTGCTTTGCCAAATTCTGAGCCCATCGTACGGACAGCAAGACACAATCCGAATCAAAAAAGGGCAGGTTTTGATTTTGAAAGACCAAATGATTGCGCCTGAGGATGATTCAATCTTCGTCTGCGATCCTGACACCAAATTCAAACTCAAGAAGAACCCCTACTCCAGTTCTGACCTCTTTTACAAGAGCCTGAAGGAAAAGACCAGCACCAACAAAGTCACAAGTAAGATTTCCGACCTTTTTTTGGTAAGCCCAAATAAGCAAACCCTTGAAAATGCTAAGGCAGGTATATCAAGTGATGTAGCTTTTCAGCGCTTTGAAGGAAAAACCATAAGAAGTATCAGGATCAAACATGTAGATATGATGGAAGGGAGTGTTCAGGACACCTCCCGGTTCTCCTCTTCTAAAATATCCGTGCTTGCTAATAAATATCACTTTGACACTCGTGAATGGGTGCTGAGAAGCAACATGAATTTGAAAGTAGGGCAAGAAATTAATGCGTTCATTCTTGCAGATAATGAGCGCTTGCTCAGGCGGTTGCTATATGTAGAGGATGCCAAAATATATGTAAAAGAAAATGGCTCTGAAGCAGATTTAATTATTGTAATTAAGGACAGGCTATCGTGGGGTTTTCAAGCCAGCTATAGCGACCTTAATCAATTCAATTTCGAACTGTTCAACAGATCATTAGGGGGCATAGGTCGGTACGGGTCTGTAGGCTATTATTACAATACTCACTCAAGTCCTATTCACGGATATTCGTTAAGATTGGGAGGTCAAAACACGCTGAAAAGCATCACCAGTTGGGAGTTTAGCCATTCCAATTATTGGGATAAAAAGGACGTTGGACTCAATGTTCAAAAGGAGTTTGTAACACCCCAGGTAAAGTACGGTGGAGGGCTTGAAATGAGGTCTATATCTGATTCCACCATCATTCTCGATGGTGATTCTGAAAGTGATCGGTTTTACAAACTCAACTACAGAGATTTTTGGGTGGGAAGGTCTTTTTTAATTAAAAAGAATCAGGAAAGGAAGAACATAGTGATATCCGCGAGAATTCTGGATCACCACTTTGACAATCAACCGGCCGTAGCAAGAGACAGCAACGAAATCTATTATAACCGACAACTAATTCTTGGGCAGGTATCTTATTCAAAACAAAAATTCATCAAATCAAATTACGTCCTGGGGTTCGGTATATCTGAAGACATTCCGGTCGGATACCGAGCTTCGGTGTTGTATGGCAAAGACTTTAACCAGTTCTACCAGCAAAATTATTTTGGAGTTCAATATTTCTGGTCCAGGTACATTAAGAACAAAGGATATTTCCTGATAAGCACTCAGCTGGGTGGTTTTGCCAAAGATGTGATCAAAACCGGGGTTTTTGGTGCGGGGGTTTCCTACTTTACGCCTATTCTCCATTTTGGAGCATTGGACAGATACAAAAGTCGAACTTATTTGTCGGCAGCATACATAAACGGAATTCGCCAGCCCCCGGCACGGTACCTTTCCCTTGAAGGAAAAATTCGAGATATAAATGGAAACGGCATCACTGGAGATAAGACCAAGTACATCAAAATTGAATCAGTGGTTTTCACGCCGTGGTATCTCTACGGATTTAGATTTGCACCCTTTGTATATGGGAGCTTGAGCAAGATTCAGGATAATAGGGAGTTTCCAACTGAGCCAATAATCGACAATAACTTTACGTCCTTCGGATTTGGCTTTAGGTTGAAAAATGAAAGTTTGGTTTTTAACACCTTTGAAATACGAGGAACAAGATTTGTCTATGCCCCCATGGCTACAGATGATTTCGTGATCAGTATTTCTGTTTCATCTCCGATTACGTTTGACAACATATTTAAGTATAAGCCAAAACTCATACCATTCGAATAGGGTGAAAAAAGAAAAGTCCCGAAAGATCGGGACTCTTCAAATTGTCAAACAGGTGTATGAATTAATTTGTGTTATGCATTAGTATATACTAGGAAAGAAAAAAAGGTAACCACTAATCTGAAAAAAAATGAAAAAAATCCTTTTCGTATGTTTGGGTAACATCTGCAGATCACCTTTGGCAGAAGCTATTTTCGAAGCAAAAGTTAAATCTAGAGGCCTGGAAGCCGCTTTCAGCTGTGATTCCGCTGGCACCTCCAATTACCATATAGGCGCTGACCCTGACCAAAGGAGTGTGGAAGTTGCCAAAAACCACAACATTCCCATCAACCATAAAGGCAGACAAATCAGTATGCAAGACGGCAAAGAGTTTGATTACATACTGGCTATGGATGCTTCCAACTTTCGCAATATCATTCATGCTCTGGGAGAAAAACCGGAAGGCCTTTATCTCATGCGAGATTTTGACCCAGAAAATAAAGGAGCCGACGTACCTGACCCCTACTATGGTGGCCAAAATGGTTTTGAAGATGTTTATCAAATGCTGGATCGGTCCATTGATAAATTCATTGACTTCATAACTGATTGAAATGACAACTCCCCCTCAACTCTCTTTTTTTGAAAGGTCATTACAGGAAGTTTTAGGCCAAAAAACACCCATAATCGGACACAGGCCAGTACTTGGAGGGGATATCAATGATGCTGCAGAACTACATACATCTCAGGGTAAATTCTTCATCAAATATCAAAATGCAAATTACCCTGACATTTTCGCAAAAGAAGCCCATGGCTTGAGTTGTCTTGCGGATAGCAATACAATAACCATCCCCGATATTTTAGGCCATGGAAAAATAGACAACACGTATTTTCTTATCCTAGATTTTATTGAAAGGGGCTCTCCCTCAAGGAATTTCTGGGAATCTTTTGGCGAAAACCTGGCAATGCTTCATAGTTGTTCTTCCGATAAATTTGGGCTGGAAGTTGACAATTACATTGGCCGATTGCCTCAAATAAATGAAGCGCAATACGATTGGGTTGACTTTTTCTATGAGCATCGCATCGGATATCAAGTCAATTACGGAATCCAAAATGGACTGATTTCAAGTGACATTCATGATGACATTGAAAAACTCTATCCGAAGCTAAGCAATATATTTCCTAAAGCTGAGCCATCGCTTTTGCACGGTGACCTTTGGAGTGGAAATTTCACTTGCAATCAAAATTCAAAGCCAGTAATATTTGATCCGGCGGTTTACTATGGTCATAGAGAAATGGAAATCGCCATGACCCGTCTTTTTGGAGGATTTGATTTACGGTTTTACCAAAGTTATCAAGCAAACTTTCCACTTGAACCCGGACACGAAGACCGCACAGACTTATGCAACCTATATCCTCTTTTGGTCCACGCAAACTTATTTGGTGGATCTTACTTGATGAGTGTGAAAAAGGTGCTCAAAAGATTTATTTGACTCGATACACTACCTGATAGTTGCTTCTTGATTTCTCTTCAAAAATCGGCTCAATATTTCCTGGCAACAGGCCAAATGAACCTTCATCATAATTTTTGATTGTCGCCATAAAGAGATCTTCATTATAAAGAACCTGATAGTTTTCGGACAGGTGCTCCACCAGCCTATCTCGCTTTGCGGTATTGTTGTCCATACAGATGGTAAAGGTCAGTGCAGAGTTATGCGTCATATTAGCCTTAATATTGAATTGACTTAAAGCCAGAAGAATAAAACTCATTTTGTGTTCGTCCATAAAACTATTGTCCCGAACCCGAACCGAAACCAAAAGTTGATTTTCCTTAAACACGAAGCACGTTTTATTGGCGATCTTTTGATCTTCGGAAATTCTGGTTCCCTCACCCTCAGGATCAATAAATGAGCGCACAAAAAGTGGAATATTCTTCTGTGCCAGCGGCCGGATTGTTTTTGGGTGAATCACCTTGGCGCCATAATAAGTCATCTCTATGACCTCCTGATAGCTGATATGATCAAATTTTTCTGCCGACGGAAATACTTTCGGGTCAGCATTCAGTAATCCGGGTACGTCTTTCCACACCGTGACACTCGTCGCATTCAGGCAATGTGCGAAGATAGCCGCCGAAAAATCGGACCCTTCTCTGCCCAGCGTGGTGGTTCTACCTTCGGCATCAGAGCCAATAAAGCCTTGGGTAATCACAACTCCATTTTCAAGTTGCTTTGGCACATCCGCAGAGATATCCTCATGAGTCTTGTCCCAATCAACCTCACCCTCAGTAAACTTGCTATCTGTCTTGATAAGGCGCCTCGCATCCACCCAGATTGCGTCCAGATGTTTCGAAACAATCACAGTCGAAAACAACTCTCCATAGGAAACAATCAAATCCTGAAACTCCAAAGGTTCAGTTGTTTCCATATCCAGGGATTGCTTCAGAGAAGCCTCCAAATCACTCATCTCCACAGGTAGCTCGCCAAAAAGTTCCCGGCAGATTTCATTGTGATATGTTAAGAAAAGTTCAAGATCAGGGTGAAAATCTTCCTTATTCAATTTTTGACTAACGATTTTCTCTAACAGGTTAGTAGATTTGCCCATAGCTGAAACGACAATGAGCAATTTGCTTCCTGGGTATTCTGCCACTATGCGCTTGAGGTTTTTCACCCCATTTGCATCTTTGACAGAAGCACCTCCAAATTTGTACACACACAACATGACAGCTAAATAAGAGAAAATTGATTGATTACACCGTCCAAATAGCCAAAAACAAATCATGAACGACCAAAGCAGACTTGGGTTACCTATTGGAACCACGCTAGACAGATTTATCAAAAAAAAGCAGGAAGAATTTGAGTTTGCCACGGGTGAACTCTCACAGCTCTTGAGGGACATAGGTCTTGCTGGAAAAATCATCAACAGAGAGGTAAACAAATCAGGCTTACTGGAAATATCCGGTGCTTACGGAAGTAAAAATGTGCAGGGAGAAGATCAACAAAAACTTGATGTAATCGCGAATATAAGATTTACACGGGCATTGCATAATGGAGGCCAGGTTTGCGCTATTGTGAGTGAAGAAGATGAAGAGGTGATAAAGCTCAACAATCAAGGAAAATATGTAGTCTGCATGGATCCTCTTGATGGCTCATCTAACATAGATGTGAACGTGTCAATTGGAACCATCTTTTCAATTTACAGGAGAATTTCCCCATTGGGCACGGATATCACGCAAGAAGATCTGATGCAACCGGGTACTGAGCAAGTTGCTGCGGGTTACATTTTGTACGGATCATCCACCATGTTGGTATATACCACAGGCCATGGCGTAAATGGATTTACCCTTGAGCCTTCTTTGGGAGAGTTTGTGCTTTCGCATGCCGATTTGACCTATCCAGAAAACGGAAAAATATACTCTATCAACGAAGGGGCCTGGAATTCCTTTGATAAGGGTCTGCAGGATTATATCTCCTACTGCAAGGACAATGACCACACTGCAAGGTACATAGGCTCTTTAGTTGCCGACTTTCACAGAAACATGTTTAAGGGAGGTATATATATGTATCCCGGAACCACAAAAAATCCAGATGGCAAATTGAGGTTACTATATGAGTGCAATTCGTTGGCATTTATAGTCGAACAGGCAGGAGGACTAGCCACGAATGGCAAAGGAAGAGTTATGGAAATCGCTCCAACGTCATTTCACCAACGATCACCGCTATTCATCGGATCTAAAAATATGGTGGAAAAAGTCCAATCCTTTCTTTCGTAAAGCATGGTGCTTAAAAAAGAAAAGCCCCACAATCTATTTCTAGAAAGCAGGGCCAATTCACCGCTACGTCAAAGATAGTTTAAGACTTTTGTAAAAACAAAAGTAAAATTTCGATTTTCACTGATTTTCAGAAGAGTATTTGGAACGAAGGATCACCTTTTGCTTCTGACGAGCTATTATAGCGTTGGTGATCTCATCCGAAAGGTCAGAAGGGTTGGCCATTTCCAAAATCTCTTTCACCTGATTTTCAGGCACATCTATTCGATATAGAATGATTAGAAGTTGATTAAAATCACCATCAAGCATCCGCTTAATGATCGGCTTCAACTGATCGAAAAGTTGGCCCCAGGGGTCCTCAGCTATCAATGCACCATCAGGCAAATCAAAATCTTTTCTGATCAGCTCAATGCTTTTTTCGGCTAATACAATCTCCTCCATTGAGATTAGGCTTGTTATTTATCGAAATGATGGAAGTCATCAGTTACCGGAATTCTATCCAGCATTTCAATTATTTGAGAAGGTGGGACTACCACTTTTCTGGCTTTCAAATCCATAAACGCACCAGTAGTTATGATCACACACGCTAGCTGTCCATCCTGTTTAAAAACCTGCTGCCTAAACTTCCAAACTTTCATATCCGTCCTATAGGCCATAGCAGCACAGTCCACCGTAATTTTTTCATTCATAAAAACCTCCCTTACAAAAGTGGTCTCTTCCTGAAATAATACAGGGCCGTAACCAGATGCGACGAGCTTATTGAGTGGCAGGTCCAGCTCGTCAAATAAACTCACCCTGACTTGAGCTGCATAATCATTGTAAGCCGTGTGGCGCATATGAGCATTTGGATCGAGATCCGCCCATATTACTTGAAAGTGATTTTTGAATGGTTCCAATTATGACTTGGTCTCTTCTTTTGATTCCTCAGCTTGCTCTTCTTTCTCCTCAAACACTTCAGGGCACGTTTTGGCAAGCAAATTATACCATGTCACGAGTTTTTTTATATCCGAAACGTAAACCCTTGACTCGTCATAGTCAGGTAATACAAACTTCAGAAAAGACTTCAACTCATCGGGAGCAGAGTTTGAAGTAAGATCAGTGTCTCCATTAAACTCCTTGTGTATTTTAGTCATCACATCTTTGAGTGGAGTAGCCCCCTCCTCATCAGTGGTATAGATGGAAATGTCCGACAGCACAGAAACTTTGTTTTGTACTGAAGCCACAATCCTCTTTTTTGTGCCGTCCATTGCTTCCAAAATCACCCCTGCCCGCGTAGGTGAAACAATTTTGAATAATCCTCCTTTTCCTGAAAGTGAAGCTATTTCGCTAAAATCCATAAGTATGCTTTGTATGTAAAGCACAAATCTATAAAGTACTGAAATATGTCAATGGGCTATCCAGCTTTTATTTCTTCATTGACTGATCGCACAAACTCAATGAGTGCATCTTTGCCATCGCCAGTCACAGCAGAAGTAGAAAATGAAACGGGCAATTCTTCCCATTGTGACTTTAAGGCTCGCTTGAATTTGGCAATACTAGACTGAGTTTTGTTTGACTTCTGCTTGTCAGTTTTCGTGAAAATCAAGGCGATTGGAATCCCTAACTCACCCAGGTAATTGATGAACTCCAGGTCTATTTTCTGAGGATCGATACGTGAGTCAATCAGCACAAACACACAAGCCAGATTTTCTCGAGTTTCAAAATAATCGCCAGTCATGCGTTTCCACTTGGCTTTCTCGGTTTTGCTCACACTCGCCCAGCCATAACCCGGCAAATCCACCAAATACCATTCATCATCGATAACAAAGTGATTGATGAGCTTGGTCTTTCCAGGCTTAGAGGAAACCTTGGCCAATTTCCCATGATTGGTAAGCATATTGATGAGCGAGGATTTTCCCACATTGGATCGACCAATAAAGGCATATTCAGGCTTATCGGGCTTGGGACATTCGCTGATCTGGCTACTACTCTTTACAAAAAGTGCTGTCTTAATCGGTTTCATCAATTGATTTCAAAATTATCATTGCAATCGTATAATCAAGCAATTCATCAAATTGCACCGGCACAATACCAGTACAGCAACTCAATAATTTATAACAATGCAAAGAAACGCGCAGTTAAAGGATTAATATTGCACTCGATTATGACCGTATTACCATACAAAGATAAGCAGGCATCTAAGAAGGAGCAGGTTGCTACCATGTTTGATAACATCAGCAGCAACTATGACTTCCTGAATCATTTCCTGAGTTTGGGAATAGACATTGCCTGGAGAAAGAAAGCCATCAAGCAGCTGAAGAAAGATCAGCCCAAGCAAATCCTTGATATTGCCACTGGCACAGGTGATTTTGCCATTGAAGCACTGGCGCTAAACCCTGATAAAGTAACGGGTGTTGACATAAGCGAAGGAATGCTGGATGTGGGACGAGCCAAAATGAAAAAAAGAAAACTCGATGATAAAATCGAGTTGCTCAAAGGTGACTCAGAAGGCTTGTTGTTTCCTGACAATAATTTTGATGCTGTAATCGTTGCATTTGGTGTGCGGAACTTTGAACATCTGGAGAAGGGCTTAGCAGACATGTTTCGGGTATTGAAGACAGGAGGAAAAGTCGTGATCCTTGAATTTTCGAAACCAAAAGCATTTCCATTCAAGCAACTATATCAGTTTTATTTTAAGTGGATACTTCCTGTAATAGGAAAAATTGTTTCGAAGGACAATGCGGCCTACACCTATCTGCCAGAATCTGTGCAGGAGTTTCCTGATGGTCAGGACTTTTTGAATATCTTAGAAAAGATTGGTTTTAAGAACACCCAATGCAAACCTCAAACACTGGGCATAAGCTCCATTTACGTAGGTACCAAGTAGTCTTTCTTACATTCTTTGTCTTTTTTGTGAATGTAGCCACTGGCCAAAATTACAACACGGACAATTTGACTGACTATGACAATGAATGGATCCATTACGGATTTCACATGGGTCTTCATAGCAGTAAATACAAAATCAAATACGCGGATGCTTTCGCCACTCCAGCCTTTGACTCCTTACACTCTGTAGCTCCCGAAAAAGCACCCGGATGGAGAGTTGGCTTTGTGGTGAATATGCGCCTTTTCCCATATCTGGATTTAAGACTGCTACCCACAGTGGCATTTTCTGACTACACCATGACCTACCGTTTTACAGATGGTAGGGTGATTCAGGACACAAAGGATATCACCACAGTAGAGTTGCCCATTCTGCTCAAATACAAATCATCCAGAAGAGGAAATGTAGCTATGTACGCCGTAGGCGGAATCAACAATGCCATTGAGGTGGCTGGCCGGGGTGACAACTTTGACAGCCGAAACAATATGAGGCTGAAAAACTACAACATTTCGATAGACAGTGGAATAGGCTTTGACCTTTATTTCCCGCTATTCAAATTTTCGCCAGAAATACGGTACACATGGGGCCTGAGAAACATGCTGCCAAATGACAAAGGCGCCTACAGCGAACCATTCAAAGATTTGTCATTCGAAAATTTCGCCTTCTACATCACCTTTGAGGGCGGACCTTCATATCTGAAATACCTCCGAAAAAAGAAAAGGAAGGAAAAAAGGTAGATTCGGCACAGCCATATATCTTTAAGCCGGAATAATCTTAATCTGATTTGATGAAGAAAACGGTATTGATCACCGGCGCTACGAGTGGAATTGGCAAAGCCACTGCAGAAATTCTCGCCAGCGATAATTATAGACTGATTATCTGCGGACGCAGACAAGACAGACTAATAGAATTAGAGGCGAAACTTTCAAAGTCCACAGAAATCTACATATTGTGTTTTGACGTGAGTCAAAAGCAAGAAGTGTTTGACGCCATTGACTCCCTCCCTCCTGACTGGAAAGAAATTGATATTTTAATCAACAACGCCGGCAATGCCCATGGTTTTGATCCTATTCATGAAGCAAAAATTGATGACTGGGAAGCCATGATTGATATCAACCTAAAAGGCCTGCTCTATGTAACGAAAGCAATCTTGCCTGACATGGTTGAAAGAAAATCGGGACATATTGTGAATATTGGATCGATCGCCGGCATAGAGCCTTACCAAAAGGGTGGTGTCTATAATGCCTCAAAATACGCCGTGGATGGGTTGACCAAATCCATGCGTCAGGATCTGATCGAACACAACATCAAGATATCCGAGATTAAGCCCGGTCTGGTAAACACGGAGTTTTCAAATGTTCGATTCAAAGGAGACGAAGAAAAATCCGCAAAAGTCTATGAGGGCTTTGACCCCCTGACAGGTTCGGATATTGCTGAAATTATCCTTTTCATAGTTTCACGTCCGCCTCATGTAAATCTCGCCGATATGCTAATTTTACCAACAGCACAGGCCACCGCTACCATGGTGCATAGAAAAAAATGAGTTTGATTCAATCTCTAATTATAACCCCAAAACACCCCAAATGAAGCATATTTTGCTGCTGGGAGCAGGACGCTCCGCTTCCGCACTTGTCGATTATTTATTGATCAATTGCGCAGAAAACAATTGGAAACTTACGATCTGTGAAAAAGACGAAAAGTCGTGCAAGGAAAGATTTCCGAGCGTGGAAGTAATCGCCTTTGACATTGAAAACAAAGACCATGCCCGGCAAACCTTATCAAAAGCAGATCTGGTAATCAGCATGCTGCCGGCCACATTTCATCTAAAGGCCGCCGAAATCTGTGCCGAAGCTGGAATCAACATGCTCACCGCCTCCTATCTATCGGATGAAATCAAAGCATTGGGACAAAAATTTGAGGCTAACAATGCCCTATGTCTAATGGAAATGGGCCTGGATCCGGGTATCGATCACATGTCGGCCATGCAGGTTTTGGATCGTATCAAAGCTGAAGGTCATGAATTGGTTTCATTTGAGACATTTACAGGGGGGCTGCTTGCAGAAGACAAGCAAACCGACAATCCATGGCAATATAAATTTACCTGGAACCCTCGAAACGTGGTGTTGGCTGGAACGGGTAACGTAAAATTTCTGCAAGAAGGCAGGTACAAGTACATCCCCTATCAGAAATTGTTTCGACGGACGGAGGTAATACACATTCCCGGCTATGGGTATTTTGAAGGGTATGCCAATCGTGATTCATTGAAATACCTCGATCTCTATGGCCTAAGAGGTATCAAGACACTCTACAGGGGAACCCTTAGAAGGACGGGCTTCTGCAAAGCCTGGGACATATTTGTGCAGCTGGGTGCTACAGATGATAACTACAAAATGGAAAATGTAGGTGACATGACACACCGCCAGTTCATCAATTCATTCCTCTCATACAACCCTCATGACTCTGTGGAGCTCAAAATCGCTCACTACATGAACCTGAGCATGGAGTCTGAGGAAATGTACAAACTCAAGTACTTGGATCTCTTCGAGGAAACTCTTGTAGGACTGGATGAGGGAACTCCGGCTCAAATACTGGAGCATATCCTGAAGAAAAAATGGACACTACAAGCAGAAGATCGGGATATGATCGTGATGTGGCACAAATTCGTTTACAGCGACAATGGCGAAAGGAAAGAAATTCAGGCCAACATGGTAGCCCTCGGAGATGAAGAACACACGGCCATGTCCAAAACCGTCGGATTGCCCCTGGGCATTATAGCAAAAAAGATCCTAAAAGAAGAAGTGGAACTCTCCGGGGTACATGTTCCCACTATCAGGGAAATATATGAACCAGTACTGACGGAACTCAACGAAATGGGATTTGATTTTGATGAACGCTTAGTGGAAAATTAAAGATGTAGGTAATACGGGGCAAGCAATGATGCAAAGCCCATACTATAGCCCTCAGAGTCCGTTTTGATGTAAAAATCTTGTGGATTGCATTCCCCATCAGATTCTTTGGTAAACTGCAACACTACTCGGATCATTTTTGAGCCGGGCTTGTCATAAACGTGAATACAGGTTATTTTCTTGTACCCCAAGTCTCTTGCCAGGTCAGCAAACCGCTCTGCCTCCAGTGGAGGATATAAAACCCAAAATCGACCTTCTTCGGCAAGCAGACGATCAATACCAGCTATCAGGTCAGCCTGATCCAGCGATTGCTCATGTTTCGCTACATTTTTCGGATTTGAAGATCCTTTGAGCGACTCTTTGAAAAATGGAGGATTCGAAACGATCAAGTCGTATTTTTCGGGAGCCAGAAAATGCTGAATGGGTGTTTGCAAGCACCGCAACCTCTCAGACCATGGACTAGCTTCAAAATTGGTGCAGGCCTGTTCTGCTGCCAGGGTGTCTATTTCCACGGCATCAATCACCGAACCAGCTGATTTCTGAGCCAGCATCAAGGACAACAGTCCTGTACCGGTACCTATATCCAAAAATCTGCCCGGCTTGATCGGGGCTATCATCGCACCAAAGAGGCAACCCTCTGTGGTCACCTTCATGGCGCACTTGCCCTGCAAAATGCGAAATTCTTTAAACTGAAAATAATTATTCGGCATTAGCCCGGGTTGTTCTGCTCAAAAACCCTATCCACCTTCAAATCAAACCCTTCAGCTGCCTGAACAGCCAGCTCGTCGCAGCGCTCATTCTCAGGGTGACCAGCATGGCCTTTTACCCATTGAAATTTCACTTTATGCTTTTTGGCCACTTCCAGATACTTCTTCCACAGATCCACATTCTTTTTATCCTTAAAATTCTTTTTGACCCAGCCATCGAGCCAGCGTTTTTCAACCGCATCAACCACATATTTAGAATCCGAATATACCAAAACATCCCATCCGGGCTTTTTGATGGATTCCAGAGCCCTGATTACAGCCAGCAGCTCCATCCTGTTGTTGGTTGTTTTTCTAAAACCTTCAGACAATTCTTTCCTTTTCCCCTGAAAATCCAGAA
Source organism: Cyclobacteriaceae bacterium (assembly GCA_039970095.1). Classification (GTDB taxonomy): domain Bacteria; phylum Bacteroidota; class Bacteroidia; order Cytophagales; family Cyclobacteriaceae; genus JAMZMI01. Next base: position 101,330 of record JBDVMP010000069.1, read on the forward strand.
TCGCTCCATAGCCGCCCGGTCCCGGGTTTCCTTTGGCTGCTCCATCGGTAAAAATTTTTATCATCAGGCAAAAAGGTTTGTTTTAAAGATTTTGATTGCTATCGAAAGCAGGATAATACCGAAAACTTTTCTTAGGATATTGAAACCCGCATTTCCTATTTTTCGCTCCAGCCAACCACTCGTTTTCAGTACGATGTAAACAAAAATAAGGTTAAACATGACGCCTACCAGAATATTGGATGTTTGGTAAAGCGATTTTAGAGAAATCAATGTAGTCATAGTGCCTGCTCCGGCTATCAGCGGAAACGCAATAGGAACTATGGAATGGGAACCGGACACATCCGAATCATCACTTTTGAAAAACTGTATCCCCATCACCATTTCCATACCAAGGAAAAACATAATAAGTGCCCCTGCAATAGCAAAAGAGCCTATATCTATACCGAAAAGTCGTAGAATACTCTCGCCCAAAAAAAGAAATACGATCATAATAACACCGGAAACCAATGTCGCTTTTTCCGACTGTACATGCCCCATCTTTTTCCTCAGGTCAATGATAATTGGCACACTACCAATGATATCGATCACCGAAAACAGAATAAGCGTAACTGAAAGTATTTCCTTAAAATCAAACATGCGAATAGAATTACGGACGCAAATCTACTCTTGATATTTGATCCACAATAATGAGGTTTGAAATGAATGAAGGCAAACCTCAAAATATTTTAAATATAGCACGTTGAAAGTAGTTTTCAGTTTACTATAACATTATATGTTATTTTAATGCAAGCTAAACCCATTAAGTAATTAATCGTGTATTGTTTATCTTTATTAACGTAAACAACCCAGCTTACTTGAATCACACAATCTCCTTGCGCACATTTCGGAATCAATTTAATTCTCTCAAACCACTGAAGCTTCTGCTCATTATTGTGTTTTGTGCTTCAACCCTTTTTCCAGCTTTCGGACAATCAACTTGGGATTGGCCCACTGATGAGGAGATGAAAAGTCTCGCCCAGGAAAAACAAGCTTACTACAAAGTACAGATGGATTTGAGCGACTGGCAGGGGGCGCTTTCGTCACTCTCCTGGTTGTATATAAATGTGCCGAACCTTCATCAATCTATCTATCAAGACGGAGCAAAAAACATAGAGCACATACTGGAAACAGATATAAGTAAAAAGCGTCGGGAAAACCTGGAAGACTCTCTACTCTGGATGTACGACCAGCGCATTTTGCAGTTTAACGATGCATCCGCTGTGGATAGAAAAGCCTATGCCGCGTTTAAACTTTATTACAAAAACTCCAAGCAATATCCACTGCTAAGCGAGCTTTACGATACACTTTTCAGCTTACCCGTAAAGGATATTTCAACATTCAATCTCACACCGTACATGACGCTGGGCGTTTATTATTATAAGGCCAGTCCAAAGGAACTGACGGATGTGATGCTGGTAGATATCTATGACCGCATATCTGAAGTGATCGACGAGAAAATCCGTATCGGGGGCAATGAACAAAAACTAAAAAAAGAGCAAAACAAAGTTGATGCGTTATTTGGCACGAGTGATCCACTCACCTGCGATTTTATAAAAGAGCGCATGGTTCCTAAATTCAGAGAAAACCCTGATGATATTGATGTCATCAAAAAAATATTCACTTATTCGTTGAGGGTTAAATGCATGGATCAGCCCTACTTTATAGAAGTAGCAGAGAAACTGTATGAGACACAGCCCACGCCGAAACTAGCCAAAGTAATCGGAGACAGACACTCTACTACAGACAGCCACGTGAAGGCAATTGAATACTACAAGCATGCCGAGTCTTTATCAGAAAATCAAGATGAAAAATTTGACCTACTCTACAAGCAGGCCCAGGTATATTCCAGAATGGGAAAAAAACTGGAGGCCAGAAAAAAGGCTATTGAGGCACTAGAGGTAAAAGAAGACCCGAAACCTATCAACCTGATTGGACATTTGTATATGTCGAGTTTTGAAGAATGTAAGAAAGGAGAAAGCCGCGTGATGGACCGATCTGTATTCCTGGCGGCATACGAGATGTACAAAAGATCAGATAATACCGAGATGATGGCAAAGGCCAAAGCACAATTCCCTTCTATCGAAGAAATATTCAACGAAAATTATGTTGAAGGACAGGTGATAACCGCACCTTGTTGGATTCAGATGACGGTAAAAATCCAGAGAAGATAAGCTTATTGAAAATTCTGCTCCAAAAAGCTTTGCAGCTTATTGATTTCCTTTGTTTTGATAGCCGGAAAATTAGCTATGCGAAAACTCGCGCTCTTCCATTCGCCGTAACCCGCTCCCAATATTATTCCGGCATTTGAAGCCTGCGTCCTTACGGCATCAGGGTCAGCATGCGAAACCGCCAGCACCGTTTTAGAACGCACCGACTCATTACGCACCAAATAGCCCATCCCTTTTAAGTCCTGAATCACTGTTTTATAATGATTCATCCTTCGGATTAGTTTTTCATTCAGTTGCGAAATACCCTTAGCAACACCCTGCGACTTGTTCAAAAGAAAAATCCCAAGCACATTGGGTGTGTATTGCGTTTGGTTTTTGCGGGCATTTTCAATTATCGCTAACAAACTGTTGTAATATGAGCGATCACCTATCTCAAAGGCCCTTTCTATGGCCTTAGGCGATAAAATCACCAGTCCCAGCCCTGCAGGCAGACCAAGACACTTCTGCACTGAGGCATACCAATAATCCGCATTTTCGAACTGAATCTCCACACCCCCAATAGAAGAAGTAACATCCACGGCAATGATTTTATTTGCATACGTGTATCGCAGTTTTTTCAGAATTTCATTTGAGACCTCCGTTCCATTAGATGTCTCATTTTGCGTCACACAAACAACATCAAATTCCTCCGAAACTTGTGTCACAGGGAGCTCATCATTTATCCCAAACTCTACTTTCTTCGTGTTTTTCAATTGACTTGCATAGCCATACCATTTGTTTCCAAATGCTCCATTGTAAAAATGGCAGCTTCCTTTGTCAACTAAAGATTGAGATATGATCTCCCAATTTTCGGTGGCTGAAGATGTAAAGGCAATTTCATAATCCGATGGAATCAAAAGCTTCGATCGAAGAATCGATTTGGTCTCGTCCATCATCTTCATGAATTCATCACTTCGATGATTGGCAGACAGAATTCCACTCATATATGCTTCATAAATAAACTCTGGTATGCTCGAGTAAACCCGAGAAGGGCCTGGATAAAAATTTGCTATGTTCATTTGCTAATGAAGTACCGTACGGCCAATTCATAACCTTTGAGCCCCAGCCCGGAGATGATCCCCACACTTTTCGCTCCGGTATATGTATGGTGCCTGAAATCCTCTCTTGCATGGATATTTGAGATATGAACCTCCACAACCGGTGTTTTGATGCCAGCAATCGCATCGGCCAGCGCAACAGAAGTGTGCGTGTACCCAGCCAGGTTCACTACAATGCCATGGTAAGAAAAGCCAACCTCGTGGAGTTTATCAATCAAATCTCCTTCGTGGTTGGATTGAAAATATTCAAGATCAACATCTAAAAACTCACTTTTGAGTGAAGAGAAGTAGTCCTCAAAAGGCTTATTCCCATAGATATCCACTTCCCGCTTGCCTAGCAAGTTTAGGTTAGGGCCATTGATGATGATTATTTTCATGTTTAGTGTTGGTTTTATTTGTCAACTAAAGCCTGATTCCCAACTTAGGTCTCAACCTCCTTATTTAATTTAGCTGCATGAGTTGGGACATCTACATCAAGCAATTCAAAAGTTATTTAAAGCTGGAAAGATCCCTGGCCAAAAACTCAATTGACGCCTATCTGAGAGACATTACGAAATTAAAGGAGTTTTTCGAAATCAAAGGCATAGAACGCTCTCCATTGAAAGTCACACAGCAGGATCTGGTAGATTTTATTGAATTTATCAATGAGTTGGGCTTATCTCAGCACTCTCAGGCAAGGATTATATCCGGACTAAAATCATTTTACAAATATCTCATGTATGAGCAGATGATGGATAAGGATCCTTCAGATTTGCTGGAAACACCAAAGCTGGGAAGAAAGCTGCCGGATACCCTTGATTTTCATGAAATAGAAAAACTGCTATCTGCTATTGACATGAGTACCCCCCACGGGGCACGTAACCGAGCCATGCTCGAAACACTCTACAGTTCTGGCCTGCGTGTTTCTGAGTTGGTTGATCTCAAAATCAGCAATATTTATGAAGATATTGGGTTCATTCGGGTAGTGGGGAAAGGTAGTAAGGAAAGGCTTGTTCCCATTGGAGGAGAAGCCCTCAAACAGATCAGGATCTATGTAAAAGAAATTCGCGTGCATCTGAAGATCAAAAAAGGAAACGAAGACATTGTTTTCCTCAATAAAAGAGGAGCGAAACTCAGCCGGGTGATGGTATTTATGATTATCAAAGATCTTGCTGTGCAGATAGACCTTAAAAAATCGATCAGCCCACACACATTCAGACATTCGTTTGCCACACATTTGATAGAAGGCGGTGCAGATCTGAGGGCTGTGCAGGAGATGCTAGGCCATGAATCAATCACAACTACTGAGATTTACACCCACCTTGACCGTGATTACCTCAAGCAGGTCATTCAAGAATTTCACCCTCGGAGTTGATATTTATTACAAACATTTTCTATCAGCTACCCAATACCCAAATCAACCTCTTATTTTTGAGCCGGATTTCAAATCACCCATTTAATGTATCAACTCCTCAAGCAACTTCTCTTTCTCCTCAATCCTGAGAGTGCCCATCATTTCACCACTAAAACCCTTAGGGTTCTTTTTAAAATTCCACTGATCAAATCGATTTTTAGTTCACTTTATAAACTCAACGATGTAAACCTGGAAAGGGAGCTTTTTGGGCTAAAGTTTAAAAATCCAGTAGGTCTCGCTGCTGGTTTTGATAAGAATGCTCAATTTATTCATGAGTTTGAGGCCATGGGCTTTGGGTTTATTGAAGTCGGAACTGTCACTCCCCTGCCCCAGCCTGGCAACCCCAAACCCAGACTATTTCGCTTACCACAGGACCAGGCACTTATCAACCGAATGGGGTTCAATAATGACGGCATGCAGCTGGCATATGAAAATCTACTGAAGAGGCCGAAGGGTCTCATTGTTGGTGGAAACATAGGCAAGAACAAAGTGACCCCTAATGAGGAAGCGGAGAGCGATTACCTCAAGTGTTTTGAAAAGCTATATCCGGTTGTAGACTACTTTGTCGTAAATGTAAGTTCGCCCAACACACCTGACTTAAGAAAGCTTCAAGAAAAAGAACCGCTGGAAAGTCTCCTAAAAACGCTTCAGGCTGCTAACGCGAAAAAGAAAGCTTCAAAACCTATTCTACTGAAAATCGCTCCTGACCTCACGGACGGTCAGCTAGACGATATATTAGAGATCGCAGAAAACATCAACCTCGATGGGCTCATCACAACCAATACTACCATAGACAGATCAGGGCTAAAAACAAGTGACTCTACCCTGACAGACATTGGTAACGGAGGCTTGAGCGGAGCTCCGGTACTGCAGCGCTCCACGGATATCATCCGGTACATACGTACCAAGAACACCAAAATCCCTATCATTGGCGTTGGAGGAATAGTATCTGCCAAAGATGCTCTGGAAAAGCTGAAAGCCGGAGCTGATTTAGTGCAGATTTACACCGGCCTTGTTTACCGCGGACCAGCCCTCATCAAGGAGATCAATAAAGCAATATTGTCTGACCTTGACAGAGCCTGAAAACTCCATTACTTTTGTTGATATAACTGCGCATGGCACAAAACACTTATAAGAGCGAAAAATCAAGTAAATCCGGATCCTTTAAGTTCAAAATAGATTTTTTGAACGACCGCAAGTTTCATCTTGCCATAGGACTGTTTTTACTACTTAGCTCAGCATTTCTATTTATTTCTTTTATCTCCTATATCAATACAGGTAAAGCAGACCAGAGTGTTGTTGAGGCGTTTACCCAAACAGACATCAAAGAGTCCGGTCTTGAGGTTCAAAACTGGTTTGGGCTCGTAGGAGCAGTCACGGCACACTATTTTATTTTTCTATGGTTCGGTATTGCGGCTCTTCTCATTCCTCCTTTTGTATTTCTTCTCGGACATAGAATCGTCTGGCAAACCAAGGTTCTCTCCTTATCCAAGTCATTTGGATTTACTGCATTTTACCTGCTATGGGTCAGCATGTTTTTGGGCTACTTCATGCTCAGTTCAGACGAAATTTCCGATTGGGGATTTGTAAGCGGTGGAGTTGGATATGAAATGGCCATTTTGCTCGAAGGACTCATGGGTTGGGGCTCAGTACTATTTCTCATCTTCCTATTTTTGGTTTTCAACATGTACTTCTTCAATATCACAAGGCTGGCGGTGATAGAAGATACCATCACAAACCTGAGATCAAAATTTGCGAGCAGTCAAATTCCAACTTTAACCCCCGATGAGGAAGTGGATACTGTAGAAACCTCTGATGATCTGGGTGTTGTTGAAGATTCTGAAAAAGTCATAGAGACAGAAGACCTGACAGAGGAAGAAAAATCAAAATCTCTTGATTTTATTCTAAACCAGGTCAAAAAAGAGGTAGAGGAAGAAGAAAACGGCACAGAAGATCAAGAAGAACCCCAGCCTCAACCAGCTGAAGAATCAGCCGACCCAGTAGAAACCTGGGATGTGGAGGAGTCGCCAAAAAGGAAAAAACCGCAACCAAAAGAAGAACCAGAATTCTCCATTGAGATCCCGGGCATCAGCCAGCTTGAAGAGCAGGATGATGATGAAGATCTCGCTATGAAGGTGGAAAAACCGGAAGACAATGAGGCTCGCGTTAAGAACATGGAAAACTACGATCCTACTCTTGACCTGCCAAAGTACAAATATCCGGGCACTGATCTATTGATCGACTACCCTGCCAAGGATGTACAGGTTTCTAAAGATGAACTGGAGCAGAATAAAGATAAGATTGTAGAGACCCTGATCAATTTCAAAATTGGTATTTCCAGCATCAAGGCCACCATTGGCCCCACAGTTACACTTTATGAAATTGTGCCGGAAGCCGGAGTGAAAATTTCTAAGATCAAAAACCTGGAAGACGATATTGCCTTAAGTCTGGCAGCTCTAGGCATTAGGATCATCGCCCCGATACCGGGAAGAGGAACTATCGGTATAGAAGTGCCAAACAAGCACAAAGAGATGGTTGATGTGAAATCAGTAGTCACTACTGAAAAATTCAGCAAGTCGGATAAAGAGCTTCCTATTGTGCTGGGCAAGACCATTTCCAATGACATTTTCGTGACCGATTTGGCAAAAATGCCCCACTTGCTCATGGCCGGTGCTACAGGCCAGGGTAAATCGGTCGGTCTAAACATGATCATTACTTCGCTGATCTACAAAAAGCATCCGTCACAACTCAAGTTTGTGATGGTCGATCCTAAGAAAGTGGAATTGACACTTTTCAATAAATTGGAAAGGCACTTTCTGGCCAAACTTCCAGATAGCGATGAGGCCATCATTACCGACACCACCAAAGTGATACACACATTGAATTCGCTTTGCATAGAAATGGATCAGCGTTATGACCTGCTCAAAGATGCGGCATGTAGAAACCTGAAAGAATACAATAAGAAGTTCACTGGCAGAAGGCTGAATCCTGAAAAAGGACACAGATACCTTCCGTACATCGTGCTCGTGATAGATGAGCTAGCCGACCTCATGATGACAGCCGGCAAAGAGATAGAAACGCCAATTGCCAGACTTGCGCAGCTCGCTCGTGCCATTGGAATTCACCTGATTGTGGCAACACAAAGACCGTCAGTAAATGTGATAACAGGTATAATAAAAGCCAATTTCCCGGCCCGACTTTCTTTCCGTGTCACATCCAAAATTGACTCACGGACCATCCTTGATGCCGGTGGTGCCGACCAGCTTATCGGTCAGGGAGATATGCTGCTCTCTATGGGATCAGAGATTATCCGTTTGCAATGTGCTTTTGTTGACACACCTGAAGTTGATCGAATTTGTGAATATATTGGTGATCAAAGAGGCTATGACTCTGCTTACATGCTACCTGAATATGTGGGCGAAGAAAGCTCAGGTATCGGCGAAGTAGATCTTTCCGACAGAGATGCTTTGTTTGAAGATGCAGCCAGATTGATTGTGATGCACCAGCAAGGAAGTACATCGCTCATTCAAAGAAAAATGAAACTTGGCTACAATCGTGCAGGCCGCCTAATTGACCAATTGGAGGCAGCAGGCATTGTTGGCTCCTTTGAAGGGAGCAAGGCCAGAGAAGTTTTAATCCAGGACGAGTACGCTTTGGAACAATTATTGTCAAGCCTAGACTAGAAATCATAAATTAAGACAAGATGAAAAAATCACTTTACGTTCTTTGCGCACTCCTCATCAGCCTGAGTGCCTCTGCCCAATACGATGCAGACGCATTGGCTGTATTGAACGCCATGAGCTCGAAATACAAAAAGATAAGCGCCTTTAGTGCTGATTTTGAGCAAAAACTTGAAAACAAAGAAGTTGGCCTCAACGAGAAGTTTGAAGGCAACATCACCGTAAAAGGAGATAAATACCTACTCAAAGTTTCAGGGCAGGAAATATACAATGATGGCACAAACGTGTGGAGCTACAACCCTGAATTCTCAGAGGTCACGGTAACCACATACGACCCTGAAGAGCAAGAAATCAGCATGGGTAACATCTACGACCTGTACAAAGATGGTTTTAAATACAATCTGGTAAAGACGAATAACCGCGGCGATCGCTTTATAGAGCTGGATCCAGAGGACAAGAACAAATCCTATTTCAAAATAAAAATGACGATAGACTCCAGCGACGCGCTGAAGGAATTTACGGTTCTGGACAAAACAGGCAACACCTACATCTATACCATCAGCAATTTCAAAGAGATGTCTAATCTGAGCGATGCTACTTTCGCTTTTGACGTAGATGGAAACCCTGATGTAGAACTGATTGACTTCAGATGATATAGGTAGATAATATTTTTGAAAGCCTCGTTGAATTCATTCAGCGAGGTTTTTTTATTCACTTAGAGCGAATATTGCTAAATTGGGAGCGAAAATCATCACCATGACCCGAACCGAACTTTTTAATAAAATATTGGAGAAAGAATCATTCCTTTGCGTTGGTTTGGATACCGATATCAACCTGATTCCATCTCACCTCAAGTCACTGGAAGATCCTGTTTTTGAATTCAATAAAAGGATCATTGACGCTACTTATAAATATGCGGTTGCCTACAAACCCAACCTCGCATTTTATGAAGCAATGGGCAGCAAAGGGCTGGAATCTCTGGAAAAGACTTTGGAATACATTCCTGAAGATGTGTTCACCATAGCAGATGCAAAACGAGCCGACATTGGAAACACATCCAATATGTATGCGCGCGCATTCTTTGAGCAAATGTCTTTTGACTCTATCACGGTAAACCCGTACATGGGCGAAGATTCTGTAACGCCATTTCTGAGTCATGAAGGCAAATGGGTGATTCTACTCGCAGCTACTTCCAACAAAGGTTCGTTCGACTTTCAGGATTTGATGACAGAGCAAAGTAGCGAAAAGCTTTACGAGCGGGTAATCCGCAAAAGTGCCGAATGGGGTACTCCTGACAATCTGATGTACGTAGTAGGTGCTACGCGAGCAGAAACACTGGTCACAGTCCGCATGATTGTGCCGGATCATTTCTTATTGATTCCGGGAGTTGGGGCTCAGGGGGGCAGTCTGGAAGCAGTGTGTAAGTACGGCATGAACAAACAATGTGGGCTTCTGGTCAACTCCTCGCGGGGTATCATCTATGCCGGAAATGGTGAAGATTTTGCAGACAAATCTGCAGAGGTGGCCAGAGAACTTCAAGAAAAAATGTCGGTACACTTGCAACAACTCAAATAACGGATTATTAAATTGGAGTAGAAAACGCTACTCCCATGGACGAATACTTCCTCCACTTCCTCTGGCAATACCAGAAGTTTGCTAAACTGCCCCTTCAAACCTGCAATGGTGAAAATATCACGGTGCTCAAGACGGGGTTTCACAATCACAACTCCGGCCCTGACTTCATAGAAGCCAAAATTAAAATCAGTGAAATAGAGTGGGCTGGCAGTGTGGAGATTCATCACAAATCGTCCGACTGGCTGCTCCACAAACACCAACATGACCAGTCGTACGAAAATGTAATCCTTCACATAGTTTGGCTTCACGACAAAGAAATATTCACCCCTAAGTCAAAAACAACCATTCCAACACTTGTGCTTTCAGAGTTTGTGGATCCAAACCTTGAACTCGCCTATCGGGCATATATCAATCAGCCCGAGACCATCCTTTGCAGCAAAAAACTTCCTGCAATTCCTGACCTCAAAAAAGTAATGATGATGGATCATGCCGTGACCGAGCGACTGGAATCAAAAGCAGCATTGATCCGACAAATTTACGATCAAACAGAAAGAGACTGGGAAGAAACAGCCTATCGCATTCTTGGAAAGAATTTTGGGTTTTCAGTAAATAAGGAGCCTTTCGGAAAGTTGACGACCGTTTTGCCTTTCAAAATAATAAAGAAGCATTTGGATCACCCCACGCAGGTTTTTGCGCTCATTTTTGGCGCAGCAGGATTTTTAGAAGACACCAATGATGCTTACTCACGAGAGTTGGCTCAGGAGTACGCCTTCCTAAATCGTAAATATGAGATCAACTCACCACTACAGCGATTTCACTGGAAATTTTCAAAATTGCGACCAGCGAATTTCCCGACTGTTCGGTTATCGCAGTTTACCACGCTCATTATTAAGCAGCGCGGTTTTTTTTCTCTTTTCATACATACAGAAGAAGCAGCGCAGTTGAGATCAAGATTAAAAGTTTCTCCCAGTGGCTATTGGGCCGATCATTATGATTTTGCCAAAAAACTAGAAACAGGCGAAAATCATTTCGGGCAAACCTCTGTTGATAATATCTTGATTAACACGGCTGCCCCGCTATTGGCCGCATATGCCACCTCTATAAGTGAAACAAAATATATAGAACGAGCTATGGAAATGCTTGCTACTTTGAAACCGGAACAGAACCGGATAACTCGAGAATGGACAAAAAATGGAATAGACATAGAATCTGCTTATCACTCGCAGGCGCTAATCCAGCAATACAACGAATATTGTGTGAAAAAGAAATGCCTTCATTGTAATATTGGCATCTCAATTTTACATCGATAGATGGCTACAATCATTTTTCATTTTATCCTCATTGCATGCATTGCCTGGTTCGGCTCAAAAAGAGTGGCAAATGGCCTGGGTAAAAAGTGGTTTTGGATAGGAATCGGGATGCGATTTTGTGGTGCTGCTGCATTCGCGTTGATCTATGTAGTTTGGATTGGTACAGGAGATACCATCCATTTTTTTAGCCATGGATCGGATCTGGCCAGCCTTGCCAAAACTGATTTTAGCAGTTATCTGGACTATATTTTCTCATCTCAGCATGACATGTATAAGTCAGACCGAAGAGATGGTTTTTTTATCAAGATTGTCAGCTTCTTTTGTCTAGCCACAAATAACAACTACTGGATCACAACAACCTACTTCGCGCTCATCAGCTTTTTTAGTTCCTGGTATTTCGTTGGAAATCTATATAAAGTTTCTACCCAGAAGTATGCGCTGATCTTCGCTTTTCTAATCTTTCCTACACCTATTTTTTGGACCTCCGGTCTAATGAAAGACACCATCGTATGGTCCGCAATCGTGGTGGCGATAGGCTCTATTCTAAAAATCAAACAAAGACCCGGCGGCATAACCATCGGAACAATTTTTCTCATTTCGCTCGCACTGTTCCTTTTATTCGAACTTAGATATTTTCTTTTTGGGGCCACCCTAGGTTTGATCATCATCACTCTCGTTGATCAATTTATTGGCAAGAGACAGTTATCCAAACCTCAAAAATGGACAATCTGGCTTTCGTTGTTTCTCCTGGTCTTGACATCTATCTCACTGTTAAACCCCAACCTCTACCTCCATAATTTTCCCCAGGCACTTTTTGACAATTATGAGCAAATCATTCAAAACTCCGAAAGCGGAAAATTTCTTGTTTTCGATCTTAAACCAACCTGGGTTTCAATCTTCAAAAACCTTCCGACAAGCTTGTTATCAGGGCTTTTCAGGCCATTCCCCGGAGAGGGTGGATGGTTTTACCTTCTACATGGGTTGGAAAACATTCTGACCCTTGCCACAACCATATACTCGGTTCTCAAAATCAGATCAATATCCGCTCCAGGCACGACAGCACTAGCAGCATTGTTTTTTATTCTGGTACTGGCCAGTCTCACACCCCTGGCTTCTCCCAATTTCGGAACCTTGATGAGATACAAAGCCGCATACCTTCCATTTCTCGCTTATTTTGCCACATTTATTCCGTTCAAAACACTGTTTCCTAATCAGTCTATAAAAGGCTAACTTTGCAGCCAATTTTAAAAACTATGGACAAACCAGTAATCATTTTTGGCGCCAAAGGCATTGCCACTGCAGCTCTGGAGATATTCAAAAGCAATGGCATTGTGGTTTACGGATTTTTGGACGATGACAAAAAAACGCACGGTCAGGAAATCGATGATGTTTCAGTTTTGGGGAATACCGATGATCATGGATTTCTCAAACTCATTGGACAAAAGTGCGAAGCGTTCGTAGCTACCGATGAAAACTCCCTGAGAAAAAAATGGGTAAAAATGCTGATGGACTCCCGCAAGGTGATGCCCATGAATGCTGTGCATCAGTCAGCTATTATCTCCAGCTTTGCAACCATCGGCCATGGCAATTTTATTAATTCCAGAGTGACTGTAGGTGCTTCTTCTAAAGTCGGTCAGCACTGCATCATCAACTCTGGAGCTACAGTAGAGCATGATGTGGAGATTGGCGATTATGTTCAAATAGGGGCAGGATCAACGATTAGTCCCGGAGTGAAAATTGAAGAGGGAGCCTTCATCGGTTCGGGCGTTACGATAGTGGGTGGAGTTACCATCGGCAAAAATGCCAGAATAGGTGCTGGGTCTGTTGTGGTTTCCAATATAGAAGCCAAAGAAACAGTTTTTGGAAATCCAGCAGTTTCTGTGAAAAAGAAATAGACTGCCTGTGATCAATTTATTAGGCTGATAGTGATCAGAATTCTAAATTTCCGGAAACGACTAAATTTGCATTTAAATAAACATAATCCTTTATTCAAAACACTCCGCTGAAACGGAGCATTGGTTATGAACGAAGAATATTCAGTACTACTATACTATTGCTACTCGAGGATCGAGGATCCTGAGGCATTCAGAGAAGAGCATCATATCAGATGTCTTGAGCTAAATCTAAAAGGCAGAATTATCATCGCAGAAGAGGGGCTAAACGGAACTGTATCCGGCTTGAAGTCAGACTGTGAAACTTACATGAGCGAGGTAAAAGCTGACCCTCGTTTCGCTGATATCGAATTCAAAGTGGATCAGGTTGAGGGACATACTTTTGAAAAAATGCATGTGAGGGTTAAACCAGAGATCGTGCACGCAAGCCTGCCTAATATTGACCCAAGGAAGAAAACGGGAGGGTACGTTGAGCCAGAGGAGTTTAGGGAAATACTCAAAGAGGAGTCGGAAGATACTGTGATTTTGGATGTACGATCCAACTACGAACACCATGTGGGTAAGTTCAAAAATGCGATCACGCTGGATATGGAAAACTTCCGAGACTTTCCTGAGAAGGTCAAAGAACTAGACCACCTCAAGAACAAGAAAGTGGTGACCTACTGCACAGGAGGTATTAAATGTGAAAAAGCCAGCGCATTCCTTTTGGAACAGGGGTTTGAAAATGTTTACCAGCTACATGGTGGCATTATCAAGTACGGGCTTGAAGCCGAAGGTGAAGACTTTGAAGGCAAGTGCTACGTTTTTGACAATCGTATTACCAAAGACCTGAACACCGTGAATCCGACGGTGATCTCAAAGTGTTTTGTAACAGGCAAGCCATCAGACAGGATGGTCAACTGTGCTAACCCACATTGTAACAAGCACATACCAATGAGTGAAGAAGGAGCAGAGATTTATAATGGATGTTGCTCAGAGGAATGCTCGAAAAATCCTGAAGTTCGACCGTATGACGGCACGGGTTTCTACCAGAAGGAAATGAACGGCTACAACCCTTACAAAGGCGTGAAGCGCAATAAGGAGAAAGCACCTCAATAGTTTACGACATCATTGCCAATTTCTTGATGTTGTTAAAAGCTTCATCTTAGCAACGAAATCAGTGCATAACTACTCCTGTCAGGTAAAAATCTAGAAAAATTCGTATAAAATCCTCTGCGGTTCAGCGGGGGATTTTTCATTTTAATCGAAACGTAAACATTGGTGGTTTGTTTTCAGGATATGAGACGTTATATTGGAGTAAACTTATAACCAGCCATGCCAAAATTCTCGGAAACAGAACTGATCATCAACCCAGATGGCAGCATCTATCACCTGAACCTTAAGCCAGAGCACATCTCTGACAAAATCATAACGGTAGGTGACCCGAGCCGCGTGCATCGTGTATCCAGACACTTTGATAACGTTGAGTTTGAGATGAACAAAAGAGAGTTCATCACTCATGTGGGAAACTACAAGGGAAAAAGAATAACAGTCATCAGCACGGGGATGGGCACTGATAACGTTGAGATTCTCATGACCGAACTCGATGCGCTGGTCAATATTGATTTTGAAACCCGTGAAACCAAGGAGAAAAAAACAAAGCTGAGAATTGTACGAGTAGGTACATCGGGGAGCATTCAGGAAGACATCAGGCTAGGTAGCCACGTTCTAAGCGAATATGGCATTGGGCTTGACCCAATGGTTTATTTCTATCAAATGGAACAGCAGGGGTTTGAGCTCGAGGTAAGTGAAAAACTCAAAGAAGCCATTGGTCTGCCTTACTTACCCTATTGCGTAAGAGCATCTGATACCCTTATTGAAGATTTTAAGGATGTCATGGCAATGGGCAATACGGTAACCTGCCATGGTTTCTACGCCCCTCAGGGCAGAGAAATAAGGGTTCCAATCAGATTTCCAAAGCTCATCGAAAAACTCAATTATTTTCATCTGGATGGCTTTTGGCTCACCAATCTGGAAATGGAAACGGCCGGCTACTACGCTCTGGCCAAACTCCTGGGACATGACATGATCAGTCTCAATGCCATTTTGGCCAACAGGATCAGAAATAATTTCAGCAAAGACCCTAATAAAGTAATAGACTCACTGATAAAGAAAGCACTGGATAGAATCTGATTACTTTTTGATTACGGCTCCAAGTGCCTTTTTGAGTTCATCAAGCGCAACAGCCAAATGTGTTTTGGCGTCCGCCCACTTATCCTCATTTTTATCTTTGTATGAGCTGAAATCTTCCTCCAGCTTATCCTTTTTCTTTTTTAAATCCTTGATTTTCTTCTCTACTTCCTCCCTCACTTCGTCCTTTGCTCCTTTGGTCTCATGAATGAGGTGGTCTATTTTCTTTCCCAATTCCGAAAGCATGTTTTCTACTTGCCCTTTGGGATCTTCTGCTGCTTTTTTGGTTGTCTTTTTTGCCATAACGTTCTCGATTAGAAAGGAAATTAATAAGTAAAATCAGCAATCACAACGAGAGTAACTCATTTTAAATCAATCACAAAATATCTCGTTAACCGGCAAAATTTCTTTTATTATTATTTTGACATTGAAGCGTTTTTTCACGTTACTTTGATTCATGAATCAAAATCAAACCCTGTTTTTTACAACTCTAAAAATTCAAGGATGCAATCGTCAAAACCACGTGTAATCAAGGACTTTGAGAAGCTGGATGAAGCTACTCAGGAACAAATCAAGCTAGCCTTCCCTTATGGCTTTCATGAAGAATTGGTTCGCTTCACAGATCGCGAAGGAAAGAATGTATCAGCACTGCCTTTCGAAACGGACGAGAAATATTATCTGGTACGAATGACCAGAGCAGAAGCCCGTGCCATCATTGAGGATGACGATGATTTTGATGATGACGGCAACTTGAAAGATTCGGTGAAAGGCAACTATGAAGACAAATACGGTGATCTCGACCATATGGCAGACTACATCTCGGATGATTCATCAGATGACGATGATGATTAACAATATGTACTTCAGATCAAAACTCACATGGCTGTCCGTAGTAAGCACTATCGCTTTCTTTGGGTGTTCGGAAAATGAGCCTTCCATCAAACCTGATCACACGGCTTCCGCCGAACTGTTTCAGGTTTTATCTGACACAGACTCAACCTACATCGTAACCGGCCAACCGAGAGGGAACATCTATGTAGAACAGACAGATTCTGTGGTAAGTATGACTATAAATCTGAGTGGCTTTACTCCCAATTCTGTGCATGCCATACACATGCATCACGGCTCTTGTGAGCAACCTAAGCACCACTGGAATGCCGGAAGCACAGATTCTTTTTGCAATACTAAAAGCTTGGGGTTTCCCTGGTCAAAACCCTATGCGGGCGATATTGGCAACCTGAGCATAGCATATGACAGCACCGGAAGCATGACTATCAAAACAGACCTGTGGCGATTGGGAAGTGGAGATGAGCGTGATATTTTGGGCCTGCAGGTTATCATTCATGAAAACCTCGAAGATTTCACAAGTGAGTGTGACCCAAACCATGGTGGGCACGCCCACTTCAATGCTAAAATTGCCTGTGGAAAAATCCTCTAATTTCTGGCGTACCACTTCTTGATCACCTGCTCTGCAGGCTTGCCCTGAGGAGTGAAATGGGGATCTTGAACGCCACCAGCCTGATCACGCAGGTGCCATTTCCAAAGAAAGCCTCCCGCAAACCACCCTTCGGCCCACAGCATTTTAAACATACACTCATAGGCCATGGCCTGCACATCCATATTGAGATTTTCTGAGGATTTGTTTACTTCCCAGTGATTGCCGGCGGCACCATTTACACTTTGATAACCATACTCAGTGAACAGAACCGGCCTGCCCACTTCCTCGCTTACTGCCTTCAATTCATTTTTTATCTGAACCCATGCCTTTTCTATTTGGGTTGGGTCGGGTTGTGGCTCATGAACCAAAGGAAAGTAAGCATCTACACCTATGTAATCCAAATCACCCCAAAAGGAAATCTTATCATAACTATCCCAATTAGCAGCATAAGTAAGATCTCCACTATAAACATCCCGAACTTTGGCAATAAGAGATCTCCAATAGTCCGGATCATTGACGGCAGATATTTTTATTTCTGTACCAATACAAAACAATGGCACGCACATCTCCTCGGCCACCTTCGCATAGTTCAGGATATAGTCTTCATAACTCTTTCGCCATTCCTGCCATTTTTCATCGCTATCCAGGTCAAAATCTCCGATCCACTCTCTGCCCAGCCATACATGCGGCTTGAGCATCACTTGCTGCCCACACTGACCTGACATGGCTATCAATTCACGAGCACCTTCGGTGCGCTCTCCCCACCACTGTCGGTCTTCATCAAAATACACGGTTGGTTGGTTTTGCCGGGAAAAGGCATAAGGAATGATGGCAACCCATCCACCGGCTACTCTTTTCACAGTATTAACAGATTCAACACTCACCGGCCTGGGTGGACTGACCAAGCTAACTCCATTGAGTTTAGCGTCTTGTCTTAGCTCCTGCCCCAGTGCTCCAGATGGCATATAATTGACCAAACAGACACCAACAAAAATTCTCAACAAAGTCTTCATTCAATAAATTAATTCATAATTTAAGGTAAAATCAACTCAGCAAAATTTGCAATCTACGGTAGACATTAACACCCTTTTGGTCAAGAGACTGAGAAACAAGGACACCACCGCCCTGGATTATCTATATGATCATTACTCCGAAGCTTTATACGGCATTATCAGTCGAACGTTGAACAACAAACCCGCAGCTGAAGAAACGCTGCAAGATGTTTTTGTGAAAATCTGGAATCAGATAGATAAGTATGATGAAAGCAAAGGCACGCTTTTTACCTGGATGTACAGAATAGCCAGAAATCAGGCCATCGACATGAGGCGCTCTAAAGATTTTAAGGCAGAAGAAAAATCTGATGATATAGAAACTTTCGTAGATGTATTTGAAACCTCAGACAATAAAGAAGACTACATCGGACTTTCCGACATACTGTCTAATTTGGGAGATCTGTGCAAGAAACTTATCCAGCTGAATTTTTATATGGGATATTCTCATGCCGAAATAAGTAAGAATGAGGAAATGCCTCTCGGATCTGTTAAAACCAAATTGAGGAGCTGTTTGAAAAACGTCAGGACTTTATTGAACAAAGATTTTGGATAAGCAAGAAATCATAACGGAAGGATACCTGGAAGCCTACATCACAGGAGACCTTGATTCTAGCGAGATGAGAGAAGTGGAGACTCTTATTGCTTCTGACAAAGAAGCGCGAGGAGAATACTTCAAAATAGAGAAGCTCATAGAATTACTGGCTTTTCATAGCAAAATAACACCTTCACCAGTAGTAAAAAGGATGGTAATGGAAAATGAATCTGTGATGAACAATCATTCAGATCATGGAGGCAGTGCAGGTGGAGGCTGGAAACTCATGATGGCGGCAAGTGTGTTTGTGGCGGCTCTTTCGTTGCTCACCGCTTTCTATTTTTATAACCAATGGAGAACGACCGATTATGAGCTATCGAATTTAATCGCTCAAAACCTGGAACTTGCTAACAACTATAATCAGGTCAATCATGACCTTGACAACCTGAGACAAGATGTTGCTGTGCTGATAAGCCCTGAATACCAACGGGTGATTTTGGCTGGAACAGACAATGCCCCTGATGCCAATGCCGTAATATATTGGAATAGCAAGCAGGAAAAAGTTTTCCTTAATTCGGCTTCAATGGCTGCTCTACCTGCTGATCAGCAGTATCAGCTATGGGCACTGGTAGATGGTCTTCCTATAGACGCTGGAGTATTCGATGCTGCAACGGGCACATTCCAAATAATGAAAAACATAGGTCAAGCGGATGCATTTGCCGTAACGATAGAGCCTACAGGAGGTAGCGAAGCGCCAACACTATCTACTATGCAAGTATTGGGAACTGTTTAATTAGGGTATAAAAGCCTTGAGATTGTTACCTGATTATGGAACAAATTCAAAACATTGGATTATTTGTAACACTCTCATGGCTCCTGATAATCTCACCCGGTCCTGATTCAATTTTTGTACTGACAAAAGGAATAAGCGGAGGAAAAAAAGCTGGACTTGTTTCTGCATTTGGCGTCACTCTGGGCATACTGGTTCACACCACTTTTGCGGCTTTTGGGCTGTCCGTCATTTTACAAACATCTGCGATGGCGTTTGAGATAATAAAATATACTGGAGCCGCTTATCTAATATTTCTAGGTGTTCAGGCATTGATCAAAAGGCAGCAAGTAGAAACACAGCCCAACACTCATACTTCTTCACGAAAGACCCTGTACAGTGCCTTATTGACCAATGTACTCAACCCAAAGGTTGGACTGTTCTTCATTGCATTTCTACCACAGTTCATATCACCTGAGACACAGACAGAAGCAGCTTTTCCGTTTATTTTACTTGGTGGAACCTTCGCAATATTCACTTTTCTTTTTCTGGCACTTCTGGCCTTGCTTTCGGCAACACTTGGAAAGTGGTTTCTAGAAAAATCAGTTGCAGGTAAATACCTGCAAAAAATCACCGGTCTGGCCTTCATAGCTCTCGGCTTGCGCTTGGCTCTGACAGATAGAAACTAGGCGTTTTTTACTATTTATATATATTGCCTCCATGTCAATAGTAGTCATGGGAGTAGCCGGAAGTGGCAAGAGCACCATTGGTCAAATGCTGGCAAAGCAGCTGGGTTTACCTTTTGCGGATGCAGATGAATTTCACCCTCAATCCAATATTGAGAAAATGAGATCTGGCACACCGCTCAATGATGACGACAGAAGGCCCTGGTTGGAAATACTAGCCCAAACCCTTTATGAACGTGAGCTTGAAGGAGGAATCGTTTTGGCCTGCTCGGGGCTCAAATCTGACTACAGAAAGGTGTTAAATTCTAAATCAAAAAATCCTCCCACATATGTGTATTTGAAAGGATCAAAAGATCTGATAATGCAAAGAATGAAGCAGCGATCCGGGCACTTCATGCCACAGGAACTCCTGGATTCGCAATTTGACACACTGGAAGAACCGCAAGACGCAATTATAGTCGGCATTGAATCTCAACCTGAATTCATCGTCTCGGAAATTTTAAAAAACCTAAATTCAAATGACTGAGATGACCTTACTTCTGGCGATTGGATCAGGAATCGTTTTGTTGCTATTTCTGATATTGAGACTAAAAATACAAGCCTTTTTGGCATTACTCATTTCAGCGATTTGGGTTGGGTTGGTTGCGGGCATGAGTCCAACCAACATTATCAACAGTATCAGTTCGGGAATGGGCAGCACACTTGGTTTCGTAGCAACCGTAGTTGGTTTGGGAGCGCTTTTTGGAGCCATTTTGGAAAGTTCCGGCGGCTCGCAGGCCATTTCTAATTATCTCCTCAAAAAATTCGGTGAGCACAATGCTCCCTGGGCCATGGTGCTGGCTGGTTTTGTTATCGCCATACCTGTATTCTTTGACGTGGCGTTCATTATTCTTGTTCCTGTCATTTACGCCTTACAAAAATCGACCGGAAAGTCCCTATTACTTTATGGACTGCCATTGCTGGCGGGCCTGGCTATAACCCACAGTTTCATACCCCCTACTCCCGGTCCTGTAGCTGTTGCAGAAATAATTGAAGCCAATCTGGGCATGGTCATACTGGCCGGCTTTTTGGCCGGTGTTCCCTGCGCAATTTTCGGAGGTCCTATTTTCGCCAGATGGATAAGCAAAAGAATCCATGTGGAGGTACCCGACTACATCGAAATCAATGAAGAAGCCAATAAGTTTCCTCCATTATCTACGGTTTTTATCATCATCTTTTTCCCAATATTTCTAATCCTCGCCAACACCTTTCTATCGAGTCCCCTATTTTCGGGGGTTAAGGTTCCCTCTAGTTTAAACTCCACTCTGGATTTAGTTGGGCACCCATTTGGGGCGCTCATCCTGGCAAACCTGCTGGCATGGTACTTTTTGGGTGTCAGGCAAGGCTTCACGCAAGATGAGTTATTGAAAATATCCGGAAAGTCTTTGGCTCCAGCTGGAATAATAATTTTGCTCACGGGAGCTGGCGGGGCTTTCAAGCAAGTCTTGATAGACACAGGAATAGGCAACATGATTGCCTCGTCAATCGGCACATCCACATCATCTATTTTGCTGTTTGCTTTCGCAATATCCGGAGCGGTCAGGATTCTACAAGGGTCAGCCACAGTAGCCATGATCACCGCAGCAGGTGTGGTAGCGCCATTGCTGGCTGCCACATCCGGCTCATTTTTCAATGCGCTGGCAGTAATCGCCATAGCTTCTGGAGCCACATTGATGTCACATGTCAACGATAGTGGGTTTTGGTTGGTCAACAGGTATTTTGGTCTTACAGAAAAAGAAACGCTAAAGTCCTGGACGGTGATGACTTCCATAATCGCCCTAACCGGCCTTCTAAGTACCCTGATGCTTCAGTTTCTATTTACTTAAAAAAAACTGATCTTTTTTTCTTCCAAAAAAAATCCAGACTCAGGTCTGGATTCGTATGTCTTATGGTTTTAATAACCACTAAGCTGGAACAAGAAGTCGTGAGGTAGCCTTGCGGCTTCTTAATTCTGCTGAAAGAACTTTTATAGGTAGCTATTTATAGCTGATTGGTGATGAAATCCGCAGATAATATCTGCGGATTTTTTTTAGAACCTCTCGATATCTGCGCCCAGAGCTTTGAGCCTTTTATCAATAAATTGATATCCCCTGTCAATTTGCTCTACGTTGTGAATGGTGCTGGTGCCCTCAGCGGATAGTGCGGCTATCAGAAGCGAAACTCCAGCTCTGATATCCGGAGATGTCATACTAATGCCTCGCAACTCAAATGACCTATCCAAACCAATGACCGTCGCTCTATGTGGATCACACAAGATAATCTGCGCTCCCATGTCAATTAACTTATCTACGAAGAACAGGCGACTCTCAAACATCTTCTGATGAACCAGCACGGTTCCTTTGGCCTGCGTTGCAGTGACAAGAATGATACTGAGCAAGTCAGGAGTAAACCCTGGCCAAATAGCGTCCGCTACGGTAAGAATAGACCCGTCAATAAATGATTCTATTTCATAATGTTCCTGAGCCGGAATATAGATATCATCCCCACGAAACTCCATTTTAACGCCCAGGCGCTTGAATGTGTCAGGTATAATTCCCAGCATATCAATACGGGCATCCTTGATGGTAATCTCAGATCGGGTCATAGCAGCCATACCTATAAAGCTCCCAATCTCAATCATATCGGGAAGCATTGTATGTTCAGTCCCTCCGAGAGCTTCCACACCTTCAATTTTGAGCAAGTTGCTACCAACCCCTTCGATCCTTGCCCCCATCCGCACCAGCATATTGCAGAGTTGCTGAATATAAGGTTCACAAGCCGCATTGTAAATGGTGGTTACTCCTTCTGCCAACACGGCAGCCATGATGATATTCGCTGTTCCGGTTACAGAAGCTTCATCCAGGTGCATGTAAGTACCCTTTAGCTTAGTTCCATCTACAGTATAAAAGCTGGATTTGCTGTCGTAATTGAATTTTGCTCCCAGTTTTTGAAAGCCAACAAAGTGAGTGTCCAGTCTTCTTCGTCCGATTTTATCACCGCCCGGCTTTGGCATTTTGCCTCTTCCAAACCTGGCCAACAGTGGGCCCAAAATCATTATGGAACCTCTGAGAGAAGATGCTTTTTCTTTGAAATCTTCTGAGTCCAGAAAATTCATATTCACGTTACTTGCTGTGAATTTGTAAGACTCCTCGTCTGTCTTTTCGGTCTTCACACCCAAATCCGCCAGAAGCTCAATAAGCTTCATAACATCCCTGATTGCAGGAATTTTGTGGATATGTACGGTTTCATCCGTGAGAAGAACCGCAGAAATTATTTGCAACGCTTCGTTTTTGGCACCCTGAGGAATAATCGTGCCTTTCAGGCGGTTGCCGCCCTTCACTCTGAATGAGGCCATTAGTTATTGCTTCTCCTTCTTTGCTTAAAGTTTCTTTTGCCTTTTCCACCGTTGTTGCGGTTTCTATTGTTGTTGCTACTGCGATTGTTATCGTTGCTCCTGTGGCCTTTTTCGCTATCGAAAAGTCCGTACTCCTTCACTTTTTCGATATCAATTTCCAGCTGGTTGTTTGATAGCTGCTTGATATTCTTGAGTACCGTTTCGTCTTCTATGGTGTCCTTATTCCATGTTTGGTAAAAAGACTTCATCAATCTTCCGATTGCAATCACAGCACCTTCTTTCTCTTTTGGATCTTCCAGCGCGATGGCATTTTCTATAAGCCTCTCCATACTGCGACCGTAGTGCCTGAACTTGATATTGTTGAATTGGTAAGGCACCTTGTCTGGTTTTCTGTCCAAAATGGTGGACTCAGGAATTGGAAAAGGGCTCTCAACATCAAGATCGAATTCAGAAATAATGAATAGGTCGTCCCAAACTTTCTGTGTGTATTCGCTGGCGTCTTTGCTGAACTCCGGATTAACGGCTTTCATCAACTCTACCAAAAGTGTCGCGTATTTGTTTCTCTTCTCTTTATCGTCAGTGGATTTGATGTGCTTCACCAGGTTTTGCACATTTCTACCATACTCTCTCAGGGTAAGTTGCTCCCTTTCAGTATTATACTCTAAACTCATAAAATCAAATTTGTTCAAAAATAAGGAAAGCAATCAACAATCATCTTATGATGTGCCCTACTTTCCAGTGGTAAGCTTCACAATAAAGGGCAATTCTCTACTTATTCATCAAATCCTCAATTTCTTCAGCATGAATAGGGATGTTGCGCATGAGGTTTTTGTGTCCCTTTTCGGTAATTAAAATATTGTCTTCCAGTCGAATACCTATACCCTCTTCGCGGATATAAATGCCCGGCTCGACGGTAAAGACCATGCCCGGTTCAAATTTCTTATAAACGGAACCTACATCGTGAACATCGAGACCCAGGTGATGAGAAGTACTGTGCATAAAATACTTTTTATATGCTGGCCAATTTTTATCCTGATTTTTAATGTCAGCTTTGTCTATGAGACCCAGCTCCACCAGTTCCTCCTCCATTATTTCACCAACAGCCTTCTGGTATTCAGATAGGATGTTTCCGGGCGTGAGCATCTCAGTTGCGTGATTTTTCACTCTTAGCACGGCATCATATACCTGCCTTTGCCTCTTGGTAAATTTGCCATTCACAGGAATGGTTCTGGTCATGTCGGCATTGTAGTTGGCATACTCAGCTGCCACATCCATAAGCAACAAATCTCCATCTTTGAGTTGTTGATTGTTTTCGATGTAGTGCAGAACACACGCATTTGCTCCTCCTGCTACAATGGGCGTGTAGGCAAAGCCCCTGGAGCGATTCACAAGAAACTCGTGAATGTATTCAGCTTCCAACTCGTACTCCCACACTCCCGGCCTGGTAGATTCCAATATTCGCCTGAAGCCCTTTTCTGTAATGTGGCACGCATGCTCTATAAGCTGCACTTCCTTCTCAGATTTCACGGTACGCAGGTCATAAATAACCGGAGCGAGTCGTTCGTATTCATGTAAAGGGAAATGCGCCCGACACCATTTCACAAACCGATCATTGGCACCTTCAACATCTGAACTATTGCGGAGGTGTTCATTTGATGCCAGATATATATGTTCGGATTCTGCAAGGACAGTTCTGAGGGTTTGCTCAAAGCTGTCTTTCCACCTTACATTTTCAATCCCTGAAACTTCCTGACCTTCCTTTTTGGTGAGCTTATGCCCTTCCCAAACGGCTATTTCATCACTCGTTTCCCTCAAAAAGAGGATTTCTCTCATCTTCTCATCAGGAAAATCTGGAGCCAGAATAATCATCGTTTCCTCTTGATCCACACCTGACAGGTAAAACAAATTTGAGTTTTGCTTGAAAGGCAAAGTTCCATCTCCATTGGTGGGCAATATGTCATTGGAATGAACTACCGCCACCGAGTTTGGCTTCAGCCTTGCCGCCAACCTGTCTCTATTCAGCTTAAATAAATCATTTTCTATCCTATGGTATTTCATCCTTTTTTAGCTTTTAAATAAGTGGCTTATTTAGCCAATATTTCCGTATTATTGATTGATGAAGGTATCAAATGTCATAAAGGTAATGCTTCTTTTTCTGTCCATTTATGACTTATGTGGTCAAAATAAATATTGGGTTGATAACACTGACATTGCCACAAAAAAACTCATTGATTCCATTGGAATAACACCTTCTTATTGTTCGGAATGGGCACAGTCCTGTAGCTACATCATCCCCGAACAAACCTTTTCTACCAACCCCACTTTGCATGCCCTCCTTCCCGTGCGATCCCTGTCTCCATCCTTCAACTACGCTGAGGAGCCTATTCTTGGTTTTGCCCTGGAACAAATAGAAGCCAACCTGTTCATTGATCAAAACCTCAATGGTAAAGGAATTAAAATTGGCATCATAGACGGTGGGTTTCTGCGTGCCAATAAAGACGCTTCCCTTGCTCACTTTTTTGACAATGATCTGGTCGAATACTATCGGGATTTTGTCACTCCGGATCTTGATGAGTATGGAGGTTCGGTCGGTTTGGATGACATTCACGGCACAGAGGTTTGGCAACTGATAGGCGGATATCACCCAGAAAAAAACATCCAATATGGTCTGGCCACTGCCGCGAAGTATTATTTGGCTCGAACTGATCATGGTGGTTATGAAAGGAGAATAGAAGAGGACTACATTTTGCAGGCTATGGAAGAAATGGCCAATCTAGGTGTCGAAATCTTTAACATTTCGCTGGGGTATACCAATGGCTACAATGATAACAGGGAGAACTACCGCACAAAGGATATTGATGGCAAAACCTCCGCACTTACCAGAGCAATTCAAAAAGCGGCAATAGACGAGGGGATACTCTTTGTGGTGGCGGCCGGCAATGATGGAAATAACAAGTGGGGTACACTTTCCATACCTGCAGATGCTGAAAATATTCTTACCGTAGGATCGAGTAAGTACAAGGTTTGGGACAAAATGAACTTCAGTTCTTACGGACCTGAGGCTCTGGATTATGTAAAACCCAATGTCTGTGTTTATTCAACCTTGGGAACCTCCTTCTCAACACCTGTGGTGACGGGACTGGCGGCATGTATCATGCAATATGATTCTTCGCTAACTAACCTTCAGGTCATAGACATTCTTGAGAAGGCTTCTAATTTTTATCCGTATGGAAACAACTATATGGGCTATGGTGTGCCAACGTGCTCAAACATCTTAAAAATATTATCGGGCAAAGAAGATGAAGTCAGGAGGCCCAAAGAGATCAGAAGCACCAAAGACAGGGTGAAATTAAAGGGTGAGTTTGAAGGAAAACGTTTGGTTGTTTATCACAAAAAGGAGGTGCGAAACGTGATGCATCGCAAAAACATAAGGCCAGATAAAAACAGAACGGTCATAACCAGGCCAGACGGTGCGACTCAAACCAGCATACTGGTAGAAACCGAAGTGATCGAAGTGTTTTGGGAGAATTAGAAAAAAGTTTTTTAATGTCTGTCCATTTTGCCAAAGGTCGTTCGTCATACTACCAAATGAATCAAATTATTAATCACTAAAACAGACATTACGATGAAACAATTTTTGTACTTATTCAGAGGTGGAGACAACAACTTTGACAATCAATCTCCAGAGCAAATGCAAGCGCACATGGCAAGATGGGGCGAGTGGATGCTCCAAATCAGTAAGAACGAGCAGCCCGTACCAGGACTTCCTCTTCAAAAAGACGGTAAAGTAGTACAACAGTCGGGTGAGATAATCACTGATGGACCATACATGGAAGGTAAAGAAATGGTGGGCGGATATGTACTTGTGGAAGCCAACGATTTAGATCATGCTGTAGAACTATCAAAAGGATGTCCGATTTTCGAAGTTGGGGGAACTGTGGAGGTAAGAGAAGCCGTAGAAATGTAGTTCTGATCATCAAAAATCGAAAGTAATTCGCAAGCCCGTTCAGTTTCTGTTCGGGCTTCTTTATTTTCATACTTCATATGCAGGCGAGCAACGAGGTATCAGATTTGGTGGATCACTTTTTCAGAAATGAATTTGGTAAAGCCGTAGCTGTGCTCACAAACAAATATGGCTCAGACATGCTAGAATTAGCGGAAGATGCCGTTCAGGAAGCGCTTTACAAAGCCATGCAAACATGGCCTTTTCAGGCTCTGCCGGACAACCCCACCGGGTGGATCATCCGGGTGGCCAACAATAAAATACTGGATCATCTCAGGAGAAAAGATAAAGTCACCTACCAGGACCAAGTTCCAGAATTGAACGAAGAAGAACTCAACCCAACGGAGGAAGAGTTTAAGGATGACATGGTCAAAATGATGTTTGCCTGCTGCAACCCAAAGCTAAGCTCAGAGTATCAGTTGATCCTGACACTGAAAATATTGGGCGGATTATCTATCAAGGAAATGGCTTCCGCTTTGCTCAAAAAAGAGGAAACGATAGCCAAATCATACACGCGCGCAAAAAAGAAGTTTCGAGAAGAAAACCTAAAACTGGAGCTCCCCAAAAATAAAGAAATCAATACCCGGCTTGGACATGTGCTTAAGGTGATTTATCTACTCTTCAATGAAGGATATAAAAGCACCAACCACGATCAACTGATCAGAAAAGATCTCTGCCTGGATGCGATTAGGCTCTGTCAACTGCTGGAGGAAAACGAAACCACCAATACTGCAGCGACCAGATCGCTACTTGCACTTATGTGTTTTCATTCATCAAGGTTTGACGCAAGACAAGATGAAGACGGAAAAATCGTGCCGCTGGAAAACCAAGACCGAACGAAATGGACCCATGAGTTCATAGACAGGGGCAATGCATATTTAAGCTCCGTTTCTGACGAGCATTCGCAAAACGAGTATTTTTTACAGGCGGCCATCAGTGGAATTCATTGCAATGCAAAGCACTTCAATGAAACGAGGTGGGACATCATACTTCATCTCTATGACCAACTCTTAAACATCAACCCAAACCCTATCATCGCGCTGAACAGGTTAGTTACCTACGAAAAAGTTTACGGAGCAGAAAAGGCTCTTGTGGAGTTGAAGACTATTGAGTCTGAACCTTCGCTGCAGCGCAATTACCTCTTGCCAGCCATAAAATCTGAGTTACTAGCTTCTATGAAAATGTATACCGAGGCAAAAGCTCAACTGGAGCAGGCCATAGAGCTGACTGCTAATCCAAGTGAAAAAGAATTTCTGAAAGTCAAATTAATAACCTTTGATAAGCACAATCTTACCAAAACACAATGAAGACACTATATCTGATCAGACATGCCAAATCCTCCTGGGCTTTTGACCTTGACGATCATGACAGACCACTTGGCCCCAGAGGCAGAAAAGCCATTGGCAAAATGGGGAAATACCTAAAAAAACATGTGGCCGCTCCTAACCTGATCATCACCAGCACTGCAAGCCGTGCATTCTATACAGCCCTACATCTGGCAGACTATTGGGAATATTCAGAAGAGCAAATCATGCTATCAAATAGGCTATATCACTGTTCTTTTCAGGATATAGAAGGGATACTGGGTGGGTTTTCATCAGAGGATTGTATTGCCATTGTGGGACACAATCCTACGTTCACTCAATTTCACAATCGATTTAGCGATAAACCAATCGACAATATCCCAACTTGTGGGATTGTCGGTCTGGAGTTTGATATCAACTCGTGGAAAGAAATTATGATGGGAAAGGCGAGACAGACTTTTTTCTATCGACCGAAGGGGATTTAAACAATTCTGACAGATTTTAGAAACCTGTCAGGATTGTGCCTTTAAAGTATATACTGACTCAGATCTTTGTCCTGAACCAATCCGTCCAGCCGCTCTTGCACCATAGCCTTGTCAATGACTATCTGGGCATTGGCCCCTATAGTGTCAGGAATATCAAAAAGTATGTCATTGAGCAACTTGCTCATAACAGTATGCAACCTTCTGGCTCCAATGTTTTCTACTTCTTCGTTGATTTGAAATGCCATTTCTGCTATCTCTTCTAGCGCTT
>JBDVMP010000070.1:0-70247 GCA_039970095.1 Cyclobacteriaceae bacterium
GTATGTAAACAGAATCAAGAAATACATTGGTGCGTATGCAGCTGAGATGGGGTCACTTGATTCAATAGTTTTTACTGCTGGTATAGGGGAGAATAGTGCCGAGCTGCGCTCATTGGTTTGTGAAAATTTGGGAGTGCTGGGTATTGAGCTTGATCAGGCAGAGAATCAGAATAGGGAGTCAGGAAATCATCTGATCAGCACCACGAACAGCGCCGTTCAGGTATGGGTAATCCCTACGAACGAGGAATTGGAAATCGCACTGCAGACGGAATCTTTTGCCTAAAGTCGGTTGTTGAATTACTTCTGGTTTTTTGTGCTTCCCTGTAGCAAAGTTTATGTATCACATTAGATCATAGCAGGTTATATATCCTGTTTATATTTATAAGTTCTAAACATTGCAGGGAAATGAACAACATAAAAAAGACTGCTCTTGAAGCGGTTTCCTTGATTAAATCTGGAGATCGTGTCTTTATTCATACCGCGGGTGCCGCACCTCAGGCCCTTGTAAAAGGCATGATTAGTCGCGCAGATGAACTGCGCGACGTGAAGATCTATCACATGCATACAGAAGGTGATGCTTCATATGCAAACACCGAGTATCGAGACAGCTTTCATGTCAATGCAATGTTTATTGGAGGAAATATACGCGCTGCGATAAACGAGGGTAATGCTGATTTTATTCCTAGTTTTTTCAGTGAAGTTCCATTGATGTTTCGCACAGGGGTGATTCCTATAGATGTGGCACTTATCCAGGTATCTCCTCCAGATAAACACGGTTTTTGTTCGCTTGGTATTTCTGTAGACACCTCCAAGGCTGCAGTAGATTCTGCCAAAAAGGTGGTCGCACAGATTAATCCAAAAATGCCTCGAACACACGGTGATGGGCTACTTCATATTAGTAGCTTTGATAGCTGCATAGAGTATGAGGAAGATATTCCTGAAATGCAGCCTCACCCATCCTCTCCAGAGGAGAAAAAAATTGGGGAGCACATAGCAGGAATCATCGAAGATGGAGCCACTCTGCAGATGGGAATAGGTGCGATACCAGATGCAGTATTGGCTTGTCTAGGAAATCATCGGGACTTAGGAGTGCACACTGAGATGTTTTCTGATGGTATCTTGCCATTGGTAGAAAGCGGAGTAATCAATAACAAGCTGAAGACACAGCACAAAGACGTATTGGTTTCAGGCTTTCTCATAGGGTCTCGAAAACTCTACGATTTTGTGGATGACAATCCACTGGTACGCATGCTGGACATACAGTATGTAAACGATACTGCAGTCATCAGACGATTGCCGAAAATGACGAGTATCAACAGCGCCATTGAAGTGGATATTACTGGTCAGGTGTGTGCGGATTCAATCGGGACGAGAATGTTTAGTGGAGTGGGAGGTCAGATGGATTTCATCAGAGGTGCATCTCTCTCGCCTGGGGGAAAACCGATTATCGCTTTGACTTCTGTTACGAAAAGAGGAGAGTCTAAGATCAGTTCGTTTTTAAAAGAAGGAGCCGGTGTTGTGACAACACGAGCGCATATGCATTATGTGGCAACAGAGTACGGTATTGCAGATCTGTACGGAAAGAACCTCAGAGAACGCGCACATGCTTTGATCAATATCGCTCATCCCAATCACAGGGAATCACTTGAACGTGCTGCTTTTGAGCGATTTAAACGGTTTTAAAAGTGGGGTTGTAAATAAGCCCAATTACATTGCCCCACGGATCTTTGACAGACGCTACCACGATTGGGCCACCTACATTGTTGGGCTTTTCATGTGCTGTTGCACCCAGGTCTATCATGTTCTGATATGCCGTTTCTATATTGTCTACTCCCCAATACGATAGAATATTGTCTGTTTTAGGCGAGTCTGTTTTATCTGGAAGCAACCCCAATTCATAGCCGCCTATATCAAAACCAATATAAAAGGGTTGATCAAAATAGGGTTCTGTGTCGAATGCCTTGGCGTACCATTTTTTTGCAGCTTCAAGGTCGGCTACTTTGTAAATTGTGGTTCTCAGTCCCAGCATTTCAGGTTGCTAATTTGGGGTAACCATGATATGCGCTCTATGCGTGCCGGGATTCATGATCCATGGAGCTCCGGGCACTGGTGGGGCAAGAGGAAGGCCAGTTGATTCGGCGGTGGCATACGGGATATAGATGACAAAGCGTATTTTAGTGTTGATAACTTCTTGGTTTTCATCAATTTCTCCGGTCATCACGTAGAGTGTGCTTTTGTCTGGTATTTCCAATGTGCCTTCACTCACCTCTTTTTCTCTTTGGTCAAAAACTTCCTGAAACGAAAGTCCCTGCTCTTTGAGATCGCGCCCTCGTTGCATGAATGGCTCCAGATCTTTGTGGTAAGCCGCGGCACTAAATCCTTCCTTAGATGGGTCATCCGCTAAACAAATCATTTCATTTGTGCCTTCTTTGATTTTCACGATTTTACCGTCAGCATTGAAGCCCAAAACAGTCGCTTCAGCTCGCAGTGCCTCGTCCAGAGGTAGAACCGCCGTTTTGATCTGCCAATCTTTGTTTGGGATATCTTTTACCTGTGCACTGCACGCAAAAAGCAGCACTAGCATAATGGTAGAAATGGCTGTGTTTTTCATAATCATTTATTTGGGTGATGTTATAGTTTCTTCATAATCCATACCGAACCTGTCTTTAAACTGCTTCTTAAAATAAGTAACATTTCCGATACCTATCGATCTTCCGGCTTCAGAAGCAGACATTTTAGTTCCTTTTTGGATCAAAGCATCGAGGTATTTCCATCTAGTTTCTTTGATTAGTTCCAAAGGGGTGAGGTTGAAAATTTTCTTCACAAGCCTGAAAACTTTTCTTTCGCTTGCCGCCATTGCTTCGGATAGGTCAAGTACCGATAAGTGCTGGTCGTCTATTCTTTCCAGTATCAGATTTTCCAGTTTTTTACTGATCAGGTTTTCTACCCCGCTGTTCACATTGCTTGGTTCGAATATTTCCAAAACACTATGGTCACCTTTTTTATTTAAAAGATTTTGTAACCTGATCGTCAATTCTTTGGGAGTGAAAGGCTTGGCGATGACCTCTTCTGCGCCAAGTTTGAGTATTTCCAACTTGTCCTCTTCCTCGGTTCGCGCACTCACTATCAATACCGGGAGGTGTTGGTATTTATCGTCGGCTTTTATGGTTTTCAAGAATTCGAAACCATCCATATAAGGCATCATGAGGTCAGATATTACCAAGTCCACTTTATGGGACCTAAGCTGGCCGAGGGCTTCTTCTCCATTTTTTGCAAGCACGATGTTGTAATGATCCTTCAAGAGGTTGTTCATGTATTGCCTGATCTCGCGATGATCTTCCACAATCAGCAAGGTATTCTTTCCGCTTTCTACAGGTGTGGTTTGCTCTGCAGGCTGTGCATACTCCAGTGGAGATAAAATAGGGTCATAATACTCATCAATTATCGCTTTTGACGATGGATCAACAGGGGAGTAGTTCAATGTAATGCTAAATGTGGTGCCTTCATGCTCTCTGCTATCTACCCAAATTTCACCATCGTGTAGATGCACGATCTCCTTACAAAGCGCAAGCCCTATCCCAAAGCCGGAAGTCTCTCCGGGAATCGCCGTAGGCACCTGATAGTATCTATCGAAAATGTGCTGAATCTGATCATGATGTATGCCTATGCCAGTATCAGAAATGGTTATGAGCGCTTTGGAAGAATCCACATCCTCTACGGAAACTTTGATTTTGCCAAGTTCCTCTGTGTGTCTCACGGCATTGGAAAGCAAATTGTAAATAACCTTTTCAAACTGATGAGGATCGAGTTTTATAATTTTACTTTGCTTTAGTTTAGAGTCGAATTCAAGAACTATTTTCTTGTAAATAGCCGCACTGCTAAACATCTTGACGAGTAGGTTTAGATACCCGTCAATTTTAACATATTGTTTTTTCAATTGTAGCCTGCCCTCCTGAAGTCTCGAAAGATCCCTGATTTCGTCCGTCATGAAAAGCAATTTTTTGCTGTTTCGATATCCCGAGTCGAGCAGGTCTTTAGATTTACTTGATATGTTCTTTTCTTCTTCCAGAACCTGATCGATACTACCAAGTATTAGAGTGAGAGGGCTTCTAAGGTCATGAGAGATGTTGGCAAAGAAGTTGGATTTGGCCATGTCCAAAACCTGTAGTTTCTGGGATTGTGACTCTACCTCCGATTTTTGCTCCGCTATAATTTGGTTTTGTTTTTTAATAACCTGGAGCCTTCTGTAGATGATGACTAACAAGGCTAATATGATCAGGGCACTTATTCCCCCAACGATCAATATAAGTTGCTGTCGCTTTTGTTTTTGTCTTTCTATCTCAAGCTCTTTTTCGTGTTCTTTTTCGTCTATGATTCTTTGTTTTTCATATTCATATTCGGCTTCTACTTTCCCTATCTCTTTTAGCTTGGAGTCACTTAGGATGGAGTCTTTTTGAATAGCATATTTCTGAAAATTGGAAAGTGCTGAGTCGAACCGACCAACTCTTTCATAATAATCAGCAAGAGCCAAATAGATGTCCTTGAGAAAATTAGGGTCAGCTAATTCTTGAGCCATTTTCCTCCCCCTTACCAAATACTTATAGGCTTTTTTAGGGTTGTTATTCTCAATGTGCAAGCTCCCGAGGTTTTGTATGTCATAGGCAATTAGATGAGTTGCACCTATACTATCTGCTATTCTGTAGCTGTTCTCAAAAAGCGCTATCGCTTTTTCCTTATTACCTGTTTTTGAGTTTAAGGCGCCCATATTACAATAAACGTTGGATACCAGCCTGGCGAAATTATACTTCTTAGCATCTACCAGAGATGAGAGGTAGGTTTCTTCAGCTTCTTCGTACTTACCTTCATTTTCTAACGCTATGGCCCAGTTGATCTTCCATGTGATCACACCACGAGGGTCTTCCTTTACACTGTCAGCATAGATAGCCTTTTTATAAGCCACATATGCTGAGGCATAGTCATTCATGTTTTGATAGATTACTCCAATCACGCCGTGTATAGAACCCGTGCGGACGTCCAGCTCAAGACTATCCACCACGTTCAGGGCTTTTAAGTTTACTTTGAGAGCTTCGGCATATTCACCCAGACGGAAGTAACTCATGCCCAAGCCGTTGTAGTTTCTGGCTATTTCGTCCTGCACACCACCTGTTAAGGCCATGTCCAATGCTCTTTGGTAGTAGATAGCCGCATTGGTAAAGTCATCTTTGAAGAAATAGATGTTACCCAAAATGTTGTTGATTTTGGTTTTCATTTCTGCCGATACGGCCAGGCTATCGGCTTTGACAGCATGCATAATAGCCTGTTCGTAGTTAGCTTTGCGTCGAGTAATCTCAGCCAGACATTTGTAGGCTTTTGCGTCATACTCACCCGAATCAAGATCTTCACTTAACTCCATCAACATCCTTGTGTATTTCTCTGCCGTATCCAGATTGATTACAGTTGCCCCCAACACAATGTTGTGAATGGCCGCAGCTCTTTTTTGAGGTGCATCCAGACTTTGAAGTAGATTTCTTACAGAGTCAATTCGATGACTCTGTGCTTTAAGAGCAGGTGGTGAAATGGAAAGAATCAGGATGGCAATCCAAGCACTAAACAAAGGTTTAATACGGCGAGTCATTTTAGTCGGTTTGAACGAATGCATACCAAGTTAATACAATTGAATTGTGATTCATGCCCATTTAGGACCCTAATGTTTAGGTTTCAATCCAAATAAAGGGTGGTTTAATTCGATAATAGTTTTTAAATATCTTGCAATGTATTGATCCATAATTCGCTTTACTCATGAAAAGCAAACCAACTACCTACAAAAAGGACTTTGGCGCCATCCCCATTCCGCGTAAGCATATCATCTTGATGGATGGCACCTGGAACGATGAGTCAGGCACGAAATCCAGCGGGCTGGTAACTAATATTGTCCATTTGAAAAATATTTTCAGGAATGATGACGGCAGTCAGATAGTGCGCTATCACCGTGGGGTAGGCAATGACAATGACAACAGCTTTTGGTTCCAGATTTTGCGAGGTATGGCTGGCAAAGGCATAGAGGAGATTGTGGAAAATGCTTATTACAGGTTTGTGCAGGACTGGAGACCTGGAGATGAAATATTCATTTTCGGCTTCAGTCGAGGAGCTGCCGCCGCTCGGATGTTGGCTGCACAAATTGAAAAGCTGGGAGTTCCTGAAGAAATCACCATAACCCTGAGAGCAGTACAAAACAGGGAAACACGAGTGGTTGAGAATAAAATTGATCATGTCAATATCCCGGTAAATTGTGAGAGACAAAAGGTTGATATTGAGTTTTTGGGAGTTTGGGACACAGTCAGTGCTTTTGGGTTTTGGAACAACCTACTCAAGCACTTTAAGCAAACCGTTCAGGATCACTTTCACAACTACAATGTGGCAAGCAATGTCAAAAAGGCCGTCCACATAGTAGGTATAGACGAGACCAGAAACACTTTTAAACCGGCACTTATGAACATGGAGGACAAAGTGACGGAAGTGTGGTTTCCAGGTGTTCATTCAGATGTGGGAGGTAGTTATGTTGAAGATGAGCTGGCCAAACTTTCGCTTGATTTTATGATCAAAACTATGCTTAAGGTTACGGGCAAAAGCCTCATAGAATTTGATGTCAACGAATCAATGCTGTCCAGATTTACCATTAACTTTTATCCAAGAATCATCGAAGGAGAAAAGCCCAACCTCACCAATACAGTTCATTTTCATTATCACGGTTATGGCTTTTGGTCCGGTAAAAGCCTGCGAAATATAAGGGTGATCAAAAAAAATAAAAAGACCACACTCAAGCCAAAAGTGCACAAGCTTTACTCTCAGCTCTCTAAGTCTGCAGAGACCGTGGCTGTGACGGAAAAGAAAAAATGGTGGACCTCAAAGGTAACAGTCATGAAGTCACGCTTCCAATATTTACCTATCAACGTAAAGGCCTTAGGTGAGCCGGGTGAGGGATTTGAAGTGGTGGAGTAAAAGCTTAAGTACCTTTTGTTACAAACAGTTTCTGTAGACCATCGTATTTTTGAGAACATTACGGAAACAACCCCGTTACTTTTACTTAGTGAAGAGCCACATTCTACATATCTCTTTTATCGGCTTGGCAACATTTATTTTGTTGCTTCATGCCATGACATCCCATCACCATTTGGATGCAAGGTTGCAGGCCGGAGATGTAGTATTCAGTCACGAATGTCACGATGGTGCTTTGAAAGATATTTTTGGAATTGACCTTGGAGATCACCACCTCGAGGAATTTCAAATATCCGCTCAATCGGTAAATATTTCGCCGGATTTTCTTGTGGTATGTATTTGTGAATTCGGGCTCGTCAATCTCTCCGATGTTCAATCCGAGGATTACTTTATTATCGCTGATGACCGGAGCGATGATCTAATTCACCTAACAGCATTTAGCCTTCGAGGACCCCCTGCATTGATGTCATAATCGCTCTCCCAGAGCAGTATTGTTCATCATTATATTAATGCAGGATTTTTATGTTTCAAAAGATTATAGACTATTCCGTACGGAATAAAGTTGTTGTATTTGTGCTCGTTGGAGCCATTGTACTCGGGGGTATTTATGCCATAAAAGGCATACCGCTCGATGCGGTTCCCGACATTACCAACAACCAGGTGCAGGTGGTAGCCACCTCGCCTACATTAGCTGCTGAGGAAATAGAGCAGCTCATTACTTTTCCAATTGAAGCCTCTATGGCCAATATCCCTGAGGTTGTGGAAATTAGATCTATTTCCAGATATGGATTGAGCGTGGTTACCATCGTTTTTAAGGAATCTATGCCTCAGCTCGACGCGCGGCAGTATGTCCGTGAGCAGCTCAACACTGTGGAGATACCAGGAGGTTTGGCCAACCCCGAATTGATGCCAATTACCACGGGGCTAGGGGAAATTTATCAATATGTGCTTCAGGTACAGCCGGGCTATGAAGGTCAGTATGATATTATGGAGTTACGCACAATTCAGGATTGGGTGGTCAAACGACAGATGGCCGGAATACCAGGTGTAATTGAGGTCAGTAGCTTTGGAGGTTATGTGAAGCAATATGAGATCGCGCTTGACCCAGAAAAGCTCTACGCCCTTCAGCTGACAATTCCAGAAGTGCTGGCTGCCGTAGAAAGCAACAATGAAAATTCAGGTGGTAGCTATATCGAGAATGAAAAAAAGGCACTTTACATACGAACAGTTGGAAGGGTAGAGAATAAAGAGGAGATCGAAAACATAGTGGTTGATAGAAATGGGGGTGTGCCCATTTTTGTCCGCGATATAGCGACTGTTCAGCTTGGTAGTTCCAAACGCTTCGGTGCTATGACCATGGATGGGAAAGGCGAAGTTGTGGGAGGCATTACTCTCATGCTCAAAGGCAGTAGTTCATCTGACGCTATTGCCAATGTGCAGAAAAGAGTGGCTCAGATCCAGTCGGCTTTACCAGCAGGAGTGAAAATTCTTCCTTATCTGGATAGATCTATATTGATAGGAAAGGCGATCGATACCGTAGAGAGAAATCTTATAGAAGGAGGCCTAATCGTGATTTTTGTTCTGGTATTGCTTCTCGGAAATTGGAGAGGAGGAGTGATTGTGGCGAGCGTGATCCCATTGTCAATGCTTTTTGCTTTTATCATGATGCGCTTTTTTGACGTATCAGCGAATTTGATGTCGCTTGGAGCGATAGATTTTGGTATAGTGGTAGATGGAGCGGTGATCATCGTAGAAGGGATTTTGCATGGGCTTTATGCTCACCATGTCGGTGAAAAGCTCAGTCAGAAGCAGATGGATCGATTCATTATTGATACTTCGGGCCAAATCTACAAGTCGGCCGCCTTTGGTGTTTTGATCATATTAGTCGTTTTCGTGCCAATCATGACTTTGACCGGAATAGAAGGCAAAATGTTTCAGCCCATGGCCATGACAGTCAGTTTTGCTATACTCGGAGCTATGATTTTGTCGCTGACCTATGTGCCTGTCGTGTCAGCCATTTTCCTTAAAAAAGACATAAGCTCAACCAAGACATTCGCTGACAGAATCATCAACCGAATGAGAGATATGTACCGACCTTCTTTGGAGTGGTCGCTTCGTTTTCCTCGGGCAGTCCTGTCTTTTTCATTCGCATTGATGCTTGTGGCTGTGGTTGTTTTTATGAGAATGGGGGGAGAATTTATTCCCACCCTGGAGGAAGGCGATCTGGCTATGCAAATGACGCTACAGCCGGGTAGTGGTTTGAGTGAAAGTGTGAAAACCAGCACCAGAGCAGAAAAAATTCTGCTCGACAATTTTCCTGAGGTGAAGCATGTAGTTTCTAAAATTGGAACGGCAGAAGTTCCCACCGACCCTATGGCCATAGAGGATGCCGATATCATGATTATTCTAAAGGAAAAAGATGAATGGGTAACGACCGATGACCGTGAGGAACTGGTGGAACTCATGAAGGAAAAACTGGATGTAATCCTAGGGTCTTCTTTTGAATTTACTCAGCCTATACAGCTCCGGTTCAATGAGCTTATGACTGGCGCAAAGACAGATATCGCCATTCAGGTTTTTGGTGAAGACATGCAAAAGCTCTCTGAAATCGCTCAAAGAATCGCAACGGCCATAACCCCAATAGATGGAGTAGGTGATGTGAAAGTAGAGCAAACCGAAGGTTTACCACAACTCTTGATCAAGTATGACCGCCGGATGACGGCTCAATATGGGGTGTCTATTGGCGACTTGAATACCATCATTCAAACGGCTTATGCGGGCACAGCTACGGGTCAGATTTTTGAGAATGAAAGACAATTTGATCTCGTCGTTCGTAATAATAATAGTTACCTGAGTGAATTGGACCTGGACAAGTTGTGGGTTAAAACAGCTTCTGGTAATTTGATTCCGGTCAGTCAGATGAGCACTGTTCAATATAGGGAAAGCCCTCTGCAAATCAGTCGTGATCAAGCCAAGCGTAGAATCAACATTGGGGTGAACGTGAGAAACCGCGATGTAGCCTCGCTGGTAGAGGAACTGCAACAAAAAATAACCAATGAGATCAATCTACCAGCAGGATATACCGTCTCTTATGGTGGTCAGTTTGAAAACCTGGTCAATGCCAAAAAGAGGTTGATTGTGGCCGTTCCTCTGGCTCTGATTTCCATAGTCATGCTACTCTATTTCACATTTGGCAAAGTCAAAGACGCGTTAATGATTTTTATCGCTGTTCCTCTGTCAGCCATTGGCGGTGTTTTAGCACTGTTTTTTCGAGGAATGCCATTTAGCATCTCCGCCGGCGTTGGCTTCATTGCGCTCTTTGGTGTGGCCGTACTCAACGGGATCGTTCTTATTAGTTATTATCACCGCTTGCGCGAAAAAGGTGAAACTGATTTTCGAAAGCTGGTAATCGATGGTGGTATGGCACGTATGCGGCCTGTGATCATGACCGCAGCAGTGGCCTCATTGGGTTTTTTGCCCATGGCCCTTTCATCGTCTTCAGGTGCAGAAGTGCAGCGGCCTTTAGCCACAGTTGTTATCGGAGGACTGATTAGCTCTACTTTGCTCACGCTCATTATTTTACCTGTGCTCTATTACCTCGGAAATGTGAAATGGAGCAAAGCTTTGCCAGTTGTAATGTTGCTTTTGGTTGGGTTTTCGGCCAACGCACAGCAACCGCCAACATCCCTCGAAGCAGCTAAGGAAATGGCACTTCAACATCACCCTTCAGTGAAAATAGCCGACCTGAATGTATCCAGACAGGAAGCGGTCAAAAAGCAATCATATGACCCTGGTGCCTTTTCAGGCAGTATCACATACGGGCAAATCAATGCAGGGGTCAATGATTATAATATTTCCTTGAACCAACCCATAGGCAACATTCCAGGAGCTATTGCTCAATCCCATGCGGCCGATATGCAGATCGAATTGGCTCTGAAAGATAAGCTGCTCATCGAACGAGAACTTGAATATAAGGTAACAGATGTGTTTGTGCGCTGGGTTTATGCAGGCAAGGAATACAAGTCTCTGAAAAGCCAGTTTTTGCAAATAGAAAAGTTGATGGCATCAGCAAAGCTGGCTGTGGAAGCAGGTGAGAAAAATGCGCTCGGTGTTACTGTTTTGAGACAGGAATACTTTGATCTTTCAAACCGGGTGGTTCAGTCAAAGATGGAGTACGAAAAGGCAACCAATGATCTTATCGTCTTTACAGGGATGGAGGAGCATAACCTCATTTTGCCTCAGGATTTCCCGGTCGTTCCGTATGCCGGAGATTCTGCGTTAAGTGCTGTTTTCTATTCGCAGAACGACCAGCGGATAGAAGTACAGGAGCAAAAATTGAAAGCCGAGAAGCTTGGCTATTTTCCTAAACTAAATGTGGGCTATTTCAATCAGGAACTTGAAGGCGTAACCGGGTTTCAAGGGGTGATAGTGGGTGCTTCTTTTCCGCTCTGGACAAAACCTCAGAGTGCCAGAGTGCAAATGGAAAAAATCGCTCTAGAGGTATCAAAACAGCAGAGTGAGTTGGACATTCATTCGCTGGAAAGATGGCTACATAGAGACCTAAAGGTTCGTGAAGAACTTATACAGCGGCTGGGTGGATATGAGAAACAAAGCAACCTAGATCCTACGCAAATCATCGATCAAGCATATCAATCCCTGGAGGCTGGTCAAATCAACTATTTCGAATATGTAAGGATCGTGAGTAGTGCATTTGAAACGCAGCGCAATATCTGGCAGACACAATATCTGCTACTTAAAACATTGAATGAATTAAACTATTTAACGAA
The DNA here is from genome assembly GCA_039970095.1 of Cyclobacteriaceae bacterium. Classification (GTDB taxonomy): domain Bacteria; phylum Bacteroidota; class Bacteroidia; order Cytophagales; family Cyclobacteriaceae; genus JAMZMI01. The sequence continues at coordinate 11,784 of JBDVMP010000070.1, forward strand.
ATGAAATATTTATCAATCATATTCTTTCTTGGTACACTATTGATTAGCTGTACCCAATCGGAAACCACTCAGGCGTCTGGTGAGGTGACTTCAGACAAGGTGACCCTGACGTCAGAACAGGTCAAGTCAAATAATATCAAGCTTGGTCAGCTACCTAAAGGTCTGGTGTATCACAAAATCAAGGCTACCGGACGTATGGATGTGCCTCCCAATAATTCTTTGGATGTTTCTGTGCCCATTTCTGCCTACGTGAAAAGCATCAATGTGCTGCCCGGTGAGGTGGTGACCAAAGGTCAGACTCTGGCTGTCTTGAATCATCCTTCGATAATTAAGATGCAGAGTTCGTATTTGGCTGCTAAATCTGAATTGGATTATGTGTCTGCGGATTTGATTAGAAAAGAAAAACTGACCTCAAGCAGCACAGTTTCTGCACGCGAATATGAAGCACTCAAAGCTCAAAAAGCAGCAGCCGAAAGCACTCTCAGTGCTATAGTGGCGGATCTGAACAGAATGGGTATTAGTCCTCACTCGATCACGCCGGAAAACATCACCAACCGGCTGAACATTTCTGCACCTATTTCTGGAACGGTAACGGAGGTTTTTGCCAAAGTAGGAGCATTGGTCAACCCGGATGCGTCTATCATCAATATCAACGATAGGGATCATCAGCATGTGGAACTCCAGGTTTATCAGACCGATATCCCAAAAATTGGACTGGGAATGGGGGTGGAAATTAAACTACCGAAAGGAAACAATACTTTTAAAGGAACGGTTTTTCTGATTAATGGGACACTGAATAATGAAACGCTTGCCACAAATGTTCACGTTCACCCTGAAGAGAATTTTCCTAAGTTGGCTCGTCACTCGGTTGTGTTTGCAGAAGTGATTTTTGGCGTTGATAGCGGATATGTTATGTCTAGTTCGGAGTTGATCAGACAAGGCGATCGCTACTTTGTTTTTGTCAAAGATGGAGATGGATTTAGTAAAGAGGAAGTGGAAGTTGGACATGATGATGGGGTCAATATCCTCATTCTTGGGCCTCAGGATTTGCTTGATAAGCAGTTTGTGATTTCCGGTAGCTACTACCTCAATGGTATTTAAGTTAGGTTCTGGAGTTTGAGAAAGGCAGAAGGGGTGCTTTCGCCAATTTTGAGGGTCACATGACTCAAAAGCGGTTTTTGTTGCCCCGATAGCCTGTTTTTAATATTATATTACAAGTTAGTTTAATCATGAAATCTGTAAAAATATTAGAGAATGCTCCGAGAAATCGATTTCCCTGAACTTCAGAGCCAATTTGTAAACGAATTCGGCAAACAACCACAGCTATTCAATGCCCCGGGCAGAATCAATTTGATCGGAGAGCATACGGATTACAACGATGGTTTTGTGCTTCCTGCGGCGGTTGACAAGAGTGTGAAAATTGCCATAGCCGAAAATGGTACGGGAACTTGTCTACTCAAGGCCTTGGACCTGAATGAAGCTTATGAATTTGAGCTAAACACAGAGCTGACTCCTGGCGAAACAGGGTGGGCCAATTATTTTCTTGGAGTAATAGACCAGTTGCGCAAGAGAGGAGCTACTGTAGATAAGGGATTCGATATGATATTCTCTAGCAATGTTCCTGCGGGCTCAGGAATGTCATCTTCAGCGGCCATAGAGTGTGGTTTTGGGTTCGCGCTCAATGAAATGTTCGATTTAGGTTTTTCAAAGCCAGAGATCGCGACGATCGGACAAATGGCAGAACACACTTTTGCAGGGGTGAAATGCGGAATCATGGATCAGTTTGCCTCGTGCATGGGCAAAGAGAATCACGTGATCAGGCTGGATTGCCGTTCGATGGAGTATGAATATTTTCCTGCAGAATTTGGCGACTACCAATTGCTGCTTTTCGATTCTAAAGTGAAGCATAACCTGGCAAGTTCGGAGTACAACACGCGTCGTTTGCAGTGTGAGGAGGGTGTAGTGGCTCTAAAATCTATAAACCCAAAAATCACATCTCTCAGAGATGCATCACCCAATGAACTCGCTCAAATAGAGGGTATGGTATCGGAAAAAGTGTTTAACCGATGTAAATACATGATCGAGGAAATTCAACGGGTAATTGACACATGTGAGGCATTGCAGGCCAATGATATTCAAAAAGTGGGAACACTGATGTTTGAAACCCACGAAGGGTTGAGCAAACTGTATGAGGTATCATGTTCCGAGCTTGACGTGCTTGTTGACCTGGTGAAAGACCATCCTGCCGTAATCGGTGCGCGTATGATGGGTGGTGGTTTTGGTGGATGCACGATCAATCTTGTGGAAAAATCCAAAGTCAGTGAGGTTATTGAAAGCGTGGTGTCTGGCTACAAAAAAGCTGTGAACATTGACACGGCAGTCTATCAGGTTGGTATTTCTGAGGGCGTTTCTTCAGTCAACCTATAGTATCAATCAATTCTGCTTTAGGGAATTATAGAGTTTTTCGTCGATATTGGAACTGATTTTTTCGTCGGATAGACGCACATTCTGATACGTTGTTTGAGTCTGTGGTCAAAACGAATTAATTTCGACTCACAAATAACTTTCCATTTTGGAAATACTCTTCAACTCCGTAAACGAACATTCGTACGAATGCACTCTCACAGTAGATTGTGCAGTATTTGGTTTTCAGGACAATACGCTGAAAGTCATGCTGGTCAAGCGTGCCATAGAACCCTATAAGGATTACTGGATGTTGCCAGGAGGTGTCATGGGTATGGGCGAAACCCTCGAAGAGTCCGTGGATAAAGTATTGTTCAATCTTACGGGGATCAGAGATATTCACAAAGAGCAGGTGAAAACCTATAGCCAGATAGACAGACATCCGGTTAAGCGGGTTGTTACAATATGTTTTTACGCTTTGATCAAACCAGAAAATCATCCGGTAATTCCCAAAAATTATGTGAAAGATATTCAGTGGTTTGATGTCAGTGATTTGCCGGAGCTGGGTTTTGGCCACCTTCCATTGGCGCAAGATGCGCTGATAAAACTGCGAACCAACTTAGAACAGAAACTAATCTTTGGGGAGTTGTTACCAGAAAAATTCACACTGACAGAGCTACAGGAGCTCTATCAGAGTATTTTGGGACAACAGCTTGATAAGCGTAACTTCAGAAAGCGTATACTGCAAACAGGCTTGCTGGAACCAACTAACGAAAAGAAAACAGGTGTGCAGGGCGGCCCTTCACTTTATAAAATGAAAAACCTGCACGGCTGATTTTTGTCTATGGCTGAATAATACTCGTCTGCAGATTGGCGGTATCAATGGTTAAAATTGCTTCTTCTTCTGATTCTAGTTGACCAATTAACTCTCCTTCCTGATTCCATATGGCAGACATTCCTCCGCAAACAAAGTTGTCGCAAGGCCCCACAGCGTTTACCATCATGGTGATGATATTGTTTTCCTTAGCCACTTTAGATAATATACCCCCTGATCTTTCAGCGCCGGAAACTGTCTTCGCAACGGAGGCCAGATAAATGTCAGCACCTGATTCAAGGGATTTTTGACGGTGTTGCGTTACGGTCAGTTCGTAGCAAATAGCCAAACCAATTTTTGGGTCTCTCCCCACGGTTTGAAATTCATTTTTTCCACCAACGAAGAACGGGAACTCGTCCTCGTGTAGATATTCCTTGATGTAGGCACTGGGCTTTTTTTCTGCTTGATGGAGGATCATACTGATGCTCGCATCAGTTCCGTTTGCAATTGGGGCACCATACCCGACGATTATGCCGTACTTGGCCGTCAGGTTTTGAATTTCATCAAATCGCCTATCTTCAGGAATGAAGGCTAATTTCCTCGCCAGTGTAGGTTCATACCCAGTTATTGATAACTCCGAAAAGAAAATAGCGTCAAGCCCATTTTTGATTCCCTGCTTTATAAAAAGCTGATGTTTCTGCAGATTAATTGAAATATCACCCTTTGTGGGACGCGTTTGTGCCAGACCGATTTTCATTCAACTCGATGGTTCTAGTTAAAAAACAATGTTCAATTCTAAATACATTGTTAGTTTTTTGCCAACATCAGCAACATCCAGATTCCGGAGAGCAGCACCCGCCCTGATTTTGTATTTCTGAAAGCTTTACCTTCGGTTTTTCGGTTTTACTACCTGGCTTTTCAGCAAAAACAGTGATGCTAAATATGCCGGTAGCTCCATTATTAAAGTCATCTATTTCTTGAGCGTTCAGGTATTTTTCCAGAATATCATCCGGGATAGTGATCGGTTTTTCTTTTTGAAGGATGATATTTTTGAAACCGGCATCTTCGAGATATTGCAGATAGTCACGCTTTTGGATAGCTCCAGCCACACATCCTGCGTACATTTCAGCGTCCTGTCTCAGTGCTTCGGGAAGATCGCCTACAAGTACAATGTCTGAAATGCTAAAATGACCACCAGACTTTAGTACCCTAAAGATTTCATTAATAACCTTCGGCTTGTTCGGAACAAGGTTGAGCACGCAGTTGCTCACCACAACATCAGCCACATCATTGCTTATAGGCATATCGTCGATATCCCCTTCTCGGAACTCCACATTGTTGTAGCCAAGTTTTTCGGCATTTGTCCGTGCCTTTTCGATCATGGCAGGAGTGAAATCAACCCCTATTACCTTACCTTCAGCACCCGTTTCATGTCGTGCTACGAAGCAATCATTGCCGGCTCCAGAGCCCAGATCTATTACCGTGTCTCCTTTTCTGATTTGAGCAAATTGTGTGGGTAGTCCACACCCCAAACCCAAATCAGCATCTTCCATATAACCATCCGTTCCGGTGTAGTCATCCATCATGATGTTATAAATCTTGTTCGATGGAGTGGTTGCTCCGCAGCATGAAGCTGCATTTTCGGCTTTTTCCTGACCTGCTATTCGAGCATATCGCTCTTTCACCTCGTTTTTCAATTGTTGCTCTGTACTCATGATTTCAATGTTTTTGCAATTCCAGCTAATTGAAATTGTTTCATTGCAATATTACGATATTTAGAACCAAGATGTTTACCCAATTGCATGATTAATATCATGTAGAATACTGGATATGAGACTTTGTCATCATCGAGGAATCTCAGTTAGTATTGACTGAGAGTGATGAAAGATGTTGAATCCCGCTCTATTTAAATAGTAGAAAATCAAATTGAATCTATTGATCAGGAGTCCATTGTGCCTATGTTTAGTAGGAACCTGGAAGCATCGTACTTTTCCTTGTCAAACTGATAGAGGAAGGAACCCTTTTTGCTTGACGTCATGTCTTTTTCTTCCAGTTTTACGAGCACATTCAGATTGTTGATTTTCTTGATAAAGTTTCGTTTGTCTATTTCCTGGTTTTGGATAGCCTCGTAGAGCTTTTGCAGTTGACGCATTGTGAACTTTTCAGGTAAAAGTTCAAAGCCTATGGGCTCTACCGAGGCTTTGTAGCGCAGGCGATGCATTGCCATTTGTACCATTGTCTCATGGTCAAATATCAGGTTGGGGAGTTTGGTCAGACTGAACCATTCAGCAGAGTGCTGTTTGATTAATTCTTTATCGTGATCCAGAATATTGATGAGCGCATAGTAAGCCACCGATATAGTTCGCTCTACAGGGTCTCTGTTCGGATTACTGAATGTGCTCACTTGCTCCAGATAAACATCATGTAGCCCTGTTAGTTTTTGCAAAACCCTGCTAGCCGCCTGATCTGTGTTTTCATCTGTTTGCAAAAAACCACCCATCAACGACCATCTACCCCTTTCAGGCTCAAAATCTCTTTTTATCAGAAGAAGCTTTAATTCATCATTATCAAAACCGAATATGATGCAGTCCACTGCGACGAGGAGATGTGTTTGCTCGGAGTACTTGTTTTGCATGTGGTTCTTTTTAGAAGGTTCAGTGTCAGTATTTGGTTTTGTAGTGCTAAGATAAAGCACTTATATGTGAAGCCTAATTTGTCAAATGTAGCTTATGTATTTTAAATGTATTAAGTACACTTAATAAAATATTTTTCTTACTTTAGCTTAATTCTAAAAATGTCATAGAATGATGATGAAAAACAACTATGTAATTGGCTTAGACTTTGGTTCGGACTCTGTTCGCTCCGTTTTGGTAGATGCTAATGATGGAAGTGTGGTTGGTAGTAAGGTTCAGTGGTATTCTCGCTGGAAAGAGGGCAAGTATTGCAATCCAGCTATCAATCAATTTAGGCAGCACCCTTTGGATCATATTGAGGGAATGGAATACACCATCCGTGAGGTGATCAAGGAAAGCCAAGTGAATCCTGCTGCGATCAAAGGTATTTGTGTAGATACCACTGGCTCATCACCTATTCCCGTGGACAAGTCGGGTGTTGCGCTTTCATTACTTCCAGGCTTTGAAGAAAACCCAAATGCCATGATGGTGCTATGGAAAGATCATACGGCTTTAGCCGAAGCTAATGAAATCAACCATTTGGCGAGAAGCTGGGGGGGAGAAGATTTTACAAAATACGAGGGAGGTATTTATTCTTCTGAATGGTTTTGGGCAAAAATCCTTCATGTGGCCAGAGAAGATACCGCTGTGAAATCAGCCGCTTACTCATGGGTAGAGCATTGCGATATGATGACTCATATCTTGATAGGACAAGGCGATTTGAGCGAATTGAAACGCTCAAGATGTGCCGCTGGTCATAAGGCTATGTGGCATGAGAGCTGGGGAGGACTTCCCGAAGATGAGTTTTTAGATAAGCTTGACCCTTATTTGGTTGATCTTAAGAAAAATCTGTTCTCCGAGACACACACTTCAGATCTGTCTGCGGGTAAGCTGTGCAAGGAATGGGCAGATCGTCTTGGTTTGACTCAGGATGTAGATATAGCCGTTGGTACTTTCGATGCACATTCAGGTGCCGTTGGTGCTGAGGTGCGAGAAGGTACGCTCGTTCGCGTCATGGGTACATCCACATGCGACGTTATAGTCGCTTCAGAAGCCAACATTGGGACAAAAACAGTGAAGGGAATTTGTGGCCAAGTTGATGGTTCGGTTATTCCAGGATTAGTAGGGCTTGAGGCAGGTCAGTCAGCCTTTGGAGATGTGTTGGCTTGGTTTAGAGATGTACTGGTATGGCCACTGGAAAACTTGGATCTTGGACTTAGTCTAGAACAAGTTGAAGAGGCTAAGGATCAGATGATAGCCGAGCTGGCAAAACAAGCAGAAGCTACTCCTGTGAGTGAGACTGCTCCTGTAGCGCTAGATTGGGTAAATGGGCGAAGAACTCCTGATGCCAATCAATCATTGAAAGCTGCGATTGCCAATTTGAGTTTAGGTACAAGAGCTCCCCATATCTTCAGATCCCTAGTAGAAGCCATTTGCTTTGGTTCAAAAAACATTGTGGATCGATTCATAGAAGAGGGTGTAGAAATCAAAGAAGTAGTAGGTGTAGGAGGTGTTGCAAAAAAATCAGGTTTCATCATGCAGACCTTGGCTAACGTGTTGGATATGCCTATCAAAATTGCAGTTTCTGATCAGGTTCCAGCTTTAGGAGCTGCTATGTATGCAGCCGTAGCAGCCGGTATTTATCCTGATACACAATCGGCTATATCAGCAATGGGCAATGGTTTTGAAAAGACTTACCACCCTCAGTCTGAAGGCGTAGAGACTTACAATAAGATTTATGAGAAGTATTTGTCTTTGGGGTATTTCGTAGAAAGCAAGATCAATAATAAATAAGCAAGATGTCAAAGTTTAAGGAACTTAAAAGAGAATGCTATGAAGCTAATATGCAGCTTCCTGAGTATGGTTTGGTCATATTTACTTTTGGTAATGTAAGTGCTGTTGATAGAGAAGAAGGCGTATTTGCAATTAAGCCAAGTGGGGTTGATTATAGCATTTTGAAGCCAGAAGATATTGTGATTGTGGACTTTGATAACAACATTATTGAGGGTTCGATGCGTCCATCTTCGGATACCAAAACACACGCTTTCCTTTACAAAGAATGGGAAGAAGTGGGAGGTATTAGCCACACTCATGCAACTTACTCGGTTTCATGGGCGCAAGCACAAATGGACATTCCGATTTTCGGGACAACTCACGCTGACTATCTGACTAAAGATATTCCATGCGCACCTCCGATGAGTGATGAGCTGATCCAAGGGAACTACGAGCATATGACTGGTCAGCAGATCATCGATTGCTTTACTGATAAAGGCCTTTCATATAAAGAAGTGGAAATGGTATTACTGGGCAATCATGGTCCTTTTGCCTGGGGAAAGACTGCAGCTAAATCAGTATTCAACAGCAAACTTTTGGAGGAATTGGCCAGAATGGCTTATTTGACAAGACAGATCAACCCGGAAGCTCCACGATTGAAGGATGCTTTGATCAACAAACATTGGGAAAGAAAACATGGTAAAGACGCCTATTACGGCCAAAATTGATAATAAGAGATGAAGTATAATTTGAATGAATTGGAAGTTTGGTTCGTAACAGGAAGCCAGCACCTATATGGAGAAGAGACCCTCAGAAACGTGGCAAAGCATTCTGAGGAAATAGCGAAAGCACTTGATGCCAGTGATCATGTGCCCGTTCAGGTTAAATACAAAGGAGTGGTTACTACCCCAGACGATATATACAAAGTATGTGAGGAGGCCAACAATGCTACCAACTGTATTGGTTTGGTGACATGGATGCACACATTCTCTCCTGCTAAAATGTGGATCAAGGGGCTTCAGATTTTGCGTAAGCCATTGGCTCATTTCCACACACAATACAATGACGAAATTCCATGGAATGATATTGATATGGATTTTATGAACGAAAATCAGTCTGCCCACGGTGGACGTGAGTTTGGTTTTATGGCTAGTCGTTTGAGAAAGAAACGCAAGGTAGTAGTAGGTCATTGGAAAGATGAGGAGGCAAGATTACAGATAGGCAACTGGACAAGAGTAGCTGCCGGATGGCATGCGCTTCAAAATCTAAAACTTGCTCGTATTGGCGATAACATGCGCCAAGTCGCGGTGACAGAAGGTGACAAGGTGGAAGCACAAATGAAATTTGGCTATGAGGTAAATACCTATGGTATAGGAGATGTGGTGGCTTTTGTCAATCAAGTGTCTGATGAACAGGTGAAAAAGCAATTGGATGTTTACGCTGATCAGTACAAGATTACTGCTGATGTGCTTGCAAGTCAGTCACTTCTTGATGCCGCCAAAATCGAATTGGGATTGAGAGCATTTCTAGAAGATGGAGGCTTTGGCGCATATACAGATACTTTTGAGGATTTGCATGGTATGAAACAACTGCCAGGTATAGCTTCTCAGCGATTGATGGCTGATGGTTATGGTTTTGGGGGAGAAGGCGACTGGAAAACTTCTGCCTTGACTTACGCTTTGAAAGTAATGGCGCAAGGACTTGAGGGTGGTACTTCTTTCATGGAAGATTACACTTATGACTTTAGAAGTGGTGGAAGGTCAAGAGTATTGGGCTCGCATATGCTGGAGATTTGTCCTTCTATTGCTTCTGGACCGGTGAGATGTGAAGTACATCCATTGGGAATTGGCGGCAAGGATGATCCTGCGCGTTTGGTATTTGACGTCAACGCTGGCCCGGCTATCAATGTAGCTATGATGGACATGGGTGATAGATTTAGACTACTTGTAAATGAGGTGAATGCCGTAGAGCCTGAAAATGATTTACCAAAACTCCCAGTAGCCAGAGTGCTTTGGGATGCTAAACCAGATTTGCAGACAGCTGCTCAGGCATGGATCTTGGCTGGTGGGGCTCACCATACAGTGTTCAGTAAGCCAGTGACTACTCAGTTTATGGAAGATTTTGCTGATATGGCTAATATAGAATTGGCTGTGATAGATGATGATACTAGAATTAGGGATTTTAAAAATATGTTGAATTGGAATGAGGTTTATTACCACCTCTTCTGAAGAATAGAATTTTGATTAAAAACAACTTATCACCCTTTATAACCTAAATAACGAATATGGGATTTTCAACACTTGATTATATCGTTTTTGGTACATATTGTGTAGCTATTTTGTTCATGGGGCTTTATGTTTCCCGGGACAAAAAAGGACACCAAAAAACGGCCAATGACTATTTTCTAGCAAGTAATTCGCTTACATGGTGGGCTATAGGAGCATCATTGATTGCGGCCAATATTTCTGCCGAGCATTTTATTGCCATGTCTGGTTCGGGATATGCCATTGGTTTGGGTATTGCTGCATATGAATGGATTGCCGCCATTGCCCTTATATTGGTAGCTAAGTATTTCCTTCCAATTTTTCTTGAAAAGAAAATATATACCATGCCACAGTTTGTGAATGAACGGTTCAGTAAGCTGGTAGGGTCACTTTTCGCAGGATTCTGGATTTTGGTTTACATTTTCGTAAACCTGACTTCCGTTAGTTATCTGGGCGCTCTGGCAATGGAGAAGATTATGGGAGTTCCATTGATTTATGGTATCATAGGACTACTTGTTTTCTCTGGGGTTTACTCCATATATGGTGGATTATCTTCTGTAGCTTGGACGGATGTGATTCAAGTTGTCTTCCTTGTAGGAGGAGGTTTAGTTACAACATTCATAGCCTTGGATGTTGTGGGTAACGGAAGTGTTATTGATGGTTTTGGACACATTTATGAAGGAGCCAGAGATCACTTTTCCATGATTATAGCCAAAGGGACAAAGGAGGTTCCAGATGGTGCTGGAGGAATGAAGGATGCGTTTGGAGATCTTCCCGGGTTGGCAGTACTATTGGGTTCTATGTGGTTGATAAACCTTGGTTATTGGGGGTTCAATCAATACATCATTCAAAAGGGATTAGCCGCTAAAACTCTTCAGGAAGCGAAGAGAGGTTTGATTTTCGCAGGATATTTAAAAATCATAATTCCTTTGTTGGTGGTGATACCAGGTATCACAGCCTATGTGATCACAAACGATCCCGAATTAGCAGCCAGGACTGTTGGAACAATAGGAAAATCGGATGAAGCTTACCCATGGCTATTGCAAAACTTTGTGCCTGTTGGAGTAAGGGGTCTTGCTTTTGCGGCATTGGTTGCTGCGGTAGTTTCATCATTGGCATCAATGATCAACAGTACCTCTACGGTCTTTACTATGGATATTTTCAAGGCATACATCAAGCCAGACGCAACTGATAAGCAATTGATCAGAACAGGTCGTTTGATGGCTGTTGCTGCTATGTTTATTGCCATAATAGTTGCTCCTTCTTTGAAAACCTTGGATCAAGTATTCCAATATATTCAGATGGTAACGGGGTTTGTTTATCCGGGTGTTGTAGTGGTGTTTGGGCTTGGCCTTTTCTGGAAACAGATTACGAATAAAGCCGCTCTATGGACCGCCATCCTTACTTTACCAACGGGTATATTCTTCTATATTGTCACGCCGGAAATACCATTTATACTGAGAATGGGATATGTCTTTATGATTTTGTGTGCAGTTGCTTCGGGTATTAGTTTCTTTGATCGAGGAGCAAAAGTAAGAGCTATGGTTCCTAAAGGTTCAGTGCAGAAAAAACTGGTCAATGCCAGTTACGTTTTGATGGTAATAGGCTTGGCTGCCATGGTTAGCGGAATATTCCTAACCTCACCACTTGATCATCTTGGGTACGAAGCAGTTTATGTTATTAGTACTTTGTTTTTGATGTTGGGGATGGTTATCTACACCAACGCCAAAATGGATGTTCAGGATGCCAAAGCCATTTCGGTTCAGCCCACGCTTTTCAAAACGGATGTAGTATTCAATGTCGGGGCTATAGGCATTGTAGCCATTGTGGTCATTCTGTATGCGGCCTTTTGGATGTAGTTGTTTGCTTACAAAAAAATCATCATTTTTTAAATCACTCCTCAGCCTGGTCTTGGGAGTGATTTTATGTTTTAACCCCTTCTCAAGTAGGTGCAGGTATCCTTGGGGTTGTATTCTTAAGGTGAGAGGATAAATGCGCTCATGGTTTTGAGTGTTCCTTTTCTTTGCGGAAATTGTACTCTTGTTAAGTTTGAATTCTTCAAGATTCAGTCAATGAGGTCTATTGTATTCATTTTCATTTTGTTTGGTTTATGCCGAAATGAGCTATCAGCTCAAGTTCTGGTAGAAAAAGCGGACGAAATAGGTCTTAAGCATGTGGCGTTTTCTGCGGACTATATGGGAGGAGGTATAGCCTTTTTCGATTTTGACCGAGATGGATTTGATGACTTAGCCGTTTCGGGAATAACCAATGGGGATAAACTTTATCGAAATATTGGCAATGGGCGTTTCGAGGATGTAACTGAGCAGAGCGGCCTGGTTCATCCTGCACGTCAACGAACAGTTGGTATAAATGCTGGCGACATTAACAATGACGGTTATAAGGAAGTGCTCATTGTGACGGATCAGCGCCAGGCTAATTACTTGTATCTGAACAATGGAGATGGCACTTTTACCGACATTTCAATTTCCGCTGGTTTTGGTAGCCAAAGATATTCTCTGGCATCTATTTTTTTGGATGTTAACCTGGATGGTTTACTTGATATGTATATCGTCAATTATGTTGATGAAATAAGACCGGGGTTTGAGCATATCTGCTATGCCAATCAACTTTATGTCAACAATGGAGACCTGACTTTTACGGAAATGTCAGAGGAATATGGTGTAGCCGATGTGGGCTGTGGCGTTGCAGCGGTCTCTACGGATATCAACGGTGACGATATTCCGGATTTGTATGTGGCAAATGATTTTGGACAGGAGGTTTTGCCGAGTGCGGCTTTGATCAATAATTATCCAGATCAAAGCTTCACGGAAGTTGGTGAAAATAACGGGCTGGGGGTCAAGCTCTATGGTATGGGTGTGGCCGGTGGTGATATTAATAATGACGGGTTACTCGATTATTATACTACAAGCATTGGCACAAATGCCCTTCTTTTACAGGAGTCGTCAAATCATTTTGTGGATGTGACAGATGAGTCAGGTACGGCCAGTACTTATGCAGGAGATTTGTTCAGCGCGACTTGGGGTGTGGAGATGGTGGATATAGACCATGATGGGCTGAAGGATATTTTGTTGGCAAATGGGTACATCTCGAGTGCTGAGTTCTTAAGTGTAAACAAATTGGATCCTAATAAATTTTATAAAAACATTGACGGATTACACTTTGATGATGTGAGTTCACGCTACGGCTTCAATAGTGAGACCATATCGCGAGGCTTGGCTTTATCGGATTATGACAATGATGGCGATATGGACATTGCAGCCTTGAATCTGGTGCAATCATCCAACACTACAGAGGGCAATATGCTCTTTTACGAGAACCGAATGTCTCAGGGAAACTGGCTCAAACTGAAACTGGAAGGCACCACATCTAACCGTGATGCATATGGGGCCAAGGTGAAATTATTCGTTGGTGATTCAGTTAGGATAGCCGAGGTGCAGGGTGGTTCTAGTTGCTCTTCACTCAATTCCGATTTTGTGCATTTTGGGTTAGGCTCAGTTGAAGTGGTTGATTCGGTTCGAATAATTTGGCCTGGTGGGTTTTCCGAAACTTACGAGGACCTGGAGACTAATTCCAATTACATGATAATTGAGAAAGGCGGGGTTTACATACTTGGGTGTATGGATGCCGAAGCGGATAATTATAACCCGGAAGCCAATATGGATTTTGGCTGTTTCACAACTGTAATGGGGTGTATGGATAAAACAGCTCTGAACTATGACTCGCTAGCCAATGAGCCGAGTGAGTGCGATTATGAGGTGATTCTTACTGAGCCGGAGACAAGGACGGCATGGGTTTATCCCACAGTGGTAAAGAACGACTGGACAATACATCTGACTCAGGAATTAGTAGATGCTAGTGTCTTGGTACTGGTTACCAATATGCAAGGCAAAACCATGATTAAAAGGCAATTGTACGAAGCAATTACAGGTTTTGATAATTCTGGACTTGCGAATGGAATTTACCTTGTAAGTATTTTAAACAGCACTTTTGAAGTTATTCACACTTCTAAAATAATCGTTAACTGAAGTAATATCTATTGAATTATGAGAAGGATTCAAAAATTAGTTTTGGGCTTTGCTATGCTTATGGTAAGTGCGTCAACTTTCGGTCAGCAATCTGTGGCCAGAGAATGGAATGAAGCACTACTCCATGCCATAAGATTAGACTTTGCACGACCGACTGTTCATGCTCGAAACCTATTTCATTCGTCTGCTTTGATGTATGATATATGGGCTGTTTTTGACCCAGTGTCAGAACCATATTTTCTTGGTAAAACAGTGCACGGATTCCATACCAATTTTCAAGGTTTTGCCAGTCAGGACATTGAATTAGATAGACACAAGGCTATTAGCTATGGCATGTTCAGGTTGCTTTCTCATCGTTTTGCTAACTCGCCAAATGCAGATGAAACACTACAATATCTGCAAGATTTAATGGATGAACTTAGCTATGATACTGATTATACCTCTACCGACTACTCATCTGGTGATGCCGGAGCTTTGGGAAATTATATCGCAGAGCGGATCATTGAATATGGACTCCAGGATGGCTCGAATGAAGCTAATCAATTCGAGAATGTATTTTATGAGCCCACAAACGAGCCTATCCTTCCTGACTTTCCAGGTAACCCGGATATTACAGACCCTAATAGGTGGCAACCGATTATTCTGGATGTTTATATTGATCAAAGTGGAAATGTTATTGTTGGAGGGGGATCACCTTTCTTGGGCCCAGAATGGGGTGCGGTTCTTCCTTTTTCATTGACCGAAGACGATCTCACCATCCACGAGCGTGATGGTAATGAGTTTTGGGTTTATCATGATCCAGGCGTTCCTCCATTGTTGGATACTCTCAATGGGGGCAATTCCTCTGATAATTATCGCTGGTCTTTTGCATTGGTATCTTGCTGGTCTGCACACCTGGATGCCACCGACGGGGTGCTATGGGATATTTCTCCAGGTAGTATTGGTAATTTGACGAGCTATCCTACTTCGTTCGATGACCACCCCGGATTTTATGATTTAATCAATGGAGGGGACAATAGTACGGGGCATGACCTTAATCCGGTTACAGGAGAGCCATACGAGCCACAAATGGTTCCCAGAGGGGATTATGCCCGTGTTTTAGCAGAGTTTTGGGCAGATGGACCTGATTCAGAAACTCCTCCAGGGCATTGGTTTACCCTGTTGAACCATGTTTCGGATCACCCAATGTTAGAAAAGAAATTTATGGGTCAGGGAGAGGAACTCGATGACCTTGAGTGGGATGTGAAGTCCTATTTTCTGCTGGGGGGTGCCATGCATGATGCTGCGGTAGTAGCATGGGGAATAAAGGGTTATTATGACTATATCCGTCCTGTTTCTGCTATCCGTTTTATGGCCGATCAGGGGCAGTCCAGTAATGAATCAGGTAGTAATTATGATAAAAATGGAATCGATCTAATTACCGATTTCATAGAAAAAGTAGAGGAGGGCGATCCGCTGGCGGGTTCTGAAGATGAAAACATTGGAAAGATCAAAGTTAAAGCTTGGAAAGGCCCGGACTATATAGATGACCCCTATAGAGATGAAGCAGGGGTTGATTGGATTTTGGCGGAAAACTGGTGGCCTTATCAGCGTCCAACTTTTGTAACCCCACCGTTTGCTGGCTATATCTCCGGACATTCTACCTATTCGCGCACCGCGGCGGAGATTCTGACGCTGCTGACAGGCGATCCCTTTTTCCCGGGAGGCATGGGGGAATTTCACGCTCCTAAGGATGAGTTTTTGGTTTTCGAAGATGGCCCAAGCGTTGACCTTACATTGCAATGGGCAACCTATCGCGATGCTTCGGATCAGTGTAGTTTATCCCGTATATGGGGAGGGATTCATCCGCCTGCCGATGACATCCCGGGACGTCTCATTGGTATGGAACTTGGACCTGAAGCCTTTGATTTTGCAAGCAAGTATTTTGATGGTAGTGTACTGGCTGTGGCGGATTTGGAATCCCTGTCAGAGCTGACCCCATTTCCAAACCCTTCGAGCGACTTTTTGAAGGTAAATTTTGAGCAAGGAAGTGAGCATAAAATTTGGATTACAAACCTTCAAGGAAAGGAACTATATGTAAGTGGTGTCTCTAATGAACAGCACTTCGAACTGGATGTTCGAGGCTGGCCTGCCGGGATTTATATCATTTCCATCGAAATAAATGGCCGATTGGTTTCGAAGAAATTTCGCAAGTATTAGGATAAAATTTCCTAAAGATTATGTCTTTTGTTAAATGCTTGATTTTTAGCTGATTAGGTGTTTTAAAAAATCAAGAAATGAGTAAGTGAGATACTGATAATACCATTGTTGGTAAGCTATTTCCTGTCGAATTTCACCCTTCTGAATTTGATTGTAATTTTTGCGATTGTTCTGTTTTCTTGCGTAAATAGCAGAGTATATTGGGGCTATTTTGAATTCGTATAACAGAGATATTGTCAAGAGTTTGGTCGCTCAAACACGGAGTGGGAGGCAGGATTCGTACAAGGAATTGTACATGATTTTTGCGCCCAAACTTTTCTATTTTTCACGAAAGTACAAGCTACCTGTAGAGGAGTGCGAAGGGGTGGTTCAAGAGGTGTTTTTGAAAATATGGGAGAAGCGTGAAGGTCTCAACCCAGACTTGTCATTCAATGCCTATGTCATGTTGATTGCCAAGAATATTATCCTAAACAAATTCAAAAAGCAAGTCAATGAGCAGGCCTATCTGACGCAACATTTGCAGCAGCAAAAAGAGCTTACTGACCAGACCGAAGCAGCAATTGTCAATCAGGATTTAGAACAAATAGCCTGCAGGGCGATTGAAAGTCTCCCTGAGAAACGACGAAATATCTACAAGCTAAGTCGTGAAAGGGGGCTGAGTAATCAGGAAATAGCTGAAAACCTGAATATCTCCAAGAGTACTGTAGAGAACCAGATCAACAAGGCTTTGAAGTTTCTAAAGCTCTATCTGGAACAAAATGCGGAAATCCAGTTGGATAATAATCAGTCCTGAAAGCCTTCAGGCACCTATTTTACTTTAGTATTTTAAAAAAGATTAAAAAATATGAGCTCTGGGGTGGGTGTGCCACCAGGGTTAAGTGTATTACCATTATTACAACCCCAAAATGAAGACAAACAACAATAGTAAACTTTTAGAAAAGTATTTGGAAGGAAGGTGTTCTCCAGAAGAGCTCATTGAAATGGCGAAATGGCTAGAACAGTCAGAAGCAAATCAAGAGATGCTTAAAATGATGGAGGAGGACTGGGAAGAATTTCAAATACCAGATCAAGAGACCAAAATGGATCAAGCTTATTTCGAAAGCAGTTTTGAAAACGTGAGTGCTCAAATTGAGGATACCAAAGAGACCTCATGGTTCAAGCCATGGATGAAGGTCGCGGCTTCTATTGTCATGGTGTTAGCTGCCGGTTTGTTGGTTTTCAAATCAATGAATCATTCGGAAGAGTATATGACCTACCACTCCGATCAGGAAGGGCCGATTGTCTATACCCTGAGTGATGGGTCTAAAGTGACCCTTGCTTCCGGGAGCTCAATTAGCTATCCGGTAAACATGTCCAAGCGAAACCGACAAGTGTTTTTATCTGGGGAAGCATTTTTTGATACCAGAGAGACTAACCGACCGCTTGTGGTACATGCAGGCAATATTTCTACCACAGTGGATAATTCAGCACTCAGTATCTCAGCTTTCGAAGATGATGATGAAGTAATAGTAGCTGTAGAAGAAGGACAAGCAGAGGTGAGTGAGAGTACGGAAACCACGCCATTGATCAAGCTCATAATCCCCGAGCCAGTAAAAACAATGCCTCTAGTTAAGCTTATTCCTGCTCTTAAAGTGCGCAAAACTGAGTATATGGCTATCAACAAAGTAGATGGCTCTGTAGATAAGGGAGAAAATTTTGATGCAAAAGAGCTCTTTGGCTGGAAAGATGGCTTGCTGTACTTCAATGATGCAGACTCGTCCAAGGTCATCAAGAGACTAGAAAGATGGTATGGGGTCGATATTAAAGTCAGTGGCTGTATCACAAAAAACTCATACTCCGGCGAATTTGAAAACGAATCACTTGAAAAAATAATCACTTCGATGATGGGAGCACCCAATATCAGTTATGAGATCAGGGGTAAGACCGTATCTATCGAAGGGGCGTGCATTTAACTGAAATTATTCACAAACCAAATCAAACCAACGATGAAAAAACGCTTACCAAATTTTCGACTACTAGCAGTATTAACGCTGGGTTTATCCTTGTCATTTTTGTTTTCATGTAATGATGATGATGAAAAACTGAGTGACCTGACCGGCCTAATCGGCTTTAGCCTGGATGGCTTTACAGCGGATTTTGCAATAGATCAAACCGCCCTCACCATTACCAACGGAGTAGATAGCCTTCCTTTTGGTACTGATGTTACAGCTTTAGTGGCTGTTTATGAAACTGTAGATGAGAACACTGTAACCGTCGCGGATGTAGAACAAGAAAGTGGCGTAACGGCAAATGATTTTTCAAGCTCAGTAGTTTACACAGTTATTGCTGAAGATGGAACTGCGAATGTTTACACCGTTTCAGTAAACGTATCTCAGGTTGATCCGGAAACTGTTTCATGGAATAAAGTGACAGAAGAACAGTGGGATGCTTTTGAGATAGTAAGAACAGCAAAAGTGGGCAGCAATCTTTTTGTCTATGGTTTCACCTATGAAACGTCTTCATTTGCTACTTCAGACATAGTTGGCACGTACATGTCATCAGACGAAGGAGCTACCTGGGCTTTGGTAGATGCTCGAGACAATCAATATAATTATGTCGATGAAGAGGAGGGGTACCTTATGCCGCAGGGTAGAAGTGTAGCCATGGTAAATGATTTCAATGGCAAAATTTGGTCAATTGGAGGATGGGCCAGAGGAAGAAAGGATGAAGATGGAAATATTCCATTCAATGATCCAATCAACGATGTTTGGAGCTCTACTGATGGTTTAGACTGGACCAAACATACTCTTGTTGACTCTATAACTTTCTCAGCGAGAGAAGGCATTACTGCTTTGAGCTATGATAGCAAAATGTGGGTGATTGGAGGAAATGGAGCTGGATTTTTTGGAGCCTTGGGAGCACCGCTTAATGATGTTTGGAGCACTACTGATGGAACAACTTATACTCAGGTTACCGAATCAGCAGCTTTCCCAGCCAGAACTGCACCAGCGGCAATTGTCTTTGACGGCAAAATGTGGATCTTCGGAGGTCTTGATGGAGGAAGTGTTCTGTTAAACGATGTATGGAGCTCTACTGATGGAGCAACTTGGACTGAAGAGTCAAGTGCAGCAGCGTTCCCTGAGCGAAAAGCGGCCAATGTATTTGAGTTCAATGGTAAATTGTTTTTGATTGGTGGTGAAGGAGCTGATGGTGTACAATATGCTGACATGTGGGTTTCTGAAGATGGAGCAACATGGGCAGAAGTGTCTGATACTGATGCGTTTGCAATTCCAAATACATTTACTGGCCGAAGCGATTTCGGAGTAATAGTAGACGGATTGAATATTTATCTAATTGGAGGTAAAGGTCCGATTGTAGATGAGATACAGACATACCTTAGCGATGTTTGGAAAGGAAAAGGTGTTGAATAATATCCAGTGATGATTTGTAGCTTGCCCTGCTCTGATGCAGGGCAAGTTCTTTTTTCAGGATGTTTCCACGTCATAACCCTTCTTTCACTATGAGAGCACTGTTCCTTTCAGTCTTACTTTTTTCTTTGATGATTGGTGCTGTAGCACAAGAAGAGGAATCAACAAAGTTGATAAAGCTTCAAATCATCGGCAGTGATGATAATAGCCCCGTGATAGGCGCTACCATCGGAATCAAAGGCACCCACAAGGGTACCGCTTCAGATGTAGATGGCAATTTCAGCTTACAAGCAGATTCTAAAGATACTGTTGCCATATCGGCTGTGGGTTATGAAACTCAGCTTGTGCCGATACTACAACTGATCAACCGAAAGGTTATTCCCCTAAAACCTTCCATTACAGGACTAGATGAGGTTGTCGTAACCGGTTATGGAAGCCAAAAGAGAGGAGAGTTTACAGGTGCCATATCTTCGGTTTCCTCAAAAGATATAGAAAGCACAACCGCACTTTCCTTTGATAATGCCCTTGCGGGAAAAGCAGCCGGGGTTTTTGTCAACTCCAGTTCAGGAGTGCCGGGCTCTGCCACATCCATAACCATCAGAGGGCTTACCTCGCTGAGCGGTGATGCCAACAACCCACTCATTGTAATTGATGGAGTGCCTGTGTATGGCACGGGGCAAGACTTGAATACAACAAACTTTAGCCCTTCATCATCAGGGCTGGTTTCTACAGGAGGAGGTACCAGAGTGTCCTCAACTTTCAGCCTTCAACCCGAATTTGAGAGAAACCCACTTTCCAATCTTAACCCGGCCGACATTGAGTCTGTCGAGATACTAAAGGATTCCTATGCCACTTCTATTTATGGCTCACGTGGGGCAGCCGGTGTGATTTTGATCACTACCAAAAAAGGAACCAGAGGTGCTCCAAGGCTGGATTTAAGATATTCTTCAGGGGTGATTAAGCCCGTTGATACTTATAAACTTCTAAACGGGGATCAGTATCGGACTATCCTCAATAAATACTACGGATATGAATATGTGAACGGTACTGCCAACACAAACTGGCAGGATGAAGTAATCCGTGCGGCGGTAATGAAAGAAGTAGGGGTGACCATGTCTGGTGGCGAAGACAAAGGCCAATACTATATCAGTGGCTCATATACCAACCAGCCTTCTTATATCATCAATCAGGATTTTGAGCGCTATTCTGGAAGGATAAACCTCAACTATCAGTCTACCGATTTTCTGGTTTTTGGTTCAAATAGTACAATAACCTATACGGAAAATAGTGCGCTCAATGCGCAAGAGATATATTACAATGCCGTGCAGGCACCACCTTCTGAGCCTATTTTGGATGACAATGGCGACTATCTTTTCTTTCAGGATATGTCCAAGCTGTCGGGAACGGACAAAACAAATCCATTAGCCATAGCCAACAAAAACATCAACACGCTAGAAGACACCAGAGTAGTCAGCACTATTTACGGGCAGATTGATTTATTTGATTGGCTTGCGCTCAGGTCTGAGGTCGGAATTGATATATTCAACTCCCATGCCTTCAGTAGGAAAAGTGCTGCACCGGGTTCTCTGCCCGATGGGGAGGCTATCGAAACATCTGTTCAGAACAGAAAATTTGTTGTGAACAACACCCTTACATTAAACAGAGCTATCAATGGAGATCACAATACTTCTGTGGTGGTAGGGCAAAGCATGGAGAGTAGTACAGAAAGCACATTGGGTGTTTCTGCTGTTAATTTCCCAAATGACAATATCAAAAGCATTCAAGCAACAAACTCTGCCGATCGCAGAGTTCGTACTGCCATTACCCGAGAGTGGGCCCTGGTATCTTATTTTGTAAGAGCCAATTATCATTATAAAAACAAGTACCTGGCCGGAGTTACTTACCGCATGGACGGATCGTCACGATTTGCTGCTAACAATAGGTACGTAGGATTTCCAGCTTTCTCCGCCGGATGGCGTCTCTCAGAGGAGGGTTTTCTTAAGGACGTTTCTCTTATCGAAGATCTGAAATTGAGAGCGAGTTTGGGTTTTTCTGGTATTCAGGGAAGTGGATTTACTTCTTATTATGGTTTTCAGGGACAGTACGTTTTTTCAGATGTACAATACGGAAGCCTCGGTGTTTTGGAAGTAGAACAGCCACCGAACCCCAATATAGAGTGGCAAAAGACCCAATCGTGGGATGTGGGTGTTGATGCGACCTTGTGGGAAGGGAAGCTCGATTTTACATTGGATATGTATTATAAAAGAACTAAAAACTTGCTATTCAGCTCCACAGTGCCGTATTATCTGGGCTACAGTTCACAGGAACAAAACCTTGGAGATATGAAGAACCAAGGGATTGAATTTAGCACCAATACCAATTTCAATTTAGGGCCATTAAAGTGGCGAACTTCTTTCAATGTGTCTCGCAACCAGAACAAGATCATCAAACTCAACCAGCAGGGAGGCTACCTTGGAAGGACTCCCACGGGTAATAAATATTTGAAAGAGGGCTCTCAGGCAGGACTTTTCTTTTTGTACCAGTGGGTGGGCGTTGATCCAATGACCGGAGATCCCCTCTGGAAAGATGGCGATGGTGTAGTGAGTGATAATCCTCCCGAAGGACGTTGGAGAGTGGATGATGATCTGGAACGACACAGGAAAATTTATGGATCTAATCAGCCGGATTTTTTTGGAGGGTTCAACAATATTTTGACTTTTAAAAACTTCGAGTTGAACATGTCATTTACATATTCCTACGGCAATAAAATGTTCAATGGATCCAAAGCCTCGCTTATGACATATTCTACAGGGCGTGGAAATAATATGCTGGCAGAACTCAATAACTACTGGAAAATATTGGGACATGATACTCCTGTCCCGGCGTTGCGAAACGCTTCCATACGAAAGCCGGACGATCCTACCGCAAATGACGCAACCTATGACTACACGACGAGCCGTGAGTCTTCCAGGTTTTTAGAGGACGGATCTTACGTGAGATTGAAAACAGCCCAGCTGACATATAATCTGCCCGCTCACATATTATCTAAAACTAACGGAGTGGTGAGGACGTGCAGTATTTATGTGCGAGGGACTAACCTGTGGACATTTACAAAATACACCGGACTTGATCCTGAGGTGAGCGCCTATGGCTCAAATGCTCTCAGTGGCGGGGTAGATGAATTGACTATGCCACAAGCTCAAATCACCCAAATAGGAATTAATCTAGGATTTTAGGATGGTAGGTAAATCGTATATATCACACATTTTTGTTTTGTTGATTGCTTTGACGATACTGTCGGGCTGTGACAAGTACTTAGATATAAAACCAGAAGATACACTCGTGGAAACAGACGTTTTCAGCGAAGAAGCTCTGGCCGAACGAGCACTCGGAGAAGCTTATCTGGAGCTGGCTTATGCTACCACAGGTATCCACTACATTTTTGCTGATTTCACTACTGAAATTGTAGAGTCAGATGAGATTGAGTTTTATGTCAAATTCATAGATGGAGGGCTGTCTCCGGAAGATGCCAATGTCGCTGGTTTTTGGCTAGACCTCTATTCTGTCATAAACCTCGCCAACAGCTTAATTGTGAAAATTCCGGAGTTTGGCAAGTACAACGAGGATGTAGAGCAGCAACATATCGCGGAAGCTAAATTCATCAGAGCCTATGCTTATCATAAGCTGCTCGTCATGTTTGGCGATGGAGCCTTGATCGGAAAAATGGATGGACTGGGACTCCCGCTGCAGTTGACTCCTTTTCAGGGGTACAGCTTCGATGATCCCGCGCTCGCAAGGTCCTCTGTGCAGCAGACGTATGAACAGATTATTAAAGATTTGAAAGAAAGCATTGAGTTTTTACCAGACTCATATAGCTCAAATCTCGACACACGTTCGCGAGCCACAGTCGGAGGAGCAAAGGCACTGCTTGCCAGGGTTTACCTGTATATGCAGGATTATACCAATGCGGCAGACTATGCACAGCAGGTAATAGGCATGTCTGATGTCTATACTTTTGAGCCAGATATTTTGGACTTGTTTCCTGACAATAGCGCCAGAAATTTGACCGACATATCCAGGGAATACATTTTTGGTTTTCCATTTTCTCTTGACGAAATGGGCAACAACGATATTTCGTATTATTACTTTTTCAAACTTTCCGTATGGGCAGATGAAGATTTCATAGCCTCGTATGAAGAGGGCGATCTACGCAAGGACACACTCATTTATAGCGGTGACACCCAATACAATCAGCACTTGACAGCCGATCGCCGATCTACCTTCAAGTTTCCTGAAGCATACGGTCGGGACAATGTGCCCGTGATCAGGCTTTCAGAAATGCTCTTAACAAGAGCAGAAGCCTTGGCCCATACCGCTGGAGTCAACCAGGAATCTGTTGATATTATCAACCAGATACGAAATCGAGTTTTTGAAAATAATTCGGACTTGACAATGGGTGACTTTGCGGACTCAGATGTATTGGTAAATAAGATACTGGAAGAAAGAAAGTTCGAACTTGCTTTCGAAGGGTTGCACAGGTTTGATCTAATGAGAACGGGCAGACCCTTAAGAAACCCGAACCTTTCTGAAGAAATGAAAGTTTTGCCTATTCCACAAATCGATATAGACCTAAGTGGGGACGTGATTCAGCAGAACCCAGGATATAATAATTAAGACAAAGAAATTTTACAAAAAGACAAATTAACCATGAAAAGAACCCAGAACAATTGGAAAGTAATGCTCCTCACTTTGACGCTATCCCTGAGCACCATTGGAGTATTCGCTCAGTCCGAACTAAACTTTAGGGATTTGAGTTGGGAGGAAGCAATGAAAGTAGCTGAGAAGGAGAAGAAGTTCATTTTCGTAGATGCATATATAGAAGGACGTCCAAGTGTCGAATCAGTTATTAAGAACGTGTTTTCGGTTGATAGTATTGCCGGGTTGTACAATGATAACTTTGTGAGCATAAGAATAAACATGCATTCAGAGGCCGGCAAAGCTTTCGGCCCTAAACTGCAGATGTTGATGTACCCGGCGTATGTATTCTTTTCAGCTGATGGAGAACAGCTAACCTCTAGCAATGCATGGACGTTTGATAAAGATCCGTCTAAATCTCATGAGGTGGCCAGCTTGGCCATAAAAAACGGAATCAGCAGACTTGAGAACACCCGTTCCATCATATTCGAAGAGGAGTTTGTTTGGGATGATGTTTTGGCAAAATCCAAAAAAGAAGGAAAACCAATTTTTATTGATGCCTACACCACATGGTGTCGTCCGTGTATCCAGATGGATAGAAATGTATTCACACTTGACAAAGTAGCTGATTATTACAATGAGAACTTTATCAATGTAAAGATGAATGCAGAGAAGGGTGAGGGTATTGAAGTGAATAAGAAGTTCGAGATCAGAGCTTATCCAGCCTATCTGTTTTTGGATTCAAACGGTGAGTTAATCACAAGATTTGGCGGATATACGGAAGCCGATCCATTTATTGATTATGCAAAAGAAGCATTGACCAAATTTGAAGAAAGCAAAGGGATTCAGTTTGAGGACCTTGATTGGGCAGGTGTCAAAGCCAAAGCGAAAGAAGAGAATAAGTTGATATTTTTTGATGCTTACACCACATGGTGCGGACCATGTAAGCAAATGGCCAAAAATGTGTTTACGGACTCAACTCTTGCTGCCTTTTTCAATGATAGATTTATCAACGCCAAGTTTGATATGGAAAAAGGTGAAGGAATTGAGCTTAAAGATCAATTTAACGTAAGAGCGTACCCTACCTACGTTTACCTTGACCCAGATGGAGAAGTAGTTCACCAAACGGTTGGATCTACTAGCATTGAGGAGTTCATGCAGCATGCCAAAGACGCTTTGAGCCCGGATAAAAACCTTGCATTTCTGGAAGATAGATACGAATCTGGAAACAGAGATTACGAAACGGTGAAGTCATACTTGATGGCACTTAAAAATGCTTACAAGAGTGATGAGATGAGTACGGTGGCTAGTGACTATTTGAATAGCCAAAAGGCGAAAAAGCTTAAAGAAGAAGAAAACTGGACATTGATAAAAGAATACCTGAAAGATTACAAATCACCGACATTCCAGTATCTGGTTAAGAATAGAGCCAAGTTCTACAAAGAGTTTGATAAGAAAGAAGTGGACGACAAAATCTATGACGTTTACATGTCAGCTTCATGGAGTTTTGTAACGTACAATGAAGATAAAACCCGCGATTTCGATGCTGAAGGGTTTGACGCCTACATGGCGGAGATCAAAAACTCTGGATTTGATAGAGCCGAAAAACTAATGGTATATGCTCAGATCAATGCTTACTACGGTCAGCAGATGTGGTCGGAATATGCCAACGAGATAGACAAGGGTCTGGAAGCAAAAATCATAGAAGCCACACCGTTGACACTGTACAATTATTGTCTCACGATGAAGAGATATGGAGAATCTCCGGAAATCTTAAATATGGCTGCCGACTGGGCTGAAATGGGAGCAGATGCTGAGCCAAATCAAAAGTACAAGGTGTCTTATTACAATCTACAAGCGGATTTATTGGAAAAAGCTGACGATAAAGCCGGCGCTGAAGAGGCTCGCGCTAAGGGGACTGCCATCAGCGAGGAAGAAACCAAGCCAAAAAACGCTATGATTGAACTAATCCCACAAAAATAGAATTCGTAGAGTAGTAAATCAGTAGAGTAACATTCATTACCGGAGATAAGATAAAATTTGAAGAAATTGCGGTCATATTTCTGGTAATGATATACTCATGATTTTTCTGAAAAACTTCCAACGAAAACTTTTTAAACCCCAAATGAAATACTCAATCGTATTTATCCTTTCGCTTTTTACATTAATCACCAGTGCTCAGATTCTGGATCCGGCTAAATGGGAGCTGGAGACATCCAAATCCGAGGTGGTAATCGGTGAAGAAGTTGACCTGATTTTCAAGGTTGTTCTCGATGACACGTGGTACATCTACTCATCTGACTTCAGTAAGGACGTTGGCCCTAAAGTGACTGAGTTTTGGTTTACCGAAAACGACACTTATGAGCTCGTAGGAGGGATTAAACCGATTAACCCTAAGCGGAAATATGATGATATTTTCGAAGGTGAGGTGAGCTATTTTGAGTATGATGCTGAGTTTCGCCAGACGGTAAAAATCCTGGCAGAAAACCCGGTCATAGCGGGAGATTACGAATATCAGGTTTGCACCACCGTAGATGGTAAGTGCATTCCGGGCGATGGAGCTTTTTCTTTTGAAGAAATCAAGGCCGTGCCAGCTCCAGAACCTGTGGTTGAGGAAGATAAGCCTGAAGTCAACAAAATAGAAGAAAGTAAGCAGCCGACCGAACCGGAGAAAGTTCAGACGGTAAAACCAGTTGATCAGTCGATCACAAAGTTGCCTAAGAGCGATAAAGTTAAGGATGCCGAAGAGCCTTTAGAGGAATCTACCATAGTAGAAGTAGTAGAAACCTCTGATTCGGTGCAAGCCGTAAGTCAGGTTGATTCTTCGGAGGTTGCTAAAGATCCTCTTGTCAGCAAAGTGGAAGAGGAGGTCCTACCAGCGGAAAATAGTTCATTATTCGGTTTTGCAATATTGGCTTTCCTGGCAGGTCTGGCTGCATTACTTACCCCGTGTGTGTTTCCCATGATCCCAATGACGGTAACATTTTTTACGAAATCGGGTAATGGCAAAGCAGGCTCTATCAAACAAGGCGTGCTGTACGGACTATCCATCATCGTCATTTATACCCTGTCGGGAACCATCGTTTCCTGGATCAATGGGCCGGAGTTTGCCAACTGGCTCAGTACGCATTGGCTGCCGAATCTTTTCTTCTTCGGGATATTTATCGTTTTCGCTCTTTCCTTTTTGGGAATGTTTGAAATCGTGCTGCCCAGTAGTCTGGTAAATAAGGTTGACGAAAAGTCTGAAAAAGGAGGTCTCATTGGGATATTCTTCATGGCATTCACGATCGTATTGGTTTCATTTTCGTGCACAGGCCCCATTGTAGGTTCCATTTTAGTGGCCTCAGCTGGTGGAGCTATTATCAAGCCTATTGTTGGAATGTTCTCCTTTTCCTTGGCGCTGGCATTGCCATTTGCACTTTTCGCCATCTTCCCGCAGTGGATGCAGAAGCTGCCTAAATCTGGAGGATGGTTGAACTCTGTAAAAGTGATTCTAGGATTTCTCGAGCTTGCTTTAGGTTTGAAATTCCTGAGTGTTGCCGATCAGGTTTATCACTGGGGAATCCTCGATAGAGAGGTGTATTTGGCACTTTGGATTGTTATTTTCTCATTGATTGGACTTTACCTTTTGGGTAAAATCACCCTTCCCCATGATAGTAAAATGGATCGGATCGGTGTGCCAAGGTTGGTTTTGGCAATCGTCACGTTCTCCTTCGTTGTTTACCTCATTCCGGGCATGTTCGGAGCACCACTGAAAGCGTTGGCGGGTTACCTTCCGCCAATGACGACTATGGACTGGAACATGACTCAATCTTCTGGCACACTAAGTCAGGAAAGTACTATTTGCGAAGAACCTAAACATGCCGATATTCTGCACTTTCCGCATGGCATTCAGGGGTATTTTGATTTGGATCAGGCGCTTGAGTGTTCGGAACAGCAAGGCAAGCCCGTGTTTATAGATTTTACCGGCCATGGCTGTGTCAACTGTCGTGAAATGGAAGCCAGAGTTTGGTCAGATCCTGAGGTGCTGAGAAGGCTAAAAAATGAATTTGTCGTATTGGCGCTCTATGTCGATGACAAGACCGAGCTGCCTGAGTCAGCATGGTACACTTCTTCCTATGATGGCAAGTTGAAAAAGACAATAGGTAAGCAAAATGCCGATCATCAGATAGTGAAGTACAATAACAATGCTCAGCCACTATACATCCTCATGGATGAAGATCAGAACCTTTTGGCAAAGCCAAGAGCCTATGATCTGAGCGTGTCAGCATTCATTGACTTTTTGGATAAAGGAATAGCCGAGTACCAAACAAGAAAACTAAAGCAATGAACGATAAGCAACTTCTGACCAGGTCTTTTCAAGATATCCGAAATGATATCATTGGGATTGATACGGAGTTTGATGGTCCTTGTGGTCGGAAGAAACTTGTTTATGCGGATTGGATTGCCAGCGGGAGACTGTACCGCCCTATAGAAGACAAGATACTCAATGAAATAGGCCCTATGGTTGGGAATACGCATTCTGAGTCTTCTGTTACCGGGCAATTTATGACCCACGCCTATCACGATGCACTCCAGAAGATCAAGACCCATGTGAACGCTTCGGAAACGGACGTGATCATATCTACAGGCACAGGTATGACGGGGGCTCTTGCTAAACTTCAGCGCATGCTTGGGCTCATGGTGCCGGAGCAACTAAAAAAATATACGGTTATACCTAAGGAGGATTGCCCAGTTGTGTTTATCACACATATGGAGCATCACTCTAATCATACTTCCTGGCTAGAGTCTATAGCCGATGTAGTGGTGGTACCCCCGGGAGAAAATCTTTTGGTGGATCCAGCTTTGCTCGAAAAGGAAGTTAAAAAGTTTGGAAACAGAAGACTGAAAATAGGATCTTTTACGGCGTGCTCAAATGTGACGGGCATCCGTACACCTTATCAGGAGCTGGCAAAAATCATGCATGACCATGGCGGATGGTGTTTTGTTGATTTTGCCGCTTCTGCTCCTTATGACAATATTGATATGCATCCGGAGCATGAGGGACACCATCTTGATGCGATCTACTTTTCTCCCCATAAGTTTTTAGGCGGGCCTGGCAGTGCCGGTGTGTTGATTTTCAACAAAGAATTGTATCATAATCATGTGCCGGATCAGCCCGGTGGCGGTACCGTCAAGTGGACCAACCCCTGGGGTGGTAGGAGTTATTTTGATAACATAGAAATGCGTGAAGATGGAGGTACCCCGGGTTTTATGCAGACCATCAGGACAGCCCTCTGTGTAGACTTGAAAGAGCAGATGGGAGTGGAGGGAATTCACCACACCGAAAACCTGCTTTTGGAACGCGCTTTCGATGGATTGACTCAGGTGGAAGGGTTGCGCATACTAGCTGGCGATGTGAGAGATAGGTTGGGAGTCATATCCTTTTATTTTGATCATTTGCACTTCAATCTGGTAGTGCAGCTTCTTAGTGACCGTTTTGGAATCCAGGTAAGGGGAGGGTGCTCATGTGCCGGGACCTACGGGCATTATTTATTGAATGTAGATGAAGCCTTCTCGTGTTCTATTACAGAGCAAATTGAGCAGGGAGATTTGACTGACAAACCCGGTTGGGTGAGGCTCTCGCTGCACGCCACTACTACACTGGAGGAACTCGATTTTATCTTAGATGCGATAGCGCAAATAGGAAAACACGGAGAAAAATGGGCAGAAGATTACGCCTTTGATAAAGTCTTAGGAGCATTTACGCATAAGAAGTTCCGCTCCTTTCACAAATTAGAAATTTAATATTAGAACGATTTAAACTCGAAAAAATGAAGACAAAAGCGATGTTGTTGTTGGGAGTGCTATGGGCATTCTTTTTTGGGCTGACTGCTCAGGATCGTCCAATTATGCTCAATGATAGTGTGAGATATGGAACTCTGGAAAACGGATTTACCTATTATATTTTACACAACGAAGAGCCAAAAAACCGGGCCAGTTTTTACATAGTTCAAAACCTGGGAGCCATCCTCGAAGAAGACGATCAGAATGGACTGGCACATATGCTTGAGCATATGGCCTTCAACGGAACCACTCATTTTCCCGGCAAAGGAATCAAAGATTTTTTGGAGAGAAATGGGGTGGAGTTTGGTAAGAATTTCAATGCCTACACCAACCTTGATGAGACTGTATATAACATAAGCAATGTACCTACTGAGAATCCGGTAGTGCTTGATTCATGTGTTTGGATTCTGCATGACTGGTCAGGGTCAATTTTGCTTGAGGATGAAGAAATTGACCTTGAAAGGGGGGTTATCAAAGAAGAGTGGCGTACAAGAAATGGACCTGGGAGAAGGATTTATAAACAACTCGCGCCTTACAACTATTATGAGTCTAAATATGCTATCAGAGATGTGATAGGTAGTATGGATGTGGTTGAAAACAGCGATTACAGAGCCATAAAGGATTTTTATACCAAATGGTACAGACCAGATTTACAAGCTGCCGTTATCGTTGGAGATTTTGACGTAGACCGCATGGAGTCTAGCGTGAAGGAGATTTTATCTAAAATCCCTAAGCCAGTCAACCCTGCAGAGCGGATCGAGTATCCCGTTGCTGATAACGAAGGAATGCTTTTCGCTGTAGCTACTGACAAAGAAGCATCCACAACCAATTTTTCCTACATGTTTAAGCACAAGCCGACTCCTAAGGACGCTAAGGATGAAGCATATATGAAGGAGCAGATTAAGACGGGAATGATTTACTCAATGTTGTATTATCGTTTTCAGGAGATTTTGGCTCAGCCTGATGCGCCATTTATAAATGGATATGCCAGCTACTATCATTATGTGCGCACACTTGATATGTTCAATATCGGTGGTACGGCCAAAGAAGGAGAAGTTCTTGGAGCATTCGAGGCTGTATATACAGAAGTTGAGAGAGCCAGGAAATTTGGATTTACTGAGCCGGAACTGGAGCGAATTAAGGCTGAAAAACTAAAGTCATACGAGTATCAGTATAAGACCAGAGAAAAAATCAGCAACGATAGATACGCATCTATGCTCAAAGTGAATTACCTGGAAAACGAGCCTCAGAAAAGTATTCCGTGGACTTATGAGTTTGCAAAATCGTACATCCCTCAAATTACTCTGGAGGATTTAGCAGGCTATTATGACCGATGGATAAAAGATGATAATGTGGTTTTTACCATCAGTGGCCCTGAAAAGGAGGGTCTAGAGTATCCGTCAAAGGAAGACGTGCAAGAGGTGATTTCTAAAGTGAGATCCAAGGACCTTGAGCCTTATGTAGATTCTTCCGCAGGGCTGAAACTGATGAGCAATGATCCAAAGCCAGGAAAAGTATCAAAGGTGAAGAGTATTGCAGGGCTCAACGGAGCAAAGGAATATACGCTTAAAAATGGCGCCAAAGTGGTGCTTTATCCTACAGACAACACCAAGAGTCAAATAGTATTCAGAGCAGTGAGCCTGGGAGGCAAGTCTCTCCTGGAAACTGAAGAGCTGCCAACTGCAATGCAGTTTAGCAGCCTGGTGGGCAAGTCAGGTATTGGAGAGTTGTCAGACACGGACCTGGATAAAGTGTTGGCTGGCAAGAGCGCCTGGGTCAACAAATGGATAGGTGATTATACAGAAAATATGAGCGGAAGCGCAGACTCTGATGATATTGAAACTTTTATGCAGTTGGTTTATCTGACTTTCACCTCACCGCGTTTTGACCAAGAAGCTTTTAAAGCTCACATAGAAAGAACCAAATCTTACTATGTGAACCGCGACAAAAATCCTCGTAGTGCATTCGGTGACACATTGAATATTGTTTTAAACAATGCAAGCGCCAGAAGGCCGCTCAATGACCTGGAAACCATCAACAATGTTTCTTTCGATACCTTCAAAAAGATATATGAAGAGCGGTTCGGAAATGTTGGAGACTTTACTTTTTTCTTAGTGGGTGACTTTCAGGAAGATGAAATCCTCCCTTTGGTGAAAAAATATATCGGTGGTATCAAGGGTGATAAAACACGAGAGAATTGGATAGATGATGGTGTTGCACCTCCGGATAAGGATGTTTCGAAGAGATTTACTTTTCCAATGGAAACAGCGAAATATTCAAACTACATCAGGTTTTACAACCACGATTATGAGTACAGCGCCTACAACAATTTAAGCTTGCAGATCACCGCTTCTTTGCTGAAAAAGAGGTTTTTTGAAACAATGCGTGAAGAAGAGGGAGGAACATATGGAGCAGGGGCGAGTGCGCTTTATAAAAAAATCCCTTCTCCGGCCATGGGGATCAACATCCAGTTTGATAGCAACCCCGACAAAGGAGATAAACTCATTGACATAGCTAAAAGTGAAGCTCGGAAACTGGTATCGGAGGGAGCCATACCTGGGGATTTGGCTAAGGTCAAAGAGTCCATGATCAAGGATAGAGAACAAAATCTGAAAAACAACTGGTACTTGTGTGGACAGTTGGAGGACTACTACACTACCGGAATCAATTCCTTGCTACCTGAAAACTACGAAGAGATCATTGAGAACATCACGGTGGAGGATTACAATAAGACAATATCAGCCCTGGTGTCTGATGGATTGCTGGAATATGAGATCATCATGATGCCACAAGCAAGTCAGGAATAGTAGTTGTTTAAGTTTACATTAAAACCTCTCAAATAAATTTGAGAGGTTTTTTTATGCGTTTTGAGCCGCTACTAATGCTTTCACATCAGCGCTGTTGAGCATGCCCAGGTCCTCCCTTAGGCAATTGGCAGCACCACATGCAGCACCAAGTCTCGCAATTTCAGTCGGAGGCAAGGATTTGAGATATCCGGCCACCACTCCGGCGGTTAGGCAGTCTCCTGAACCTATTGTGCTGATAACCCGATCAACCTTGGCTAAGGCATGGTATTCCTTTTCACCGGTTAGCAGATATAAACCCTTCGCCCCGTCCGTAATAGCAGCTATATCGCAATCCTGCAAAATATTTGCTTTAGCCTGGTCAAAGTCAGTTTTGTAAAAATCTGTGATTTCTTTTCGGTTGAGATGAACGCCGAAGGGTTTGTTTTTAAGTGCATTTTTTAGCTGTAGGCCTGTGCAGTCTACAAGCGAATTAACACCTTTTTTCTTCCCCAGATTTACTATCTGAGCATATCCATCTTCTGGGCTTCCCTTTGGCCATGAGCCACAGAGAGCCATCAAATCAAGAGAGTCAAGTGCCAGGTTGATGCTGTTGAGCAGGTCTCCAAAATCCTGTTCGGAAACCGTGGGTCCCGTTCCCAGAATTTCTGTGTCGTCAAAATCATCCTTAGACTTGAAAGTGTAGCAGCTCCTTGACCATTCCTTTAGTTCTGGTCCTATAAAGTCTATTTTTGGATAAAATGCATTGCAGGTCTTTTTGATCCATGCGCCAGATTCCCCACCCCAAAATCCGGCTACTGTAACCGGTATCTCTAGTTCTGCCAGAGCCATGGCCACATGAATGCCTTTTCCTCCCGGATATTTGGCCTCTTTAGAAATTCTATTCGGCACCCCTACATTAAAGCCATCCACCCAAGCGTAAATGTCTATAGCCGGATTAGGACAAACAACTAAAACTCCCTTCACTGTCCTGTTTATTTAAGCTTAGGCCACAGCCTGTTTAATAGAATTATGGAGCAAACTGTCACTATCATGAGAATGATCGCCTGAATGTTTTTGCCATAAATAAAGAGCCCTGTCCCCATCAGGAAGGAGTAAACTCCGATGGTACCTGCGATCATGCAGAGTATTCCGATTGGCACCTTCCATGGGCCGCTTGTGTCTGGAGTATCCCAACCTTTGGACTGAGCCAAATCGGTGATTTTTTTCCAACCCGGACCACCTGGATTTACCTTGTTAATGAAGTTTACCAACACTTCGTTGCTCGTTGGTTTGGTGAGGTAGCTGGTCGCAACCCAAACCAAAGTGGTGATGCCCACACCTGATACCAGTTGTATCCAACTGGGCAGAGCAGGAAATCCGAGAGGTTCGTGAAGCAGGCTAAAGTAAATAGCCACGAGAAAGCTCGATATCATGGCTGCCAATTCACTCGATGCATTTATTCTCCACCAAAACCAACGGAGAATAAACAAAAGACCTGTTCCAGCTCCAATTTGTAGTAGGATTTGAAATGCTCCCAGTGCATTGTCTAGCAGTAGTGCGAAGATCATGGTGAAAATCATCAGGATCACAGTAATAATTCGACCCACATTTAAAAGCTCTTTCTGAGAAGCGTCTGTTTTGACAAAGCGCTTATAGAAATCATTGACGATGTATGAAGCGCCCCAATTGAGGTGAGTACTGATGGTGGACATATAGGCCGCTATCAAAGATGTGACCACAAGGCCTAGTAAGCCTGCCGGAATGAATGTGAGCATGGCCGGATATCCCAAATCATGATTGACGATACCAGAGGCAGCAGGAAAAGCTTCTCTCAAACTATCCAGCGACGGGAAAACAACGAGAGAGCAAAGTGCTACTATGATCCACGGCCATGGTCTAAGCGCATAATGAGCCGCGTTGAAAAACAGTACCGCTTTAATAGAATGGTCTTCGTCTTTGGCTGCAAACATCCGCTGCGCTATGTATCCACCTCCGCCTGGCTCTGCTCCAGGGTACCAAACACTCCACCACTGCACCAATAGTGGCACTAAAAATATCATGATGAATATCTCCGGATTAGAAAATGACGGAAAGAAATCGAGCTTGTCCACTACATTTTCATGCTTCAGTAGGTTAGTGAGCCCGCCAACTTTTGGGTGATTCAGTGATACGATTGCTGCTATTACAGCTCCACCTATGGATAGGAAAAACTGAATGAAGTCAGTAATCAGCACTCCTTTCAGGCCTCCAAGCGAACTATAAATTACAGTGATAGTTCCAGCAATGACTACAGTTTGCACCGGCGTGAGGCCTAGTAGTACCCCGCCGATTTTGATAGCAGCCAGAGAGACTGTTGCCATGATCATTACGTTGAAAAGCAAGCCTAGATAAATAGCGCGAAACCCTCTCAGAAAGCGGGCGATTTTGCCGCTATATCGCAATTCGTAAAACTCCACATCGGTCACCACGCCGGATTTTTTCCAGAGCCTCGCGTATATGAATACCGTCAGCATTCCTGTGAGGAGAAAAGCCCACCATGCCCAGTTTCCTGAAACACCATTCTGCCTTACTATGTCCGTTACAAGGTTTGGGGTGTCGGTAGAAAACGTAGTAGCGACCATAGAAACTCCGAGCAGCCACCACGGCATTTTACCACTTGCAGTGAAGTAATCTTCCGCGTTTTTGTTGCCAACACGGGCTGTCCAGATTCCAATCCCAAGAGAAATAATAAAGAAGCCAATAACAAATGACCAATCAAGAGTGCTTAATATCATTGTGTTTTCTGTTTATCGAAAGCTAAAATTAATTAAATAATTATTTAAACCTTCGTATTATTCTTTAAAGCAATAAAAAAAGTTTCATTACCTTATTTTTATTTAAATTTTCTGTTAATTTGGTGATAAAGTTCAACATTCTCATTTTATACTTTCATGGATAGAAGAAATTTCGTAATAAAAACAGCAGCAGGAGCCATGGTAACGATGGCTGCACCTTCATTCACTTTTGGTTTGGGTAAAGGTCAGGATAAGATTCGCTTAGGCTTTATTGGTGTGGGAGCAAGAGGTACAGGGCAGCTGGCTTTGACACTCAGAAGAAAAGATATTGTAGTCACGGCGGTTTGTGATGTTGACAATGACAGACTCGATAGTGCATCTAAAATGGTGCAAGAAGCTGGAATGAAAAAACCAGCAACTTTTGGTTCTGGTCCTTATGCTTATCAGGAGTTATTGAAAAGAGAGGATGTAGATGCGGTAATAATTTCAACACCGTGGGTTTGGCATACGCCTATGGCTATTGATGCTATGGAAGCAAAGAAGGCCGTAGGGCTTGAGGTGGCTGGAGCCTTTGATATTCAGGAATGCTGGGCTCTGGTAGATGCATATGAGAAAACAGGGACACCTTTTATGATTCTGGAAAATGTGGCTTATCGCAGAGATGTGATGGCCGTTCTGAATATGGTTCGTCAAAACCTTTTTGGGGAGATCGTTCATCTTCAGGGTGGATATCAACACGACTTGCGCCATGTGAAGTTTAACAACGGTCAGCAGCTATATGGAGGAGGAGTTGAGTTTGGTGATAAAGCTTATAGCGAGGCGAAATGGCGAACGAATCATTCAGTTCATAGAAATGGCGACCTTTATCCAACCCATGGTTTAGGGCCGGTGGCCAATTATATCAATAACAATAGAGGTAACAGGTTTGTCTATTTGACCTCAACGGCTAGTAAGGCCAAAGGACTGCACGAATACATTGTAGAACATCCGCAGGGAGGGAAGTCTCACCCTAATGCTGATGTGGAGTTTAAGCTAGGAGATATTGTTACCACTGTAATCAAATGTGCGCAGGGAGAAACTATCGTGTTGACACACGATACCAATCTGCCAAGGCCATATTCTTTGGGATTTAGAGTGCAAGGAACCGATGGGGTTTGGATGGATGTGAATAATGGGATTCATATCGAAGGAAAAAGCCCGGCACATGAGTGGGAAAATGATGCTACCTATATGAAAGAATATGACCATCCGCTGTGGAAGAAATACGAAGCTGATACAGAAGGCGCTGGACATGGAGGGATGGATTTCTTTGTGATTCATGCGTTTGTTGAGGCGCTGAAAAGGAATGAGCCCATGCCGATGGATGTATATGATGCTGTTTCGTGGGCTGCTGTTACATGCCTTTCGGAGCAGTCAATCGCCGATGGTAGCGAGCCTGTTCAGTTTCCGGACTTTACCCGAGGTAAGTGGATCAATAGGAAGCCAATTTTTGGTTTCGATGACAGATATTGATAAAAAGCTTGTTTTAATAGTACGGAAGGCCTGAGCGAATGCTCGGGCTTTTTTTTGACTCTTTCGAAACTCTGAAGGCGTCTTTCGATGAGGCCTGGCTCGATTTTTTTTGAAGTAAGGCTCTTTAAGTCAAAACCTTAACCCCAATAATTTAGGAGTGGTTTGTTCTTTCCCTAAATAATAAAATAGATGAATGATGAGTTTCTCATCTAAATATTGTTTTTCAGAAGAATCAGGTAGTGGTGTTTGGCTGAATTAAAACACGATCAACGAAACTAAATGAAAGAACTACTTGAGGGGCATCCTATGATCCTTACACTGTTTGTCTCATAGATTATTCGAGATTAACCTTACATCATCTGGCACAGTGAATTCAGAGCTCTGAACAACAGGATTCGTCACTGAGGATCAATCGAATGTCTCCGCTTTCACATGATAATCTGTAAGATAAATTCACATCAGGTGGCAATAGAAGTGTTTCTGAGCCTTGTAATTACCTTTTGTGTTTGAGAATAATGTACCCTCTGTAAGTGTTTGAAAGTTTAAATAGATACTTTCTTTATTTCAAAATAAGCAGTATTTAGGTGATATGCCTTGTTTTGGTTTTCCTCCTTTTTCATTGCATTTCTGAGAACCCTGAAGTGGTCGCACCTTGTCAGGTCTACTCATGAGATGGGAATTATAAGTAAAATATAAGGTTGTTAAGGGGTGGATCTCCCGAACAATCTATTAAAGTTAGGTAAAATAACATTTTATAATTTCGAAAAGTTTCTTAAATTTAATATTTACACTTAAAAGTAAGTGTAAGACAATATGGTAGTGAGGTTGGTAAGGATTCGAAACCATTAATTTTTTAATCATATAAAAAAGGGAAATGATCAAACAACTACTAATCAGTAACGAATCCCGAGGAGGACTTGGGAAAATATTTTTATTTGCAATAGTCATGCTGGTCATGACTTACTATGCAAGAGCTCAGGGCTCTTTTTATGGAAAAATCCCTGGAATTAATGAATACTCCCGCTCTGTGTTTTGGTACGGGCAGGTGAGTTCCACACAGATGGCGACCTTAAAGACTTTTGACCTGGTGATCCTGGAGCCCACCTTGCGGGTAGTCAATGTAGGTCGCAACGAATTTTACATGGAATCTCTTACCCCTTCTCAGGTAGAAGAACTCAAACGAGGTGTTGATGGAAATGAAGGTACGGCGGATGATGTAATTGTACTGGCCTATATATCTATAGGTGAGATGTTGAGTACCATCATACCAGGTTCTTCCGGGCACATGACGGTTCAGAAGGGAATAGAGCTTGGCTTATTGCCTGAGAATTATGCCGGGCCATCAGGGCCTGCCAAAGGACCCAATCCATGGGATTTCACTTCATCAGGCGGATATATAGATACGGAGCAGAGTGGCGTAAATCCAGACGGAACCTATGATGATGGGTTTGATGGCTATGTTCAATTGGACATTGCTTCGGATTATTCCAGCTGGGGATCCCGGTTGAAATGGAGAAATCAGGGAGTGATGCCCTGGTACATGGATCAGCAAGGAACCTGGGTGACAGACGCAAGATACCTCTATGGCGGGTACTGGAAATCTGGTGATAACATCGTGGATGTCAACCCAACGTATGGTGGGGGCTACATCAATGCAGGTGATCCGGCATGGAGAAAATTCATCGCCTTTAGAATTGAGAAACTCGTGAAGGATTGTGGTTTTGATGGAGTATTTCTGGATACATATGATACGCCCGATCCGGTTGGTGGAGCGAGTCCATCATTATCCTGGGGACCAAGAGGAAATTTTGCCTGGACAGCCAAAGGGATGGTTGAGTTGATCGAAATGATCAAGGAAGTAGATCCGAGTAAGGTTGTCGCGTCCAATAGGGGTTACTGGATGTTGAACCCACAGGAGGGTACTTCTCAGTTTGCGGATCGCTACCGTAAGGCCATGAACATATTTGTGACAGAGTCGTGGTATCACAACCCGTACATCACATCCGGCTCTAAATTTTATGACGAAAATCCTGCTTTTTTGAGTAACTGGAATACAGACCCCCAAAGTGCCGGGTATCAGAGTCGGGATAATTTTGGCGGATATTGGAAAGAGTATATGAACGCTCAGGCCAATCAACAGGACGGATTTCATATTCTGATTATCGATTTTCAGGTCACTGAAGGAGCCAAGATTGAAAAATGGATGGGAGAAGTGGTGGAAAACAGTGGCTATCTCGGTTATGCAGTCCACAACGCCAATCATTTTAATGCTGGTATCTCCGAAGTGGCCAAGGATTGGTTGGAAGTCAATAATTATCCTGAGGCCAACCTTTCAGGATTTCATTCGGACAACTATCAAGGGTTTGGTGCAGATGGTGATTTTTCAGAATGGAGTTCGGAAACCCCCGTTTTTTCTGATCCAAGTGGAGGAAATGCCAAATCAATTACCAAGGTGTATACAAAATTTGTGAATGACCGCTTTTTTATGATGGTGGAATCTGACGCAACATTGAGCTTGAGTGGCGAAAGTATTTATTTTGATTTTGATCAAAACGGCGCTTCTGGCTGGGATGTGTGGTGGCCGGTAACTCCTGATGCTAAGTTGTATTTTGAATCAGATCAGCAGGTTAACCTCTTTCCACACCTTGGGCCGGGAGATGTATTTGCTTTTCCCAATGCCGTGACCAACCGCGCATGGCCGGTTAAGGTAGCACACAATAATAACAAGTGGGAGATCGAGTTCGAGAAGGACTTCATCTTCGGAGCTGAAAATGCGAATGCCGAAATTTGGACTTGGTTCAGGCAAGCCAATTTCGGAGGAAGCAGCATTCAGTTTGACGTGCCTCCTGATGGTCCGGCAATTGCCGATATCAATGCTTCCAGTGTGGATGATAATACGGAAACCATTACCTGGACAACAGATGTCCCGTCATCAAGTGAAGTGGTTTATGGTTTGACACCTGCCTATGGAAGCAGTGTATCCAATAGTTCATTGGTTACAAATCACTCTCTAACATTGAGCAACCTGACTAAGGGAACTACTTATCATTTTAAAGTGGTTTCGGAAGACGCTGGAAATCGAGAATCAGAAAGTTCCAACCAAACTTTCACTACCACTGATGCTACAGCACCTCCGGTGATTAGTAACATTTCGGTGGAAAGTTTGACTCGAAATAGTGCGCTGATTACCTGGGAAACTGACCAGTCATGCACTGGTCGGGTGGATTTTGGAACGACATCAGGTTATGGACAGAACCAGACAGCTTCCGGCAGCACTACCGAGCACACCATTACTTTGACTGGGCTAAATGCTGAAACTACCTACCATTTTCAGGTAAGTGCTACCAATGCTCAGAATATCACGGCTACAAGTGCTGATGATACCTTTACCACACTGGAAGATCTGAGCATTTCCAGCATTTCAGCACAAGTGACCAATGCATCAGCCACCATTGCCTGGAGTTCTAATACTCCTTCTGATAGTCGGGTAGACTATGGGACCGCAACCAGCTATGGCAG
This sequence comes from Cyclobacteriaceae bacterium, assembly GCA_039970095.1. GTDB lineage: Bacteria > Bacteroidota > Bacteroidia > Cytophagales > Cyclobacteriaceae > JAMZMI01. Next base: position 52,474 of record JBDVMP010000070.1, read on the forward strand.
TACTGTTACTGATGCATCATTGACCACCACGCATTCATTGACTATTACGGGACTTAGCCCCGGAACCACTTATCACTATAAGGTGACTTCCGAAGATAGTCAGCAGTCAACAAGCTCTACAGATCTTACCTTCACAACCAGTGTTTTCAATACCATTACGGTGGATGGTAATGCGAGCGATTGGACAGGAGTTCCAGCCATTGCAACAGGCGGGCCTGATTTGGTTACATTGAAGGTTACCGAAGGACAAAATCATTTGTATGTACTGGTGGAAGGACAAGGAATAAGTTCCAGTACCAGGCGCTTGTTGATCAACGCAGATAATAACGGATCTACCGGCATGACAGATTATTTTACCTGGACAGGTGCTGGGGTTGATTACATGATCGAAAGTGAGCTTCAATACCAGTCTGCAGGGACAGGATGGAGCTGGTCGGGCATGAGCAATACGTATATTGACGTAGCTTTCAATGCTTCGGTGTATGAAATAGCTATTGAGAAATCGTCAATGACAAACTTTCAATTGCCATGTAAGCTGGGTTTTACTCTCAACAATACCACGGCTCAATTACCGCAAAGCAGTACGGTCATGGCAACTTTTAATGGCAACACAGGAGGAGGTGGGAACCCTCCGGGTGCACCTTCCAACCTGTCGGTCACTACGATCTCTCCGAGTGAGCTTGACTTGGCCTGGACGGACAATTCATCGGACGAAACTGGCTTTAAAATAGAGCGATCACCAGCAGGAGGAGGGTCTTTTCAGTTGATAGAAACGACTGGAGCCAATGCCACAAGCTTTAGTGATACGGGGCTGGCAGCAGCCACCAGTTATGAGTATCGGGTGTATGCTTTCAATGCTGCAGGTAGTTCCGATTATAGTAACACGAGCACAGGGTTGACCAGCGAGACACCTGCAGCACCGAGTAACCTCTCGTTGACAGTGGCGTCAGCTTCTCAGATCAACCTGGCCTGGACGGACAATACCTCCAGCGAAACCGGATATAAAGTGGAACGGTCCACAAATGGCGGTTCTTTTACAGAAATAGCAACTTTAGGAGCCAATGTGGACACCTATGAGGATACCGGGTTAGTGGCCGAGACTTCCTATACCTATCGGGTGCGGGCATACAACGGAGCTGGTAATTCTGATTATAGCAACGAGGAAACTGGTGTGACGCTAAACACCCCGCCACCTGCTCCTTCAAACCTGTCAGTTTCAGTGATCTCCTCTACCCAGGTCAATCTAAGTTGGTCAGACAATGCCTCTAACGAGGATGGTTTCAGCATTGAGGAGTCTGTAAATGGAGGTAGTTATGTTGCTGTCGCATCGGTTTCGACCAATACAACCAGCTATTCCCGTACCGGATTGACAGCCTCTACTCCATATTCCTATCGAGTGCGGGCTTATAATAGTGGTGGTAATTCCGCATATTCCAATACAGCTTCGGGGACCACTTCGGGAGGAGGGCCTACCATTATAACCATAGATGGAAGCCTAAGTGATTGGTCTGGTGAAACAGCCATTGCCACGGCTTCAGGTCAGTCGGCGCTTAGTCTGAAAGTTTTTGACGATAACGATAAACTGTATTTTGGTATCTCAGGCTCAGGTATGAGTTCGGTAGACTATCAGGTATTCATTGATGCAGATAATAACTCTTCAACGGGATATCAGGATTCCAGATTCACCTCTTCAGGTGCTGAATATTTGCTGGAGAATGGTTCTCTGTTTGTATCTACCGGAAGCGGATGGTCATGGTCTGGTGTGAGTGCTACCGTTCAGCAGTCAAAAAGTTCATCCGTAACCGAACTAAGCGTGAACAAGTCTGATTTTAGCGCATTGGCTTCCACAATCAGGGTGGCCTATGCGGATATGGTCAATTGGGCGTTTGCTTCTAAATTGCCTGCTTCCGGAGGCTATGCGAGCTATGCGCTGCAGGCTGTTCCTTCTTTTGGAGGCATTACTATAGATGGAAGTAGTAGTGATTGGAGTCCGGTTGCATCGGTGGCTTCAGGGAGTGGTATCACGCTTAAGGCGTACTCTGATGCCAGCAATATTTACCTAAGTGCGATTGGAAGCCTTAATAATGCCTATCAGTTTTTTATTGATGTGGACAATAACGGATCCACGGGGTTTCAGGATGCGAGCTGGTCAAGCTCTGGCATAGACTACATGATAGAAAATGGTACACTTTACCAGCATGCTGGTGGTGGATGGAGTTGGACTTTGGTGGGTACACTCTCTGCTGCACATAATACTGGGATGACCGAAATCCTCATTGTAAAATCCAGTTTGGCCAACTTGGCTGGTACTATTCGTATAGGCTATAAGGATCTTCAAACATGGACAGTAATGGCTACTGTGCCAGGGTCTGGTAGCCTTGCGAGTTATAGCCTGGGTACCGGCTTGCGTCAGACCTTCCCTGGTGTAGAGCAAAATTCCGCAAAATCTCCCGTTTCGATTTATCCGAACCCCACGATTTTGGATAAACTAGAAATTGTCAATGCGTTTTCCGAAGGGTTTACGAGCCTTGTGCTCTTCACAGCCGCTGGGCAGAAGGTGTTGGATCAGGGGATAGTCTCAGATCAAATGGCACTAGATGTGAATCATCTTAGTAAAGGAGTTTACATCCTTAAAATGTGGAAAGAAGGAGGTGAGTCCCTGCACTTCAAAGTGTCGAAATAACTCAAATAGGGGGAGGTGTGCTGAATGCCTCCCCTTTTTTAATCTGGCTGCCATATTTTTTTAAATTTTAAAACGATTGTAATTATGAAAAAATGTTACTTAACCATGCTACTACTTAGTATGGCATTTTTGGGTTACTCCCAAACGGTTACTTATACCGAGTCATTTGATGACTTTATGAATCCGGACAGGGGGTTTTATGCTCCTTTTAATGGTGTTGCCAGTAGTTTTACACCGCTAAGTCAAACTACCCTTGAAGGCCTGAGAACTACATCTTTCACACCTTATGGTGGTACTTACACAGTAAGAACCAGTGTGATTTTGAGGCATTATGTGCTGGATTCCTACGTGAATTCGACCATACCGCAATCCTTCCTGGACAAGATAGAAGATGATTTTGATGTGGCCAGAGCAGCCGGTGTAAGGCTTGTTCTGCGTTTTTCTTATACTATAACCGCGCCCACGGGCAGTTGTGGTAGTTGGATTTGCCCTCCTTATGGAGATGCTTCCAAGTCAAGAATCTTGGGACATATCAGTCAGCTGAAACCATATCTTCAAAGTAATGATGACGTGATCTTGGCTGTTCAAAATGGCTTTATCGGTGTGTGGGGAGAGCAGTATTATACGGATCATTTTGGGGACGCTTCGGTACAGGGAAAGCTTACTGATCAAAACTGGACTGACCGCATCGATGTACTTGATGCGTTACTCGATGCTGTTCCTTCCAACCGTATGGTTCAGGTACGCTATCCACAAATGAAGCAAAAATATATCTATGGTGTGAGTGCTTCGGTGAGTTCATCTGCGATGACCTCTGGTCAGGCGCACGACCAATCCGATATTGCAAGGTTGGGCCATCATAATGACTGTTTTCTGGCGGCTTCTGATGATCAGGGTACGTACTGGGATTACGGCACATCGAGTACGTCAGCATCGAATCAAACGTCAACTTTAAAGGCCTATACTGCTACCGATAGCAAGTATGTGATACAGGGTGGTGAAACTTGTAGTGATGCTTTTAGTCCACAAAATGACTGTAGTGGCCAGGCCGTATATGACATGAACTTGCTGAACTACACATACCTTAACTCAGACTACAATAATGATGTAAACAATGATTGGCAATCTGGAGGGTGTATGAGTGAGATTAAGCGCCGATTGGGCTATAGGTTTGTTTTGGATGACGCTACCTTTCCATCCTCTGCTTCTGCGGGTGGGAGCCTTTCCATTACTATAAACCTGGACAATGTAGGTTTCGCTGCACCTGCTAATGAACGAGAAATTGATTTGGTTTTGAGAAACACCAGTTCGAGTGCTGAGTACAAAGTTGGGTTGAATGCTGATGTGAGGTTCTGGCTCCCCGGTCAGTTAGTGACACTAAGTGAGACGGTCACCGTACCTGCTGGTGTGCCTGTTGGAAACTACGATTTGTTACTCCACATCAAGGATATGTCCAATGGAGGGGCTGTTGCCAGTAGACCTGAATATAGCATACGTTTAGCTAATACGGGTGTCTGGGAGTCTTCTACAGGGTACAATGATCTTGGTCACACCATAGCCATCAGCACCGGTGGTGGAGGCGGTAGTGGCAGCATTGTCGTAGATGGTCAGACGGGAGACTGGAGTGGTATAGCAGCTATTTCCACCAGTGGGTCTAATTTGACCAGCTTAAAAGCAGAAGATGATGCATCAAACCTCTATTTGCTTGCACAGGGTACTATTTCCACAAACTATCAGGTCTTTATCGATACGGATAACAATAGTTTCGGTAGCAATGAATATACCAGCAGTCAATGGAGTTCTACAGGAATGAATTATATGATTGAAAACGGAACACTTTTCCTCTATACAGGTAATGGGTCCAGTTGGTCGTGGAGTAGCCAGGGTTCTGTCAGTTCTGTAAAAACCAGTTCGGTGTTAGAACTAGGAATCGCTAAATCTTCTTTAGGTACTTTGGCTTCCAGCATCAATGTAGGTGTTTCATCGCTCAATTCCAGCTACGTTGGGGTGGGCGCGATTCCTGCAGGGACTACTGCAGCTCAATATACGATTGCTCCGCCTGCTGTTAGTATAACTGTAGATGGTCAGGCGAGTGATTGGTCAAGTGTCAGTACAATTTCTACTTCAGGCTCTAACATTACTTCACTAAAGGCAGCTGATAATGGTACTTATGTGTACGTGCTGGCTCAAGGTACTTTTTCTACTCATTATGAGGTCTTTATCGATACGGATAACAATACTTCAGGAAGTAATGAATACACCACCAGCAATTGGTCATCGACTGGGTTCAACTACATGGTAGAGAATGGGACATTGTATCAATACACAGGCACAGGGAGTAATTGGTCATGGAGTAGTATTGGATCCGTAACTGCCGTGAAGAGCGGTTCTGTATTGGAGTTGGCCATAGCCAAAAGCAGTCTGGGTACATTGGCGTCCACAATCAGTCTGGGCGTGGCTTCACTCAACTCAAGTTACAGTGTAGTGGGATCAATTCCTTCAAGCAGTACCGGTGCAGCTTATGTTATTGGATCTTCCGGTGCACGTATTGGAGAGCAGTCTAAGGTAAATGAGGTCTCACAGTTGTCGGTTTACCCGAATCCTACCTCTTCATATTTGGTTGTGGACCATGAGGTGAGCAATGGAGGTCCGGTGAGCATCGAAATAATTGGACTGGATGCACGGAAATATTCCAGTTGGAGTGGGTATTTGGAAGTAGGTCGTCATCATCATGAAATCGATGTTGAAAATCTGCCAAAAGGGTTAGCCCTGGTTAAGCTCACAGCAGGTGGGCAGGTTCAAGTCAAGAAAATCATCATTCAATAGGTTGTTGTTTAACCTGCCATAGCAGTGCTATGCTTTCAGAATCTAACTTCCTGATTTTACGATTTAAGCCCTCATTGCGAATCCTATTGCATGATGCAGGTTTTAACTACAAGGAGAGGTCATAAAGACCTCTCCTTAATCAACTAATTATGTGCACGATCAATCTAAATACAGAGGAACAAGGATATGCTTCTGAAGTCCAAGAGATGGAGCAGGGAGAGCATGTAATGGCTGTAGACTGCATTGAAACAATAATGTCACATTTAGTGAAACATAAAAAGAATATGAAAGATGCTAAGCTAGCTGAACATCGGTTGATGATTTTAAAAGGGATGCTAAGAGCGCATTATGATTGTCTGGGAAAACCATGAGTTTTCAGTCTATTCACTGACCTCAATAGTTTGAAATAAGTCATTCCATCCGGTATTGTTGTCCCAAACATTTTCATTGGCCAGCCTGATGTTATAATCGGCTCTATCAGAAATAGACTCGAATTGATCGGAAATTTTGAGGTATAAATTGTAAAAACCCGGGGCAAGATTAGAAATGTCTAATTCGCTATCTATGACGAAGGTCTCGCTTGGTTTAGCTCTTCTGATGTCCAGATCCAACTCAAATTCTGCTTCTGTCTCACCAGAAAGGGTTTTCACTACAAGCGAGGTGATTTTCTCATTGTAGATGGGTGCCCATCCTACATTCTCCAACTCGATGTTTACTTCGAGCAATTCTGGTTGAGAGATTACTGTATCCATTGTGGAAGAACGAAGAGCCAATCGGTATCCCATGTCTTGTTCAAACTCCTCAAAACAGCCTTCGCTTTTCCATCCGTCAATAATCGGTTTGTACCAATCCAGGTTGAGGTAAGTCCACTTGAGCAGAGACATGGTCTCTCTTGCAGTTTCACAATCCGCTGGATCAATTCCTGAAGGTGGGCAGGTTTCACCACCGGTGGGCACATAAAATGCTTCCTGGCTGATGTAATTCTTGTCTGTGGTTGGATTTTCGTACGTGCCGTAATCATTAGAGCTGGCCATAAAGCAGTCATTGTGATGGCCTACTCGCGCAATGTCTTCATAGGTGTAGCCCATCTCATCATCAAGAGCTGTCGATGTTTCGAAAACATCTCTTTTCTGCTTTGGAGTTCTGAGCTGAATTTTGATTTGAGGTGGCAAAACTTCCAGAAGCTTGCTCACGATCCTTTTTGCGTTATCAATAGCAGTAAGATTGTTGGTGGATGAATGCCACTCGCCCCACAGTCCCACAAAGCCTGCATTCACAAATGCTATCACATCTGCATTTTCCTGAAAAATAGGCTTTAGTTGATCCAGATGTCCTTCTACCACGTCAATAGGAGCATCTGTGCCATCATCACCGTTGTTGGTATAGGCAAAACGCAAAACGCACTTCAGACCAGTGTTTCGCAAAGTAGTCATGTCCTGTTCTATCAAATCAAGTTGAGCCGCACTCAGGTCGCTATTCTTGAAATCCTCAAAGTAATAAAGCCTCCAAATGATACTGATGTTGTCGCTTTTTAGTCCCGACAGGTAGGAGGAGGATAGGGGAGAGCCTTCTGAAAATACACTCGATAGATGTGTAAAGCCGCGCTCTGGATTGAAAAAACTCTCTGTTGATTCGGTGTAAAGAACCGTCTTACTTACCGTTGATGTTGAGTCGTTTTCGTCGTTTTTCGGAGAGGGACTGCCTTCTTTGCAGGAAACAAGTGCTGTTGAAAGAACGATGACAATTAAACTGATGTTTTTGATAATGCTGGTTTTCATTGTGAGCTTATATTGTGTCAACTGTGATTAATTAATAATGAATTTTGATAGAGCCCAGCTCGCCTTGCAGATCATGGGCCTTGAGTTCCAGAAGGAGCATGCTGCCTTCATTTTTCCAATCGGTTATTGCTATACCCGAATTGTTCGACTCTACTCTAAATGGTACTTTACTGGTTCTGAGTTTGAGGGTTTGTTTGCCGTACAAACAGAGGTCAATCTTTACCTCATGTGGTTGTGTCTCCACATCGAAAATATTAGAAGTGCCATCGTGCCAGATCAGATCATTAGGCATTTTTGTTCCTATCTCATATCGAAGCGTATATTTCTCCCTCATGAGTTGTGGTAGGTATAAGAAGCCAAACCCCTGATCCTCAAAGTAGGCTGGAATTGTTTTTCCGTCTATTACAGCCGACTGCACATGCTCGCTCTTATCAAGTTTGACTTTCAAAACCAGATTGCTCAGAGAGAAGCCTTCGTATGCCTCTGCGGGCATTGATGTATTGTCTATTTCGATCACGCCGGATGCAATTTCCACCACTTTTGTATGACGATTGTAAAGCCACTGTGAGTGCATCTGTGCCGTGTTTTTGGCACAATAGCGATCGTTACTTCCCTGTATGGTTTGGTAGTAAGTTGTCCACTTTTCGGTGACGGTTTTTTGAGATTGACCTGGTCCTGCGAGTAAGTTGGGCCAGTGTGTTTCGATATAGTCAGTGGGCTGATCAGGTACTGCTGTGGTGGGCAGTTTTCCTTCTTCAAACCACAGGTTTCCATAATTGTACCTGTCCATCACATGCACTTTGTGGTCAAAACCACCGCCTTCTTTTATGGGAGGGTTACACTCAGGTATTTGAGTGAAGTCCGTGTTGGCGAATTTTACTCCGTAATCGGAGAGCACTTTTCCCAGACTGTATGCTCCATCTGGATTCCAATAGTAGCTATAGGCGCATGGCACGAAGCTTTCGGGAAATGAATGTCCAAGCTCCTTTGATATCCCATACTGCCGCATGATTCTGACGAAGCACTCCACATGCTCACGGATTTGCTCCTCAGGCCAGGGCTGATCGTCATCGGTATTGTACCATTCAGCTCTTCGGCGAATGCCTTCTTGTGGCCAAAACTCATGACCGACACCATGAAAAGCGAACTCTAAATGTGACGCCTGCTCCTTCACATAATCAATCATTTTTATCTGCAAGTCTGAGATATTTTCTGAGTTATCCCAGTTTTCTCTCATATAGGTGGTGGTAGGGTGGTCGCCCAAGAAATTTTCACGATCCATTTCACCAAGTATAAAAAGGCCCTGAAGCCTGACTCCAGTTTGCTGAGCCAGGTCCACTACAGCCTGGTAGTCTGCTAATGTTGTTTTGCGATTGATACCAAGGCGATAAGGGCCATAGCCGTCTTCACCCTCGTTGCGGCCGTTCATCCAGCCCAGGTCATCTATTGCGATAGCAAATGGTCTCGGAAAAATGATCTTCATGCTATTTTGGATATACTTCTATTAGTAAGAAATCTTCAAATTTGACTTCAATTGTTGATTTAGTGCTTTCTACTTCACCAAGGCTCTTGTCATTGAAATAATCGTGAACTGCGTATTTAGCTTCGCTCAAGCCGCGCAGCTCTATCTGGCCTTCCCAACTTTCATCATAAAAGGCATAGAAAAGAGTATCTCCTTTTTGAATGAGGTGGGTTTCCGGTTTGTCATACCCAATATCGTAGAGGTCGCCGAGATATTGCGCCTTGGAGATCATTTTTTCATTGTATAACCCAAACCATTTCTTCCACTCCTGTTCGCGTTCGGGAGTTAGTAGATAGGAAGCTCCGGCAGTTGGGTTGTCTTTTGGCCAGGTGAATTTGGTGCCCAGCACAGCACCAACTCCGAAGGAGCTTGCAAAATCATCGCCCCCGTCACTCAACTCGACATGATCACCATAATAAGCGGTATTTGCAACGAGGGCTTTGTAGGTTTTTCTTTTGTGTCTGATCTGCCAGGAGGACGTAGGATCAGATGATACTGACTGATTCATGTAAGGCATGTTGAAATATGACATACATGTGCCGCACGGACAGTTTTCTACTACTGCGTCGGGTTTAATGCTGAGTGCTTCATCGTATATGGTTTTGAAAAACTGAGGTAGCAGTTTTGGTGCCAACTCAGGATCATCAATTTCACTAGCCGGATTGTGGTCTGGTGCTACGGCGTTCATGTGTTGCCCGTCGAGTTTTAGTCCGTCAAACCCCCAATCATTCATGAAGAGATTCACAATTTCTTTGGTGTGTCCAATGGTTTTGGGGTTGGTAGGGGCGAGGTAGTATGCGTCCCACCAGGTGATGTACTGTGGAGACCAGTCGGCTAAATAAAGACGCATATCCGGGTTTTCGGTCAGGAGTTTGCTTCCCGGATCTGCGGCAAGAGGCGCCCACCAAAGTTTTGCTTTCAGTCCGTACGAATGAATATTATCCACGAGCTGTTTCATCTGAATGTCTCCTTTCGGAAACTTGCCTTTGTTGGTGTGCCAGTCTCCTTCTGCTTGCTGAAAACCATCATCTAACACGGCCCATTTGATCCCTAGTTCTTTCACTTTGGGCAGAGTGCCTGTCACTTCGTCCAGGGTGAAATTGCGCTCATATCCCCAGGCGCACCAGATAGGCTCGTAAGCAGCAGGTTGTGAAGGGGCAGTTTTCATCCCTTTGGCCTCCATCAAGCTTGCATATTTCTTAAGACCATTGTAGTAGTCGCCAGAATGAATGCCAACGAAGGTTTCTAAAGTTTCAAGCGTCTCTCCGGGCTTTAGGTAGTTGTGCTTTCCTAATGTCTTGGATACACCAACCGAAATGGTAGATTCGTATTTTTTGAGTTCAGTAGGTAATGAAACCAGCTCCGGAGTAAGTGATAGGTGACCGACCATCAGACCAGCATCTGTTCTCCAAACGTCTGTCACCGGGATGCCGCCACCGTAATCGGAGCTGTTCATACCCATGTAGTTTTGCTTGTAGTATTCACCCTCTATGGGTTTGATCCAGTCGGCTCTTTCCCCTGATGAACTTCCCTGAAATGCCCAAAAAGGAGGGGTGTCATTTTGAGACAGAATCTGGTAGGCATTGTTTACCCAGGCGGTGACCTCAATGTCTTTTTCAGACTTGTTCGAATATGAAACTTTAGTAGAAAGCAGTTCAGGAAAATCTTCGTATGCGGTGACGGTAAGCGTTTTGGTTATTCCACCTTTCGAACCGGTAAATATGTGCGCCGTGCCGTTTCCCGGCTTTTCTGAAACGGGTGAAGAAGAGTATGAATCTAAGCTGAATAGCTCAATGATGTTTTTGTCGGACTCCAGATATTCTGACGTCTGAAAGTCGGAAACAAATGGCTTGGCATCTGCAGAGGATACTCGGGTTTGAAGCTGGTCGTTTACCTGAAGTATAAGGGAGCCGCTTTGGATGGTTGTCGACGGTTTCTCACACCCCAACAGTAGGAGAGCACCAGATAATGCGAGTATTTTACTCCTCAAGGATCTTTTCAGCATTGTCATAGTAGAGTTTTTTTAATGTTTCGTCGGACAAGCCAAACCCGTTGAGAGCCCAGTGATAGTTGAAATAATCCTTTTTGTAGAAATGTTCATCTTCAGTCTCTAAAATCCTGAATGTAGCCTCGTACATTTCTTTGGCAAAACCCATATCTGTACCATAGAGCAGCCTATCCTGGTGCTTTTTATAAAAAGACTTCATATACCGTGGAATAGGAGCTGTCTCTCCATATCTGGCAGAGATGTCGGCATATAGATTAGGGTAACGATCTAACAGATTGCTGAGAATGCTGAGGTCATAACTGCAGTTTGCGAAATGGCAAGCGATGAAAGTGGTCTGCGGGTTTTGAGCGACCGCATTTTCCAGTGTTTGAATCAGCTCTTCGTGCAGAAGTATGTCTTTTGCTTCCTTGTCAATCTTCCAGCTAAATCCGTTCATCAACCCATCATTGGTTGAGTCCATTTCGGCGTACATCCACTTTGGTTCAGCCACATGGATGTTGATTGGCATAGAAAGTTCTCCGCACTTCTCGATAAGAGGTTTCATACTCGGGTCGTCTATGTGCAAGCCGTATGCTGGAGTAGGGTGAGAGTAAATCAAGCCAAGACCTTTGTCACCGAGCTCTCCAACACCTTTGGCTCCTTGATCAAAGCATCTTACCAGTTCCGCTACAGCCTTTTCTGCCCACCCCGATTCGCCATAACCCGTATAATCAAACCCGCACCAGAGGTCAAACCTGTCTTTGTGCGGTTTGTAGGCTTCTATCAGGCTATCAAATTCAGCTCCAGTAGCGTATGTCAATAGCATGGTCTTTTCGATCCCGAATTGATCCATGTTTTTCACCCACGTCTCTAGCTCTGCAGCACTTTCTGCATATGGGTGCGAGTGCATGTCAATAACTGGAAATTTGGCAGTCTCAACCCGGCTCTGTGGGATGTTGTAAATCGAAATAGGGTTGTGGTCTTTTAATAGGAGTTTGTCAATGCTTTCCGCAGTTTGTGTTTGTGGACTACATGCTCCAATGATTGCTGCTATAAAAACACCCCAACCCTTCATCTCATTCTTATTTGAAATTGACCATATTGAGTTTTTCACTTACCAAATCAATAGCGGCTTGAGTGGCCTTAGGAAACACCTTTCTCAAGTCTATTTCATCACTATCAGTAAGTACCACCTGCAGCTTTTTCATGAATATATTCTTGATTTCAGTTGCCAGGTTGATTTTGGTGATTCCTCTTTTGATAGATTCCTGTACCTGATCATGAGGAATGCCCGAGCTACCGTGTAATACCAGAGCGGCAGTTGTTGCTTCATTGATTTCGGCTATGAGATCAAGTTGAAGCTTTGGAGTTTCTTTGTAAAAACCGTGCGCCGAACCGACAGCTATGGCCAGAGCGTCTATGCCAGTGGCTTCAACGAAGGTTTTGGCTTCTTCCGGTTGGGTGTAAACCATGTCCTGACTTTGATTGAGCTTGGCGATATACCCCAGTTCTGCTTCGACGTTTGCGTTGAAGCTTTCTGCGTATTTTACAATCTCCTGGGTGATTTTAATGTTTTCTTCAAATGGTTTTTCGCTGGCATCAATCATCACAGAGTCAAAACCTTCTTCCAGGCAATCTTTTACCAGATTTACGTCATTTCCATGATCCATATGTAGCCAGGCTTTCACGCCATATTGTTCTATGGCACTTTTGGCAAGACTGGTAGCCACCTTCACGCCCATGTATTTTAATGAGCTTTCGGATAGTTGTAAAATCACTTCTGAGTTGGTGTTTTTAGCTGCTGTAAGTACAGCTGATAGTGTCTCGAAGTTGTAAAAGTTGGTAGCCAATAAGGCTTTGCCTTCCTTCTTGTTGAGGGCAAGTTTTTCTTGTAGTCGCATGTTCGTTATATAGAGTATGAGAATCGCTCAGAGGCGATTTGTTTCACATTATCCAGGCTTTCAAAGGCTGTCGTTCCGCCAGGTTGTGTAGTGTTTACAGCACCAGTCAGATTGGCAAACCTCAAACATTCCTTGAGTGGTACACCTTTGATAAATTGAGAGATAAATCCAGCATCGAAGCTGTCACCTGCACCAATGCAGTCGGCCACATCTTCATTTAGAAAAGCTTCTATTTTGGTGATAACACCATTATGACAAAGAATAGCGCCATTTTCTCCGTCTTTTACAGCCAGAATATTGGCAAATTCTCTTATGGCATTGATGCCATCATCCACTGTTTCGGTGTTGGTCAGGCACATCAGTTCTTTTCGGTTTGGCAGGAATACATCAACATAGGGGAGCAGGCCTTCCAGATCGATATCCCACTTTTCGAAAGGATCCCACTGTGGATCCAGAGAAGTGGTCAGCCCGAAGCTTTTGGCTCTTTGAAAAAGTCGAATCAGGTTTTGTTTGATCCCCGGTTGTAAGAAAACGGAGCTTACGTGCATGTGCCCGGCCGATGTGAGAATGTCATCTCTAACTTCTCTTTCCGTGAGGCTTTCCATGGCTCCAGGGTAGGTCACGTTGGCTCTATCCATGCCATAATTGAGCACGATCGTAGAGCCGGTTTGCAGCTCCTTGGATCGGAATACATAATCGGTATCTACTTTTTTTCTATTAAGTGAGGAGTGGATCAGGTCTGCAAATTGATCATCCCCCACCTTGCCAAGAAAAGCTGTTTTCGTTCCCAATGTAGATAGGTTGCTCGCAAATATTGCAGAGCTACTGCCGAGGGTCACGGTGAAGTTTTTGGCCAGAATTTCTTTCCCTACCTCCGGAAAGCCATCTATCTGATTGAGGATAATATCTACGTTGAGTTCGCCAACTACTAGCACATCAAACATATCTAACGATTCTTATAGTTGATAAATATTGACACCTTCTACCACTCTGGATATAGCTCCACTGCGCGAAGGTGCGTCAGGAGAGAGCCCCATGTTGATAGATTTGTAGAAACCTAATATCTGACTTGGTAAGATAGCAGGTAAGCAAAGAAAATCTTCGTCTATTGTTCCTCCGTTTTTGGTGAACGCCAAAGAGTGTTCAATAGGGAGTTCAAAGTCCATTCTTTCAGAAATCGAAAGTTTGGTCAGAGCCTTCTTGCCATTATCCATAGCGAATATTAGATCGTTCTCATACTTCGAAACATATGGATTGTTTGACAGACAATAAACAATGAGCGTCTTATTGTCAACCACAGCCTTAGGGCCGTGACGGAAACCAAGAAAAGAGTCATGCTTACAAATCACATTGCCGTCAGTCAATTCCTGTAATTTCAGATGGGATTCTGTGGCAGTGCCGAATAAAGACCCTGACCCCAGAAAAACAGCTCTTTCAAATGGTAATTCGGCTATTTCTTTAAGCTTAGGGAGGTACTCATTCAGTACAACTCCGGCATAGTCATGCGCCAGTTCCACCTGTGATTTCAGGGTTTTGATTTCCTTAATTCTGGACAAGAGCAACCCTGTTAGTAGCATACCTGAGTAGCTGCTGGTCATGGCCAAACTCTTATCGTTTGATTCTGGGGGCAATAAAAACACCTCCTTGTCACTATTCGATTTGTATTTGACCAGGTCGCCTTCTTCATTGCAGGTGATGATCAAGTGCTTGCAGCTTTTGCTGAGCTGATCTGCCAGATACACAGCGGCTTTGCTCTCAGGGCTATTTCCAGATCTCGCAAATGAGATCATGAGAATAGATTGATCTGAGGATAGGTAATCGTGTGGGTGAGAGACCAGATGTGTGGTAGAAATACTTTCCGTTTGCTTATGGAAATTTCGGTAGTAAGATCCGACAAGTGAGTCTCCTATGAAAGAGCTTGTGCCGGCACCTGTTAGGATGACTTTATCAACGTCTTTGGCCTCTTTAAGAAAAGTTTCTATTCGATCACTCTTGGCATTGATTTTCTCCCATATTTTTTTCCAAAGCTCGGGTTGTTGTTCTATTTCTTTGGCGGTGTGCAAGCCTCCAGACGTGTTTAAGTCCGCTTCGGTTAGTCCCAGGTATTGCATATTTTATTCTTGAATTATTCTTCGATTAAATCTTTTATAAGCTTTTGTAAACTCGTTAAATCAAAAATAAGTAAATAATTTAAACTTTCAATATCTTTCTTATTAAGATTTTAATCTTTTATTTAGTTTCATTTGGTAGTTAAAGTTGTTTTTCGTCTATCCTATTATTTAAATTGCTGAAAACCGATTTCAAATGGCAAAAAATACACGCGCAACAACCGTTTCAAGAAGAAATATCATTTTAGATCAGATAAGCGAAAAAGGTCAGGTCTATGTAGATGAGCTCAGCAAAGAATTTGGAGTAAGTGAGGTGACCATTCGAAACGATCTGGATCAACTTGAGCAAAAAAGCCTTTTGATTCGTGCGCGTGGTGGCGCTATGAAAATAGAAGGAAGGGTAGGTATAGATTATAACCTTTCAGAAAAAGATAAGCTTAACTACAATGAAAAAGTAAGAATTGGTCAAGCTGCCGCTAAACTGATCACCAACGCGGAGATAGTTTTGATTGACTCGGGAACTACCACTGCCGAGATGGTCAAGAACCTG
Source organism: Cyclobacteriaceae bacterium (assembly GCA_039970095.1). Lineage (GTDB taxonomy): Bacteria > Bacteroidota > Bacteroidia > Cytophagales > Cyclobacteriaceae > JAMZMI01. The sequence continues at coordinate 67,829 of JBDVMP010000070.1, forward strand.
AACAATGTTGAGGATCTGACCGTAATCACCAATGCTCTCAATATTGCTACTTTGCTATTGAATCACCCTACTGTTAATCTTACGATTCCCGGTGGTTTTCTGCGCAAGAAATCCCAATCACTCGTTGGCCCAATGGCGGAGAGAGGCTTGAAAAACTTCTACGTTGACAAGGCCTTTCTGGGGGTTGATGGTTTTGATACAACATCCGGTCTTTATACTCCAAACATTGAGGAGGCTCACTTGAATGAGTTAATGATTGAGATAGCCAATGAGGTCATCTTGCTTGCGGATTCAAGTAAATTCAAGAAAAAGAGTTTCGCATTTATTTGTGCTGTCGAAAAGATCCACACGGTTGTTACTGACAATAGAATTCATGAGGATGACAAACGCAGATTGGAAGATGCCGGGGTTAAGGTAATTATTGCTTAATCAGCTTAATCACTCTTCTTTCACTACCTTTTTTGAGATGTACCAGGTACAGGCCTTTCTGAGCGCCGGACATATCTATAGATGTCTTGCTTCCTGATTTGTGTAACAACTGACCTCCTACGTTGAATATTTCTATTTCATCCCACGAATCAGCAATATGGAGTTTATTCAGGACGGGATTTGGGTAAATCAGGGCTTTTGAATCAAGTGTATTTAAAGTTGGGTCAGGTTCTCCTGTCGACTCACTTGTAGATTCTGAGAACTCTGAAATTCCTATGTTGTTGAAAGCTGCTATTCTATAATAATAGGCGGTTTCGTTAGTCAGGTTGTCATCAGTAATTAAGGTGGTGCTGAAATCGTATGACCCAATGGGCTCGAAGTTTTCATCGTCCAGAGATCTCTCCAGTTCATAGCCCAGACAGTTTTCGCAGGCGTCCCAGGTCACTACGAGGCGTGTTTGTGGTATGCTTCCAGATTTTCTGGCATTCAGGTTTTTAGGCAAATCAGGAGGCAGGTTTCTGTAATGTGTTGATGGGGTTTGGTTCTGGTCTGAGAGTATGATGCTTCCGGAGTTGATCTGACCAAATACTCGAAAGACTTTGTTGTTACTTAGATTAGGAATATCGCTGAGACGCATGGAAATTTCGATGGGGTTAGATCCCACGGTGCTCACAGTGGCTTCACTGCTGATCCAGGTGTTTTCAAAAATCTGAAAGGTACCGTCTTTCAACCTTACGTCCATTCCTAAAGGTTCATCAGTGCTGCCTGTGTTAGTGGAGTTGTCGGTATCGAGGTATATCTCATAATCGTTTATTGGCCCCTCTAGTCCCAGGTTCATTTTTTGCGCGTCAAAGTGCAGTCTGATACTATAGACATCAGAACCATTGATAGAAGTGGCCGCTGGGGGTACATCATTCCAATCTTGCAAATCCCCATCTACTGAAATGGTAGGATAGGATGCTGTTGATGGGCTAAGCTCAACCTCATCAGAAGGTAGTGTAGTGGTCCCTGATTTTGTGAGGTAATATCTGTATTTGAAACTGGTTTCATCTAAGATGTCTGTATCCAGAAAGTAGTCAAGATCGGCAGGTATGGATGCCAGTATTTGAAATGACTCATTATTTGACGCTCTTTCAACTACTCGGGTATATTCTGACGATTGTCTGCCCCAATAGACAAGAATTTTATCATTGCCGGCTCCTCCGTAGATCTTGTCTGATCCTTCAATTTCTAATGTCTGGGATATTGATTTTTTCGCAAATTCATTCTCTCCGGTGTAGTCTTCTGCTGTGTTGCTGCTTGAAATGGATATGTCAGTGGCTAACAAATTGTACCCAAGGCTATCAATCCAAACGCCATCATTGGCCATTCTTATGGAGTAGTATGGGTTGTCATACAAAGAATGATACGGGTCTGGCATGTTTAGATATAGATCATAATTGCCTTCCGGCATGTCTGATGGAAGGCCGGACGAGAATCCTATATCAAAAGGTGTTTTTAAAGGCCAAAGTTTAATGTTTTCATCTGGAGACAGGTAATACTCTTCTTGCGTTTCCTTGTTTTTCAGAATGACTTCCAGCAATCTGGGATTATACGGATTGCTATAGCCTACATTTTGAAGGTTAAGGGAAAAGTTAAAAACCCCACCTGGTTTTGTGTTTTCAGAAAAATCCCCTGAATTCAGTTCAAAGCGGTATCCTAAACTGAGTTCTACCTCATCAAAACAACCCTGATTACTCCATTCGTTTAATACTTGTTTGTTATAGTCGATGTTGAGGTAAGACCAGTGATAGCTTTCAAGGTCTGAAAGGCTGTTGTCACAATCGGAATATGGGGGGGCCACATTGCAAGTTTCACCTCCCATTGGGGTAAAGTAAGTATCAGCGGCTAAAAAAGGTTTTTCTACATCTGGATCTACGTAAGTACCAAAGTCGGATGAAGAAGCTACAAAGCAATCGTTGTGGTGGCCAAGTCTGCTCTTGTAGTCACC
>JBDVMP010000071.1:0-3458 GCA_039970095.1 Cyclobacteriaceae bacterium
GCGCCACGCGCTGCTGCTCGCCGCCGGACAGGATGTGCGGAAAGGAATGGGCATGATGTTCCAACTCTCAAAACTACCAATTACTCTGACAAGTCGAGAGATCGAGTTGAGCATCGCAAATTCTGCAGCGCTTCTAGACCATCCATCAACAAGAAAGCACTGGCAGCGGCCAGGGATAATGATTTATGGCGCTTCTCCCTTAAAAGCGGGGAATGAGCACAGCCAAAAGCTGCGACCAGCCATGAGTCTTAAAAGCCGAATTATTGCAACACGCTGGGTCCATAAAGGCGAGGGAGTTGGCTACGGCGGACGGTTCATCGCAAACCGTCTTTCCAGGATTGGCACCGTGGCTATGGGCTACGCCGACGGATATCCCAGGCAAGCAGTGGATGGGACCCCTGTACTTGTTAATGGTCAGCGCACAAAGCTGGTAGGAAGAGTCTCAATGGACATGCTTACTGTTGATCTTACCGACCTCCCAGCGACGGGCGTAGGTAGTGAAGTAGAGTTTTGGGGCCAAAGACTTAATGCCAATGAAGTTGCTGCACACTGTGACACCATCGCCTACCACCTATTCACGGGAGTAACCAAGCGAGTCCCCCGGAGGTATATCCAATAACGCTCGAATTTAAGACTCTTTTAAAAATCTCTTTTTGATAAAATGAATTTTAATTTATTAAATCTAAGCATATAGGCCTTTTAACTTAACTTTGGGGTACCAACCATTAGGAGGGCTTATAGGAAAAAGATCACGAGAACATCATAAAAATCTTCAGCCAGAAAGTTTGGCTATCAAAGCAAGACAACCAACCGAAAGGATTAAAAAATGAACAAAAAGACAATTCCTGCGTTTCTCATTAGTTTTATACTGGCACCGTTAGCTAATGCAGCAGATCTATCTAGTACGGTAACGTTTGTTTCGGACTATCGCTATCACGGGATTTCTCTGACCGCTGGTGATCCGGCTGTGCAAGCAAGTATAGATGCATCTTTCGATAATGGGATATATTTCGGTGCTTGGGGAAGTAATGTAGACTTCGGTGACGATGCCAACCTTGAAGTGGACTATTATGTCGGATATTCCAATGAACTAGAAAATGGCATTGGTTACAACTTAACCGCTCTTTACTACACCTATCCAGGATATGAAGCAGCGGACATCGACTATGTAGAGTTTAGTTCTGGAGTTTCTTTCAAAGGTTTTTCCGTATACTATAACTATGCTGACGACTATGTTAATACTGGAGAGTCGGGGCAGTATCTTGGTTTAGATTTTACTCATGAAATTATTCATAATGTTTCCCTCCATGCACATGCCGGTCACAGTTTTGGTGATTACTGGGGAAATATCGATATACAAGATTATGAGGACTATTCTGTCGGGGTTTCCACTAGCTTAATTGGCCTAGATCTTGCGCTAGATTGGCTATTCAATGATATCTCTGGTAGTGACGAGTCAAGCAGTGGGATTCTCAGAAACGATGATACCCTGACTGTATCGGTATCAAGAACCTTCTGAAATATTTAATACTTTTTTTAATTAATTGTCTCCCTCCTTTGGACTGGCTCCCGAGCCAGTCCCTTTTTATTGTATCTCGAATCGTCGTAAGTTACTCCTCAACAGAAGTTGGCCACGCTGGCCTGAGGTCTACTTTTGAACCCCGTTAAAAATGGGGTGATTACCATCCTAAGCTACCCTTGAGTAAAATGTCGGTCAGATGCATTCGGTAGAAGCCGGGGGGCGAGACAGCAAGGCAGTTAAACGTGAGATTGTATTGAAATACCACCTGTACGCGCTATGTAATCGCGCGTGTTCTGGAGGATGAAGGGTAAAACCACCCTGGCAGTATGCCTTTTTCGAAGTGCTCGTCCCGTATCAGCTGTCAACGAAAGAAGCCGTTATGATTGGGATTTGCTATGGTATTTGGAAAACGACGGCAGTTAGGTTCTTAGCATCGGCCCAAGCCCTCTGAGCTGCGAGGCCAACTTCAGCCAGCGTATCTTGACGCGTTTGCAATGGGGTGGATGCGAGTCAGCAGGGACTTTTTTTCAGCTCCGGTGCTTTCACAGTTGACGTAGATTGGCCTAAGGCTAGTCAGTGTGCTCCATCTGCAGAATAGCTCTTGTTCGGCGGGCCGGTATGAGTTAAGCCTCAGTCGTCGCGCGGGTTATTGCTAGCAGGGGCGTTTTTGCCGGATTGTCGACGCACGACTAATCGCCATGACAGGATTTTTGTTGTTTGCGCCATCGGATAACCTCGCCGTCCCACTGGCGATGAAAGCCTCAATTTCTGCAGTTTGACTATTATCTGCGTGTCTCATGGTCATGAGCAAGTTCAGTTGAAGTTGGCTCCAAAACAATCACTTAACAAAAGCTCTGCTCGGAACTCCCAGGGCAACATCATTTTTAGCCCCTCGCGCTGATCACCTCTGCGATGCTGGTCCCGTCCGTTTGCTCCCTATTATCCTGAGCTTCAAGCATTTCCTGTATTCGCTTGGTTGCCTCCTGAGTCCCGTCTGCAAGCTTCTTTACTTCATCTGCAACTACGGAAAAGCCGCGCCCGGCCTCCCCAGCCCTAGCGGCCTCGATGGCAGCATTAAGCGCAAGTAGGTTGGTTTGCGTTGCTATACCACTGATCACATCGACGACATCAGCAATACGACTGTACGTCTCCCGGCTGTTTTCTATCATGCGGGTATGGGCAACCTTCGCGGACCTCTCGTCCTCAATATTTCTGACGGCGCCTATCGCACGAATAAGCTTACCATGGTGATCACGTATGGCCCGACCTCGCTCCCGAAACCAGCAGTACCCTTTTGTTTTATGCCGCATCCTGAACTCCTCGACATAGTCTCCTGAGCCTGTGGAGTTTTGTATCTCACGCTCGAAGATTTTTAGAACTCGGGGTAAATCGTCCGGGTGGATAACGCTTACCTGGCTTTCCATGCCATCTGGCAGTTCGTCACGAGTGTAACCAAGCAGGAGCCTGAATTGATCTGTGAAAATCATCTCGCTGCCCGGATCCTCTGGCACACCGTTTTTGATCACAAAATCCCACACCCCTTCAGTCAGGGTAGACTGAATCATCTGCCACACCTGCTTTTCGTACTCAAAGTCGACCTTGATTAATTCAACTTCTTCCAGGGCGACTTGCAGTTGGTCTCTTTCGTTCTCAAGTTGCCGAATCGCCTGTTCATATTGTTGTTTTTCTTCCGAATTATTTTTTTTGAGTTTCTCCAGCTCATGGGTAGTATTGTCCAGTTCGCTTTGTTGCGCTGCCTTGTCTTTCCTGCTTTGGTCTAGGGAAGACCGAATCGATGCGATGAGTCTGGGGTGGCGTGAGATTTCCTTTAATTCGCCAAGATCGACCACATCTCCATGGCTAATTGAGTCGATTAGCTCGGCCATCTCGGCGGCGAGCTTTGTAGAAGACCGTCGGTTGAACATGGTAAATTTCC
>JBDVMP010000072.1:0-76789 GCA_039970095.1 Cyclobacteriaceae bacterium
CTTAGTTTCATTTTAAAGGGTAAGAGCGAAATGAATACTGCCACCGGGCGTGCAATCAGAATAAGAAATACAGAAATCAACAAGCCTACCCCTATGAAAGGAAGAATCTGAGTTGGGAAAACCAACAAACCCAGTGTAAGGAAAAGTACTATCTGCATCAGCCAGGCAAGCCCGTCAAACATTCTGAGGATCGTTTTTTTATGGATCAGATTCTGATTGCCCAGGTACACCGAACATATATAAATGGCCAGAAACCCATTGCCTCCCAGAGCGTTGGTGGCAGAGAAGGTGATAAACATCAATGCAATAGCAAGTACGGGGTAGAGCCCTTCAAAGTCTAGCTTGATTCTGTTGATGATGATCTTACTCAACTTGCCAAAAAGAAATCCGGCTATTCCTCCCAGGGCCATTTGGAACAGAAATAAAGGCAGAATTGACCATATGCTTTGGTCCGGTTGCTGCACCAGAGAAAGAAAAGCGATGGTCAGCACGTAAGCCATTGGGTCATTACTTCCGCTCTCCAGCTCCAAAGTAGGCCTGAGGTTCTTTTTCAAAGCAAGATTTTTACCTCTGAGAATGGAGAATACTGCGGCGGCATCAGTAGAAGAGACGATGGCTCCAAGGAGCAGACTTTCATACAGACTAAAGTCGGTAATGAGATAAACAAAATAGCCCAAAACAAGGGCTGTGAGCAATACACCCATGGTGGAAAGGGCGATTCCTTCTTTTAAGACCGGCTTTACCGATTGCCAGCTTGTGTCCAACCCGCCGGAAAATAGGATGAAATTCAACGACACCACTCCAATGAACTGAGCAATCTGGGGATTGTCAAAATAGATGCCACCAATACCATCTGAGCCTGCAAGCATGCCTATGGTCAGGAATAGAAGCAGAGTAGGTATCCCAAAACGGTAGCTTGTTTTTCCGGCGATGATGCTGATCAGCAGCAGCACCGAACCAATAAGAATGATATTTTCGATAGTTATGTTCATAGAAGTCGATCAGTCACTAAACCGCAATATTAGTTATGATTGTTCATTGTAAGGAATAATGTAATTTGGCAACTTTATTATATTTGTCTGATGCGCGTTTGGATAACCCGGTTCCTTTTTCTGTTAATCTCTGCCAATGTGGTGTATGGCACCCATGGAGATATTTATGCAGATCAAGTACAGGGACTGATCAAACCGAACAGTGAAATTATATCCTACTCCCCAGGAATAAATACGGATCTGTTCATTGCGTCTCACAATAGTAAAGAATCCAACAGAGCAGACAGAGCCTTTTTCAGGTCATGCATAGCCCTTTCAGAATGGGAAACTGTTGTCTTTCATCCGGTTGTGTTGGCAGGTCTTGCGAATGGCATGTCCAATGGCACGGATGAAACAGCCTATAGACGCAACTGCATAATGAGGGAAATGATATTTCCCCATCACCACTTCTCATAATACCAGTCATGCTACATCTGCCGGTATAATCATACCCTGGCATTACTTATTAGGCTTATTTCATGAGCCTAGCTCGGTTTTAACCATGGGTTAAATTTCGAATAATTCCATTCATTTATCAGAACCTTTTTGAAGGTTTCTTAAACAGAAATCATGACTGATCCACTGTTACAAATCTATCTCATGTCCTGCATGGTAGTCGCCATGTTCATTCTTGTTTTTTGGGGACAGTTTCGAAAGAGACTGAAACTTAGTTCGTATCAATCGCCAGATAAGCTGGTCAACTATAAGCGTATCAAGCGTGTCAGCGCCATATTCTGGATCATCTTCTCTCTTTTTGGAGTTATGGTCATCATCTATAGTGCGGCTCCTGACCTGTATTTTTTGTTTGTACCTCTGGACGTATTTCATCATCCACTCATCAATAACATCGGTTTATTAATCACCAAACTGTCGATAGCATGGATTATCGTAGCGCAGATTCATATTGATAAGGAATTGTTCAAATACAGTCGCGACATAGGACGCCTCTCGACCATGGAACTGGTATCATACTCTGAGGGTATGCTGCTTTCAGGCATGCTTGTATTGTTTCTGGGGATTTTCACCACCATAACCAATGTCGTAGGAGTGATTTTGACAGTACTTGGCGTGCTAAGTTTTATAAAAGGAAAGGTCTATAAGGCCTATTACGCCAGTTAATACCACTTCAGATTAAAACTCTTACATCATCTATAACCAATCACTAAATGAACAAACAAATAAAAATTTCACCCGGAGATGCCATGCGAATGGTCTACCGGTATGCCAAATCCAGGATCGTTGAACAAGCTAAATCCATCGCTTTTATAATCATATATCTGATTCTTTTTCAGATTGTTATCCTGGGTGTACCGCTGGAAAATGCCCTTGGCACAGCAGGTGGACTTGCATTGGTCATTTTTGGGTTGGCCTTCTTTCTGGAAGGGCTTGTTTTAGGGCTCATGCCCATTGGCGAACGCGTAGGAGTTAAGCTTCCGCTGAAAGTAGGCATTGTCGTTATATCAGCTTTTGGTTTTATACTCGGATTTGGAGCCACTTTTGCTGAGCCTGCCATAAGCGCATTGCGTATGGCCGGGTCGACCATTACCGCATGGGATAGCCCATTGCTCTTTATGCTGCTGGAGCATCACAGTGAGTTGCTCGTTATCTCGGTTGGACTAGGTGTTGGTTTTGCTGTAGCACTTGGCATGTGTCGCTTCTATTTTGGCTGGTCCATCAAGCCTTTCATTTACATCATTGTCCCTTTGCTGCTAGGCATGTCGCTATATGCCTCCAGCGATCCGAACCTAAGTAAAATCATCGGGCTCGCATGGGATTGCGGGGCGGTGACTACCGGAGCAGTAACCGTTCCGCTGGTTTTAGCGCTAGGAATTGGGGTTTCCAGAGCATCTAATAAAGGAGGCAGCTCAGGCGGTGGGTTTGGCATCATTCTGTTGGCGTCAGCATTTCCCATTTTGGCCGTGCTCAGTCTGGGTATGTATCTCAATGCGAGTGCACCAAAGCCTACAACAGAAACTTACTTCTTTTCACCAGAGGGTAAGTCTGTTGCTGATAAGGTGTTTTTGGATGATAATGAGCTCGAGTGGCACTTGTTTACACATGGCACAGAAGCGGGGCGTATTGCACATTTTGGAGACAGGTCAGCTTATGAACAGGCGTTGCTTTCTCTGGAAAGTGATCCGGTAATGCGACAGAAATATCTGGGTGATATGACATTTGCTTCATGGATAATCGAACACGCTTCAGAAGAGGAGCGTCATTTGCTGGTGGAAGCCAGCCTTGAAGATGTAGGCGTGCCGCAGCTAACGAAGGTGAGCCAAACCCTTAAAGAGGAAAGTGTGGCTGGAATGCGGGCAGTAATCCCACTGACATTGCTGCTTTTGCTGGTACTACTTCTATTTCTGAAAGAAAGGTTGCGTTACAATGATGAAGTAGCACTTGGAATAGCGTTTACTTTGATCGGAATGATTCTGTTGACCTCCGGCATCCGGTTGGGGCTTGGATCCCTCGGTACTGAGGTGGGTAAACATATCCCTAAGGCATTTGCCAGTGAAGAAAAGTTCATTGGCCGTGTGGTCATCCATGATTTTGATTCGACACACCTATACAAAGCCGTAGCTGTAAACGGCGAGCAAAAGACCTTTTTTAACATATTCAACCATGTGTACGATCACGATGAAATGCGTGCGATACCTTATCACCCTCGTCTTCATGATGTGAAAGAGCGCAGATATACGCATATGCTCACAGAGCAACCGCTCTTCAGCAAGCGGTATGTCTTTGTTGGCTTTGCTCTGATTATCGTATTTGCCTTTGGAATGGGCTATGGTGCCACGCTGGCTGAACCGGCACTAAATGCCCTGGGCATGACCGTAGAAAGTATCACGGTGGGTGCCCTGAAGCGTAACAAAATAGTACAAATAGTCTCCGTAGGAGTGGGGCTAGGGATATGTTTAGGATTAAGTCGCATACTCTTCGATTTGCCACTTATCTGGTTGATCATTCCAGCCTACACCTTACTGATCATCCTTACGATCTTCAGCGAAGAAGAATTTACAGCCATCGCTTGGGATAGTGGCGGGGTGACCACAGGGCCCGTGACCGTGCCATTGGTGCTGGCAATGGGTTTGGGTATAGGAGGTGAACTCCACATATCAGATGGCTTTGGCATTCTGGCCATGGCTTCTACCTTCCCGATCATTACGGTGCTATCCTACGGACTCTTTGCCAAATACAGACAATCTCAAACATTAAATGAAAACTCAGATGACTGATCCAACCATAAAAGAAAGTCAACCGCTAGCCGAAAATACGGCCTATAAAGCGCATGAGGTGAGCCACATCACCTGTATCATCAATCAGGACTTTAGTAAAAAGGTCTTGAACCACCTGTGTAACATGGGGTTGGAGGCATATATGGAAACCGGTAGAGCACTTAGAGAGTTTATCAAACCAAAAGGGTTAGGGGTAACCAGTGGAGCAAAACTGCGAAGTAATCAGAGTAGTATCATCCGCGTCAATGTTCCGAAAAAATTAGCCGAAAATGTAATAGAATCGATCATGGCGGAAGTGGATCTTTCTCTCCCGGGAAGAGGGAGTATTTTCTGTCAGGATATAGTTGAATACAGTCCCTTAGAGCCGTCATTTAGTGAAGTACATCAGTATTCATTTACCAAAAAGGCGGATCATGTTCACTTCTTGACAGACTTATCCTATGTGACCTGTGTTTTGTCTGGGCATGAATCGGGAGAAAGACTGGCCAAAGCAGCATTGGATTTAGGCGTCTGTGTGCCATTGATAACCTATGGGGCAGGTAATGATATCCGTGATCAGCTGGGTTTGATTCGGATCACTATTTCACCTGATAAGGAGCTGGTGCATTTGATCATTCCACAGCAAGATTCGGAAAGTATTATCAAACTGCTTGTAGAGGAATCGCAACTAAACCGTCCGGGCAGAGGGTATCTGTACCAAACTCCTGTATCTATTGGGTTTCTGGATACCCGATTGAAGGTAGGAAAACAAGGTCATGCAGCCTCCATCGACCAGATCATTGCAGCTATTGATACGCTCAAGCAAAGTACAGATTGGAGAAAGCGCCTGGATGCAGAGGTACCTCATGGTTCAGATAAGACCTTTCTGCCAATGGATAATTGCAAGATATCCATTGTCTCGCGGGAAGATTCCGTGGAAGAGCTAAGAAAAGCCTGGGTAAATGCAGGGGCTATTGGGGCGGTTACCTCACAAATCTTCAGAATGAACCCCGATGATAGAGGAGAAATGCTCTCAGGTTTTGTAACCAGTGAGATGAGCGTTCCCGGCAATATAAAAGGGGAGGTCATCCGTAATTTGCTCGACGTATGTGAGCGGTTGCAAACCCATGAAAACCGTATTCAAGTGACTGTTGGATAGCGAGGTGAAATCTACATATCTGAAACCTTCTGTAATCCATTTTAAATAAAACTTCTAAGTTCTAAATAATGATTGTTACCTATATTTTGTTTGTTGTGGGATTTGTTTTGCTCATCAAAGGGGCAGACATTCTTGTAGAGGGAGCATCTTCCATAGCCAAAAGATATGCCATTTCTGAACTGGTTATTGGGCTTACCATAGTGTCTTTCGGTACCAGCATGCCAGAACTGATCGTGAATGTTCTTTCCAGTATTCAGGGTAGTTCTGAGCTGGCTATAGGCAATATTTTTGGCAGCAATGTTTCTAACATTCTCTTGATACTGGGAATTTCCGCTATGGTGAGACCACTACCCATTCAGCGAAGTATATATTTCACTGAGATACCAATCTCTATTCTTGCTATTTGTCTGGTTGGGTTTTTAGCCAACGCCAACTTGTTTATGCCAACCCATGAACTGTCCATCAGCAGGTATGACGGTATGATCTTGATACTGTTTTTCGGGCTCTTTATGACTTATATTTTTGTCATGTCCAAAGAAAACAATGGCAATGATGCTCAATTTGATGAATTGGAAGACATTAAAATCATGCCAGCAGTCAAATCCTTGCTCTACGTATGTGGAGGAGCGATAGCGCTATTCTTAGGCGGTAAGTGGATCGTAGATGGAGCCGTGAGTATGGCTGTCAGTCTGGGGTTGAGTGAGGCTTTTATCGGCTTGACCATAGTCGCGGTGGGTACGTCCTTACCCGAACTGGTCACATCAGTGGTGGCTGCCAGAAAGAATAAGGCAGATATGGCAATTGGCAATGTAATCGGGTCCAATATTTTTAACCTCTTCTGGATACTGGGACTCAGTGCAACAATCAAATCACTTCCCTTTAATGTCATTAGCAATGAAGACATCCTGATGCTTATTTTCTCTAGTATCCTGCTGATTCTTGCCGTAATCAACGGTAAAAAACCTATGGTGAGCCGCCTTGAAGGGTTCGCATTTGTGGTGTTTTATTTTTTATATCTGGCTTACTTAGTTGCCAGAGAAGAGTACTTCTGATTAATTCAATCTTGGAATTCCAAAGGCCATGCGAAACCGCACACCAATCGATCACAGCACAGTGAACAATAAATGTTACGTTACCCTTGCGGGATCAGAGATACCCAGATTAGGTAAAGCGACTATCAGGAGAGGGAGTGATGGAGATGTATAATATTGTGCGATAAGACAGGCCATACCATCCGTTTTTTTATATTGAATATGAAACACAGGCAGGCACTTTGGAAAACGTAATTTCATTCTTCAATAACATTATCCCGCTATCTGAGCGGACGGTAAGTTTAATAAGCGAATTTTTTGTTTTTGACGAACTAAAAAAAGGCGAATACTTTATAAAAAAGGGGCAATTTGCAAAGGAAATTGCTTTCCTGGAGTCAGGAATTGTGAGGGCTTATTATATAAATAACGAAGGAAAAGAGTACAATAAAACACTGTTTTCTGCACCTTCGATCATTGGCTCTTATGCTTCTCTCATCAGCAAACAAAAAAACACGGTGGCTCAACAGGCACTCACGGATTGCAAGATTTGGAGAGTCCCATTTCACAAAATAGAAAGCCTGTCAGAAGGGAATTTTGAGATTGAAAGGCTTAGGAGAATTATTGCCGAAAACTATTTTCTGATCAACGAGAAAAAGGAAATAGAAATGGCACTACTTGATGCCGAAAAACGCTATTTGATTTTACAAAAAGAATACCCGGGCATTGAACTGAAAATACCGCAGTACCATATAGCCGCATATCTGGGCATTAGTCCGACTCAACTAAGCAGAATAAGAAAGAATTTAGCCCAATAATGCATATTTCTTTACATATGTAAATGCATCTGGAGATTCAATGCTCCTTCTTTGTATCTGAACTCATAACTTATCACCATTAAACAGAATGTGATGGATAGCAAAGAAATCTACTTTTTCAGAGTCTTATTTATCGTTTCCGCCATTTGGAATTTAGTGGGTGCTATTTTTGGGTATTTCAACACGGCTTACACCTTCAATGGTTTTTTTAACAGAGAGCTAACCGACCCCCTTTATTACGCCATCTATCAGGGTGCCTGGGGCACCACCCTTGTATATTTTATCGGTTATTCCATTGTTGCCTACAATCCTTTGAAACACACTGGAATTGTCATTGTTGGTGGTATTGGTAAAATCGGATTTGCTATAACATTGCTCAAATTCTATATGGCCGATATTGCCGGACCCATTGTTTTTATTGTAATCGTCGGTGACCTCATTTTTGGCGCACTGTTCCTATATTATTTCATAAGGCTGTTCAAAACCAAACAGCCCATCGTTTAGGTGTGGCACTGTAAGAGTCATGAAACAAACAGCGCTATTCTTACTTACCTGCATCCTTGTGAGCTTGTATTTTCCATCATTTTCTCAAAAATCATGGGAAATAGAAAAGCGTCAGGACGGAGTTGTTGTTTACACCAAAGATGAAAATAACTCGGCATTCAAATCATTTAAAGGAGTTGTCACGGTGGAAGCATCGTCTGATGAAATAGTGAAAATCCTGAGAGATGCAGACAAATATGTGGAGTGGTACGGCTATACGCAGACTTCTAAACTTTTGAAACAAGAAGCCGAGACTCAGTACACTTATGTTGAAACGATTTTTCCATGGCCGTATAGCAATAGAGACATGGTTTACAGGATGTCAATCGACAGGCTCAATTCAGGAATTGTAGAAATAACCTTAACTGGAGTTCCAAATTACCTTCCAGAGAAGCAGGGTGTAGTGAGAATGAAAAAAGCAAAAGGGTACATTGCATTACGAACTTTGGGTTCAAATACAGAAATAACCTATGTATTTCACTCTGAGCCTGGCAATGTCCCGGCCTGGTTGGCAAACAATTCGATTGCCGAACTGCCATATAAGACATTGCTTGGCTTAAGACGTCTTCTCTCTCGTTTGGATTCCGAATGACGAACAGCTGAGCAGCCTGAGACCTTCAAGCCTGACCAGTCATTCGATTCGAAGGTTTTCTGCCGGGTTGGTCTTGGCTACACTTCGCGTTTGTAGCACGACTGTGGCACCACCAATCAAAAGCATCGTTAGAATAGGAACTAGTAATTCTATGACACCAACACCTTTGGAATAGAACTGCATATTTGAAAGCAATATATTAAACAGGAAGTAGGCGATGGGGCTTCCTACTACTGCAGCTATTACCAGGAGCTTGAAAAAACTCTTTCCAATAGTCCAAATCAGAGACTTCTCTGATGCTCCCATCACTTTACGAATACCAATCTCTTTGACTCGGCTTTCTGTTGTAAAAACCACCATTCCCAAGAGCCCTAAGCAGGAAATTACGATCACCAACAGTCCTTGAAAACCTAATACTTTGATGGCGATCTGGTAACCATTCATTGCTTCTTCTACATGGTAATCAAGAAATCTGGACTCCATAGGTAGTTTGGAAAACGAATCCCAGCGATCTTCCATTCCTGCTAATACCAGCGGGATATTTTCTGTTCCCAGCGTGACAGTAGCAAAGCGGAAAGAGTTTGCATCATGTTGGATGATCAGTGGCAGAATCTCGTCACGTAATGGTGACACGTTGAAATTTTCTACAACACCTATGATCCGAATGGGTTTATCATTCAATTCCCAATGATGATCTCGCGACTCGAATGCAATCTGTGAGCCAAAATCTTTGATGAATTGCTCATTAACGAGTACATGGGATTCACTAGCAGGGGAGTTTGAGGAAATGTTTTGACCTCTTGTGATTTTGATATTCAATGAGGACAAATAATCTTCATCCACTGCCATTCGAACGACGGCTAAGGAATCTTCTGCCGTTTTATTATAAATAAACACCTCACCGACTCCTGGGGTCCCCGGAATATGGGAAGACATGGATACCCTCGTAACTCCCTCAACACTGCTCATTTCTGATTTAATAATATTTGGGTCTGCATCCAGCACAGGGATCACAAGTGCGTTGGTCCGGTCGAAACCCATATCAAATGTCAAGGTGTACTGATACTGTCTCATCATAGAAAACACACCAATGAGAAAACCCAGCGTAAGCGCAAACTGGAAAACAATCAATGCTTTCCTTATGCCAACTCCTCCACTGGATTTTTGCTGAAACCCTGATTTAATAGCTTGCAGGGGCTTTAATTTCGAAAAATACAATGCAGGAGCCAATCCGGCCAACAAGGCTGTAAAAAGAGCCAATATCATTGCGAATATGAACCCTTCAATGCCGATGGTTATGTTGTTGAGGCTGGATCCTGAGGCCAGCATTCCGATGAAGTCATCTTTAATCAGCCATACAACGACCATCGCACCGATCACAGAAATGAAGCAAATGATTACAGCTTCTACTAAAAACTGCACGACTGTTTGGCTTCTGCCACTTCCTACAATCTTACGAAGGCCCACTTCCTTACCTCTTTTTAGTGCTCTGGCAATAGATAGGTTTATGTAGTTGAAACATGCAGGAAGCAGTATCAATAAGGTTAAAACAAATAATATTATTGAGTTTACAATAGGAAAGGAGGGGCCGATTGGGCGCGCAACGGACGACCCAAATATAATATCTTGCATTCCCTGTGTATCAAACTGAAGTTGGATCTCCTGGTCTTCCTGCAGGCTTGAAATGACTTCACTCTGATTGGCTAACAAGTGATCCACCTCGTTGGTCTCCCTGGATAAAAAGTACACATACTCCTCACCAACTGACGACCAATTATTGTTCACCTTTTTTAAAGCATTTTTGTAACGTAACTGATCCAATGTGGCATAAGAAGCCAATGCCTCGAAGTTCATATGTGAGTTCCCCGGTATGTCCGCCAACACACCAACAACAAGCAGGTCACCAAAGTCGGTTTGAATGATTTTTTCTATCGGGTCACCAGCACCAAAAAAACGGTTGGCTGCCTTCTGTGTCAGAATAATTGTATTGGGCCTTTTAAGTGCCTCGCCGGCAGCTCCCGAGATCAATTCATGCGTGAAGACTTCAAGGAATTGACTATCTGTGAAATATCCCGTCAGCTCTAGTTCCCGTCCATGATGATTTATAATACCACGTAGGCCGGTATTGATTTTTGTGACAGGAATGTGCGGTAAATTTTGATCAATCTGATCTGCAAGTGAGGGTAGGGTGGTCGCATAATTGACTTTGCCGTAAACATCTGACACGCGGGTCGTAATCCGATGAATCTGATCACGGTTTTGCTGAAAATCGTCAAAATCCCAAACATTCACCAACAGAATGACCACTAGCAAGGAAATGGACATTCCCGCCGACAGACCAACCATATTTAGGATGGAAAAGGTTTTGTTTTTTGCCAGGTTACGGACTCCTACAGTGAAGTAGCTTTTTAGAATGGCCCAGGTATTAGGTGATTGATTCATTTGATAGGTGTTTTTTCGTTTTTTTAAGGCGTAGGAGAATATTATTGAGAGTGAATTGATCCAAAAATGCAGCCTCGCTTTTCTGGAATGCATACGGCTAAGGTCCAATTCGTATGTTTCATGAAGATCTCCGTAGATATCTTCTATCATGCAATTGCCTGTGAACCACTTGAGGAGTTTCTGAGCTAATTTGGGAGGTGAACCAGGTGTGTTTTTCATTGAATAGACAGGTTAACCTTGGATAGGCTCCACAATTGGTCTCTCAATGATTTTGATTGATTCAAAGCCACCTTGGCAGAATCCGTCAATTCAAAATAGCGCTTTCTTCGGCCTCCACGAGACTTTGTAGGCTCTCCCATATAGCTTACCAGCAAGCCCTTTTCTTCCAAACGCGTCATGGTAGAATGTAACCCACCTATAGTGAGTTTTCTCTTTGATTTTGTCTTCAACTCTTCGAGGATGTTTACGCCATAAGCCTCATCTCCTAAATAAGCTATAGTTAACAAGACCAGTTCTTCTAATTCGCCTAAGTGCTCTTTCATTTCTTTTCCCGTTTTGAATACTTATACCGCATAATCAGATGATATGTTTCAATTTTTAAGAACTAATGTGGGTATTTCTTTTAATTTTTAAGAAGAAATGGAACACAGTTGCTTGAAGAACTTACAACTCACTTAAATTTTCGCGGTGATCTCAAGGCGCACATCTGCGTTTTTTAGATCGAGTACATATTGATCTGCGTGATACGTCGGCCAGATGGAAATGTGTGTGGAAGAAAAGAGAACAGGGGAGTCTCATCTTCCACACATTAAATTGAACTACTCTAAGAGATCACTATGGTAGTTAGAAAACAGAAGGTTTGTCAATTGTCTTTAGATTCCTTTTTTGCTTTAAGACCAATCATAACCCCTGAGATAGTAATCAACAAGGAGAAGTAAACTAAAAAAAATATCATAATAGTAGATTTATAATTAAACCTTTCAATAATCAATTAACAACCATCACCAAGTACATAAATGCAACTTATAAATCGGTCTTGGTGAGTGAATAGCCCATCACTAACCCTGGTTACTGGGCGTTTCTAATTTCAGGAGCGCATGAGATTGACCTCCAACACGAACCCGACATAGCCATCATGTCAATTGATTTTATCATGATTTAATAAGACTTAAAAATGGTTGGGATACAATAAACCTGTAATCAGCTTCAAACTGGCAGGGCATTGTTTTATTTCAAGAAGGGATAAGTATTAAGCCTTGGGTGGGGGTGGGGTGAACTCAGGCGAAAACTGCGAATGGAGTTTGTTTCTGTAGTATTGGAAATTGTTTTTCAATAGATGTAGTGAAACGTAAACAGATGATTTTTTAAACTCCACACAAAAGAAATCAAATGACTTTTTGAAGGACATGGTACCATCAATTGCATCTGGTTCATCATGTTCAGGGACAGCATCTTCTATTCCCATCCATTCTTCAAGCACAATTTCCGCGATACTCTCCAAATCGTTAATGCTCAAGTCCTCATCTTCATAGTCCGATTGTGCATCTGGCGCATCCACACTGAAATTCAGCACGTAAAGTGCCATGAACCAGCCGACAGAACGAAAAACAATATGGTTTCGGAAAAAACGCATAATACGAAAATAGGGATAATTTACTTGAGAGCAATTATAATAACCGGGTTTGCGACTGGCCAAAAGGTTTTATATAGAACAATCAATCGGTAGTACTGGCTCAACATTGTTGCTCATGAGATAAATCAGGTTTGGCCCTTTTAATAATCAACATGGATTACACATTCGTTGTTGACATTTGAATAGATGGATAGTATCACTTCGCAGAATTGAACAACTTGACTGTCTTCCTTGTTTTGTAGAAAATAATCATTCACCTTTAAATTGATCGAGATGAAAATTCTATTCCCCACCGATTTTTCAGAGCCATCCATTCAGGCACTAAAAGAGACAGTTAGTTTAAATAAAAAGCTGAATTGTGAGTTAGTTATTCTTCATGCATATAGTCGCCCTTATGCTGAGGGTTTTGATCATAAAGGAAAATTATTTCAATTAGAAAAACGTATTGAGAAGCAATTGGAAAACCTCTGCAAAGAGATCCCTGAACTAAATGCTCAAAATTACTCCTTTAAAAAGGTGTTGGGTGATGTGATAGATTCTGTTATATACTATACAAAAAAGGAATCGATTCGATTCATTGTGATGAGCACCAAGGGAGCTGTTGGAATGGGAGAGTTGTTTGGTACCAAAACGGCCAAAATTATCAAAAGCGTCGATGTTCCAGTGTTCGTAGTTCCGAAAGATGCTTCGCTTTTGCAGGTTTCAAAAATGGGACTGGCTTGTGATTACAGCCAAAAAACATCCGCCGACAAACTGGATTTCCTCAACCTTCTTGCCGATTCGTTGAAATTTGAATTAGACCTGATTACGTTGAACAGGGACGAAAAAACCATGACAATCGACGAAATAAATAATCGTGAATCACTGGAAGAATCCCTTGGGAAAATCCCTTTCAAATCGCATTTTGTTAAGAGTAGCAATGTAGAATGGGGGCTGATCAAATATGCTAAAACCAACGAGCTTGATATGATCACGGTCATCCCAAAAAGTTATAATTACATAGAGCGGATTTTTCATGAAAGTCTCACTCAGGATATGGCTTTTCATAGTTCAGTACCTGTTTTGGTACTTCAATAAATCATCATTATGGCAGCACTGAACAATCTCGACGCACTTGCCGAACAGCTTTATCTGGAAGGTATGGCTAAATCTGAGCAAGAATCAGAAAAACTTTTAAGTGAAGCCAGGGCAAAGCGCGAAAACTTATTAAAAGAAGCGCAGGAAGAGGCACGTTCTATCATTTCAAAAGCCAAAAAAGAAGCAGAAAAACATCGCGCTTCGGTAGATAGTCAAATTCACCAAAAGGCAAAACAAGCGATTCAAGACCTCAAGAAACAGATTGAGGAGTTAATCAATGCTAAATTATTAGATACATCACTTAAATCGTTATTGACAGATAAAGCGTTTGTGAAGGAGCTCATTTTAGCAACACTGACACAATGGAAAGAAGGAAAGGATCTGGAACTGGTCATCTCCGAACAACTGACTACTAATCATAAGGATCTGGAACAAAGCGTTCATAAGTTACTACCAGGGTTAACTATCGTACCTGATCAGGCCATGGACAGTGGCTTTAAAATTCAGGATAAAGATCAGGGCTACATCCTTTCTTTTACTGATCAGGATTTCAAAGCTTTTTTCAAACCATACTTTTCTAAAGCTATAAATAAGATCGTTTTCGAATCGGATGAATGAAATACTTTTACCTCATATCATCCTTGTCCAACATTGAGATAGAGGACAAAGCCTTCTCACAGGATTATCTGAATGAGTTAATCGAATTGATTGGCCGAAATCTAAGTGAAGAGGATTTACCGATCTATCAGGCTCTGTTAGCTCCAGGTGATAATCAAAACCTGTTGTATGTACTCTTTCGTGAGTATCATGATTTTGAAATCGCACGGTTTAAATCTCCCGCCTCTATCTCTACAGATATCCTCGAAAACTATAGGCGTAATTATGCCTTTCTTCCGGATTACATGATCAATTACCTTGATGAATATTCAGGATCCTTTGCAACCTTATCCTTACGGGAAATGGAACAATACCTGGATGAATATTTTCACGAGCATATTATCAAATTAGCTGACCCATTTTTAAGCACCTACTACCAATGGAGAATAAAACTGAAGCGGGTAATCGCTGATTTAAATGCACGATCCTATCCGTTTTTACATACTCGGAATGATGTGGATGAGCGGCCTTTCTATGACACGAAAACCCTGCATGGACTGACAGACTTTGAAGACATTTCCAATCAAATGCTTCCGCTCATTGAATCAAACGACCTGGAAGCAATCGAGACAAAGGTCAATTCCTATTATTGGGAGTTTGCAAATTGTTGGCAGCAGTCATTCTCTGCCGAGCAGGTATTCGCCTACCTGGTCAAGATCATGCGATTGCACCGATGGAGGGGGTTTGTGTCAAAAGGAGGAGACGCCAAAATGAAATTCGAAAAACTCATCATGGATTTGAAGGAAAAAGAATCATCACCAAAAATGCCGCTGATATGACCAAGGGTAGGGTAAAAGGCATCATCTCTAATTTGTTGCTCATAGAGTTAGACGGAGCTGCTACACAAAATGAAATCTGTCTGGTGAATGCCGGAAAATGGCTCAAAGCAGAAGTCATTCGTGTCCAACAAAACATTGCATCTGCTCAATTATTTGAGAGTAGTTCCGGTATCCAGATCGGAGCGGAAGTTCAGTTTACGGGCAAGATGCTCGAAGTAGAATTAGGGCCTGGTATTTTATCTAAAAAGTACGATGGCCTGCAAAGTGATCTTGAAAAGATGTCAGGAACATTCATTGAGGTTGGCGACAGCACTGCACCCCTTGATGATGATCATTCCTACACTTTTCAGACCCTGGCACGAGAATCTGATTCTGTAAAAGCGGGAAGCTGGCTAGGCAGTGTGAGGGAAAACAACATCGATCACAAAATCATGGTACCATTATCCTGGAAAGGCTCCTTCAAGGTAACCTGGGTTGCTCCGAATGGAGACTATCATATCCACGATGTGATTGCAAAAGTACAGGACGAAAAAGGCACCATCCATGAAGTCACAATGGTGCAGAAATGGCCGGTAAAAGTGCCATTAAGAGGATTTGAGGAAAAGTTGAGACCAGGAAAGCTGTTTCAAACTGGGTTGAGAGTTATTGACACCCTCAACCCGATGATGGAAGGAGGCACAGGATATATACCCGGACCATTTGGAACCGGAAAGACTGTATTGCAACAGGCCATTGCCAAAAACAGTGAAGCAGACATTTTGATCATTGTAGCCTGCGGGGAACGTGCCAATGAAGTTGTGGAGATCTTCTCGGAGTTTCCTAACCTGACAGACCCGGTTACGGGTCACAAGTTGGATGCCAAGACCACCATCATCTGTAACACATCCAATATGCCCGTTGCGGCAAGGGAAGCCTCTGTATATGTAGGCATGACCTTGGCGGAATACTATCGATGTATGGGTCTAAAAGTGCTGTTGTTGGCCGATTCCACCTCCAGGTGGGCACAAGCCCTGCGGGAAATGTCGAACCGGATGGAGGAACTTCCAGGACAGGATGCCTTTCCGGTGGAACTTCCGGCTACCATCGCCAACTTCTACAGTCGGTCTGGAAAGGTGCGCCTGCAAAGTGGAGATTATGGGTCGGTGACTTTCATTGGAACCATTTCACCTGCCGGGGGCAATTTTAAGGAACCCGTCACCGAGTCGACAAGTAAAGTAGCACGGTGTTTCTACGCCCTTTCACAGAAGCGTGCAGACTCCAAAAGATATCCGGCCATAGACCCGCTCGCTTCCTACTCAAAGTACCTCGATTACGAGGAATTCCAACAGTATAGCGAAGAGCACATTCAAAAAGGATGGGTGCAAACCATCAAGCGGATCAAGGACATCATGAGAATAGGGCTGGAGGCAAGGGATCAGATCAACATCCTGGGCGATGATGCCGTCCCCGTTGATTATCATGTCAGTTTCTGGAAAAGCGAATTGATCGACTTTGGAATCATTCAGCAAAATTCCTTTGACCCCATAGACATGCGCACAGATATAGACCGCCAGCGATACATGCTCAACTTCATTCTTGCCATCTGCGATCGATCATTTGTTTTTGAAACATTTGAAGAGGTGCGCGATGCGTTTAAAAACATCATCAATCAGGTTTCTCAGATGAATTTTTCTGACTTCCAGTCACAGGCATTTGAAGCCTATGAGAAGCAAATACACGAGTCTCTGAAAACAACTACCGAAAATCATGGAAGTGAAAGCATTTCGTAAGACCTACACGCGTATTGAGCGCATCACCAAAGCCACCTGTGTCGTGAAAGCCACCGAGGTGAAGTTTGGTGAGCTGGCCTGGGTCAATGATCGTGCGGCTCAAGCCATCAGTGTAGTTGATGACCTGGTAACCTTGCAAGTGTTCGGCGGTACAGAAGGGCTGTCCACGCATTCCGAAGTGGTTTTCACTGGAAACCCACCCACACTACCCGTCAGTGACTTGCTTGCCGGACGTTTTCTGAATGCATTAGGCCAACCGATCGATAAAGGGTCACCGGTGGTAGGGGAAGAGCGTATCATTAAAGGAGCGACCGTCAATCCGGTCTGCAGAGCAAAACCTGACGTCTTACTTGCTACGGGCATTGCTGGTATTGATTTAAACAACACCCTTGTTACGGGTCAAAAGATTCCTTTTTTCGCCGACCCGGATCAGCCTTACAATCAGGTCATGGCCGATGTAGCTTTACGGGCTGAAGCAGACAAAATTATCCTTGGCGGAATGGGCCTCTCCAATGATGATTACCTGTTCTTTAAAAATACGTTTGAGTCCGCCGGTGTGCTTGATAAAATTGTGTGTTTCATCAACACCTCGGAGGACCCATCGCTTGAGCGGTTATTGATTCCTGATATGGCCTGTACAGCTGCCGAATATTTTGCTGATGATAAGCAAGAAAAGGTGTTGCTCTTGCTTTCAGACATGACCCTCTATGCGGATGCCCTGGCCACTGTGGCCAATAAAATGGATCAGATTCCTTCTAAGGACAGTATGCCGGGTTCCCTTTATAGTGACCTGGCCAGTATTTATGAGAAAGCAGTTCAGTTTCAGCATGGAGGGTCCATCACCATGATCGCTGTGACGACCTTAAATGACGGTGACATCACACATGCCATCCCCGATAACACGGGTTATATCACGGAAGGTCAATTGTACTTAAAGCAGGATACAGAAATCGGAAAGGTGATTGTAGATCCTTTCAGAAGTCTTTCCCGGCTCAAGCAAAACGTAATTGGCAAGAAGACCAGGGCTGATCATCCGCAAGTCATGAATGCATTGATTCGCTTATATGCAGATGCCATGGATGCCCGAACCAAAAGGGAGAATGGATTTGACCTCAATGACTATGACAAAAGATGTCTTGCGTTTGCCAGAGATTACGCCTTGAAGCTGCTGGCTGTTGATATCAACATCACCATTGATGAAATGCTGGATACCGGATGGGCGCTTCTTCAAGCGCATTTTGAGCAATACGAGGTAGGCATAAAGGATGATTTAGTGAAAGAGTATTGGAAAACCGATAAACAAATTAGCTAACGATGGCACTCAAATTCCAATACAATAAGACCACCATTCAGTCGCTCAAAAAGCAGCTCGCTATTCGGCAGAAAGCTTTGCCGATTCTGAAAAATAAGGAAACGGCGCTGCGCATAGCGATTAAGGAACGTCAAAGAGCATTGGTTAGCGCAACCCGGGAAAGAGAAAATCTATTACAGGAAGTAGTGAAGCACGCGGGCTTTTGGACTGAAATGCCCAAAGTGTTTTTTATAGAAAGTGTGTCAGTAACCACAGAGACAATCATTGGCGTTAAGGTGCCAAAGACCCAGGATATTCAATTTAGACTGGCCGATTTCAGCTGGTGGAATTATCCGGCTTGGGTTCCTGCCGGCCTGGAGTTTTTGAAAGAAGCAATCAAACTGGATTTTAAGATTGATATTCTGGAAAAGCAACTTACGCTGCTGGATGATGCCCGCAAGAAGACCACTCAGAAAGTAAACCTTTATGAGAAGGTACAAATTCCAGAAATGGAGCAGGCCACCATTAAAATCAAACGGTTTTTGGAGGATAAAGAAAACATCTCGAAGGCAGGTCAGAAAATCATCAAGAACCGTAAAATGCAGGAAGCGTGAAAACGAAATTCAAAAAACTGGTTTTGATGACACGGGAGGCGAATCGGGAATCCGTGACCCAATCGATGCAAGATCTGGGGCTGCTTCATATCGACATAAACCTTGTAGATATACCCGAAAAAATAGAGTCACTCCTACACACTAAGAGTCGGATTAAGCGATTAATCGACTTATTGAGCAGGTCACAAAAAGACCATGCACGTCCGGCCGCACGGGCGAAAGCACTCTCACTGGATCAGCTGATCAAAGCACTCGAAAAGATAGAGGGACAAATGGAAAGCCTTAGGTCTGAAAAAGAGCAGCTTGAAAAAAAAGTCATTAGGCTGAAACCATGGGGTAGCTACGACTATCAAAAATTCGCACCACTTCTTGAGCGCGGGTTGCATGTTTACCTGGGGCGTATTCGAAAAAAGAGATACTCCAACCTGGAGGTGTCAAATGCACATGTAGAGGTGATCAATCAGGAGGGAGGCTTTCTTTACCTGGCAATCATCTCAAAAACAACAGTAGATGATCCAAACCTGGAGATTTACCCACTACCAGCGTCATCACCCGCAGATTTAGCCGCAGCGATCTCTCAATTGAACAATGAGCTGAACACGCTGGAGCAATCACTAACATCATATACGCCATACGTTGCAGACTTACAAAAACACCTCGATAACGTTCAGGACACCATTCACCTGACAGAGGTTAGTGCCGGGTTTGCTGAGCACTTTGAAGGCAAACTGATATCCATGTCGGCATGGTTTCCACAAGAAAAGGAAGCGGACGTCCAACATTTTTTAACGTTGGCGCAAGTCGCCTGGCAGATCAAAGATCCCGAAAAAGGTGATCGCGTGCCGATCCAATTGAAAAACAAAAAGTATCCCAGGTTATTCGAGCCCATTACCAGGGTATTTGAACTGCCCAACTACTACGAAACAGATTTAACTCCATTTCTGGCTGTTTTTTACCCCATCCTGTTTGCCTATTGTTTGGGAGATGCCGGCTATGGGTTTGTTTTAACTGTCGCAATGGGTATTGGCTATTTCAGTTTTTTCAAAAACAGTAAACAATCGGCGGTGCTGGGAATCATCCTTGGGTTTGTAACCATGGGGATGGGGCTGATCAAATCAGGCAGTCTTTTCGGTATCATGCTAATGCCGGATCATCCGGTGGGTTGGATACGCCAACTTGCCGCCTGGGTCATCATCCCGGACGACAGTTCGGTTATTTTCAATGCTTTCAATGTGGCACTGATGATTGGCGTCATCCAAATTTTGACCGGCATCATTGTGTCTATTTACAATAAGGTGCGCTACAAGGGAGTCATGTACGCGATCGCCCCACTGGGTAAGTTGCTGATAGTCAGCTGTCTGATCTGGATGTTTTTGGCGGATATGCAGGAAGTTAAAGCGCTGGATGTTTTAGGAAACACCCGGATATACCTTTTGATCACAGGGGTGCTTTTAGTCATGTTCTTTCATCAATTGGATATATCCATACCTCGGCGCATTGGAGGTGCATTCTTGCCCTTGTTTTTCATTTTTACAGGTATTCTCGGTGACGTACTTTCATACGTTCGGCTGTTTGCGCTGGGGCTGGCTTCATCAGTACTCGGCCTGGTTGTAAATCAGATAGGGATGCAAATCATGACGGGCGGATTTTTCAGCATACTAATGGGAGTGCTTTTTCTTGTCTTTGGACACACTTTAAATTTTGGGATCGCCGCATTGGGTTCCTTTGTTCACCCGCTGCGACTGACCTTTGTGGAATTTTATGGCAATGCTGGTTTTCAGGGCCAGGGGCTCCCTTATCAGCCATTTACTAAAACTAATCAAACAATTAACTAAAAAATTATGGACGCAACACCACTTACTTTAGCATTTATTGGAATCGGCCTCCTGGTAGGCCTTTCCGGATGCGGTAGCGCTATCGGCACAGCAGTAGCTGCCATGTCATCCATTGGCGCTTTAAAAAAGAGCCCTGATTCTTTTGGTTCTTTCATTGTGTTAAGCGCCTTACCAGGAACTCAGGGACTTTACGGTTTCGCGGGTTTTTTCATCCTGCAAGACCTTATTTCGCCGGAAATCACCTTGCTTCAAGGTGCAGGGGTGCTTGGTGGCGGGCTTGCCCTGGGTTTGGCCGGTTTGTTTTCAGGTATGTACCAGGGAAGAGTGTGCGCCAGCAGTATAGACAGCATAGGGTCAGGCAATGATATCTTCGGAAGGGCACTCATTTTGGCGGTATTTCCCGAATTATACGCCATTATTGCGTTTGCTTCACTATTTTTAATAAGAGGTCTTTTAGGTTAAATTTATAAGCTATGAAAGCAGAAAGTAAATCCAATTATGAAGTAGCCATGGTGGGGCTTGATCTTACTGAAATGGATGATCGCATCATTGCGTATCTGAGCGTTTTGGTAAAGGCACTGCCACTTAAGCGAATCATATTCGTTCATGTTGCCGATAAGCTTGAATTGCCAGCAGAGATTGTCGATAAGTACCCGGACCTGCTCGCACCCCTCGATGAAAATATTGCTGACGGCATATCGCAAAAAGTATCAGCCTTCTTTGAGGATAGTGACATACAGCACGACATTATCGTTCAGGAGGGGTCACCGCTCGAAACATTTCTGCGCCTCTCCAAGATTAAAAATGTCGACCTGGTAATTTTAGGCCGCAAAAAAAACCTGAAGGGATCAGGCTTGCTCTCAGGGCATATTGTCCGAAAAAGCCCAACTTCCATTTTATTTGTCACCGAGACATTTAATCCTACGCTTAAAAAAGTGCTGATTCCTGTTGACTTCTCACAACACTCCATTTTATGTCTTGATGTGGCGGGAAAACTAAAGCAACATGGAGGTGTCGATATCCACTTTTCACACCTCTACAATGTACCATTGGGCTATTACAAAACCGGTAAATCGCATGATGAGTTTGCAAAAATTATGAAAGGACATGCGATGAACGACATGAAGCAGTTTTTGAATCAGCATGATGTGAAGGAAGAGTACCCGTGTGAATATATTCTGTCCGAGGATCGGCCAAAGGCTCACATGATCAACAAGTATGCACATGATTCAGGTATGGATATGATTCTCATTGGCTCAAGAGGCAGGACAACAAGTTCTGCTTTAATGATCGGTTCCATCGTGGAGAAGGTTCTGCTGATCGATCCGGACATCCCCATACTGGTAGTGAAAAATCATGGTGAAAACATGGGCTTTTTCGAGGCATTCATGAATATATAGTGACTGCAAATTTCCACTTATTGATGAGGTGAATAAACTTGTGATTTATGTTTAGGTGGAAGGTATCGCCCCGATTAAGCACATCGTCGAAAGACTCCAAACTCAAAAACCACCAAAATTCCCAATTCTTTACAGAATTCTAAATCAAATTTGAGGCGTGAAAATTTTGGTGATAGAAGATGAGCCAGAGTTGCTCCATAGTATCAGGGAGTCGCTGGAAAAGGAAAAATACCTCGTTGAGTCTGCCACGGACTACTTCAGTGCCATGGAGAAGGTGTTTGTCTATGACTATGACTGCATGCTGCTGGACATCATGCTGCCCAATGGCAGTGGGCTGGACCTCCTGAAGGAACTGAAAAAGGCAGGTAAGCATGGCAACATCATCATTATCTCCGCCAAAGACTCACTGGATGACAAGCTCTCCGGATTGGAGTTGGGCGCTGATGATTACCTCACCAAGCCATTTCACCTGGCCGAGCTCAATGCACGGATAAAGGCTGTGATTCGTAGAAAAGATTTGAATGGAAAGCACAAACTGGAGCTGGCCAATGCCCAACTGGATTTGCAGGAGCGGCTCTTTATGGTGGATGCGCAACCTATTCCCCTGAATCGGAAGGAGTTTGATATGCTGAACTACTTCATGCTCAACAAAAACCGGCTGGTCACTCGCACGGCGCTTGCCGAGCACGTGTGGGGCGACAATACCGATCAGGCCGACAACCTGGATTTTGTTTACTATCAGATCAAAAACCTGCGAAAAAAGCTGCAGGAGTCCGGCGCACACCTCGAGGTGGAGTCGATCTATGGCGTAGGTTATAAGCTTGTGGTGAAATGAAGCTTCTCAATCAATCTATCAGGTACCTGTCGGTCTCCATTTTGGGGATTGTCACCCTCTGGGCGGTAGTTTTTTATGTAAACATGCTTGCCGAAATCAAAGGCAGCATCGACGAGGGATTGGAAAATTACAAGCGCATCATCATCCATAATGCTCAAAATGACTCCACCATCCTGACTAAGCAGACCTTTGATGAAAGTTTCTTCACCATACAGCCCATCGGGAAACAATCTGCCCTTTCCCAGAAGGATCAATACCTGGACACCATCCTTTACATGCAGGATGCCGACGATGAAGCACTGGAACCTGAGCCTGTGCGCATGCTCATCAGTGCATTTGAGATCGAGGGCCGGTATTATCAGCTAAAGGTGGCCAACTCCATGGTGGAAGAAGACGACCTGATCGAGGCATTGCTCTGGGATGTCGTCTGGCTTTACATCATCTTAATTGGCGGCATTATTTTCATCAACAATGTGGCACTCAAAAGGCTGTGGAAACCATTCTATGACTTTCTGTACCAACTGAAAAGCTTCCGGCTGGGACACACACACAAACTACCGGCTACAGCTACACCCATCAGGGAGTTTACAGATTTGCAGGACGCAGTAAACATGGTTTTGCAGGAAAACATCCATGTGTATGACCAGCAAAAACAGTTTATAGGCAATGCCTCTCATGAGTTGCAAACTCCGCTGGCCATCGCCACCAACAAGCTGGAGCTATTGCTGGAAAACAAGGAGTTTAAAGCGGCGGATGCAGAAAAAGTAGCTGAGGTCTATCATATCATCCAGCGACTGGTACGCCTGAATAAATCGCTGCTGCTTTTGACTAAAATAGAGAACAGGCAGTTTCCGAACGACCAGATGATCTCCTTCAACGAGCATGTGCGGCGGTGTGTGGATGATCTCGAAGATATGTCTGCCTACAAGGGCATAGCAATCACCGTGACAGAATCATCAGAACTGCAGGCCTCCATGGACGCTTCCCTTGCCGATGTGCTCCTTTCAAACCTGATTCGAAATGCGGTTTTTCATAACGTGGAAAATGGAACCGTACACATCAACCTCTCCGATGAAGGGCTGAAAATAGTCAATACCGGCACCAGCCAGGCACTCGACGAGCGGCAGGTATTTACACGATTTTACAAATCTGACACAGAGAAAAACAACACCGGTCTCGGGCTGGCCATAGCCAAAGCCATCGCCGATTTGTATGGGTTTACCATCCGGTATCGCTTTGAAAGCGACCTTCATTGCTTTGAGCTGCACATCTCCAGTCCTCAATAGCCGGGACTTTTCCAATTCCCAAATCTTTCCCAAATCGGGTCTTTGCTTTGTTGTATAACCTTAAAATTTATACAAAATGAAAAAGCAGATTTTAATCATCGGAGCAGTAGTGGGAGTTCTTTTCACGGCTCAGTCGCAGGACCTTTCTGTCAGTCAGGTTCCATCGCTCATCCTCAATCAATTTGGCATCCAGTTACCCAAAGCAACGGATGCAGAATGGGAAATGGAAGGCTACCTCTTTCGTGTGGATTTTGAAACAGGCTGGAACATCGACCATGGAGTGTGGTACGATGCAGAAGGGAAAATAGTGAGGCATCAGGAAGATATTTCTCTTGCCAAACTTCCCAAAGTGGTCAGTGAGAGGATCAGAACTGACTTTGATGGCTATGCTATAAACGACCTGGAGCAGGTCGCTGAAAATGACAAAATCGTATATGTCATGGAGCTAAACGCCGTGATCCGACAGGATTGGGAAGTCGTGATAGATGCAACCGGCAATGTATTGAGTAAAGTAGCAGACTGATGCGTGGTGTATTGATAATCGTGCTTTCACTGGTATGGAGTATTGCCGTGAAAGCCCAGGAAGAAGGCCAGTCCCCGGCATGGTACGACAAACTACAAATAGGAGGGTACATGCAGGTGCGCTACAACAACTTATTGCAAACCGATCCCGAACTCAATTGTGAGCAGTGTGATGAAAACTGGGGCGAAGCAGGTGGCGGGCTTTCATTGAGGCGGTTGCGTTTCAAAATCAAAGGCCAGCTCTCGCCAAGAGTATATTTCTATTTTCAACCAGATTTTGCCAAGTCAGCGGGTGAGGCTCACCATGTCGGGCGGTTAAAAGATGCCTACATAGACGTAGGGTTGGATCGGGCCAGTGAATTCCGCATCCGTATCGGGCAGAGCAAAGTACCTTTTGGGTTTGAAAACATGCAGTCGAGCAGCAACAGGCTGCCGCTGGATCGGAATGACGCCCTCAACAGTGCGGTAAAAGATGAGCGGGACCTGGGCGTTTTCTTTTACTGGGCAACCAAGGAAAAGCGCCAGCTGATACATGACCTGAGAAAGGCCGGCCTGAGTGGGGGAGATTTTGGGTTGTTTGCCCTGGGGCTCTACAATGGGCAGACGGCTAATCACGATGATGAAAACCATGAATTTCATGTGGTCATGCGGTTTTCTTACCCGTTAGCGGTTGGAAACCAGGTCATAGAACCGGGCATTCAGGCCTATACGGGCAAATATGTGGTGACCGAGCACAGCCCTGAGGTGGCCATCATCCCGGAAGGTTATCGAGATCAGCGGGCCGCTTTATCCCTTGTGCTTTATCCTCAGCCTTTTGGCATTCAGGCAGAGTACAATGTGGGCTATGGACCTGAATTTGACAAGGAAAGTAATGCGATACAGGTGAAACCACTAAGTGGAGGGTATGCTACCTTTTCATATTTCCTGGAAAAGTGGCAGCAACAATTTTATCCATTTGTTCGCTGGCAGTACTACGATGGTGGTAAAAAACACGAACTGGATGCGCGTAGTTATACCGTTCGTGATGTAGAATTTGGCATAGAATGGCATCCTATGCCACACTTCGAGATGCTGGTCGAGTACACCCTATCAGACCGTCGATACGAAGATTTTGAACAGCCTGTAAACCATCAAGTGGGGAACCTGATGCGCATCCAGGCGCAGGTGAAGTTTTGAAATGGCAGCTATAGTAAAGGCGTTCCGGGCAAAAGTTAAAGGCATCTGCTGCAGTGCAGCCTCAAGTTTATTTGGCCAATTCGTGAGCTTTCTTCAAGCCCCATTTGGCGATGGTCGGCCCTGCAAATTCATGGAAAATGGTGGCACCCATGACAGTACTTACAATGATGGGGGAGAACGCGTCGAAAATAGGATTTTTTTGCATCATCAAGGCAAGCCCCATGACGATACCACCTTGAGGTATCAATCCGGAGAACGTATATTTTTTGACGATAGCCGGAGAACGGGTAATGGATAACCCTGCCAATGCCCCAAGGTATTTTCCAACCGTCCTGAGGATAATGAAAAGCAAAATGAAATACCACGAGTTGCCTACAGAAGAAAAATCAAGATGCATGGCACTGAGCACGAAAAAGAAAACAAAGATCAGCTCCTCAGTGTATCGCTCAACCACCTCTTTTATAAGCTGATGGTGGATGTTAAAGTTGGCAGCAATTACACCTAAAACAAGTGTGCTCAGCAACTCATCAAATGCAAAAAAACTGCTGACCCCAAATGCGATGGCAATGGCTGCTAGCAGGATAACCAAAAGCTGACTTTTTGCGGTGATCGAGAACCACCTGGTCAGATAGTTTAACACGAGCCCTACAAACGCACCTACTGCGACGGCTCCTAAAATTGACGCCAAACCCTGACCAACAACATTTCCAAACGAAGTGGAAACATCTCCCATCAGCATACTCGACATTGTAAAGCAGATGCTGTAAATGATCAGCGTAAAAGCATCATCAAAAGCGGCACAGCCAATAATTGTTTCTGAGACGGGCCCTTTAGCCTTGTATTGATGCATGACCGCAAGTGTTGCTGAAGGATCTGTTGGGGCCGCAAGAGCCGCTATGAGTAGGCTAAAAGGGATTGCAAATGTTGCGAAATTTTCAGCGGAAAGTTGATCACCCAGTAGTGGGGCCAACGCTACAAAACCAAAAAATACGATGAGAAAGGCTCCAAAAGCTTCCAGCCCGGAAACAGCCAATAGCTGTGTTCCATGCTTCCGAATCTTGGAGATGGAAAGACTAAAACCAACCTCAAAGGTGATGAAGGCCAGACATAGATCCACAATAGGTTCGGTGTTGTCTGGAAATTCGGTAGGGATGTAACTGATAATGCCGGGGTTTAGCAATATGCCTGCCATCAGATAACCCGTAATCTTGGGTAGCCCGATTTTCTCCGCTCCATTCCCCAAAAGAAATCCCAGCAGCAGAATCAATCCGATTATGAGTATGGTCTGTCCGGTCACAATGTCAAATACTTAAATATCAATATTCATTAAAGCTATAGCGCCAGTGAATTTACTTATTTCCATTCAGGAGAAAATCAATACAAATAATACTTAAACGGAAATATCGCCTTTGCCAGTGATTTTGGGTCTGGCTGTGTTCTATACATTTTCCTGATTCGTAGATACAATATGGGCTTCTATCTATTTGCTTTTTTTAGAGGATTTTATTCGGACATCTTTAAACCATCGAAATGATATAGCATCTAAGTATTAAAATTAAATGTTACCTAAAATCTATATATCATGAAAGCACTTATTAAAGCATACCTATTGCCAGCAGTCCTTTTAGTGGCTTTTACATGTCAAGTTTCAGCACAAATAAAGCGTAAGACAAATAAAAAAACAGTGGTAACGACTACTACGAAAACAAAGATCAAAAGTGGAAGAGTGCCGAGCACGAAAGTGGTTTATAAAACACCTCAAAAAAAGGTGGTAGCAGTAAGAACTATTCCAAACAAGACTGTAGTTAACCATAAAGGTCAAAACTACTATTATGCCAATAACAAGTATTACACACAGTCCAGAGGTCGTTATATAGTCATTGCTCCAAAGGTTGGGTTTAGAGTAAAAGTGTTACCTGCTAATTATAAATGGATAAGGTTCAATTCCCGCAACTATTATTATGCACAGGGTATATTTTATGTTCAAATAAATAATGAATATGAGGTGGTAGATCCCGAAGAGTTTATGAACTTCCGGAGGATTACGAAAAAGTAACCATAGATGGAGAATCCTATTATGAATACGCCAACATACTCTATGAAAAAGTACAGGTAGATGGCACCAGAGCCTATGAAGTTGTTGGCATTATCGACATGGACTAAGTCATGAGAAACCGATGGTTACGAAGAGCCTTACGCGCACCGAAATAATGTGTTTATGTAACCCCTTGTCTGTGGCATAATGGATGCGCCAATGAGATAGCCTGGATTCTGAGGAATAGTCCAGGATCTATTTTGGTTTACCTACTTCTGATACTCTATTTTAAGAATTTTCCATACAAAATCACCCAGTTTGGTTTTAACTATAGCTTCATCTCCAACAGTTTTATCAAGAAGCGCTTTAGCCATTGGGGAGTCCATAGAGATATAATTTTTATTGCCGATGAGTTCTTCGTAACCTACAATTCGAAATCGATTTTGAAGACCTTTCTGTTCGTTTTTAATTTCTACCCATGCACCAAACATCACTTTTCCTTCTTGCTTTGGGTGGTAGGCAACAACTTTTAAATTGTCAATACAGTTACACAGATAGCGAATGCGATTATCAATTTCCCGAAGACGTTTTTTGTTGTAATGGTAATCGGCATTTTCTGAACGATCTCCCAGGCTTGCGGCCCATGTAACCTTAGTGGTAATGTCTGGACGTTCAACCCGCCACAAGTGATCATGTTCGTCCCTTAGTTTTTGCAGGCCTTCAGGCGTAATCATTTGCGAGCGGATTATTTTGGGTAGTGTTGATTCTGGAATTTTTCGCCTCATAATCAAATGATCTTATTTTGAAAACTTTCGCAAGTTACTATAATGATGGATGCCTGGTGTGTTGGCAATTGCATTGGGTAGGGGATAGCAAGAGCTTTGTGCAGGATTTGGTGGATGAATGGGTGCGGAATAGCGATGAAGGAGTTTATTCATAATGAGTCCACATTCTAATAACCTTCACGATTTTCTTATCCTCGACAACTTGATATACCAATCGATGCTGAATATTTATTCTTCTTGAATAGGCGCCTAATAAATCTCCCTGCAGTTTTTCAAAAGGTGGATATTCAGCCAGTGGGTTTGTCTGGATCAATTCCAACAGTTTCTGAACCTTCGGTTTTAATCCGGAAGACGATATCTTCCTGGCATCTTTCTGAGCTTGTTTGGTATAGACTAGCGAATAATTACTCACCAATCCAACTCCTTAGAAGTCTCTGCCAAGGGAGTTTTCATTCCTTCAATAATGGATTCTCGCATGCCAGGAATAGAAGTGAGATACAAAGTCTCTTGAATATCTCTCCAATCATCCTCGCTTACCAAAACGGCATTGTTCTTTTTGCCAGTGATCTGAATGGGCTCATGCGTTTCATTGGTTTGCTCCACCAGCTTGTAGATGTTCTTTCTAGCCTCTGTTGTCGTCAATGTCTTCATAAGACAAACGTACGTAATAACGGACGTATTTGTTACTTCTTGACGATAATATTCGAATCTCAATCGTTGAACAAGAATAACTTACGAGCAGATCGGAATTCCCTTAACATAAGATCGAGCCGATATATCCTTAACAGCTCCACAAACCAAACGCACAGGATATATCTGATCTTATCGCTAGCCGCGCGCGTGTAAATACTCGCTGTGCTCGTATTTCGGGAATTCCTTAAAGTTAAGTTATAATGGCCTGCGTTATCACTGCGCGTGGCGGTTAATATAGCTTTGGCGCCCGGCTAGGGGCGCCCGGACAGGGGTTCAGTCCCGATAGCTATCGGGAGGATTAATAGTTTAGGGTCGGCCTCTAACATCAACTAAAAACGATCACATCATTTCTTGGTAGACGCAAGCATTCTTTTACTCATACGCACATGCATACCGCACAAACCCCTCGTGAATCTTCGATTTGACATTTTTGGTTCCGATAGCTATCGGGAGAGGGGCAAGCGTTAAAAATCCTTTCTGTGAAAGGATTTAGTGAGCAGCCAGACTGTAGGGGAGCAGAGAGGGAATGACAAATGTGTGCGGAATTGTATTAAAACCAATGTTAAGTATAAGGAAGGATATTAACTGATTGCCTTGTTTAGCCTAAATGAAGAATTAAAAGAGGATACGATCCCATTTTGATCTATTATTTTTTAATGTTTAATTGTCTGCATGTCATCAAAAACACTTAGTCTATTTTCAATCCAGTCAATCGTATAACCAGGACTTAATTCATTGTCCCTTTGGGCATAAAAACAAGGATTACTAGGCCCCAACCATTCCCCAGTCCGCTCATTCCTAGAAAAATTGCCCCAAAACAAATCAATACTATCAATCAAAAACCCATAGAAATAAGGTGTTTCACCATAACTGACAAAGCTGATATTTATTGAATCAATGTCTGCTACTCTATCCTTCAGATTATCAATATGACTAAGAAGGGTTGAGCTATATCCATCATTTTTTTTTGATAATTTGGTCTTGTTTTTTGATGAACTAAAGAAAAATCCATTAGCGAAGGCAGGATCAATATGATAAACGATTATTTTAATTTCTCTACTTCCTAGTTTCTCGCCACTTTTCATATCGATTATTTCCGTTAATATTTCATTTATTCGATTAAGGCCGTTCCCTATCACTTTTAATTCAAGTGGCTCTGAGTTTCTTTTCGAAGCTTTGACAATCGTATCAATCAGCAATTGTTCTGCAGCTCTTAAATGAGGAAAATTTTTGATGTTTTCATCTGATATAAGATGGTTTCTTATCTCAACAATCATTGTAACCATTGAAAACAATGTCAGGAACAAAGAAGTAAAAATCCAATATTCATCAATCTGGATTATAGCAAGATCATTAAGTTGATATATCACTATCAATCCTATTAAGCTGGAAAAAAGTAAATATTGGTTCAAGTACTTTGCCTTCGTTAGAAACTGATTAATCATCATATTATTCATCTGCATTTTTTTTATTTGTACCAAAATTCTAATTCATTAATTTGAGAATTTTTCTCATATATGTCCTAAATATTAGCGTTTAATTGACCCATTTTTTTCTGAATTTTTCATCACTTTCAAAATGAGTCTGAACTGCGGACAGACATAAATCTGTGATATCTTTGGACATAAGGCAATCAAAGGGACTAAGATGTTCAATTTTTTTCCCCTCTGTTAGACAGAGATCTTTAATTTTGATGGATTTAATAATAAAGAAAATACACTCTATGATTTTGCCATCGAATAAAACCTTCGTTCTATATAAAAACCCCAAATCACTCTCATCAATTTTTAATGATAGCTCTTCATTAAGTTCTCTGATTGCACATTGAATAGGAGTTTCGTCACCCTCTAATCTTCCCCCAAAAGCGCTTATCATTCCTGGGTTTGTTACTGCTGAAGAGGAATCCCTTCTTTGCAAGATGTATTTATTTTCTTCAGATATGAGCAATGTGGCGCAATAGAATTTTTTGTTTTTCAAGTTGTCCTTTGCAATGATTCTTTCTGGAAAGGCATAGGTATTAATATCCGTTTCAATTGTCTTTTTCGTCCTTAACATTTGATTTTCAGCCACATTCTGAGTCAGATATAAGAAAGATCCAATAAAACAATCCGCGCCAATTTCTACACTAGGAGATATTGAAACATGTGGTGCGATGTATGTATTTTTACCAATTAGCGCGCCGCGCTTTTTAATTCTATTTTGGGGATCGATGGCAGTCGAATTGGCTTTTAAGGATGCCGTTAGTACAAATGCGGAAAGGGTACAGTTTCTTTCCAAAATGCTTCTGGAAACGCCGCAAAAATGTGTTACCCTAGAATAGGGGGCAATTATTGTTTCATTACAATAGGAATGATTTCCTATGACGACATTTCTTGATATAAATGAGTTTGGTCTTATAAATGAATAGTTGCCAATTATCGTGTTCTTACCTATAAATGCAGGACCTGTAATCATTGCATAGGGCAAAATTCTCACTCCTTCTTCTATGACAATTTGGCCCATAAGTGTAGCTGTAGGGTCAATGTATGCCTCCTTCGACCGATAGAATGGCATATTGGCCATTTTTTTGATCAAATTATAATAGAAACTCCATTTACTCACACTCAGGGAGGGTAGTACTCCTGATTCTTCGAAATCAACTAATTCATGTTGCCCCAGCCATAAGTCAACTTCTTGATTCATAAGTCAATATTTATTGAATTAAGTAAGGAGTACTCATCGCAAAGTGAGTCTTTTAATTTAGCTATTGTGCTCTCCTTTATTGAAAAGCCGGTTGATATTGCTCGTTCATGACGAGGATTTAGTCTGAGACTAAGATCTTTAGATAGTGTATTCGTCAGCAAATTCATCTGGTTTAAGAAAAAATACCGATCCAATGAGTTGACATTCTCAATTGCTTCTTCTACCTCGAAATTTTTTGAGAACATATATAACTGGTTCAAGAGTCTTTCTCTCGGAATATTTTCAACGAACTCTTCAAAACTATCACCAAGCCAACGTGTCTCTTTCTTCAGCCATTCGTACTGTCTATTTTCATTGACATACTTCTGGAGCATTTTATAATGTGATAAAACCCTATCAACAGGATCTCTAAAAACTGTGAAAGTATATGTTTTTGGTGGAATGTCGATTTCGTGAAATGGGAAGTGAGAATAGCCGTAGAAGAAATCCCCACTTTCTAACATAACTTTATTAGCTCCTACAAATTTCAAGTTATTGAAATTGAAAGTTTTACTTTGACTATTTCTTATATTCTCAAAAATCTGACTTCCCGATTTGGAAGATGTTTCGAAAAACATTTGATTGATTGAAGTACCTCCAGTCTTTCTTACGTGATAAAAATATACTCTTTCTTTATTATGCATATTAACCCTCTGAGGATCTCGAATTTAGCAGATAATTTATAATTACTATAAAAGCGCCTTTTTCATCCCTAAAGTCAGTCGCTTTATCTTTTGGCACACACGAGCACTCTTTTGACATTTATGGGAAGGAGGGAAGGTAGCGGGAATGGCAAATGTGTGTGGTTCCTAGGAATTGAATGATAATTTCTTGCCTCGATCGTCATTTGGTAATACAATGCAATCATTTAACCTATCATAATAGTATTAGATAAAACTTCCAAGTATTTTTATCTTTGGGATAAATAAATCTTGTGATATCAGTGAGTATAAATGACTTTTCAGTAATTGATCTTTTTTGTGGTGTAGGAGGCCTTACTCATGGTTTTGTGAAAGAAAAATTCAAGATTGATGGAGGCATAGATTCTGATCAATCTTGCAGTTATGCGTTTGAAAAGAATAATAAAACCAAATTTTATCATAGCGATGTAACTACTCTCACAGGAGAAGATCTTAATTCAATTTTCACTAAAGGGAAAAGAAGGATTTTAGTGGGTTGCGCACCATGTCAACCCTTTTCAATATATAACAGAAAGGGAGTGAAATCTTTGACAGTTTCTGAGGGAGAATCAGAAAATGTTAAATGGAAGCTGCTATATTCTTTTGCTGATTTGATAGAAGCGACACAGCCAGAAATAGTCTCAATGGAAAATGTTCCATTACTAGTTAAGTACGATGGTGGTAAGGTATTCGAAGACTTTAAAGAAAGGTTGATATCTAATGGCTATCATGTTACATGGTACATAGTAAATGCACAAGATTATGGTGTTCCACAAAGAAGGAAGAGGTTGGTTTTATTCGCTTCTAAACATGGTAAAATTGAACTTATAGATAAGACCATTCAGGAAAATGATTATGTCACAGTTGAGCGTGCGATAGGACATTTACCCAGAATTCAAGATGGAGTGCCAGATAAGAACGACCCGCTACATTTAGCTCGAAAACTTACTGATTTGAATAAGAAAAGGATTCAGGCTACTAAAGAGGGTGGCAATTGGGAGGATTGGGATGAAAACTTATTACTGGAGTGCCACAAAAAAGAAAGCGGACGTCATTTTAAAAGTGTTTATGGAAGAATGAAATGGAATGATGTTGCACCCACAATGACCACATATTGTGTTGGGTATAGCAATGGAAGATTTGGTCATCCAGAACAAGATAGAGCTATAAGTTTAAGAGAGGCTGCTTTAATCCAAAGCTTTCCTCAAGATTATGATTTTATTAACCCTGAAGAAGAAGTGTCTAGTGCGACTATTGCAAGACAAATTGGTAATGCTGTACCTGTTGAGCTAGGTGTCGCTGTTGCTAAGAGTATAAAAAGACATGTCGAGTCAATAGAATCTAGTAATGTATGATAGATGAGGATAAGTCACTGCAGTGGAGGGTTGATGTTAATGCATTCCGACTCTTAGGAAGAGAATTAATAACCGACAGGATTACAGCCGTATTCGAACTAGTGAAAAACTGTTACGATGCAAATGCGGAAAATGTAAGTGTAGTTTTCCGAAATATTTCATCAGAACCTAGTAACGGTCAAATTACAATAAGTGATGATGGAATTGGAATGTCATTTGACGACATTAAAAACAAATGGATGGTTGTCGGAACAAATAGTAAACGATCCAAGCTTTATTCAGACCCACCTTATAATAGAAAATTTGTTGGAGAAAAAGGTGTTGGAAGATTTGCTGTTGACAAATTAGGAGAACGTGTTAAGATCAGAACAAAAATGTCTGGTGAAAAAAACTGGCTTTGTGTAAATATCAATTGGGACGAGTATGAAAAACTTTCAAACGATTCTTCTAAGCAAGGACAGTTATCACTATTTACTGATGTAAAGAACAGCTATGATTACGAACCAGGGAAGTTAGAAGATCAAGGAACCCAAATAATTATCTCTAAAATATACGATACTTGGGGAATAAATGATTTGGAAAGACTTTACAAAGAGTTGTCAAAACTAGTATCTCCGTTTTATCCAATAAACCCTCCATTTAATATCTTTTTAGATTCAAATGAATACGAAACATATAAACAGAAGCCTGTCAAACCAGATCCTGTCAAATACTATTCCCATTATGCTGAAGTCGGATTTGATGAAGAAAAAAAGCTTCAACAATCTCTGGTGTTCAATAAAGAAAAAGGAGAAATAGAGAAGGAATTTATACCTGAACAGGTTTTCGGACCGGTAAGATTAAGGATTTACTATTTCAATGAAAATGCTAAAAAAAGGTATCGCTCTGCATATAAAAATGATGACACTAGAATTGATGGGATCAAAATCTATCGAGATGGCATCATAGCAACTCCTTTTGCAGAATATGAACAAGATTCAGATAAAAAAAGAGATGTGTTGGGCTTGGATAAAAGACGATACAGTGGTGCTTTCGATACTGTAGGTACAAAAGAAGTTATTGGAGTATTGGACATTTCAAAAGAAAAGAATTCTAAAATAATTGATGCCACTAATAGACAGGATTTTATAGATAATAAGGAGTATAGAATGCTTAAGCAATTTATCATCCAACAGTTATCAGTATTCGAGGAATTGAAAAAACATGAAAGGATAAATAAAAGAACGGTCGTAGAAAATCAATTGATTGATGCTAGCTATGACGTCAAAGTTTTCGAGAAGGAATTAAAGAAAATTGAAAAGGCAATTGATAAGTCTGATCCTAAAGCCAAAGAAAACTTACACCGACTCAAAGAACAGGCAAGAAATATACATAGCACTATTAGCAAAGGCATTTCTGAACAAAAAAAGTATCAAAAAGAGGTTGAGCGGAAAGAGAAAGTTTTGTATCGCCTAGTTTCCATGCAGGAGTTTGCATCCTTAATAACCCATGCTGTTAGAACTTCAATTGCTAAAGTGAAGCATTTAGGAGAGTTTTTCAAATTGAACTATCCAAACAAGGACATGGAAAAATATTTTAAACAATATTCCATCCAGATATACACCGAAATGGAGACTCTTCTCTCAGTAACAGATTTTATGCTGAGTTTCGCGAACATTGATGAAGATAGCTATGAGGAATTTAATATATCTGAATTAGTAACCTCATTACTTGTTGAACAGTATCGAGACATTTTTAAGCAAGAAAGTATTGAATTGACGGTTGATATAAAAGATGATTTTTTAATAGAAACAAATAAAGATGCTTTTCAAGATATTTTTCAAAACCTTGTTTCCAACTCTATAAAGGCACTTAAGGATATTTCAAACAAGCGAATCAAGTGTACTGGATACCTACAAACTGATAGTTTTGTTTTGATATTTTCAGACAATGGATATGGGTTAGATATGAGTGATAAGGAATGGATTTTTGGTTTGTACAATACTAGAACTGCAGAACAGGGTGGGGCGGGAGTTGGTTTGTATATAGTAGAAAAACAAATTCTTGCCTTAAATGGTACAATTGAGGTCATTGAGAATGAGCTTAAGCCAACAGGTGCGACCTTTAAAATAACAATCCCCTTTAATAGAAAGTAGATGAAACAGATTGTTCCAACAAAAATAGTTGTAATACATGACGACATCTTTGATGAAGAGAATAACACTTCACCAATTATGGTGGCGTTAAAATTGAAGTATGGAGATGAAAATGTCTTACTTTTTAGACATTCTCAAAAAGGTCTGGATTATGTTTTACAAAATCTCGGTCAAAAAATGGTTGTGCTGCTAGATCGAAATTTTCATGATGGTAAAGAAATTGACGGCATAGAGGTCTTTGAAAAAATCAGGGAAGAAACATCATTAGTTTACGTGATTCTGGTAACAGTAAGTAAAATCTCAGATATCGATGGAAATGTTTTAAAGAAGTTGATTAATAAGGATTTGTTCAAACTAGAAAGTTTTACCGCTGACTATACTAAAATTATTGAGCTCATAGATGAAGCAGTAAGAATTTTGGATGTAAGAGTTGATGCTGTAATCGAAGATTGGATTGTAAGGCATCCAATTGAAAAACGTAATCAGGTGATTTTGAAAACGAAAGAAGGACAGTCATATACCATGAACGACTTACTTGAAAGTATAAGAAGGCAGACAGAAATTGGGACAGAGTTTGAAAAGAATTTATTAAAGCTTGCAATTGAATTATTCAGTCGACAAAAGTTAAAGATTGATGATTGATGTTATTGTTGGCTATGATGACAATGATTCGGAGCTAGGAGGTTATTTTGAATTAAGTTTTAAGGAATTTGAAGATGCTTGTTCCTCAGTAAATGACTTAAATGTGACATCAATTGCGGGTCTTGACTGTACTCAAGAAGTTCTGAAAGAAACCGTTGATTCCTTAGACCAAAATAGGTTTGTTTTTGTAGGCTTACTCCATGGTAACGATGAGCAGCTATTAACTGACAATGATGTATTCGTTGATGTCGAGGATATCGATCATTTAAGCAATTCTTTTTTCTTTAGCCCTTCATGTAGCACTGCAAATAAACTAGGCTCTGAATTGATAGATAAGGGTTGTTTATGCTTTATTGGGTGTATTCGCGAAACTTATGCGACATATGAAGACTATTACGACATCTATATAAAATGTGAAACCGAATGTTTAAGATGTTTCCTGGTTACAGGTGTTTCAATTGAATCATCCTACAACCAGATGATGAGCTTATTTGATGAGCAGATAGCTTTGTTAAGTGAAGAAAATGATGAAATACTTGTTGCAATGGAGCTTATAGGAAACAGGGATTCATTTGTGATAATGGGAAATAGAGAATTAAGAAAATCTGACTTGGTATCAAGCTAGATCTCTATTTATTATGTTATGTTAAGTAGAATCAGATCTTCGTCATGGCGGGCGGGTAAGGCTAGGCGCCCCCGACAAAATACCGAGGGTGCGGTGGGCTGTGAGTTGGGAGTGATTATTTTGGCGAAACGTCGCACCGCTAGATTTTTGCAGGATTTGTGTCAAAATCACGTGTTGGTCTGGCGGGTTAGCTGGATTGATTTTGACTAGAATTTTTGAATACTTTTTTTTCAATGAAAAAAGTATTTGCCTGTCGGATTGCCGCATCACCGACACGAGGGCATCAAGCGAACACAGATGAAAGAAAACTGACCTGTGAGCTGTACTGCAAGTAGCAAGGAGATTGCCACGTCATTTATCCTTCGATAAACTCAGGACGACATTCCTCGCAATGACGAGGTTTATTGAGGGCTGTGCTGTGAGCCAACAGAGCGATGGTCAGCAAGGCTAGGCGCCCCCGTGTTCACAGCCAAATACCCGAGCCGCGTAGGCTAATCGCCGTGAGTGGCGTATTTGAAAACAAATCGTCCTGAGATGCAGATACTTGAAAATAGCGAGAAACTAAGCCTGGCAAATCTGTTGTGTGTGCGCTGCGCCTTCGCGTAGCTTCAGCGGAGCAAGGGTTGGAAAAAACTATTCTCGCGCGTTCCGCGAGCTATTCAGATTTTGCTACAAGCGTCTGTGAGATTCTCACGTCATCCCGAATACTTGGGATTCCTCAGAATGACGCTTGAGGATAAAAGTAGCTCGTGTGAGGTGGAACAGTGCATTACCATTCCAAGTAAACTGGCCTTTTGGAGCACAAAGGTTTAAAGTTTTATGGAGTTAGTGCAGGAAGAATCGAAGTAAATGACAAGCATTCATCTCAAATTTGATTTTTCAAAAAAGCCAGTATGAGTTTGTGCATTGGGTTACCTTTAATCTGTTTGTCTTCAAGATCTTTTAGTGCACCTGAATAGAATTGAGGAAAGTCTTTATCTGATATATTCGAGCGAGTTTTCAGAAGTCTAACCGCCGCTTGTTCAAATTCGAATTCAGCAGATAGGTTTTCAAGTCTCCGGGTCAGTTTAGGAATTTCTAAAATCCTCTTACTGCCTATAAATACCATTGTTTGAAGAAATGAGAGATCCCGTTTCAAATCGTCACTCAAGTCCCTTTTGAATTCTGGAATTAGCTTTAAACATGTGTCATAATCCTTTTTCAAAAAACTAATAATTGCTTTATTGAATTGATTTCGTGGTAGGTATTCAGAAAGCCTTTCTTCATTAATTAATAATATCGGATTAGTGTATTTTTCCAAATCAGCGAAACTCTTTTTTTTCGAAAAGACTTCCGAATCAAGTGATAGTGCTAAATCAAAAAGATGCTG
This sequence comes from Cyclobacteriaceae bacterium, assembly GCA_039970095.1. Lineage (GTDB taxonomy): Bacteria > Bacteroidota > Bacteroidia > Cytophagales > Cyclobacteriaceae > JAMZMI01. The sequence continues at coordinate 38,740 of JBDVMP010000072.1, forward strand.
TTCTAGAACAAGGGCAATTAAGGGAGAAGACCAATTGAAGGAATTTGGTCTGGACAGTTCCTGATATTTTGTATAGTCTCCGTGTTTTAGACACATAAAAGCGAGTTCTAACTGCAGCATCAAGTAATGATCAGGAGCAATATCCTTTTGGGATTTGGCGAGCTCTATTTGATTGCTTTTATGCATTACATAGGATTTGAAATCGTTTCTTTGTTTAGCATATTCAGCTAGTAGTTCAAAACCTAAATTTTTGGTTATATCATAATGCCATGATTTATCCGTGGCAAAGTTGAAAATACTTTCCCCATGACTAAAGTATCCGGCAACAAAACCTTCTATTTCATCTAATTCCAATAGATCTGATCTGGAAGCAAGTGAGAACTTAACCTGGGCTAATCGGATAGATAAGGACACATCGTCGAAGAAGCGTGAAATTTTGTATTCACTTTTATACCATTTTTCTTCAAGCCCTCTGAGACGGAATGCGGCTTGGTTATAAAGTTCTAGTTCGCAGAGAGCTTCTACTTCATCAAGGTTTTCAGCAATTTCCAGTTGCCACTGTTTAAATTCTTTTTCACGGTTAATCTTGACAAGTTTTTTTAAAACGATTTTATATGTCTCATGCTTGTCATTATTCCAATCCTTGGATTTGAATTTAAATTTATAGTGATCTAATTCGTCCGGGTCGTAATTATCTTGCAATGCATGGTTTATTTCTTGAACTAACCCCAAAAACCTTGATTTTTCTAATTTTTCTATGAGGCTATCATAATCTTTTGGCGGTAAAGCTTCTATTATCTCGCCTAGGTTCTTCAGGATATTCATGTTGCAGATATTAAATGGATTAATGTTTTGATATTGTTAAAATAGCCAACCAAAAATTAAAAAACTGTCCTCAATGGGTTTAAACAATGATTATGAAGTTGCCGGTTTTCATATAGGAAATGTATAGTCAATAGTCTTTTAGCCTTCTAAGTTTGGACCATGTTTAATTTAATTTATAATGTTATGAGTTCTGATAGAAACCAAGCTGATTTAGATAATCACTCAAATCAGCTAAACCCAAACAATGATGAGTTTTGGGGTAGTAGGGGTTATGACGAGCGTCCCGATAATTGGGAAGAGCTACATCTAAACCGGTAATGGAATGAGCGAAATCTATTGGTTTCGCTCGTTTATTCGACCTTTAGCTTGAGTGTATAAATTTAGTTTCCGTTATGTAATTAAAGAATTCAAATGTCTTTTTATCCTATTCCACTATATTGATAGTATAATTCAGACCCATGAAACCCAAGCTTCAATACCAACTAGACATCACATCTATCCTTCTTCGTATATCAGGGTATGGTACAAGCTTCTTAATTTTTCTGTCGACATACTGGTATATTCATGACAAAGTTTTTCTTGCAAAGTTTTCATTAATATCAGCGGAAGTTTTGATTGTGGCTTTTGTCTTGGTTCACTTCAGGGCAAAGGCATTGATTAACAAAATATCGAAGGAATAGAATGTCGTAACCCTAACACTATTCTCATCATTTTATAAGCACTCTTTACATTCAGTTAAATAAAGCATATCATCAGGCAACTTTTTTCCCTTCCATAGGACACCTTATTATGCCTTTTTTAAACTTCAATGAATTTGCGTCTATTCAAATTCGCATATTCATCATTGGCCACATAACCCAGCATATTACAATGCATCCAGGTGTTTCCAATTTGAAACGAGTCGAATGAGATATGAGTATGACCCGATATCCAATGATCAATAGCATATTGCTCGCACATCCACTCTAACTCAGCATGAAAGAATGATGATAAATCAAGTGGAAATTGAGGATACTGCGGTATCCATTTTTTATTGAATGGTGCAAAATGACTGACAATAATTGTCGTTCCATCAAAGGGTTTTTCAAGTTCTGATTTCAGATAGTCTAAACAATCATTATGGCATTGGTTAAACTGTTCGATTGTTAAAGGTTTCATGGAATTCCTTTCAAATCGGGTTCCGTAAAAGTCATTAATGTAACCCTTAATCAATGTCGATTTATCACTAGGAATGTGAGAGAATAATGTTGTGAAGAGAATTCGAACTTTATCAAAGAGGATCGTCTTGTTGTTCAAGTAGTAAACATTACTTCTTACCTCTTTTTTTAACGTAGGAAAGGAGTCAGAAATAGGGAAGTACTTTGCGTAGAATTCATGATTCCCAGGAACTATATACACCTCTTTAAAATCCTTTGACCATTGGTCAAAGACACTATTTCCAAGATTGGAATCATTCAGATAGGTAATATCGCCAGCTAAAATCAAAATATCCGCCGAGGGAATCAAGGGAGATTTCTGAATATATGCCATGTTTAATGGCATTTCGAGATGCAAGTCCGAGGCATATTGAATTTTCATAGTGTTATTTTTTGGAAACGCTTTCTAATTCGTTTTTATCGCGATCCACAAACTGAACAAAGTACGGGTCAAAATATCTCAACTTTCCATCTTCAAGTTCAATAAGAGCTTTGGTCTCACTGTGGTATCCGGAAAGCATGTAGACAAATCTGTGAAAATAGCCCTTTATCTTCTTGCCATTGCCACTGATTTCTACTGGTCGAAGGCTCAATTCTTTAATCATAGAGGAATTACAAATTGCTCTTTATGTCTTCATTAATTTCTTTTTGATGTTCTTTCATCCAATCCTCCAGAATATTGTTAACAAGAGTTGATATACCAATATTGTAGAAGTTGGAAGTCTTCTTATAGAAATCATGTGTAGAAACCTTGATATTTATTGTTTTTGTCTTCTCTGATCCACGATCATCACTATACAAATATTTCTTAAATCCGCTCATTAAGCACTTTTTGTGGAAAATATATAGAATTTATATTACATCTTAGCCTTTAGGCTATGGTATCGGTTCCGGGCTCTAAATAGCTTGCCCTTCAAGGCAAGAAATGGAGGACTCGGATATCATAAAAGCGTTCGGCAAAATTCTGAAAACCCTAAGGGATGAAAAGGGGCTAAGTCAGGAAAAGCTTGCTCATTCAATTGGGTCCCACTTCACACATATATCAAGGCTAGAGAACGGCCATAAACAACCTACATTGACTACCATATTTAAGATTGCTGAAGTTCTTGAGATTAAACCTGAAAAAGTAATAAGCCTTATTAGAGAGTTATTATAAATTACTCTCATAGAAGCCCAATATGTCATCCTCTCTATTGACTAACGGATCTATCCAATCCGCTTTTTTAGAAATCCACTCACATTCCTCTTCAGAAAGGGAATCGCTAGCAGTATTCAAGAATTCCCTAATCATTTGTGCCTTTTTCCACCGTTCGATATTAGAAAAGATGTTATTGAATCTGGACCATTCGTTATCTCTTATTCTTTGAAGTTCTCTTTGTTTGGCCTCTTCGATCTCTCTTAAACGTCTTTGTTCAGCGTACTTCTTATTTCTTTCAATCTCAGTTTCAGCATAAATTTCAAGTGTAGCCAAAATATTGAATATTTGATCTTCTATAGTTTTAGCACCATCATACCATTCACGTCCCCAAATCTCGTCTAGCTTGAAGCATAGTTTACCGGTAGGGGCTAGTTCCCTTGAGTTATGGCCAAGGGGCTGCTTTACTACTTTATACACTTCTCTAAGAGCAATATCAATTTCAATGCCATCAATTATAATTCTTGTGGTAAAATCTACTACCTTGATAATATGACCTCTATTCTCCAGAAGCTTTATCAGTGTATCCATGAACAGTACGGCTCGATTGGAACGTGCTTTTGTAGTATTAACGCTAAGGTTTTTTCTAGACCTAACCATTCCAGGATTTTGCCAAGTTTCTGGTTTTTCGGCTTTCAAATGTTTTTTCAGCTGAATAATCAAATAATGAGGTCTACTGAGTCTTTCAGGGAATTTAAAGTCTATGGAATTCTTTAATTCCAATTCACGCTTTTGAATTAATTCTTTTGATAACATGGCATTGCAAGTAATATTTCCTTAGTTTCACAAACATCTCACTATATGAGATACCCAGCCAAAGTAAATGAACAGAATTAAGGAAGTCTTATCAGAAAAGGAAATGACTCAAACCTGGTTGTCCGAGATGCTAGGTAAAAGTTATAATATGGTCAATTCGTATGTTCAAAATAGGAGACAACCTAGTCTTGAAGATTTGAATAGAATAGCAGATATTCTTGATGTTGATGTGAAAGATTTAATTGTTAGCAGCAAAAAATGAGTCAGTCAAACTTCTCATATTTAGAAACTGAATATCCAATACTCTTCAATATTGGGCAGGCGGCTGAATACAATCTTTATGATGACCCAGTAACGTGTCTTTTCAAGTTGAGACAGCTAGGAGAGAAGTTAACGGAATACCTTTTTGAAGAACATCATCTTGAATTTCCATATGATAACTCATTTCACAATAGACTAAAGACACTAGAGTTTGAAGGAGTTTTACCAGATCAGGTGAAGGATCTACTTCATGCTATCAAGAATAAAGGAAATATTGCTGTTCATCAGAATAAGGGAACAATTGAAGAGGCAAAAGGAGTGCTTTTTTCTTGTTTTAAAATAGCGAAATGGTTCTATCAGTCTTATTCTCAAGAGAACAAGGATGTTTCGCAAATCAAGTTTCATGTTCCAGAGAAATTAGACACCAGACATGCTTTACATGAACTAGAGCAACAATATGCTAATCTTCAGGAGAAGTTTGATGAATTACTAGCGAGCAGAGATACCTCAGGAATCTCCCAGGAAAAGCAATCTGAAATTCAAGAAAGGTCAAGCAAGGCAGCCAAGAAAATCGACATGTCTGAGGCTGAGACACGCGAGCTGATTGATGAACAATTGCGTCAAGCTGGATGGGAAGTAGATAGTAATCGGCTCAACTATAAGTCAAATAAAACATTACCTCAACGAGGTAAGATGATTGCGATTGCAGAATGGCCATGCCAAGAAAAGTGGGCAGATTATGCCTTATTCATAGGAACAGAATTATACGGAATAGTTGAGGCCAAGAAATATGCAGCGGATATTTCTACCAACTTGAGGCAATCAAAGATCTACGCTGAAATGGTAGAGCCGAAGCATGAGGCTAAACTTCTCGGGAAGTGGGGCGAATATCACGTGCCTTTCCTGTTTAGTACGAACGGTCGACCATACCTAAAACAAATAGAAACCAAGAGCGGAGTTTGGTTCCTGGATGTTCGAAATGAGTTCAATACATCAAGAGCCTTACAAGGTTGGTACAGTCCGGAAGGTTTGCAAAAACTCTACGAAAAGGATGTCAAGGAATCCGAAGAAAAGCTTAAGAATGAGCCTGTAGATCTATTAGAAAGTGAAACTGGGTTGGGTCTTCGAAAATATCAAGCAGATGCAATTAAAGCAGTCGAAAGGAAGCTCATCGAGCACCCTGAAGATCGAAGAAGTTTGATTGCAATGGCAACTGGTACAGGAAAAACTAGGACCATCATTGGCTTGTGCTACAGGCTCATCCAGTCGAATCGGTTCAAAAGGATATTATTTCTAGTGGACAGAACCCTCTTGGCTACTCAGGCCATTAATGCGTTTAAGGATAACAAGATCGTTGGACTAAACACCTTTTCAGAAATCTACGATGTAAAAGGTCTCAAAGATTTGGTTCCTGAATTAGATACACGATTGCATTTTGCTACTGTGCAAGGAATGGTCAAAAGGTTGTTCTACAATGAAGGTGAGGATGTTCCATCGGTGGATCAATACGATTGTATCATCATTGATGAAGCGCATAGAGGATACTTATTAGATCGGGAAATTGATGAAGAAGATTTAGAATTCCGAGATCAGCGAGATTATGTAAGTAAGTACCGTATGGTATTAGACTACTTTGATGCATATGCTATAGGGCTTACTGCTACACCAGCGCTGCATACCACTGAAATATTTGGTTCGGCAGTCTATACCTATTCCTATCGTGAGGCTGTTATTGACGGTTTCCTAATCGATCATGATCCACCCAATTTAATCAAGACAAAGCTTGGCGAAGAAGGCATCAAATGGGAAAAGGGAGAAAAGCCCAAGGCATTTGATAAAGAAACGAACGCGATTGTTGAGCTAGAGAAACTGGAAGATGAATTGAAGATTGAAATCACCGGATTTAACAAACTAGTCATTACCGAGAGCTTCAACAGGACGGTGATTCAACAGTTGGTCAAAGAATTAGATCCTGATGGTGATGAGAAGACTTTGATCTTTGCAGCCACCGATGAACATGCTGATCGAGTGGTTCAATATCTTAAAGAGGAGTTTGCAAAGATTGGAATCGATGTAGCAGATGACGCTATTCAAAAGATCACCGGAAAATCTTACGATCCACAGGAACAATTGACAAGATTTAAGAACGAGAAGTATCCCAACATAGCAGTTACGGTAGATCTGCTGACAACTGGGATTGATGTTCCTGCTATCTGTAACCTTGTGTTTCTCCGTAGAATCAAATCCAGAATTCTATATGAACAAATGCTCGGTAGAGCAACCAGACGCTGTGACGAAATAGGTAAAGAGGTATTTCAGATATACGATGCGGTGAAGATATATGAAGCATTGGAAGACTTTACCCAAATGAAGCCAGTGGTAGCCAATCCAAGTACTTCATTCCAACAACTTTCTAACGAGTTTGAACAAATTGAAAATGAGGAAAGAGCGAAGCGTCAGGTAGAGCAGATTATTGCCAAAATTCAACGAAAAAAGAAATTCTTGAATGAGGATCATCAAGAACAATTTCAATACAATGCTAAGGGTGCAGACCCAGATGAGTTTATTGAGCGCTTAAAGCAGAACGATATAAAGACCTCAATAGATCAGATCTTACAACTATCAGGATTGTGGAAGTTTTTAGATGAACTAAAACCTGCTCCCAATGTCATGCTTGTCTCAGAACACCAGGACGAATATGTTGCAACTGAAAAAGGGTACGGAAATGCCGAAAAACCAGAAGACTATCTTGATAATTTTAGCAAGTTCATCAAGGAGAATCAAAACAAGATTCAGGCACTGAATATTGTCTGCACGAAACCTTCGGAATTGGATCGTAAGTCGTTGCGTGAATTGATGATTGCCTTGGATCAAGAAGGATATAATACAAAAGCATTAAACTCCGCCTGGAAGGATGCAAAGAATGAAGAAATTGCCGCGGATATTATCTCGTTCATCCGAACACTCTCACTGGGAAGCGAATTGATCAGTCACGAAGATCGCATCAAAGGGGCCGTGGATAAGATCAGACAAATGCGTGAATGGAACAAAGTACAAATCAAATGGATCGATCGCTTTGAGAAGCAACTACGGAAAGAAATGGTGCTAAGAGTAGAAGATTTGGATGACTCCCCGTTCGATGATGCGGGTGGTTTCAAAAGACTAAATAAGATTTTTGAGGATCGACTGGAAGAAGTAGTCCGACAATTAAACGAAAACCTATACACAGAAGAAATAGCCTGATATGAGCGCGGAACAAATAGCGAAAAAGCTTTGGGACCTTTGTAATGTCCTTCGAGATGATGGAGTAACCTATCATCAGTACTTAAATGAATTGACTTATTTGCTTTTTCTGAGGCTTTCTGAAGTCAAAAAGTTCGATAAAGATATACCGGAGAAGTATCGTTGGTCTGCGCTGGTTTCTGAGAAAGACAATAAGCTGAAGTTTGATTTATATCGAGACCTACTGGCGAACATAAGTAGTCCTAAGGATGAGGAAGGGAATCCTCTACCAGTAAACCCTATGGTTGCTGAGATCTATCAAAACGCATCGACAACTCTCAGGAAACCTGTCAATCTGAGCACGCTAATCACCGAAATAAATAAGATCGATTGGCATGATGATGACGAGCAGGATATGATTGCCACGGTATATGAAGAATTGTTGGAGAGGAACGCTGGAGAGAAAAAAAGTGGTGCAGGGCAGTATTTTACTCCAAGGCCTTTAATCAACATAATGGTTGATCTCATGTCTCCCAAGAAGGGTGAAAAATGGAACGACCCTGCTGCAGGAACTTTTGGCTTTATGATTCAGGCGAATGAATATGTAAAAGCCAAATATGATGATTACTACGACTTAAACCAGAAAGAGCGAGAATTCCAGATCAATGAAGCTTTTACAGGATGTGAGCTCGTGCAAGATGCACATCGATTGGCATTGATGAATGCTAAGCTCCACGGATTAGAAAGTCGAATTGAGGTCGGAGATACGATGACAGAATTGGGTAAGACCTTCAAGAATTTTGATGGCGTTTTAGCCAATCCTCCTTTTGGCACCAAGCAAGGCGGAGAGCGGCCTTCCAGAGACGACTTTACCATTAAAACCAGTAATAAGCAGCTTAACTTCCTCCAACACATCTACCGATCCCTAAGACGCGATACGGGAACAGCGAGAGCAGCTGTGGTTCTTCCGGATAATGTACTATTTGAAGACGGAGATGGCCGAAAAATACGAAAGGACTTGATGGACAAGTGTGACTTGCATACCATTCTGAGGTTGCCCACCGGAATATTTTATGCGGCAGGTGTAAAAACTAATGTACTCTTCTTCACCCGAGGAAAAACGGAGACCGGAAACACCAAACGTGTATGGTTCTATGACATGCGTACCAATGCTCCAAGCTACGGCAAGCGAACACTTTTTACACGGGCAGCATTTGATTGCTTTGTGAAGGCTTATACTGGAAGTATTGGTTTAGATAAAGTGCGAGCAGACTATGATGGTACCATTGATGATAAGAAAAGGGAATCAATAAAAGATGTCCGTTGGCAAAAATTCACTCGTGAAGAAATTGCCACCAAGAATGATTCTCTGGATATTGGCCTGATCGAAGATGAAAATGTGAGCAAAAACAGTGACTTGGGCGAGCCTAGTGACATTGCCAAAGAAGCAGCATCTGAATTGGATGCCATCAAAAAGGAGTTGGATCAAATCATTGAATTGCTGGGTTGATGAGTGAGAAACTACCACACGGATGGGTAAATGCGGAGCTGAGTGAATTGGCAAAAGTACAAAGCGGAGGAACTCCTTCCCGTAGTAATTCTCGTTATTGGAATGGTGAAATTCCGTGGGTTAAAATTTCTGACATCAAAGATTTATATGTTTCAGAAACGGATGAATTTATTACCCAGGAAGGTCTTGACAATTCATCAACAAGGATTTTCCCTAAAGGCACAATTCTGTTTACAATATTTGCAACGATTGGCCGAATTGGCATTTTAGAGATAGAAGCAACCACAAACCAAGCAATTGCTGGAATTACTCCTTCTAAATTTATTGATAGTAAGTATTTGACTTATTCATTGCTTAATCTATCAATTGCGATCCAAGGACATGGTAAAGGTGTTGCTCAAAAGAACATTAATCAGAGTATCTTGAAGAGCACTCTCATACCCATTCCACCCCTTCCCGAACAAAAGCGCATAGTCGCGAAGCTGGATGCTTTGTTTGGGCATTTGGATACCCTCAAAACCAAACTCGATCGCATCCCCGAGCTCCTCAAAAACTTCCGCCAGCAGGTGCTTACTCAGGCGGTGACAGGGAAGTTGACGGAGGAGTGGAGAGAGGGGAAGGAATTGGAGGAAAATGGTCACAACCTGCTTAAGAGAATTTTGAAAGAGAGGCGAAAAAGGTATGAAGACCAGGTTACGAAAGCAATTGAGAGTGGAATAAGAAAGCCTAAGAAATTAAGGGGACTTGATGATGAATACAAAGTAGATCAGGTGTCTGACGTACCAGATTCCTGGTCAAGAACAGTGGTCGATAAAATTGGGCTTGTTCAAGTGGGAGCGACTCCTTCCCGGAAAGAAAATAATTATTGGAATGGCCAAATTCCATGGGTAAGTAGCGGAGAGGTAGCAAATAACAGAATTATTGATACAGCGGAAAGAATAACTGATGAAGGTTTTAGGAATTCAAGTGTGAAATTGAACTCAAAAGGAAGTGTTTTGATTGCGATGATTGGTGAAGGTAAAACTAGGGGGCAATCAGCCATTTTGGATATAGAAGCTTGTACAAATCAGAATATTGCAGCAGTAGAATTAAATTCGAATCATGTCAAATCAGAATATTTATGGTTTCATTTCCTGGCCAATTATGAAAAGAACAGGAGTTCTGGACGAGGTGGAAACCAACCTGCGTTGAATGGTAAAAAAATCGGAGAAATATTTGTAAACCTTCCTCCTTTAGTTGAACAAGACGAAATCATAAAGCGGGTTGAATCTTTATTCGACCTGGCCGTCAAAATCGAATCACAATACCAATCGCTTAAAGCTAAAATTGACAACCTTCCTCAGGCCATATTGAATAAGGCTTTCAAAGGTGAGTTGGTTGATCAGGATCCAAATGATGAGCCGGCTAGTGAGCTTCTGAAAAGAATCCAAAACGAGAAAGGAGGGAAGGGATGAAAATTAAGAAGCTATGGGTGTCGGAGTATAAGAATCTAAAGAATTTAGAATTCGAATTCAAGGACGGCAAACTGATCTCACTACTCGTTGGTCAAAATGGCTTTGGTAAATCAAATTTGATCGAGATTCTTACGATGATATTTCGATCACTTTTTGAGCATACGAGCCTAAAAAAAGCTAAAGAGTGGTCTGAAGAGAACAATATGCTTGAGTATGAAATCGAATATAGTTGTAAGCGAAAACATCTTAAGATATCAGGTAAATACCAAAGCTTCGAAATAGAACAAAAGACAGAAGAAAGCTTTACTAAGTTAAATTTCACTGAGTTCTCAAAAAGTAGAAAAGAATACCTTCCGGATTACATCTTAGGCTACTACTCGGGCAATAGTCCCCGTTTGAAAAACCTAATTGAAGATATTGAAAAGGATGAAAAGAGTAAACTCAAGCAAGATCAACAGAGGGAAGGAAAGCTCAACCCTTCTTTACGTCCATTCATTTTTACTCAAGTTCATCACTCTGAAATAATCTTGTTCACCTTAGTCCTTTTTCTAAAAGACTCACGCTATCAAAAGTTTATTAATTCTCTCCTGAGGAATTACATCAATCTGGATTACGTTCATGATTTTCTCATTGAATTTAATAATCCAGATTGGCCATTGAAAATTGGTAAAAACAACTACTCAATGGAGTATTTGTATGCCAACTTATATGATTCAGTAGAATACCCTTTCTGGCATTTAAAAGGAAAGATCAATGAGCTTTTAAATTTTCTGAATGATTATAACATAGGTGATCCCAACTATCTGGTTGCTGAAAAAAGCGAAGAAATAAGTGAATTAAAAGACGATGTAAAGGAGCTGCTCCAGTTTGATAATCCCAACGTAGAGAAAATTCTTACGGAAATCAAAGATCGATATGAAACTCCTAAAGACTTTTTTGATGCAATTGATGCATGTGAAATTGTAGGGATCATTCACCGCATTGAGACTGAAGTGTTGAAGACCAATGGGACTAATCCTATTGATTTTTATAATCTGAGCGAAGGAGAACAACAGCTGATAACAACCATTGGCTTAATTATCATCTTTTCAGAATACGATACTTTGTTCCTATTCGATGAGCCGGACACACATCTAAACCCGAAATGGCAAAGACACTACATTGACATGATTAAAGAATTTATGCCAGCAGATCATGCAGCTAATAGTCATCTGATTATTGCCACTCATAGCCCTCTCTTAGTACAGGCTGCTGATGAAAATTCAGACTTATTTTTATTTAGGTTATCAGATAATCAGGAGAAAATAATTGTGGATTATCATGATACAAGGGTACCAAATTGGAGAGTCGATCATGTCTTGTTGAGTAAATATTTTGATTTAACCAGTACAAGACCGAATAGAATTGATCCATTTATTGAAGAAAGGAAGAAAATTATAGCAAAGAAAAAGTTGACAAAAAAAGACCTGAAATTCTTGGAAGAAAGTAAAAATGAGATTGGGTATTTGCCAACTGGCGAAACAATAGAAGAATTACTAGATAAAGTCTTATTACGAGAAACTGCTGATACTTTAAGAAACAATCGTAATGATTCGAATTGATAAAAGTGGTGTACAAATACCAGACGACTTACAAATATCTGGTCAAGCTTTGAAGCTAGAGATGCAAAGAGCATATGATGCTAACCCCAATAATTATCAAGCTCAATCTCCTGATGACCCGGCTAATAAGTTTGAATTTGATTCGAAAGTATCTGGTTCAAATGAAGTCAAAGCTGAACTTATTTATGTTCAAAATGGAAAGTGCTGCTTTTGTGAGGCGAAAATGAGACATGTTTCCGATGGAGACGTAGAGCACTTTAGACCTAAAGGAAGATGGAAACAAGTAAATGGAACACCGATAAATTATCCAGGATACTATTGGAAGGCATATGACTGGGATAATTTGTTTTTAGCTTGTCAACGTTGCAATGAAAGAGAGAAGCAAGACTTGTTTCCTTTGGAAATTAATTCTATTAGGGCATCAAATCATAATGTTGATTTGAGTCAGGAAAATCCAATGTTTTTAGACCCTCAGAATGACAACCCGGAAGATCATATTGAATTTAACGATCAATACGTTCGAGGCAAATCGGATAGAGGAAGAACAACTATTACAGAGTTAGGATTAGATAGGTCAGATTTGGATGCAAGGAGGGAAGAGAAATTAGATGACATAAGAGCACTAGAGGATTCGATGCTGTCTTCAATTGGTCTTCCAAATGAAGAAAGAAACAGAGAAAATTTCTTAAGAAGACTGAGTCATTATGTATCAGGAGAAGGTGAATACTCAAACATGTTTAAATCTAATTTTAGTCAATATTTAAATCAGCTTTGACAATGGACTTATACAAACTCAATAAAGCCAAACTCGAAGAAATCAAGAACGTCCCGTTCAAACTAGAAAAGGAAATTCAATCGCTCGTTGAAGAGAATCTTGAAGTTCTGTTTGGACTAGAATTTGTCAAAAGTGAATTTCAGTTAAATGGCTTAAGAATTGACTCACTTGGGTTTGATCAACAATCCAAATCCTTCGTAATTATTGAGTACAAAAAAGGTAAGAGCTATTCAGTTATAGATCAAGGTTATTCCTACCTGTCTTTGCTTTTGAACAATAAGGCAGATTTCATTCTAGAATATCTAGAGCGGACAAGTAAGTCTCTAAAGAAGGATGATGTAGACTGGAGCCAGTCCCGTGTCATTTTCATATCTCCTCAGTTTACCACTTATCAAAAGCAAAGTATCGACTTCAAGGATTTGCCATTTGAGCTATGGGAAATCAAGCGGTATTCCAATGATACGATTGCCTTGAATCAACACAAATCCACGAGTCAGGAAAGTGTGAAAACGATCAGCTCTAAAGATGATAGGGCAGAGCAGGTGAGTAAAGAAATCGTGGTTTACACGGAAGAAGATCATCTTGTAAAAGGTAAAGAAGACATCAAGGAGATTTACAAAGAACTGAGAGATAGAATCCTTGAAATAGGTAATCTTGAAATGGTTCCTGTGAAGCAGTACATTGGGTTTAAACTACAAAAGCGTGTCGTCACGGATTTAGAAATTCAAAGGAAACAATTGAAAGTAAGAATAAACTTGAAGAAAGGCCAACTAGATGATCCAAAGGGCGTTTTTCGGGATGTTTCAGATGTTGGTCATTGGGGTATTGGAGATTATGAAGCTGCAATAGGGCCAAATGATGATCTTGATTATTTGATGAGTTTGATTAAGCAGAGCTATACTTATCACAATAGTCAATAACCATGGAATTCTTTCATGCATCAGATCTTGAATATTTTTCTTCTGTAATAGGTAAAAAATTTCAGAGAGGGGATCAAGCATTTGATGAAATAGGTAGAAAGCTAAAAGACGATGGAGTTTTTGCTAAAACTGCCTTTTGGGCAAAATTAATTGGGGAAGAGGGGTATGTTGCAGAAACCTCATTTTATTGGCAGATATCTGGAATAATCAGGAAATATACTTGGGGCAGAATCTATATTCCTGGTACTGAAAATAGGCAAGTGTTTTTTACAGTAGGAGTAGGAAGTCGTCTCACTCAAGACAGAAAAACAGTGACTACTCTTGAATACAAGTTGGATTGCCGAAGAGATAAGTTGTCACAATATCAAATTAAAAACTTTGATAAATACCTCTATGATCAATTGGGAGAATATCCTTGGAGAACTATCAATGTTTCAAATCTTGAAAATTATGATTGGTCAAAACTCAAAAATGAAACATTAGATTTTATAGAAGAACATTCTGAATACTATGAGGATTGCATCAATATCATATGGCCAAATGGTGTTGGAGTTACACCGAAAATTGCTCGAATATGTTGGAATAAGTATCAATGGAAAAAACCGTCTGGACCTGATGGAAAAAGTACAAGCACAGCAGATTCATTTGAAAAGGAAAAAGGGCACGGCTATGAAGAATGGCTTCTGGATACAGATAAGCAATTAGACGGCTATCACTATGGGTTTATTCAGGCATTCAACAAAGGAAAGCACGAAGGAAAAGCCTATGATGTTCAATTGTATTCCCTTTTCAACGACATTGAATCAAAAGAGAATAGGTTCTATTGGATAGCCCACATACCTACTTTAGAAGTGCTCACAATTGAGCAGATGGATTACGCTCTAAATAAATACAAGCAAAATGGATGGTATGACGAAATGCTTGGGCAATTAAAGGATATTAGAGTTGATCAATTCAATTTCGATCCAATACCAGAAGAATATATCTTCAACGTCAGATTCAAAGTTCAATCAGGTCATTATACTATATATGATCCTCCAGTAGAAATTGAATATCCAAATGCAGAGATAGGAGGGAACAGACATTATGTGCTTTTGGACAAACCGGCTGGTTCTTCTATTGATATTGCTAGAATTGGAAAATATAGGTTTAAAGAGGGTCATAATCCAACCAAAAAAGGTAGAACCTCAGCTATCTATAAAGGCAGAACCGGACAAAAACTATTGCTCCATGAGGAAATCAAGGAGAATATTTTTAATCAGCTTAATACTGAATATTTAGGAACGCCAATTAAAGTAGGAACAGAAAACCCGACTGGTTTTGGGAAACAAATAGACTTGGTCATTTCAGATCCGGAGAAAGGTGATACGTTCTATGAAATAAAAACTGCATCGAGTGCATTAGCTTGTATCAGAGAGGCAATGGGACAGATAATAGAGTATTGCTATTATCCTGATTCTCAAAATGCTAAAAGACTGGTTATTGTGTCTCCAAATAAGTTGAGTGCTTCTGATGAGCTATACATATCTCATATAAGACATAGTCTTGGCATTGAGCTTTATTATCAGAGGTACTCGATACAGAACGAGGTTTTAGAAGAAAAAATACTCTAAGATGAATTGCATATTTTGTAAGCAAAATGCTAGTAATTCTAAGAGTGTAGAACATGTAATTCCCGAATCACTCGGTAGCAAGAAACTTGTTCTTCCTAAAGGAATAGTTTGTGATAAGTGCAACAACTACTTCGCACGTAAGATTGAAAAACCACTTCTGGATCATGACTCGTTTAGAAACATCAGAGCTTGGTATCAAGTACCTACGAAGAAAGGTAAATACCCTTCGGTTAAGGGTGAAATACGGGGAACAGGAGTGGAGATTAATATTAAACGTAATTCTGAAAATAAACTTGATATTAATTCTGAGAAACAGAAAGATAAGAGTGAAGTATCAAGTTTCGATATCTCTAAAAATCCATTGATCTTTAAATTAGAGATCGATCCTCCTAAAAAATTAATGTCAAGATTCATGGCAAAAATGGCACTAGAATTTGTGGCATTTCGAGGACATAAGGATAAATCAAGTTTTGAGAAGACCATTACTGATCCATACTTTGATTATTTAAGAGAGTATGCACGGTATGGAATGATCACTAAGAATTGGCCAATATCCAGTCGAGTAGTGTTTCCAATTGAGACTCAAATGAGACATCCCGAAACGAATGAATGGGTACATGCCGGTTTTGGTTATGATACTTTCATGAATAGTAAACGTGAAACCTATTTCTGTTTTTTGCTTTATGGAGTTGAGTTTGTGATAAATATGGGAGGGCCTTCTGTTAAAGGATATGAATTATGGTTGGAAGAAAATAACCACATTAGTCCAATGGTAGAGCGTGTTGGAGCTCGTTTAGCTACAAAGACCATTAATGGCAAAGAGAAACATTTTCTTGAGGGAGATTTTAAAGTATGAGATGGAGTGAAATTCGATTTAAGGGCTCTGTAATGAAGCTCTTCTTCTTAGTGTAATATCATTCTACTAAAAATAGCATCACTGACTTGTATCTGAATAATTCTCCGAAACTAACCTAACGGCTCCAATTCAGACAATTCCTTATGCATAGTCAAAAACTGGGAGGCCAAAAAAGCTAGAAACTCTAGAGTAGGAGTGGCATGAGGCTCAATCATATTAATGAAAGCTTCAATATGATCAGCTAAACTCAAGATAAAATTCTTTAGCTTCTCAATGAAAGCCAAAACCTGATCTTTAATATTATTGACTAATTCGATTCCTTTTGCTCGCGCGGTATCGTTTATGGCCACAATGGATATCCCAATCGATCCCAAGACTATCCAAACCCATGCAGGTATTTGGGAGAGCGTATCTATGGTTGCTGAAGCAAAAAACTTAACAACATCAACAAGTATTAGTATTGATTCCCAGACTATATGAGCTATAGACGTAAGAATGTATCCAAATAGATGAATAGCAGCTCCGCCTACAGCGAATGCCATTACTCCAGATTGATAATTGGTTATTATTCTATCAGTATCTCCAAATTTCCAAACTTTTCGTTCTCCTTGCTTAAGAAAAACCTGATCAAATGATAAGATCCCGTGACTTTGAACTTCAAAAGCTAATGCCAAGTAGGGAATATCATCTGGATCCGTATCTCTAATTAATTGACTGGCTTTTTTCCATTCATTAATCCATTGGGCGTCTTTGATTGTTATGTTTGAAAGTAATATTCCAGCATATTTAAATGCTAACTCTTGATCTTCATGTTTTAGAACAGAAAGAATCTTATCATTTAACTCTTCCTGTAATTTCGGAGGTGCAAAAATCTGGACTGATTTAGAACTTAAAAGCTTGAACAGAAAGCTTTTTTCTATATCACCTTTTTTGTTAAGTGTGCCTTTGATTTGACCAAAGATAAAATTGTTATCTATAACTAGCTTGAATCGAAAGTTCAACAACTGATTAAGGAAATCATATTCTATATTCATTTTATCCTTGATCTCATTAATGAAATCAAAACCTACTTCTTTTATGAACTGCTTCCATGATTCAATGAAATCTGGATTTTTTTGCTCAAAACGTTTTTTTACATCGAAAATTGATTCGTAGGATTCTCCGAATTGTTCCATTGCGATAATGTGGTTAAGTGGTGAACATATTTCCTTTGGGACCAAAAAGTATGCCACTTAATGTTTTGAGTAAAATGTTACGTTTATTGATATGATTCCATATAATATATGTTATCAAAAAAATACTGTTATTCACTTTGGTTGCAATGATTAATCAAGAGCCATTTTTCTTTGAAATAATATTATCTTACTAGCTTATGTTTGAATGATAACATGAGAGCAATTCTTTATACAAGGGTTTCCACACAGGACCAGTCAACAACCAGGCAAGTTCATGAAATGAAGAGTTTGAGTGACTTTGATATTGTAAAAGTCTTCTCAGAAAAGATTTCAGGCTTCACTGTATCGGTACAGGATCGACCAGTACTTCAGAAGGCTCTAGCATATATTGAAAAAAATGCTATTCAGTGTTTGATGGTTTCTGAAGTGTCCCGGTTAGGTCGAAATACCCACGATGTACTTAACCTTATAGAATTACTGAAGCAGAAGGGAGTGGGGATCTATATCCATAATCTGGGGACTACTATCAATCGGTCCAATTCGACTTCAGATATATTTACTAAATTAATAGTGACAATAATGGCTGACTTAGCAAGATTAGAAAGTGAGCAAATGAGTTATAGGATCAAATCAGGAATCAGGTCAAGAAAGGCCAAAGGCTTAACAACTGGCCGAAAGATTGGATCAAGAGAATCTTCAGAAAGGTTTTTGGGGAAACACCCAGATATTATCAAGTATATAGGAAAAGGTTACTCATCAAGGGAGATACAGAAGCTTTGTAAATGCTCACCGAATACGATTATTAAGGTTAGAAAATTACTTTAAGCAAGCATGATAAATCCAGAACAAAATGATCCATATTTTGAAAAACTGAAACAAAGTTTACGGTTGATTAAATCAGGAGAAAAGGTACGAATTCTCGATAAAGAACGTGCCTGTTATTATATGATAAATCAAGAATTTCATGTCAAATTCCGAGGGGTTGAGTTCAAGTTGGATGCATTATACTGTGATGAATTTTGTAGATCTAAGTTTATTATAGATTTTCAAAATTACGATATCACATTTTTAATACAGGTATTAGAACATGCGCTTGAAGAATACAATGTTGTTATGTATATGTATGTTGTTGATTTTTTGGCTAAATATGACAAGGAATTACTAGAATATATTTTTAAAAATTTTGTAACACACTTTGTTTCAGTACCAAGGCTGCTCATTCCCCAGGAAGGAATGCTGATTTCAAAAAGGAAACCTCCTATTGTAAACACAACTGAATTGAATAGAACGAGAATTGCAGAAAATGTTAGAAAAATCCGTGAGTTAAAAGGATTGAGACAGGAAGACCTTGCTAAGGACGCTAATGTAAGCCCAAGGTCGTTGGGCAGCCTTGAATGCGGAAGGGAAAATAAATTTTACTTCATTACATTGGAGAGTTTGGCCAATGCCTTGAAAGTGGATGTTTATCAACTTCTGTAACGATTGAACAATTCAGTTTTTTGAATGTTTAATAGTGCTTGATCATTGCTCTTTTTCCTTTCGACAAGCATATGCATAAATTGTAGTAGAATAAACAAGTCATTTCTTTCTAATTGCCTGGTTTCTTTATACAGCTCATCCAAATCAGATAGTAGCTGTTCTATCAATTTCCTTTCGTCTTCTCCTTCATGATCGCCATAGAGCAACCAATCTATTGACTCATCGAACACTTTTGAAATGATAACGAATTCATCTAGAGATGGATGTTCCGTTTCCCCTTTAATATATCTCGAAATTGTAGAACGACTACAACCAACTTTAAAAGCTAATTTAGCCTTAGTCCATCCTTTTCTGGTGAGCTTTTCATCAATCCGCTGACCGATTTCTTTGACATTGTAGATTTTGTTGCACATCTGGAACAAATAAGGATCAATTTAGATCATTTTGTTCCAGCGCAGGAACATCCGCAAAAGTTTGCCGATGAAACCCAAAGTTTATTCAAGAACTTTTCCTTCTCAATATGAGAAAATTAGGTTACATGCTCTTTCATCCAGACAGCACAGACATCATCAAGGAATCCGATTATCTCACATCAAATGGGTGCTCAATTGTATTCATGGATCCTTACAGTAATGTGAAAAAAAATCCTTTTAATGAGTACACTCAATTCGAGCTAATGCTAACATTAAGTAAACCAAATGATATAGTATTAATTAGAGACCTAAGTTATATCGCTTCCTCATTTAAACATCTGATCCAAATCTTAGAAAGGTTTATTGAGCACTCCATTCATCTTATTTGTATAGAAGAAAATATCAATACTAAAGAATTGAACATCCACGAAGTATTCTTCACGACTAAAATATTCAAAAAATTATATAGTCAAGAGCTAGCCAGCAAGAGCAATGAGACCCGAATAAATAGCGATACAAAACGTACTGGTAAGACTAAAGGATTAAAAGAAAAAACTCTGAAAAAGGCTAGGAAAGTTTGGGAACTAAAGAAGGAGGGAAGGCTTAAGAATCAAGAAATTATGGATTTATTGGGCATAAATCAAGGGTCATATTATCAGTATTGTAAGCTTGGAAAGGATGGATTTCTTGATTGAGAGCGGAAGTGATGTATACAAAATTGGCTATGCTTTAATAAACAGTCCTGCGGATGATTTTCGACCACAGCTTAATGTATTGGAAGATTGCGGATGTCAAAAGATTTATCAAGACATCGCCGTTTCATTTAAATCAGAAAGGCCAGGCTTGTCGGACTTGATAATGGAATTGAGTAACAATAAACATGTTGAAATATATTGTGAAAGCTTCTTTTCTATATTCAAAACCGTTGACACATTCTTACCATTAGCAGATCTTGTTATAGAAAAGGAAGCTAAGGTTATTCTACTTACCGAAGGAATAACGGTAAGCATTGAAAGCATTAACATGATTTCGGTTTGGTACGATCTGATGAATTTTAAGGTGAATCATCGTGCGAGAAGAAGAGCCAAACCCAACAAAAAAATCAAAAAAAATGGCACATAAATTCAAAGCGTTTGATGAGAATACATTTGTAGAGGACATTGAGAATTATGTTGATCGATATCAAAAGACCTTTCAGCGTTTCTATCATTTAGAATATGATGATGAAGAGCAAGTAAAGAACAAATCAAAACTGCACGCCATCTATCATTATGTCTTAAACCTAGCCAATCAATCTAAGAAGGAGAGGGGCTGCTACAAAAAGGATATACACCGCAAGCTTAAGCATCTAAAAAAAGGCCACATTCAATCAAATTACGACCATTTTACATCTGTGCTCAAATTAATGGGTGAGACATCAATTCAGGAGGTCTTAATACATGGAGCCAAAGGAGAGCCGAGGTATAAGTCTCGGAAGTTCAATCCATTGTTGATTGATCATTTGGATGTAGTATACACTGAAAACCCTCTAATGAAATATAGACAGTTTCACGAACTGTTAATAGAAAAAGCTGAGAGTGAAAGGTGGTGGGGGGTGCCTTCAATACATTTCATTAAACGACATCTTTCAAATAAGAAAAGACAAAATGAGCTCCGAGCTCCAAGAAATGGTGAAAGTCATTTTAGAAAAACTATCGGGAAGCAAATGCATTTTACTACTCCTGAATTTGCAGGACAATTACTAGAAATTGATGGTAGCCGATTACAAATACCATATAATAATGAAGAGAAAAAACGTATTGACTTCCTAACAGTGTTTGTTATTCTTGATGTCACTTCTTCAGCTATTTTAGGCTACTCACATGGTCATTTTGAATCTTCGACAGTTGTAGTTAATGCCTTTAAAAGGTTCTTTAATGAACATTCTTTTTTACCGCTTCAAATCACACGCGATGGTTGCTCGGCATTTAAAAAAGAATTCATATTTATGGAAGAGTTCATGACTAGCAAAGGAGTCAATATCATTGTTACTTCCGACCCACAAGGCAAGCCACACGTCGAAAATTTCTATAAAGTTTTTGCCAGTTCAATCTGCTCATATCATAAAGAATTTATTGGGCTAGGAATTACTTCGACGAATATTGATTCACGACTTACCGATAAGAAAACACTAAAAAGATTGATTGGGGACAGGAATAAGCTTTCTTCTTATGAAGAATTGGTTTACGACGTGGATATTTTGATGAGCAAGTATTTAAATATGATTTTCAATGGAAGTGAATCCGCCAAGATGAAGTTTGACCGTAAGTTTGAATTATCTTAAGTCACATCACTTTCTGAATCAGATAAAACAGCTATGACGGGGAGATATAAGTCAATGGCCATTTCTAATTGTGAAATTGCAATTACCTATAAGCGAAAAAAGCACTTTTATCAAATCCCTGGATTTGATGGAGAGTCAATTGCAGAAGTTTTCGTAGCATACAATACTGAAGATCTTGGTGTAGTCCACCTCTACAAGGATAATTTTGAATTCTGGCAAACAGTTAAGGAATATGAAGTCATTCCTTTTCTAGCAAGCCAAAGAACTTCCTCTCAACAAGAACGATACATTAAAGAATTGTCATCTCGAAGAAACAGGTTCAAGCAATTAAAGAAAGAAGTGAAAGACAAGGAGAGGAGAGTCTCGGAGGCCTATTCGAGTAATCCAAGTTTTGAGGTTATAAGGATTCATCGAAACAAGGAAGATGAAGTAAATGCTCAAAATGAGTTTACAAGAAGTTTACTGGAGTCGGAATATTTACCAGTTGAAGAGAATGGTTCAGATTTTTACCCGCCAACAACTGAAGAAACTCCAGAACTCAAAGATTTTAAAATTGAACCCTTTAGAAAAGCTAAATAGTTAAGACATGAATAAGGAATTTGAAATTGAATGGATCAAATCCAAAAACTACCACAAACTTCAGCCAGTATTGGAGAAAGCTTACGACCATCACCAAATGGTTGTTGTGATCGGTGATGTTGGTTGGGGTAAGTCGTGGAATTTCGAACAATTTGAAAGTTGCAATTCAAATGTTTATCGAGATGAAATAGAATCTGTTATGGATACATCTATTTTTTTCAACCAAATGATTACAAAGTTTGAAGTTAAGGACTATGATTCAAACAAACTATTTTATGCCATTCGTGATGCCTCTAATGTTATAAAGAAGCTTGATTCAAAGAGTATGTATATTATTGACGAGGCTGGAAATTTCAAAATGTCAATGCTCAGACATATTCGTGACTTTCGGAAGCATACTCAAGATCACGCTGCGCTAATTCTTTCCGGACCAAAAAAACCATTTTATGAAACGCTGTTGAAGCATGCAAAGGATAACAAATATGGTACTAAAGAATTTATGTCCAGAGTTAATAGGTGGGTTTTCCTAGATCAACCGACGACAGAAGAATTAGTAGGAGTATTTAAAGCAAATGGATTTAGTGATAAAGATATACCTAAACTAATGGTGGGATGTACAAATTTTCGCGATGTGGAGAACAAGATTGTTAATTATTGGATTGATAACGGAATTAATCCTAAACTGAAACAAAATGCTAGTTAGAGATCAAATTAAGTATAATGTTGAGGATCAATTAATATTGTTGAATCAAGTAGTAAAAGGTGAGCTGAATGTAACTTTTGAAGAAAAACTTCATCTACCAACTCAATCTGAATTGGATGATATATTGGCAATGACAAACCAATTTATGATTAATTCTAATGAAGTTCTCTTTATAGAAATTCAGGTGTTATTATTCCTTACAATTGTCCAAGGTCTAAGCTTAGTGCAAGCCATAAATTTAAAATTTAGTAATTGGAAGGAGCTTGATAGATTTAGTTACGAAGGCACTAAACTCTCGATTACTTCAAAAAACACGTATTGTGATGGTATTATAAAAATCTTGGATCATAATGATCACAACGAAAAAGTCTTCAGACAACTAAATCAGAAAAATGTGTTGAATTGTCTAAACCTTTATCTAGTGATGAATGGCCTTGAGATTCTATTTACAGCAGAAACTCTAAAGATAACATTTGGGAGATTTCATTATTTAAGACATGGTAGATTTCGTGGTACTCGCGAATTTCTAAAGAATTATTTCTCGTGTGATAGTCATATAGAACTACTAGTCAAATTGAAGTTAGTTGACTCAATATTTTACAATACTATGATGCGAGATTAATGACTTAGAATTTTTGTGCACCAACCGGGCAGTTTACTTTACTTATTGATGCACTGTTTCACACAGTTATATATCTGATCTTATGTGTAAATACTCGCAAATGCTCGTATTACGGCAAATCACTAATATTGTTATATAATTTATATTATGTTAAGTAAGATTTGATGCTATTACCCCTGCCTTTATTATTCTGTATATTTCTATTGAGCCTTGAGCTTAGATCCACTCTGGTTGTGATGCAAAAAAAAAGACCGTGTTAACTAACACGGTCTTTACTTTCAATGACTATATATCTTTTACTCTGGAAGACTCTCTGCTGCTTCCTGAACCTTCTCCGCTTCATCGTAGCGCTCCAGTCTGTTGTAGATATACGCAAGCGTTTCTCCTACTTGTTTATCAGTGCTGCGAATCTCCCACAGCTTTTCCCATTGTGGCAAAGCCTCACCATATTTTTCTTTGATCACGGGCTTTAGCTCTCTGGCTTTCTTTTGATCAGCTTTGCTGATACCCAGGTTTGTGTACTCCTTAAACACTTCATTTGCTTTGTTAAGCAGAATCACACCTTTATTAAAGTTAGACTCAAAGTGATTCGGATCTACATCCAAAGCTCTGTTGTATGTCTCCATAGCCTTGTCCACCTGATCCAGTTCTTCGTACATAGCCGCCAGCGTAAAGATTAAGTTGGTGTTATCAGGCTCATCGGCAATCGCAGCTTCAAGATTGTTTTTGGCATCTTCTACCATGTCCAGCTTAATCAAAAGGTTGATTTCATTTTTGGCAAGATCTGAATTTAGCGGATAAGCTTCTCGTCCTCTTCTGACAGCCGCCAGCGCAGCTTCGCTATCTTCTTTAACTGTACTTTGGATACTCACCAGGTTCAAGAACATATCAAGGGACTTGGCACCAGCATCAATAGCATCAGAGTATCCTTTGATCGCAGCATCCCACAACTCTCCATTATGAGCAGCATAAGCCGCATTTTTGAATGAATTGGTGTCACCAGGCTTTACTTGTTCTGATTTGTAAAACTGATCTACGGCAGTTTGAAATTCCTGTGCTTCAAACGCTTCTATAGCGGTATTGAAATAATAAGAATAATAAGTATCCTCTTGCTGTGACTGTGAAACTGGCAGACCTATTTCATTTGTGATAAAATACTCCTTCTCAGGGTCACCCAGCTCATTTGCTTTTGCAAATGCTGCTACAGCCTCTTCTAATGCATTGTCGCTCAAAGCTGCTTTTTCTGCATTTGAAGTGGTATCAATGGTAGCATAAATAAGAGCTCTATAGTACCATGTTTTGCCATTATCCTTGATTTTTTCAAATTCGATGGCATCATCAATAATCGCCTTGGCTTCTGCCAACTCACCTTTTTCTCTCAAGGAATTGGCCTTATTGATTTTTGGCTTCTTTTGACTAAAGCCTGCAATACTAATTGCCAGTATTGCTGTCAACAATATTGATCTTTTCATAATTCTTTGGTCTAAATAATTAATTCTTCTTATTGGATTTACTTCAATTAATCTTGTGATTCTTCAGTGTTATCAGCATCGCCTTTTCCTTCTTCGCCTCCGTTTTCAATTTCCGGATCTTCTTCTTCTCCTTCAATTTTGGTAATGCTCGCTACGGCAGAGATTTCATCGTTTTCATTCAATCTGATCAATCTCACTCCTTGAGTAGCACGTCCCATCACCCTCAGGCTTGATACAGCCATTCTTATTGCTATACCGGACTTGTTAATGATCATCAGGTCGTCCATGTCTGTCACAGCCTTAATGGTCACCAATCCGCCTGTTTTTTCTGTGATATTCATGGTTTTCACTCCCTTACCACCACGTTTCGTGATTCGGTAATCTTCGAGCTCAGACCTCTTTCCATACCCCTTATCTGACACTACCAACAATTGCGGTGGTTCCTTGTGGTCAACACAAACCATACCAACTACATATTCACCATCCTTCAGGTTGATTCCCCTCACTCCCGCTGCGGTTCGTCCCATACCTCTCACATCTGACTCGTGGAAGTTGATAGCACGTCCGGAATTGGAAGCAATCACAATATGTGAATCACCATCCGTGAGCTGTACATTCAGAAGAATATCTCCTTCGTGAACCGTGATCGCATTGATTCCGTTTTGTCTCGGTCTACTGTAGGCTTCAAGCGACGTTTTCTTGATGGTACCATTGCGTGTACACATCACCAGGTAATTGTTATTGATATAGTCAGGGTCAGTCAATGTTTTCACATTGATAACAGATCTCACTTTATCTTCAGCCTCGATGTTAATAAGGTTTTGAATGGCACGTCCTTTGGACGTTTTGCTGCCTTCAGGTATGGCCCATACTTTGTGCCAGAATACCTTTCCAAACTCTGTGAAGATAAGGAGGTAATTGTGCGAAGTAGCCACAAACAGATGTTCTGTGAAGTCGCTATCCTTCGTCGTTACTGCACGTGAGCCAACACCGCCACGTCCTTGTGTTCTGTACTCTACAAGCGGCGTTCGCTTGATGTAGCCCTCGCTTGAAATGGTTATCACCATTTCTTCGTCCGGAATCATGTCCTCGGCGGTGAACTCATCGGCAGCATGTTCGATGTTGCTGCGGCGCACATCGCCATATCTATCACTGACCTCTGAAAGTTCATCTTTGATGATCTGCATCCTTCTGCTTTCGTCGGCAAGGATGTCTTTCAGGTCTTCGATCAGGAGTTTGATCTCCGCGTATTCCTTTTCAATCTTCTCACGCTCCAGACCAGTCAGTCTCTGCAAACGCATGTCCAGGATTGCACGGGCCTGTATTTCTGAAAGCGAGAATTTTTCCATCAAACCATTTCTGGCTATCTCCGGATCACGTGAGCTTCGGATCAAAGCGATCACCTCATCGAGGTTATCAAGCGCAATCAGGTATCCCTCCAGAATATGTGCTCTCTTTTCAGCTTCCTCCAGCTCGTACTGTGTCCTTCGAACTATTACTATATGTCTGTGATCTACATAATGACCAATTAACTCCTTAAGGTTTAACGTCTTAGGTCTCCCTCCTACAAGTGCCACATTGTTGACACTAAAGGAAGATTGAAGCTGAGTTTGTTTATAAAGGTTATTGAGGACAATATTAGGAATGGCATCTTTTCTCAATTCATAGACGATTCTCATCCCCTGTCTATCCGATTCATCCCGGATATCCATTATGCCTTCAATTTTCTTCTCGTTGATCAGCTGGGCTGTCTTCTCGATCATATTGGCCTTGTTGACCAAATATGGGATTTCGGTAATGATGATCTGCTCTTTACCGGATTTCATCGTTTCTACCTCGGCTTTTGCCCGAAGTACAATACGACCTCTACCCGTTTCGAAAGCAGCTCTCACACCCTGATAGCCATAGATTGTGGCTCCCGTAGGAAAGTCTGGTGCAGTTATGTACTGCATAAGACCTTCCACTTCTATGTCGTTGTTGTCTATATATGCGTTGATCCCATTCACAACCTCAGTAAGGTTGTGAGGCGGCATATTGGTAGCCATACCTACCGCGATTCCAGAGGCTCCATTGAGCAAAAGGTTTGGAATTTTAGCGGGCAGCACTGTAGGCTCCAACACAGAGTCGTCGTAGTTTGGCGTGAAGTCAACTGTGTTTTTGTTGATATCACCCAGCAGCTCCTCAGAAATCCGCTTCAGCCTGGCCTCCGTGTAACGCATGGCAGCAGGTGAATCTCCATCCACAGAACAGAAGTTACCCTGACCGTCAACAAGCGGGTACCTTAGCGACCACTCCTGTGCCATACGCACCATGGTGTCGTACACAGCAGTATCTCCATGAGGGTGATACTTACCGAGCACATCCCCTACGATACGCGCACATTTCTTGTATGACTTGTTGTAGTTTACCCCCAATTCGTCCATACCGTAGAGAATCCGCCGGTGAACAGGCTTAAGTCCATCTCTTACGTCTGGCAAGGCTCGAGAAATGATGACCGACATTGAATAATCAATGTACGCTCCGCGCATTTCGTCTTCTATATTTATTGGGATGATGTTTTGGCCTGCAGATGAGGCTCCTGATTCATTTTCAGGTAAGTTTTCAATATCTCCGTCTGACATGAAAAGTCTTTAATTTATGGGTCTAAATCAGGCGGCAATTTATACAAAATTTAGCTGATTATCAGGCTTTAATACGGGTCAATTTTGCGTTTATTACGCCATTTGTATCGCCATAGTTTCCGGTGGTTTTCTCCGACTTTAGGATTTTGCTTTTTCCAGATAGGCTGACCCCTCACTTCCATCAGTTTTCCGCTTTTAGGATCAGTGATAACATGCTTCAATTGCACATGATCACTCTCCATCGGGGAACGTGGAATTTCTGGAAAATTGAGGCTTACTCCTACAGAAAGCAGCCATGCCGAATTGTTGTGTCTGATGTCTGTGCCATCGGGTATGTTGATCGTATATCGTTTGAAATCATAACTCGGTCTCACTATGATCCTGAAATACTCTGATAGGTTGCGCTCCATGCTCACTCCCAGGTTTACGAAGAGCTTTTGCCCTATGCCAATCGCTGAGGTATTGATCTGAGGGCCGGGATTGGAAGCACCTACCTGTAGCTCTGCATTGAAACTATAATCCCAGTATTCATAAAACTTATAACCAACCAACCCGAACCATTTGATACGTCTGGAGGATTTAAATCCCATGTCATAGTTGCGTATAACACTTTGATTTACTGAGGGTTCTAGCGATTTGATAAAGTGCTTTTCGTACTGAAAACCCAAGCCTAACCGCCAATCTTTTATGTTGTAATGAACAGATAACAATATCGGGATTGTTGCCATTTGGTTGGCAAAAGAAAGGTCTATGGAGTCTGCATCCACCAGATATTGATCATTGCGAAGGTCTGGATTGTTGACAGGGTTTGGCAAATATTGATACGGAACTTCAAACCGGTCTTCTATGGTAACCTCTGCTCCGGGAATGGGATCACTTACCCAGTTGGTATAGCCGGTGAATACCGTCGGCAACTCCTGGTCATTTCGCAAGATCTGCTGGCCAAAGTTGTCCTGATAAAAATAGTACCCGGCCAGGTTATGCTTATAGTTGGTAAGCCCATACCCTGTAGTAAGGGTCCACGAAAACTTGTTTATAAAAACCCGAAACGGACTTCTGTAAATCCCATATTTCTCATAGATATCCTGACTCTGGGCAAATAAAACCTGAGCACTCAGAATGATGATTAACAAAAGGGAAAAGCGTTTGATCAATGCGGCGAGATTTTTTGACCTAGTTAATTTGTAACAAACTTACTTCAAAGATAAGCACTTCGTATGGCCCCACATCCGATGCGTATGCAGGAATAGTGTTTCTATCGACCATCTCTTCTGATAAATAGTCAGGAAAAACCACAGCACTCTCTCTATAACCTAATAATGACGGCATGACGAGCAGTGCAGTCTCCCCTTGCCTCATATTGGCTATTCCGGCATCCAGGCCGGTAATCACCTCATTGGTGTTGAAGGAATAAACGAAGGGGTTAGCGTTGCTGGCATGTTTGAGATCAAAGGGTTCATTTTTTTGATAAGGCAAATAGGCAGTGTATGTGATGGTCAAAGTGTCGCCTGTCTCCGGTTGAGGTGCATTTGGGCTTGATCCGGCGGCCAGGCGTTTGAAAATTGTTCCGTTTGTGAGGAATTCAGGTTGATTAAGTGGATAATTCACCGTATCAGTGAGGTTTACTGAATCCGAATATGCAATGATTTTCATGTTATCCTCACCTTGAATATCAGTTTCATTCTGGATTTGTTCTAGTGTTGGGTGAAAAACGAGAATCGAATTTTCCGGAATTAAGGCCGAATTATAGTCCTCAAAACCGTACTTGGACGGAATGATGAAAACCCACTCCTCTCCTTCTTTCATGAAGCTGAGCGACCTGTCAACACCTATCGGGTATATGGCATTGGCTCCTTGTTTCACGCGGATGGGGTCGCCATCAGCAGAGTCATACGTGTTGAGCAGCTGCCCTCCGAGCACTTCCAGCGAATAGTAAACGGAAAGAACATTGCCATCGGCCTGACTTTTTCCGGTAGGGTTTAACTCTATGGGATAATAATAAATGCCTGTAGTATCTACCTGGTAATCAACTCCAATGGAGTCTAAGTGGCGGATAATGAGAGAGTCC
The DNA here is from genome assembly GCA_039970095.1 of Cyclobacteriaceae bacterium. Taxonomy (GTDB): domain Bacteria; phylum Bacteroidota; class Bacteroidia; order Cytophagales; family Cyclobacteriaceae; genus JAMZMI01. The sequence continues at coordinate 68,379 of JBDVMP010000072.1, forward strand.
TGAGAGTCGTTTACCCTTTCAGGGGTGGGATCATCACCTCCACATGAAGATTCGAGTAGCAGGACCGCCACGATAGCACAAAACACAAATAACCTCATCACACTGTTTTAACGCCGTGAAACTAAAAAGATTTCAATGGCCAAAGCATCTAAGCTCGCTGGTCAAACGTCTTGCAGAACATTTGAAAAACGGGAACCTTATTCAACCCTATTTTTTCACCGATTTTAAGCATACGCAAATATTCATTGCGGCCTATATTTCTTTTGCTGCTAATGATTTCCTCATCATTTTCCAGAAAAAAGCTCACAATGAAACGAATCAAGATGTAGGGCGAGTTAAGTACGGCCATCTTATATTCTTCATAAGAAACTTCAACACTGTCATCAAATTCCTGTTTTTCAATGCTACCCATATCAAAAGACTCATGCATAGCCACATGGAGTACATTGAAAAATTTATCGGAGTATGTGTCAAACTTCGAAATAAGAAACTTCATAGCATAAACCACAGGGTCTTTTTTCATGAAGTAACCTCCTTTGGATAGTTTACGTGCTTTTTTGTTGAGCGCCAATTCTTCAAACAAGGTGATTTTCCCGTCGGCCATTGCCATGCCTACTGTTGGGGACATCATGATCAGACTGAAAAAGTCATTGTCTTCTATCTCTAAATATGGCGCTTCGTTCTTGATGAAGTCCTTTTTGAGTTCAAAAGTGGCCTTTTGAATTGCAGGAATTTCCATCATAGTGTCTATTTCGTACTCCGTAAACATGGTTGTTGGGTTTTTCTGTCGGTTGAAAATAGCGAGCTTATCTCAAATAAAAAAGGGCCGATGCAAATCAGCCCTTATTATTTGATTCTTTTTCTACTGTTCCGGCGCTAGAGTCTCATCACTACCTGAGTCCATGTTTACGATACCATCGTAAACAGCGTCGTATCTTGCTTTAAGGTCGGCATCATTTTTCAAGGCCTTTTTTAGCTTGTTGTAAAGTCCCGCTCCAATGTCTTCTTTGATTTTTCCGACATAGGTTTCTTTAAAAGCCGCTTTTTTGTCATCGATTTTGGTCTGAACCTCATTAAAAACTGTCAACTCTTCTTCGGAAGCTTCAACCGATTCCAAATCTCCCTTCTTGTCCGCTCTGCTCAAATCCATGTATTTGCCACTGGTAAGGGGCGTATTTTCAATCCAGATTGCCACAGAGTCGCTCACCAGTGAACCCAGGTTTTTCTTCTCTTGCTCAGCCCAAACCATCACCGTGGCGTAGGTGGTCAACTCCTCATCGGTGAAAGTAACGTCATCCTGTGCCTTTGCTCCGACTAAACTCAAAGAGAAAAACATTCCCACTAAAAACTTCTTCATTTGTTTATTCAATTTTTGATTTCAAGAATTTAAACCGCGCAAACTAATAAACCCCTTAAGAAATAGAAAGCTTTATCGGGGCAAATGCCCGTTTCGAAAATGATTTGAGTTTTTCGTTCTTAATAGACCGAAGGCGTAGGTCGTGACTCCAGACTCTGATAGCTGTGAAACACAGTCTCTCCCGGGCGCTGTACGTCAAAAGTGAAGGTTTGGGTTGCTGATCCCCCGTTGGTGAAGTTTTGTGTCTTAAGCTTGATTTGGTTGGTCCCTACATTCAATGGAACGCGTGTGTAATAAATACTGTGTGGGATAGTTTGCCAGTTTCGTGTGTCAGCCTTTTCTGTAAAGGCATTGACAAGCCCAAGCACCGCACCCCAGCCCTCACTTTCATGGCTCACTGCGGCTTCAGCACTTTTTTTGAGTGCTACTCTAAGAAGACCTTTGCCGAACTCTTTCAACATGCGCTCCTGTAAAGTTTTGAAGGCGATCTGGGTTATATCTTCCGCCAGGTCCAGGTCATACCTTCCATTTTTGGACTCTATGTATGCTGACGTAAACACCGGCTCTCTTTCCACGTATTTTGGGAAGGCGATCCTGAAGACTTTGAGGTTTTTCAAACTGTTACTTTGCTCGTTACTCAAACTATTAACAGGAAATGGGTAGCTCATGCCATACTCGCTGTTGGCAAAGGTCATAAAGCCATCGGCACCCTCCTGCACTGCGAAATTTATGGACCACTCGCCTTTCACAGGCCCTAGGCCATTATGCCAGAAAAACACCAGCTCGGCTTCAGCTTTTTGCGGTTGATATTTCATCTCAAATTCGCGTTCATAGTAATCGAGCTCGTTCGAGAAACCGTTTAGGTATGCGGTGCGCAAAAGGTCTTGTTTCAGCTGATCGGGGGCAGAAACGCCAAACAAATCTGTAAAATCTTCCTTGTAAATATCATAGGCATTGCGGTAAGCAATAAAAGCATTGTTTACATCTCCTGAAGCTTCATAGGCGATCCCCATCAAATTGTGAATAAAGCCGTCACGTTTGTATTTATTATCAGACCTATACCGGTCACTCAATTGATTCAACTGTACGTTGAGCCTTCGGCATTCCACCAGAGCGGACTCATAGTCGTTGATTTTGAGATAGTTGAGGGCTTTGTAGTAAAGTAGCAAAAGCTGCTCATGATCTTCGGCCTGGTACGGAACCATAGTAGGGTTCACCAGAAATGAAGCTGCCACATCAGTAGCTGACTTGCTGTAGTCTTCGTTGTAGATATAGGCTTTTTCCAGCCATTTGTTGCTCTGCTCATAATCCCCTTCCAGCGAATTGACTACACCCCTGTTGGCGTAATACAAAAACTTAGTACGCTTGGTTTTATTCTTCTGAAGATATTTTTCTGCGGAAGCAAGATTTCCCTGCTCAAATCTCTGGTTGAATTCCTTATTTACCTGATAGTAAGTAGCGCAGGAAAAAAACAGGAAGGTCAGCAGAATTAAGGTGAGACGCCTCATTGCAAGGTGAAGATTTGACTAGTTTGAGAAAAGTGATGATTAGGAAATGGCCTTCGCCGGGGCGAAGGCCATTCAGAATTTATCTTATCAATTTTTGATATACTTCTTGATCTCTTTGTCCCCGATCCAAACTTTTTCATTGGTCTCGATATTCACCAACTCAAGATTTACTTTGTAGTTCACCACTTTTTCTTTCTTGTACGAGTCTGTGATAGAAGTAATCACACCAAACATCATAAAGTCAGCGCCAAGTTCTTTACCCCATTGGGCCTGCGTTTCTGGCGATGCAAACTCTCCTTGCTCGGCTCTTTCTTCTCTCAGCTTTTCTCTAAACACACTGTTTTGCACCACTCTCACCATACCAGAGTTGATAAACTCACGCTCCATGTCTTTGATGAAGGTTTCCGATTCGATATGTTCGGTGCTTTTGTTTTGCACCATGCCGACAATGACAACAGGCTTTCTACCCATTGCACCAGCAAAATCTTCTCTCCAGGGTCTGTTCAAAACATCCTTGGTCATTTCTTCGGCTACCATTTTGGAATCTGAGTCATTCCAGCGACCACTTAGGTCTATTTGCTGATCGGGGCTTACACGTGTGACTGTCCTTTTACAGCTGGTCACAGATATCATAATTGCTATGAGAACAATTGAGAGATTTAGTACTTTCTTCATGGTTAGTATTATTAATTTTTTGATAGATAATCAGAACAACAGACGTAATAACCTGACTAAAGTTCTGCTGAAATTTTGATATTCAAAAACCTTGCCGACAAAGAGTTGGGGATCGCAAAATTATTACCATTCACATCTTCAATCCACGTGTAAGATAGCGTATTATCCGCTCCCAGAGCGTTGAGGAGCTCCATTCTTACGATCACAGAGGGAAACATTTTTTTTAAATTTCTCTCGAAAGTTTTAGACAAGCCCAGGTCAACTCTGTAATACTCATCACCCTTGAAGGCATTGCGGTAGCGGACAGCTTTGGGCGGACCAAACGGATAACCAGACCCAAAAACCATGTTGAGGTGTACACGCAATGAAGGGTCATTGGGCATATGGTCCTCAAAGTAAACGGCAAGGTTGACTAGCTGGTCCATGGGTCTGCGTATGTAGCCTATATTGGTGGTTTTTGTGTCGTCTACATTTTCATCGGTGGCAAGATGTTCAGGTATTTCATTGCCATCTTCGTCAAAGTACTGCGTGTAGCTGTCGCCAGTGAGGTTTTCCATAGTTCGTAAAAAACCTATACTGAACCACGATTGCGTTCCTTTCACAAACTCACCATTCACCCGAAAATCAAAACCTGCGGCATAACCTTCAGCATTGTTTGTTGGGAAGTACCGGATTCTGACATTGTCTATGTCATAAGGGATAATGTCATAGAGTTTTTTGTAGTAAACATCTGAATTGAAGAGGAAAGGTCTCCCCCACATCTTAAATACTCTGGTCATCGACCCGATATAATGAATGGACTTTTGGGCAAGTACCTGATTTTTGAGATTACCATCATAATCACGTAGTTCCCTGTAAAACGGTGGCTGTTGGTAATAGCCTACGGAGATTTTGAAGGTTGTTGGTTTTTCCCAATCTGGCACGAATCTATACGCCACCCTGGGGCTGAATAAAAGCTGTTCGTTGTAATCCCAATAGTTGATGCGACCTCCGATGGTAACGGCATGGGCTGAGTCTCCCCAGATGATGGTGTTTTGCAGGTAAGCGAAGTACTGTATCGAGTTGAGGTTGATGTTATTGAAAATAGCACTCTGGATATGCACATAATCTGCAGAGTCTAGAAATGAGTATTCATTGACTTCATCTTCAATTTTCTGAAAAGAAGCCCCAAAACCCAACTCGATGGTGCTCTGCTCTGATAGCAAGTATTCGTTTCGGTTTTCTACGGTAAACAGATTGGCTCTGAGTGAGTTGCGCCCATAGTCGTAGTTTGTTCCGATACCCCTTACTACCACACAGTCATCAAACCTGGAGCTGGAGTTGGTGTTCACATCGCAAAGTCTATAGGCTCCTTCTACATCGAATTGCTCTCTTTCATAGGTAAACAAACCAGAGCCAATGATGTGGAATCTGAACTTATTGGTAAACCTGTGTGTCAGCCTGAAACCTGCCTGATAGGTATCATAGTTGAGCAACTCTCTACCTATAAAAGCAGTTTCCAATCTGAAATTGGCCTGAATAGACCCAAACTGAGTCTCTTGCGAAACCGGCTGAGTCAGATATCTATTTCTTCCGTAAGACAACAATACATTGAGCTTGGTTCTGTTTATGTACGGAGAACGCTTGTTTGTGAGGTCAAAGGTCAACATTGACTGAATGTCAGTATATGTCGGAAAGTACTGACCTTGCGTTTTGAGGGTGTTGAGAAGGTATCGGGAGTCTTTGTGTCTGATGCCTGTCATGTGAGAAACACGTCCGGATTTTCCTCCATAAAAAGCTGTTCCACCCAGAAGTCCTATGGTAACGCCTCCCTCCTGCGTATCCGGCTCCTTGTATTCGATATTCAGACTGGAGGATAGCTTGTCGCCGTACTTGGCCTCCCAGCCTCCGGCGTAAAACTCTATGGCCTGCACCATATCGGGATTTACAAAGCTGAGGCCTTCCTGCCGCCCGGCATTGGACAGAAAAGGACGGTACACAGGGATGTCATTCACATAAACCAGGTTTTCGTCAAAGTTTCCGCCTCGCACAGAGTATGCCGAACTCAACTCATTGTTACCCGCAACCCCTGGAAGCGTCACCAGAATCTTGTTAAAGTCGCCAAATGTTGAAGGAAGGCTCTTAGCAGACTTGCTTTCTATCTTGGTTACGGACTGCACCTCATTGATCTCCATCTGATCCCTCACTTCTACCCCTTCTAGTTCTGTGGTGCGCTCAATCAGTTGAACTTCAATGGGATTTGCTCTATCCGCAGTTTTGACAAAAACGTATTCTAACGGAAGGTATTGAACGTGGGAGATCACAAGTGTGACGGAATCACGGTTGCGGACATTTAATGAAAAATAGCCGTCTTGATCTGTGGTGGCCCCTAGTGTGCTATTCTTGATCTGAATATTGGCCTGAGGTATGCCTTCTTCCTTTTCATTGATAACGCGACCTGATATTTGGTCTTGGGCAAAAAGGCAAAGGTTGGTAAGTAAGGTTAGTGCGAGTAATCCGGTCTTGAGCATTCGGAAGTCTAAACGTTTCGTAGCGACTGGATCGTATCTTTAGGATCAGAAGAATTGAATACAAAACTTCCTGCCACCAATATATCGGCCCCAGCTTCTCTGAGCTGTCGGGCATTGTCAAGGGACACACCTCCATCTATTTCTATTTTGAGATCCGTGCCTTTAGAATCGGCCAATTGGCGAAGTTGCCTGATCTTATTATAGGTGTTTTCGATGAACTTTTGACCGCCAAAACCTGGGTTTACCGACATCAATATCACAACGTCGATATCTTCTATGATATCTTCGAGCAGTGAGGTGTTGGTATGTGGGTTCAAGGCAACACCGGCTTTTACACCCATGGATTTGATGGCCTGGATGGTGCGATGCAAATGACGGCAAGCCTCATAGTGTACGGAGATAATAGCTGCGCCATGATCTCTGCACATGGTAAGATACGGGTCAGCATGCTCTATCATCAGGTGAAAATCCAGAGGCTTGGTTGCATGCTTTTGGATAGCGGCAGTTACCGAAAACCCAAACGAGATATTGGGAACGAAAACACCGTCCATAATATCTATGTGAATGTAATCAGCAGCACTGCTGTTGAGCATTTCCACCTCAAATTGTATGTTTCCAAAGTCAGCAGCGAGTATCGACGGAGCTATTAATATATCGGCCATTATATCTTTATGAGCTTTATTACTTTCTCAGTTTTTCGAGATTTTATGCGGAGAAAATAAACCCCGCTGTTCTGAGCACTGAATGTTACTTCGATTTGATCAGGTGTGTTTTTTCTCGTGATTCTTTGATCAAAAACCGCCCTACCCTGACTGTCGGTTATGGATATTTCCATCGATCTATCTACGGCTTGCCCCATAAAGTCGATAATGATTTTATTGTCTCTAAATGGATTGGGAAACACATTAAGATCTGTTTCTAACAGCTGATCTATAAAAAGTGCGTTGTTGTTGATGAGGGTCAAATAGTTGGGCACTCCATACCCGTAACTGTTGTTTGGGTCGGATGCGTTGTTGCCGGAGTATTTGATAGCCTCAATCACTTCTTTATTTGTCCAGGCGGGGTTGGCTTGCCAAATACATGCTGCAAATCCGGCTACCTGAGGAGAAGAAAAGCTGGTGCCGCTACCAGTACCTATGGTTCCACTGCCTTTTACCACAGCAGCGCTTGAGCCCATCGCTACTACGTCGGGTTTAATTCTGCCATCTGCTGTGGGGCCGACCGAGCTAAAACTTGATAAATCCCCATTAAGACGAATGCTCCCTACGGACAGAACATCCTCCACGTCTGCCGGAGGAGTAATTTTCTCCCAGCTATAGCTGCCTTCATTGCCCGCGCTGGTGACCACCAAAATTCCTTTTTCAGCGGCTATTGCCGCAGCACGACTGATTACGGTTGTTTTTCCATCCAAATCGGATATTTCATAATCCATTGATTCATCGCTAAAATCGTAGCTGTATCCCAAAGAATTATTGATCACATCGACACCAATGCTATCGGCGAACTCTGCGGCCAAAAGCCAGTTGTATTCTTCTACTCTGTATTCAGTAGATCCCTCTTCGGTCACGCAAAGAATATATGATGCATCTGGAGCAGTGCCAAGCATGTCCTCCTTGTATCTGGCTGCAATATCTGAGAGTACCTGAGTGCCATGCGTACCGTACTGATACACATTGCCGGAGTTGCCCACAAAGTCTTGGGTGGCTACCACCCTTTCATTGTCAAAAATATGTTGAAATGGGTTGTAGAGATTTACGCCTGTGTAGCCATTATCAAAAACTGCGATGAGCATGCCCTCACCGCTATATCCATCGGCATGCATGCTTTTTATCGCCATCTTGGCATTTTGAGAATCAGAATTGGCACTGATCTGCGGCGGTTCCATAAACTCCTCCGGGATGACAACCGGATCTTTGCTGTAACTTAAGACACTGCCTTCGGCTATATATTCTATTGCTGATACAAAGCCCTGGCTCAGAACTTCTGTAGCAACTGGTGCTGACATTTCTACCAATACACCATTGAGCCATCTGCTCTTAAAATACACATCCACACCTAAGGTGGTTAGTGAATCTGAATAAGTACTTCTGATCGGAAAATCCTGAGGTGTGACTGCTATGTTTTGCTTTTGCCTGCGATCAACAGCACGTTCGCTCAAAAACATGGAGGGGTTTGCAACGCTATATGCCGCTGTATCTTTATCCGCAAAAAAGACCATGTACCTGTCCTTTTGACCGAATGCATTCAGTGTCAACAAGAGCAAGAAGCATGTGATAAAGGGGCTATTTTTCACCATATTCTATTAGGTACTGATTGAGAATCCTTCCGCTCTGAACTTCACCCACACTCTCACAATTAGCG
>JBDVMP010000073.1:0-21043 GCA_039970095.1 Cyclobacteriaceae bacterium
GGTTTTGTTCAAAGATTCGAGTTGCAGCTTCTGCTCTTCCAGCACCATATTGATTCGGCTCTTGGCTCTGTAGTATCTAAAAATAATGATGGCAAGCACTACCAAAACCACCGCAAGGCAAGCGATCCCTATCATGATGACGCGCTCTGTTTTTTGCTGAGCAGTGACTAGATCAAGCTCGGCTTGTTTCTGTCCTACTTCGAATTCCTTTTCCTGATCACTTAGCCTTCTGATAAGGTCTGCATTGAGCAGGCTGTCGGAATACACCATGAACTCCTTTTGATAGAGGAACGCTTGCTCAAAGTTCCCCTGAAGGGAGTAAAACTTACTCAAAAGTTCAGAACCATCACGAATAAACTCTTTTAAGCCATTTGCCTTGGCTATTTCGAGAGTAGAGAGGGCTTTATCTATAGCCACACCTAGCCTCCCTTTCTCAAAATATATCTCTGCTAACTCCAGTACATAATCGCAAATAGCATAGGGATCGTTATAATTCTGCAGGATTTTTATTGATTCTACCAAACCCCTCTCTGAAGATTCAAAATCCCCTTTCTTAGCTTTAATCAATGCTAAATTTCCCGTTGCATAAGCCCAATAGTATTCATTGTTTTCTAATGATTTGTTTGAAAAAATCTCTTTGGCCAGCCGCTCATAGTATTCAGCAGAATCAAGCTGAGACATTTTGTAGTAACAAAAGCCCAACGATATAACTGTAGTTCCTAACCTCAACGAATCACCAACCTGTTCAAAGATTTTCAACCCATTAAGATAATTCTCCAATGCATTGGGAAAATCTTTATTTAAACTATATACGTTGGCGATGTTGGAATAAATACCTGCCTTACTAATTAACCCGGGAGCCTCACTGAGTGCTTTTAAATTATACTCCAACGCCAGTTCTAGCTTGCCCTTAACCTTTGCCACATAAGCCAACTGATCATGCGCTAAATATAGAGCTTCTTTATCATCACTTTTTTGCGCTAAATGCTCCAAAACCTTTGCATAGTATTCTAAACTATCCAAAGTTTCATTTCCATAATAGACCAGACGCCTCAAAGTCAGCATACTATCCTTGCTCGAAAGGTTAGGTTGTTTTAAGCATGCCTTCAAACTATCACCAATATTTAGCTGAGTGTAGCCAATATTTGTAATTAATGAGAAGAAAAGACCAAAAATGAGAAAATTCTTCAATTGAGCTGGTAGGTTAAATGGAGGTCAATTTAAAGTTAAACATAATAAAGGCCTTTCCTAAAAACTATAGAAAAGGCCTTATACGTTCTCACAGAAATGAGATTAGTCTTCAGTTGGAGGCGGTGGTGTTGGAGGTGTATGAACATCCGGATCATACTCTTTTAATCCTCCACCTCCGGCAGGCTGCACTTTGATCGTATAGGAATCTTTGAGGCCTTTAGCCAAACCTCGCTTTACCCGTCCCCTAATTTTTCTTGTATTTTCACCAGACAAGATACTATTAGGAATAATATTGCCCTTTTTAAACTTGATCTGGATTTTCTTAATAGAATCGTCAGCATCCCAATCTAGCTCATCATCTGAGTCCAATTCTGTAGACGGGGAAGTTGGTGTTACCTTTTCCCACGTTTTTTGATCATAACTCCACTGGAGTTCATAATCCTTCTTTGTACCTACTAGCTTGAGGTAAATCGTTATTGTTGCCATATTTTAAGCTCGGTTTCTGATCAAAAAATACACTATCATTAGATAGTATTTCTAATATCGAAAGATAAGACACAAATTTTGAAATATCACACACACATACCAGACTTAGTTGGCATATCTAAAAGATAAAGGTTTTAAGTGTGTTTTATAATGAACTTTGGGGTTTTAAACTGAAAACTGAGGCAGCTTAATATGAAAAGTGGTTCCCTCACCTTCCCTGCTCTCTACTTCTACACTTCCATTGTTTCGCTCTATAAACTCATAAACCAGCTGCAGGCCCAGACCCAGTCCCTTCTCTCCCGAAGTGCCATAGGTTGATTTTTTGTCCTGAAGCTGAAACAGGCTCGACAGTTTATCTTCGGGCATACCCACTCCTGTGTCTTTGATTTGGATATGTACCTGGTCATGAGCTACTTCACCACTTATGATCACGGATCCATTTTCGGGAGTAAATTTCAGCGCATTGTTGACCAGGTTTCTGATAATGGTTTGCGCCATTTTCTTATCCGCGTAGAGGGCCAGATCTGCATCCACCTCATACTGAAGGTTGATTTTTTTGCCTTGAGCCATGTTATCAAAGGTGCCGGTGATTTCCTCCGCCAGATCCTTAACATTCACTTTCTCAGGGTTGTAAGGAAACTCTCCCTGCTGCTGTATGGCCCACGAAAGCAGGTTGTCCAGAAGGCTCGAAAGCCGCTCCACTGACTGGTCTATGTCATCTGCTATCTCCAGAAGCTGATCAGTCTCTTTGGACTGCACCAAAAACTTGATCATGCGGCTGATACCAAAAAATGAGTTGACGGGCCCTCTGAGATCGTGAGAAATGATGGAGAAAAACTTATCCTTGGTTTTGTTCAAAGATTCGAGTTGCAGCTTCTGCTCTTCCAGCACCATATTGATTCGGCTCTTGGCTCTGTAGTATCTAAAAATAATGATGGCAAGCACTACCAAAACCACCGCAAGGCAAGCGATACCTATCATGATGACGCGCTCTGTTTTTTGCTGAGCAGTGACTAGATCAAGCTCGGCTTGTTTCTGTCCTACTTCGAATTCCGTTCTTAAGTCCGCCATTTGTCTTATAGACTCTCTATTGACGAGGCTATCTTTAAATGCTACATAGCCTTTATAAAAGCCCAACGCCTTTTTATGATCTCCAATTGCTTCATATAATTCATGAAGTTTCAGGTTGGCATCTCGAATCTGTTCCTTAAGACCATATTTACTTGCCATCTCAAAACTCTGTTGGGCATATGAAAGAGCTTGCTTCATTTGTCCTTTCTCAAAATAAATATCAGCCATATAGGTGTAGTAAACTGATACCGCGTAATAATCTTTGTACTCTATAAGAACCTTTACTGCTGCCTCTATTAATTTTTCCGCTTGAACGTTTTGATTCTTTTCGGCTAAAGCAATTCCTATGTTACCGTTAACATAGGCAATGAACAATTGCTGGTTTAGTATTTCGAAAACATCCTTAGCGCGAAAAAAATAATGCAATGCGCTATCTGCATTTTTTATTGTTAAAAATGCATCTCCCGCATTGGAGTAGGCCACCGCCAAATTTTCCAACTCTGGTGCCGTCAGATTGGGATAGTTAAGAGATGCGATGGCTCTTCTATAATATTTAAAAGAGTTCTCATAGTCTTCATTTGCCTTGTAAACTCCAGCAATAGAGGTTAACACTTCACACTCAAGTTTGCGATCGAGCATCCGTGCATATTCAAAGCTTAAAAAAAAGTTATTAAGCGCTAAAGAGTTATTTCCAAGATATTTTTCAGCATTGCCCAAATGCAAATAACCATTATATATATTAACTATATCGTTATTCTCAGTAGCATGATCAAGGAGGCGTTGAGCATATTCTTTAGAAAGCTTGGGGTCTGTTTCGTAATAAGCAAGCTTATTCAATGCAAACCCCAAGATTGAATCATTACTTATTTGATTTTCTTCGAGAAGAACTTTAATACTATCTGCTTTCCTTTGGTTTTGAGACCAACAACTAGCTGACAATAAAAAAAAGTAGATTACTAATAATTTTTGAAATGAAAATTCAGGGTGCACCATTGCCTTTAATATCCGGATCGACTGTTACACTACCTCCGGAAGTTGGCTTAAATTTAATGGAATATGAATCTATTTCATTCTTAATAGTTTTATCAATTATTGTAACAACTACAGTTCCTGTATCCTCTCCTTTTTTGGACTTCAACATCTTTTTAGTCCCGTTCTTTCCGTCAGATATCTTCTGTATTTTATCTATTCCAGTTCCAGCAATGAAGGTAATAGTATCAGTTCCTCCAACAGTAGTGGTTGGGCTGCCTGGACCTACAGGCACATACTCCCCTCCTTCGGTGCTACTCCATTTTAGAGTTTCCTCTGTGAACTGCAGATAAATATTGTGATTTGTCATAATGTAAGCGATAGATTTTACAATAAAAAAGAATACTATCACTAGATAGTATTTGTAATATCGAAAGATAAGACAGACTGATCTCAATCCTAAATCCAGCACCCTGAATAACTCCATCTTTCGATGAACAAAGGCGAAAAGGCAATAAAAAAAGCGCGAGCTAAAATAGCCCACGCTTCGTCCTCCGCTGGTTGCAGATGCGTTTAATTCTGTCTGGTATTGAGGTTTTGAATAAGCAACCACCTCAAAGTCATCAGCTTGCCTATCGAATTATGATCCAGATAGTGCCTGGTCATGTTCCTATCTATATTTAAAATGATATTTTTCGCGCAAGTGGGAAAATATTCTTTTTCATCATGTTCAAGTTCAAGAACCAAGTCGGGGTATTCCGACTGAAACGATATTTGGCTCATATTGAATAGTTTAAATTTATTCTTACAAAAGTGCAATTAAATTCTTTTGCAAAAAACTGCCTTCAGGCCAACGGGGATAATTGCGGATAAACAGGAATAAAAGTAAAACAGACTATGGTGTTAGTCTTCTTCGAAGATATGGCGTTTGAAAATATTGCCAGGAGTGATTCGATACTCGTAAGCCTGCCCTTTAGAATAGTAGAGCAGGCGCATATCATCTGTACCAAACACATATATATTCATCTCTACGTTCAGGTCTATGTCATGAGAAAAGGCCTTCTTCATGATACTCCATGAGTTCCTAAATTCCTTTTTTTCTTTTCTGGTTAGCTCAGACATGTGCATATGTATGCTATTAGAGCTAATATAAGCTTCATTGAGCTCCACTTCTACTTCACCCACGCCGATTTCCTGAGCTTCTCTCCCTTGATGATACATGTGCTCCGCCAGCATCTCGTGATTCTCCAGGCTGAGCAGTTTTTCTTTCACGCTCCTATCTGTAAGGTCGTGATACCTATACTTTTGCCTGAGCCATTCATCACTCACCTCCATTACTGAAAAAAGTAGGGTGTCGTAAATAAGCTCGCTGTAAATGTCAATTGGCACCAAAATCATCGAGAAGTTTTGATGCTCAGAAAAATGCTTAACAAAAACATCCAGATCTTCTCCAACTCTAATATCACGTTTTTTGATTTCGGCATTTTGAGGATCAACCTGATGTCCCTGCTCGAGGAGAAATTCTAAAAACACTTTTGAATTGGCAAATTGATGCACCATATTTTCTATTTCATCGATATGGTTCTCCTTGATGTAATCTTTGAGAGATTCTCCTACGGCTATTTTCTGATCCTCATCCTGCCCCAGAGCATTGATATACCCTACGAACATTAAAGTCCAAAAGAAAACTAAAGTCCTTGTCATTTGCACTGGTTAGTGTAAGGCCAAAAATAGACATTCCGCCAAAATAGAGACCATGTTTTACCAACAATCCCGAAAATGGCTAAGAAATCATACATCAAAGCTTCATTACATGATCCTCAACAACCGCAACTGATACCAGATCGCCTATGTGAAATTGCTTATGAAAGTCGTAGACCACTAGGTCATGGCCATCGTACTGCGTAATAATCAAAACCTGATAAGCACCCCGAAAAAGCACTTCTTTTATAGTCAGCCCGTCATCCTCAGTGGCAGGGCCGATATCAAAAGATTCAGGCCTCACATATACAGCACCTTCTGTGTCATAACCAAGAGCCTGGGCTTGTGCCGCAGACAGGGTATTGACCGGACCAAAAAAAGAACCTACTGCTACAGTTTGTGGATGATAGTAGATTTTCTGAGGGGGAGCCTCCTGCTGAATCACCCCTCCCATCAGCACCACTACTCTATCTGCCATCATGGCATCACGCGTATCATGTGTTACGAGCACCACCGCGGTATCAGACTCTCTGGCGAGTCTGGCCACCTCCTTGAGGAATATGGCCGAATTCATTGGGTCGAGGGCACTAAATGGTTCATCGAGCAGTAGCACCTCCGGCTCTGTGGACATGGCTTTGGCTATAGCCAGCCGCTGCTGCTGACCACCGGACAGCTGATAGGGCTTGTGATCGGCGTAGGGAGCCAATCCAAAAAAATCAAGCAAAAATTTTATTCTTTCTGACCGGTATTCGGCCGTATAGCCATTGAGAGCAGCATTGATGTTTTCTCTCGCGCTAATATTGGGGCTCAATTCAAACTGCTGATAAACCAGCTTGATCTCCTCATAGCCCGGCACCAACCTGATATCTGGCCCCTCCATTTCCTCGTCATGAAAGAGCACACGCCCTGATGTAGGAGAGATGTGTCCTGCGAGCAGTCGCAGAAGGGTGGTCTTGCCAGATCCACTAGGCCCAACTATGGAAACGAACTCCCCACGCTCAACACTGATGTTTATCCGATCCAGAACGGAACCTTTATTGACATCATAAGCAAAATGTACAGACTGTGCGCTTAATAATCCCACAAATCCGTCAGCTTATAAGGTGAGCCCGACATTGTAAATGCTGAGCCATCAACATATCTGTGTTTGGGAAGTAAGGCCAGATTCCGGAGGTCTTCCCGATCCAATTTTATTTCCGCAGCTTCAAAGTTTTCTCTGAGCCTATCTTCGTTGGTAGTTTTAGGGATGACCGAAACACCACGGGAGATAGACCAGGCAATCAAAACCTGCGCAGGCGTACACTGATGTCTGGATGCAATATCCAGAACCGTATGATTCTCTATCAACGTAGGTGACATTTTGCCGGAAGGCTCCAAACTGCGGTATGGGGCACCAAGGGGACCGTAGGCCGTCATGATGATGTCATTGGATCGGCAATAATCATATAGTGACAACTGTGGCAGAAATGGGTGCATCTCCACCTGATTTACTTCTGGAGGAATCCACGAGCCATCTATGATATGTTGCAACACTTTGCTGTTGCAATTACTCACTCCGATGTGTTTCACCAGACCATCATCCACACCATCTTCCATCCCTTCCCAGGTGTCTTCCAAAGGTGCTTCTTTCCAGCTCAGCAAATCCTCAGCCCTAGATGGAAAAGAGGACTTTTTCTTCTGAGCCACCGGCCAATGCATGAGATACAGATCCAAATACTCGAGATTTAAATCTTTAATGGTTTTCTCTAAAGCCGGCATCACATCCTCCCGTAGGTGACAGTTGTTCCACAGCTTGGAGGTCACCCAGAAGTCTTCTCTTTCCACCAACCCTTCATCCATTGCCTCAGTAAAGGCCTGACCTATTTCCTTTTCATTTCCATAAAAAGCCGCACAATCAAAGTGCCTGTATCCAATCTCAATGGCTTTTTTTACCACAGACTTGATCACGCCCGGCTCTGACTTAAATGTCCCAAGCCCTATTATTGGCATTTCATCGCCATTTGCAAATTTTGGTATCTTCATTCCTCTGTGTAATGCTGTGTCGAAAATAGTGCAAGAACATCTCCCAACGCAAGCGGATGATCGCATTTTAGAACTGTGATGTCTCTCAAATTGAAAATTACCTTCTCTATTTGAAAGAAAAAAGTAACCTCTTCTCGCTACAAAAATACATTAATCCCTGATTGACACTGATTTAGCCATTTTCTGAGCCACTGGCATATGTCTTGCCCAATGAATGTCGAAATCAAAAATTTGAAAATGATGAAAACGACAAATAGAAAATTCAAATTCAGTTTAGTAGCGATAGTCACATTGGCGTCAGCCTTCATACTATCCTCGTGTGGCGATGGTGAGGTCAATTCTAAAGGAAAGACAACCGTGGGAGTGACAGATGCGGCAGTAGATGCCGAAAATGTAACAGGTGTTTACCTGGCAGTGAGTGAAATACAAGCTCGATCAAATTCTGAGTTTCAGACGATCGCAACATTCGACTCGCCGGAACCATTTAATGTAATGGCTTACCAGAATGGTGAGGTTTATGCTCTTGGAGAAGGTGAAATAGAGGCTGGAACCTATGATGAAATCAGATTTATATTAGATGATGCTTCTGAGTCTTCATACATCACATTCAATGATGAAACAAGTGCTGCCATTGATGTGCCGAGCGGAACCACGTCAGGATACAAAGTAAAAGGTGATTTTGAAGTTGCCTCAAATGGTCAAACCAATATCATAGTGGATATAGACTTGAGAAAAGCCCTTGTGGTAACCGGTCAGGGCGACTATAAACTAAGACCCACAGCAAGGCTGATCACAAATGACGAAACCGGAACGATAGAAGGGTCTCTCAATGTATCTGGCGAAGACAGGGTGGTTGTATATGCTTATGCGGAAAGCACCTACTCTGATTCTGAAGGTGATGAGCCCTCAGAAGGTGAAGCACGTTTTGACGGATCAGTCAACAGTGCTGTAGTAGCTGAAGACGGTTCATTTACCCTTGCCTTCATGCAAGAAGGAAACTATGAGCTGGTGACGGCAACATACGAAATGAACGAAACCGAAGAAACCTATGAGTTTAAATCAGTAGTAGAAGCTGACTTGTGGATAAATGGCTCAATTACCAACCTGGTAACTGTAGAGTCCAACTCCACGGTCAACCTGACGCTCGATTTAAGCCTATAATATAAATTTTCAAAGGAGGGGGTTTGCCTCCTCCTTTGATTTCAAATCCAAAACCATGAACTTTTTTAAGACTCTATTTTTAAGTGAAGAGGAGAAAATCATCAGGGATCTGGTAAAACACGCTGCTTCCACCAATATTCTCTCAGACAGAGACGTTGATATTCTCAACAGCAATGTTGATTTTCTGGCAGTCTCATCCGACTCACAAGATTATGAAAACGACTTGCCGGAAATCCCTTTAGATCCTTACAAGAAATTTCGAATGATCTATACACTGGAAGAACAACTAATCAAAGAGGGAACCATTTCTGAAAGACGTGTTTCGATCATGACCAAACTATTTTCTTATCTCAAAATCAAACGAGAAAGGTTGATTGAACTGGTAGAATATTTGAAAATCAATATTCTCAATGGCAACCAGCTGGATGAGGCCTATGAACGCCTTGGATATTTACTTAAACCTTCAAATTATTAAAATCAAAAGCCATGAAAAAGCTAAACATCATAATTGCAATACTTATAGGAGTCTCTCTTGTGAGCTGTACGAAACAAACCTATTATGATGCCAATAATCGCAACATACAGCGATTCGATACGGAGCTCGAGGAGAAAACGGCAAAATATATTTTAGAGCTTAATGATGATATTATGCTTGTGAAATTCATTGCCACGCACGCCAAACAGCAAACAAAAGATAATGAGTTTTTTGACGATGCTGAAGACCTGGAAAAAACCATGAAGCGCATGAAAATGGAACTTCAAATGGAGGCCATGTTGCAAAACATCACCCTCTCAAGTGAACTAAGTGAGCGCAACGACAATCGATACGGCCATTTTCAGGAAACTGAAAAAAATCAAATGGAGCAAGTTTTCAAAAATCTGACGGAAAAAACATTGCAAAACATCTTAAAGAAAACGGAAGTTTACATCATCGAAGGCAACAACGAAAAAATTCAAAAGTTCTCATTAGAAGTGAAAAATGAAGTTATTGAACTTCTGGATATGTATTCTTAATTTTTTTGGAACTAAAATTACCACTTGAACTTACTAAGAAAACACCTCAGCATTCTGATCAATGTGGCATTGATCCTGGTGACCCTCAGTATATCCGTACTAGGGTTTCTCACTTATAAAGACCTCAATACGATTACCGCTAATCTGCAGCAGGAAACCAGGCCAAACGAGAACTTTCACCTGTATAAGGATATCATGATCGCCATTTCACACATGGAAGACCAGATAAGTACGTACAGGCTGAGTAAGGAAGAAAAGTATTTGGAAAACTTTAGATCTGAATACGGTAGCATATTGTTGAAAATCGATTCTATAAAGGCTCCTTACCCCAATGACGTGAATCACTCCTTACTCACGGACTCCTTACTTACACTATTCACTAAATACCATGGGGTACTAAAGAAAATTGCTCAACTAGAGAATATACAATTTGACAATGCCTTCTCTGACCTTGAGTCCGGAATTGGCTCTATTTCTAATCAACAAGACTCAGCTTCCAGCAAACGAGTGGGGTATCTGAAAAGGATTTTTAAATCAAAAAAGAATGAGGAGCAAAAGCTGGAAGACCTGGAGTCTCAATTAGAAAAATTACTCAGCGGAGTGGAGGAAAGTACCCTCGCCGAGTTGCGAAAGATAGATCAGCTAGAGCTGAACTACAGCAGGCAAATGAACATCTTGCAACTCAAGATGCTGGAACTTCTCGATTATCTGGAAAACAGGGAAATCACAAAAACTAAGATCAACACACTCAACGCTCAAGAGCTCATTTCGCGAACCAAATACCAGATTACCCTTTTTTCGCTTCTGGCCACTGCCCTCCTGATGATCACAATCTGGATCCTTTTCATATTCACCACCCGAAGCAAGAAATACAATGCTATGCTGAGGAAAGCAAAGAAAAATGCAGAGCAACTGGCCCGGTCAAAAGAGCAGTTTTTAGCCAACATGAGCCACGAAATCAGAACACCTCTCAATGCGATAACCGGATTCACAAACCAACTCTCCAAGACTGAGTTGAACGACGGGCAGAAGGAACAAGTAAGCATCATTCACGAAGCTTCCAATCATTTGCTCTCTGTTCTCAATGACATTCTCGATATAACCAAGCTCCAGAGCGAAAAAGTAGAACTCGAAAAAGAACAGTTCAATTTCACCAATGTGATAAAATCTACCGCAGAGATTATGAAGATCAAAGCGAAAGAGCAAGGAAATGAGATTGCGATCAACATAGTGAGTGAAACGCCACAGGTAGTGCTGAAAGGCGACTCTTATAGGTTGAAACAGATATTACTCAACCTGCTGGGCAACAGCATCAAGTTTACCACAAATGGAAACATCACCGTATCAGCCCGCACGTCCAACCTGAGCCCAAAACGCCTGCTCCTGGAGCTAAAAATCAAGGACACTGGCGTAGGTATTCCCAAAGAAAATCAAGAAAAAATCTTCGAGGAATTTGAGCAAGCCAGCAATTCATCTGCCGCCCAGGGCACTGGTCTGGGGCTGAGCATTGTGAAAAAAATAGTTGAGTTACATCACGGACAAATGGCGCTTCAAAGTGAGGTAGGCATTGGCACGGAAATCACGGTGATACTACCTTATGATATCGTGCCGGAGGGTGAAATCATCAAGAGCCCATCCGCTCCTGAAGAGGTGGGATTTGAGTTCAGTGACCTTACTGTGCTCGTTGCAGATGATGAGGTGTTTAATATCAAACTGCTACAAGCCATACTATCTGATCATGCTACTGACATCAAGATGGCCCAGGACGGAGCAGAAGCCCTACGAATCTTAGAAAATCAAAAAGTGGACATTGCACTTCTCGACATCAAAATGCCTCACCATACCGGGTGGCAAATCGTGAACATGATCAGAAATGGGGACGGCCCCAACAAAAACACCCCGATGATAGCGCTGACAGCAACCATCGCTGAAGAGGCACACCTAAAAGGTGCACGCGCCGGTTTCAACAGGCTGATGCGCAAGCCATTTCCAGAATCGGAATTGTTGCAAAACATCAAAATGCTTCTCCCAGAAAAAACCCACGGAATTGACATTGCTCATGAAGAGGTTAATCTTCAGGTATCATTCAGCGTTGAGACCCTCGAGCAGCTGGGAGATAAAGAATTTGTAAAAGATATGCTGGAGACTTTTGTGGATAGCAGTACAGCCAACATTGCAGAAATGCATGATGCCCTTCAGGCCAATGACTTACCCAGGCTATCTAACCTCGCGCATAAAACCGTCGCTCCTGCCAGGCACCTTGATGCCAAAGAGTTTGTTCTCTGTCTCAAGGCAATAGAAACTACGGCAGACGCTGGCAATACTCCACAGCAAAAAGACATACAACAGGCACAGCAACTACACCAAAAATTGCTGACATCCATTTCTAATTACTTGGACTAAATTACAGTAACGCACAAATCATTATGAGCATAGGCAACCTGAAAATATTTGTAGTAGAAGACGATGAATGGTATAGAAAACTTCTCGTTCACACGCTTTCGCTAAACCCAGACCATGAAGTTAAGGCATTTGAGACAGGAGCCGAATGTTTGGATAACCTGAAAGACAAGCCGGACCTGATTACGGTAGATTATAGACTTCCTGACATGAACGGCGAAGACCTCCTGACCAAAATTCATGATATCAATGCCGAGATTGCCGTTCTGGTTATTTCCGAACAGGAAAACATTGAGACTGCCGTTACCCTTCTAAAAAAAGGCGCATACGATTATCTCACCAAAACGAAAGACATCAGAGACCGGATGCTACACCTGATCTCCAATTTCACTAAGAATGCCAACCTGAAAAGCACGATTCAAACGCTGCAAAAAGAAGTACAAAAGAAATACGACTTTCAAACTTCTATCATAGGTCAGAGCAATCAGATGAAGCAGGTTTTTCGGCTGATGGAAAAAGCCACCAGCACCAATATAACTGTGATGGTTCATGGCGAGACAGGTACAGGTAAAGAGGTAGTAGCCAAATCGATCCATTACAATAGCAACCTAAAGGATAAACCTTTTGTAGCGGTAAATATGAGCGCCATACCCAAAGAGCTCGCCGAAAGTGAACTTTTCGGTCACGAAAAAGGAGCATTTACCGGGGCTACCCAAAGACATGCAGGGAAATTTGAACAAGCCAATGGTGGCACCTTGTTTCTGGATGAAATTGGCGAGATGGATATAAACCTACAGGCCAAGCTACTCAGAGCACTGCAGGAAAAAGAAATTACCCGCGTGGGAGGCACAGAAACCATAAAAGTCAACTGCAGGATACTTGCTGCCACCCACCGAAACCTGCAAGAAGAAATGAAGAAAGGCAACTTCCGTGAAGACCTCTATTACCGACTTTTCGGACTAACCATCAACATCCCCCCTCTGCGAGAGAGAGATAAGGATATCATCCTGCTGGCTAAGCATTTCGTAGAATCTTTCTGCACAGAAAACAACCTGCCGCAAAAGACAATTACAGGAGAGGCTTCTCAAAAACTGATGACCTATTCCTATCCCGGAAACATTCGGGAACTAAAATCTATCGTGGAACTGGCCGTAGTAATGTCGGAAGATGAAAATATCAAAAAAGATGATATTTCTTTTTCACAGCAAGACACCATCACCGATATCTACGGTGAAAATATGACCATGAAGGATTACGAACTTAAAATTGTAAATCTCTACCTCAAGCGCTTTGATAACAATATCAAGACTGTCGCTGAAAAATTGGATATCGGTCAAAGCACAATTTACCGCATGCTCAAAAACGCCGAGTGATTGCTAATTTGAAGGGTGTTTTCTCAAAATGAGAAAGTTACGAAACCCAACAAGATCATAACTCACTGAAAAACAGTGAGTTAATTTGATACATTGGCATGGCATGCCATTTGACTAACTGAGTTCAAGATTGAAAACTTAATTAGTCATGAAAAAAATAATAGCAATATCATTCGCACTTTTTGTCTCTGCCACAAGCCTGACGGCTGCTAAGGGACCTGAAGACAACAGCGGCGACAACAAAGACAGCACTTTACCACCCAGCTTCTCCACGCTGGCTCTGAACACCTCAAGCTATACAAACGCAATCGGTGTGAGAGCCATAGGCACAAGTGGAATCACAATCAAACACTTCACAAAAAACTCCAGAGCGGTGGAAGGAATTCTTGGCTTTTGGCCAAATGCCTTCTCGGCCACACTCCTGGTAGAACAGTATGCCAACGCTTTTGACGAACCCGGCCTCAACTGGTATTATGGGTTGGGCGGACACCTCTCTGCCAAATCCGATTGGGTTGACGGAGAGCCGCTCGGAAACAGACGAGTAGATGGAAATGTAGGTCTGGGTGTTGATGGAATTTTCGGAATCGAATATAAAATTCGTGAGGTTCCTATCGCAGTGAGTCTGGACGTCAAGCCATTTTTGGAGGTGACCACCAACGGAAATGCTTTTGTTGCCCTTGACCCTGGTTTGGGTGTAAAGGTTACATTCTAATCACCACACCCAACACGCTTATTTCTACAATTTTAATCACTTAGATCATGGACATTTTAGCATATACATACATGGCAATGGGGTCAGCTATTATAGCGAACAGGATCGTGCCTATAGCTGTTAAAAAATCCCCCGAAGTACTACCAGTTATATTCAGAATTGTCCGAATAGAAGTAAATCAAGAAGAAAAACTTTTAACTAAAAACCAATAGCAATCATGAAGACTAATAGACCAATCCTTGCAACTGCATCAATAATTTTGGGAATAACCCTGATTACTTCATGCACCAATAAAGAGGAAACTGAAAAATTGAGAAAAGAGGCTCAGATGATGGAGCAAAAACTTCACGAGCGAGACTCTGCATTCAATGAAATAATGGACGTAATGACCACCTTGGAAAAGCAGGTATCTTCCATCAAGGAAAAAGAAAATATTGTTTCAATGAAGAGTCAGGGAGATTTTTCTGATTCAGACAAAGACCAAATTGTAAAAGACATGGTCGCCATCGATCAGCTGATCGCAAATAGCAGAGAGACGATTAACAAACTCTCGTCTAAACTTGACAAAGCCGATATTTCGATGAATTCTTTCAAAAGAAGAGTCAACGAACTGAGCAAGACTCTTGAAAACAAGACCATGGCCATGGAAGGACTCAAAGAATCTTTGGTTGCCAAAAACGTAGAAATAGCGTCACTGAGCTCTAAAGTAACGAATCTAGAGACACGTGTAGATCTGCAGGTAGAAACAATAGATCTGCAAATCGAAAAAATCAACGATCAGCACAAAAAGCTCAATAAAGCTTACTTTGTAGTGGCTCCCGAAAAGAAACTGAAAGACAAAGGGATCGTATCCAAAGAAGGTGGATTTTTATGGATCGGTAGAACTACCGAACTGGAAGAAGACGTAACACAAGAGCAGTTTGTTGAAATCGACATCCAGGAAGTTGACAAATTGATCATCAATTCTGAGAAAATGGAATTGGTGACAGACCACCCTTCATCTTCATATGAAGTGGTTAAAAAAGGAGACAAAGTAGAGTACATTAGCATTAAAAACCCGGAGAAATTCTGGGAGATATCCAAATTCCTGGTAGTCAGCACTAAGAGCTAAGACTTTCGCATATGAAAAAACCGTAGGCGGTGGGTCAGAAATGGCCCTTAGGTTGGTGCCCGGATGCAGGATGCATTCGGGTTTTTTTCCTTTTTTTGTTTAACTAAAATCTCAACGCAATGAATAACAAGAAAACAATATTACTTATCATCGGAATCATGATCTCCGCTCTTACCTTCGCTCAAGACAAAGCCGGGCTGAAGCTGGGGGCTAACTTCACAAACCTATATGTGGCCGATGTAGATGACGAAAATTTGAAAGTCGGTTTTCAGGTTGGTCTTTACAAAAGACTTGAACTAACCGAAGGCCTGGCTTTACAGCCGGAATTGCTTTTCACACAAAAAGGCGCTTCAATACATTATGACGGCAATGCGCTCAGCGGAAGCGGTAGATACAGGTACAACCTCAATTATCTAGAACTACCTGTGCTATTTGCTTTAAATGCCGGAGATGTCAACTTTCATGTTGGTCCTTATTTTGCTGCACTGGTTGGTGCCAATGTCAAAGACGTGGAGGATGATGGAACCGTGCAAAATGTAGAGTCATTTGATAGAGATGACTTTAACACACTCGATTACGGTTTTTCTGCAGGTGTTGGGTTTGACTTTGACTCAGGTATGATGGGAGTCAGATACAATTACGGATTCAGAGAGATTGGCGAAAGCGGAACTTTTGCCGGTCAGGCAACCAACGAATCCAAAAACTCCGCAATACAACTCTATTTTGGATTTGACTTTTAAGAAAAAGAAACTTTAGTGCGGTGAGATACCCCGGGAAGGAGCTTATGCTCCCAATCCCCGGGGTTATCTTTTTTATCTTAATCCAACAGCAACCTCTTTACCAGTGCCTTGAATCTCGGGTGCTTTCTCATCGGGTCCCATATAGGATGCACCTTGGTATAAATGATGGCACTCCTTCTATTTTCCACGGCTTCTTCCAAATAGTCCATTGCTTTCTCAAAATTGCCCAGTGCTGTATGCACAACAGCGAAATCCAAAGCATAGGTTAGCGACTTATGGATAGCCGCACTCTTCTTAATTTCAGCCAGATACCTTTCAGCGTTTTCCGTATCGCCCTTCTTCGCAAAGGCATATCCAAGCTGACTATATGACTTCAACGTTAGCTTTGTTTGGTTATCGAAACTTCGGAAGGTAGCAATAGCCTCGTCTATTTCACCTTTCATTACCACTGCCCAGGCGCGGTATTCCAAAACCTTCTCGTGATAAGGATCTATTTCTATCAGCTCATCATATAGCTCGATAGCTTTGTCGTATTTCCTCTCCAGAAAGTAATTGTCCGCCACGGCTCTTTTGGCCATAAACGAGAAAGGATCTAATTCCAGAGCCTTTTCCAGAAGTTTTCTGGACTCTGTAAAGTTCCCCTTCACCGTATAGTAAAGCGACTTGGCTACATGTGATTTGGAACTGGTTGGATTCAATTTGATCGCTCTGTTTACCATCATAAGCGCCTGCTCCCAATCATATTTCTGATACAGGTACACATAAGAAAGCGCCATATATGAGCGGTAGTAGTTAGGGTTTAGGTCAATTGCGCGCTCTGCCGCCTCCTGCGCTTCATCATAGGATTTAACTGGCGTGTCATGGCTCCCCACAAATGACAACCTGGTATAAGCGTTGGCCATCATGGCGTACGCCAAATAATAGTCCGGCTCCTTCTTAATGGCGCGCTGATAGCAGGCTACCGCAGTGGAAAGTGCCTGCATGGTCCATTTGTTGTGATGAAAAAGGCCCTGTAAGTAATGCTCATAAGCCGCCAAATTCGTGGTAGCCGGTTTAAATTCCGGCTTTTTCCATTCGGCTTTCTGCTCGGGCGACACCATGTGCTCCCACAAGTGATCAATAATATCAGCTTCTATATGAAAGATATCCGCCACTGGTTGATCATAGCTCTTAGACCAAACCTCCGCTCCATTTCCTGCTTCATTCAAATACACTCGCATCCGAACCTTTTTACCTATCCTCCTCAGCGTCCCGCAAACCACAAAATCCACTTTCAGAGATTGACCAATTTCATTAATCTCCAGTTTCTCATTTTTCAGTGCGAAGCTTGAGCCTCTGGAGATCAACTTTAGCCCTTCAGAAGCATTCAGAGTATCTATAATGTCTTCCGAAACTCCATCGCTAAAGTATTCAAAGGCCGGATCCGCACTCATATTCACGAATGGAAGGACAGCTACTTTTATGGTACTTATTTGCATTTCAGTTGGACGTTCGAGTGTTGTCGTCATACTCGCCATATTTTAATAATTAGGCAAAGATAGACGGCATGATGAATTTAATAAAAAAATATGTGTTTTATTAAAGGTTATTAAATTTTTTAGATCATTCATTGATTTATACGTAACAATTTTGCTGATTATCAAGATAAAACGAAATTTTATCACATACACCAACGATATTCCCAAATAATCGTTTCTTTATCTCTGTTTATTTTTCAACTCCACTCAATGTTTGTTACCAATCCATGAAATTTTTATTAAAAATACTCGTGCTAATTGTGGCCATATTCATAATTACAGCCATTTGTGGCTACCTATTCATAAAGTTATCACCGCAATTTGGAGCAACAATTGATGGCCAGGCGCTCGTCAGAATAGAACACTCTGAAAACTACGATCATGGTGAGTTTCAAAATCTCCTACCCACAGGTGTCGGCAATCTCAGCTTGAGAGACTACTCTAAATTAATGTATGACCTGCTTGTCAAAGGCTCTGAAGGAACACCCACCTCCCCTTTACCGGTGCGATTTGGAGAGGGGGATTTACAGGATATAGATTCTCTGGCCTACATCACTTGGTTTGGCCATTCGGCTGTACTTCTCGAGATGGAAGGGAAGTCCATTTTAATAGATCCAATGCTTGGACCAGCCAGTGCTCCTGTCTCATTCACAACCAAACGATTTGCATATCAAAATCCGATAAACATTAATGATATTGAAGAAATTGATGCTGTGATATTCTCACATGACCACTATGACCACCTGGACTACCCGACGGTTATGAAAATAAAGGATCGAGTGGGGCACTTTTACACGCCACTGGGCCTGGGGGAACACTTGAAACAATGGGGGGTTCCAGAAACCAACATTACAGAACTAGACTGGTGGGGTACTGTAAACTTTGGTGATATTGGACTAACTGCCGCGCCTGCCAGGCACTTCTCTGGACGGGGAATCACAGATCGCAACAAAACACAGTGGGCGTCCTGGATTATCACAGGAAAACACAACAATCTATATTTCAGCGGGGATGGCGGCTATGCTGATCACTTTCTGGAGATTGGCCTTCGGCATGGGCCGTTTGACTTTGCAATGGTGGAGTGCGGACAGTACAATCCACTTTGGTCGCAGATTCACATGACTCCTGAGGAAACAGTACAGGCCAGTATAGACCTGAAGGCGAAAAAAATGATGCCCATACATTGGGGGGCGTTTAAGCTGGCACCACACGCCTGGAAAGACCCCATTTTGAGAGTTGAAAAAGAGGCGGAGTTAAAAAGTGTGAAAATCACAACACCGGTCATTGGAGAGCGGTTTAGTGTAAATGAAGATCTAAATGAAAAGTGGTGGAACGAGGTGGAGTAAAAACAAAAAACCCTGACAAAGTCAGGGTTTTTAAGGGTTGTGATCTGGCTGGGGCTCGAACCCAGGACCCTCTCCTTAAAAGGGAGATGCTCTACCAGCTGAGCTACCAGATCGATCAATAATGCAATCTTATGCTGGACTTTGTGCTCCGTCCTTCTTAAAATTGCGGTTGCAAAACTAAGAAGCTTACTTTCAAATAACAACCATCATTTATGTTTTTTAGAATATTATTTTTTGTTTCTCTGACTGGGTTCACTTTCAAAGGATTTTGTGCCGAAAATATGGCTCTCATCAGTGCGGACAGTTTGTACAATTCTAAAAAATATACCGAAGCTTTTGAGCGGTATAAGGATATCTACGACAATGGACAGGCTTCACCTGCTATGTTAGGCAAGATGGCCTTTATACAAGAAGGGCTTGGCAACTACACCTCTGCGCTCTATTACCTGGATCACTATTACAAAAAGACTTCAAACAAAAAGGTTTTAGAGAAAATGCAGGATTTGGCCGGTGAAAATGACTTGGTTGGTTACAACTTTTCAGATTATAAGTTTCTTACAAACAACATTAACAAATACCAGAGGCACATCATAGGATCATTATCTGCCTTATCCATTTTTATTTTGGCTTTGATCTACTACAAAAAACCCAAAGGATATAAAGCCGTGCCATGGGTCAGCTTGCAACTGATTGTCGTGCTACCCATTCTACTCATCGTCAACGAATTCTTTGAGCAAAATGAAGGGATCATAAAAGAAGACCAGACGGTCCTCATGGAAGCTCCCTCAGCGGCCTCAGAGCCAATAGAACTGATCAGCAAAGGTCACAAGGTAAAAATACTCTCCCAGTCTCCTGTTTGGACCCGCATCCAATATGAAGATCAGGAAGCCTATGTGCGTTCCAATAGATTGCTGAGGTTGTTTTGAGCAACTGACCAGATAATCCGAAAAAATAGTCAAATGGAGATTCCTGATAAAATCTTGACTTAAGAAAAATGGCCAAGAATTTTCAAGAATGACGCTCCAAACTGCAAGACACAAAAAAACCGGCTCATCACTGAGCCGGCTCTTTGAATAATATATCTAACCGAATATTAAGATACTGCTTTCACAGTTTTAATGATTCTTGCAGCTACTTTGTAAGGGTCTGCGTTAGAAGCAGGTCTTCTGTCTTCCAGGTATCCACTCCATCCATTATTTTTGGTGAAGAGAGGAATACGGATAGAAGCACCTCTATCAGAAACTCCGTAAGAGAATTCTGTGATAGCTGCTGTCTCATGATCACCTGTCAATCGCTGATCATTGTAGGCACCATAAACTTCGATGTGCTCTTTCACAACACCTCTGAACGCCTCACATACTTTCTTGATTTTCTCTTCAGAAGCAGCTGTTCTGATGTAAGTATTAGAGAAGTTGGCGTGCATTCCAGAACCGTTCCAGTCTAGCTGACCTAATGGTTTTGGATGGTAGTTGATAGAAAGACCATATTTTTCTGTCAATCTATCCAACATATATCTTGCCACCCAGATTTGGTCTCCGGCAGCCTCAGCCCCTTTAGCCATGATCTGGAATTCCCACTGTCCGGCAGCTACCTCACCATTGGTACCTTCTATATCTAGCCCAGCGTCGATACAAAGCTCCAGGTGCTCATCTTTAATGTCTCTTCCGAAAACATACTGACCACCTACCCCACAATAGTAAGGCCCTTGTGGCGCTGGAAATCCTCCCTCAGGAAACCCGATAGGTCTGTTGGTAGCATTGTCCCAGATAAAGTATTCTTGCTCGAAACCGAACCAAAAATCAGCATCTTCATCGTCGATAAGTGCACGACCATTAGACTCATGAGGAGTACCATCTGCATTCAATACTTCCGTCATCACCAACCAGCCGTTTTTCACAGCAGGATCCGGACACACGAAAACCGGCTTCATGATACAATCAGAAGAACCGCCTTCTGCTTGTTGAGTAGAGCTACCGTCAAACGACCAGTCCGGCGCATCCTCCACCTTTCCACTGTAATCACTAACCAATTTTGTTTTACTTCTTAATGATTGGGTTGGCTTGTAACCATCAAGCCAGATGTACTCCAATTTGTGTGTTGCCATTATTGTAGGTTTATATTTTGTGAATTAAACAATTTGCCCGGTTTTAGGGCTAAATCAATTTTACCGTAATTTTCAAAATAATACTGAAAAAAATAAATTTTCAAGCAATAAATTTTAATTATGTT
>JBDVMP010000074.1:0-49941 GCA_039970095.1 Cyclobacteriaceae bacterium
TCTTTGCTCGTGGCGAACATATCTAACTCAGGGCGATTAAGATTGGAGAATTTGGTTTCGTTTTCGGGGATTACAAGTTGTTGAGGATTGATTTCCTGACCAGTCCATGATGAAAGCGAATTGGCCTGTGCTAGTCTCAACTGACTCAGCGAACGCAGGTTGGACTCCACTTCTATAAGTGCTTTTTCTATTTCATATTTGGTGCTTGGCAGCACTACTCCGTTCTCTAGTCCCGCTTTGATGCGTTTTTGTTGATTTTTCAATTCCCCGAGTTTAACCTCGAGTACTTTCGTGTTTGCCGTACTTTGCAAAACACCAAAATATAACTGGCTGATGATGGAGTTGAGTTCGTATAGTTTTATTTCCAGTCCATCTTTGGCAGACTGATTTTCCAGTCTATCCAGTTTTTCTTTTACGCTTGCAATACCTCCGTCATAAAGCTTTTGAGTGAGCTTAAGCGATAGATTGTATTGATCTTTCGGTACTGTGGGCAACTCCAGGACAGCAGAATTAATAGGTAGCCCAAATACGTCCGACTGGTAGCTAGCTTGTCCCGAAACCTGTATGGATGGAAGATTCCGCGCTCTGCTGATAGATTCATCCAAAGACCCAGATTCGTCCAGAGTCAGGAAGTTTTGGCTTAGCTCGCTATTGGTTCTTGCAGATTCAAAGCACTCCGAAAGGGTTATGGCCTGAGCGTTAAGGTTTACTGCTGCTAGTAGCAAGATCATAGTGCTTGCCAGGTGTCGACGATGTTTCATATATACGACATTTAAGGTTTTAAGGCATTCATGAAAAAGTCAGGCACTGTCAGTTTTCTGGATGATATGAAATCCTTAAACTGTTCGTCCGTAAGTTTTAGCGCATTTTGAATGATCGGTTTTGCTGCAAAAGGAAAAACCAGTAGAGAGAGCAGGTTTGGAATTAACTCAAAAACTTGCATAGGCCTAATCCTTCCAGCTTCTGCTTCTTCATCCAGCTGTTTTTGGAGGTCCTGAAAATCAACCAGATCAGGGATATTCAATTCATTAAAAAGCAACTGGGGATCACGCTGTATTTCAGATAGTATCATCACCGGCAATTGTGGATACTCAGTAAGGAAATCAAGATAGTCGGCTGTGAGTGTTCTTAGTTTTTCTTCAAAAGGTAAATCCGTCCTGAAGACCCCAAAAACCTTTGGGAGCATCTGCTTGATCAAATCCTGAAAGCTGGAGCGAAAGAGCTGTTCTTTGCTCCGGTAGTAGTAGTGGAGCAAGGCTTTGTTTATGCCTGCCATGTCTGCAATCTCTTGCATTCTGGCTCCCGCCAGACCTTTTTTTAAAAAGACTTGCCTGGCAGCAATTAGTATTTTTTGCTCAGTGTTTTCAGCTTCCATGATTCAAATATACGCTGCATTAACTATTTAGTTTAACCAAATGGTTAAAACTGATAAAAATCATAATTTTTTTCTCCCTGAGAGCAGGCGTTTGATATTTCAACAATGGCTTACGCTTAACTTCTTCTTATTCAGGATTTAGTATGAGTTCGTTGCTATGATTACTCTAACCAATAATTGATAAAAAGTCCTAAAATGAGGCTTTTTGTGATCGGGAAGCTTATTTCAAAACGTGACAATGGTCATGTACAGATGATGTGTTTACGGATAGCTTTATCTCTCAAAAACACTATGACCGAGCGAGCTATTGCCCCTGCCAAACCATCCGGCAAAGTATTTTCCTACAAAGAAGTTCTTGAAGAATGTCTGCGGTATTTTGATGGTGACGAGTTGGCTGCCACTACCTGGATCAACAAGTATTGTTTAAAAAACGCTGTTGGAGATTTTGTGGAGCAGTCACCAGACGATATGCATCGCCGCATGGCCAAAGAATTCGATCGTGCAGAATCCAATTATATAATCAAGAAGGACAGCAGGCCATTGCTTTCAGAGTATGGGCAAAACCGGTCGAAGCTCTCGGAAAAGGTTATTTACAAGTTGTTCAAGGACTTCAAATACCTGATTCCTCAAGGCAGTGTGATGTCGATTTTGGGCAACCTTTATGTGGTAGGATCGCTTTCCAACTGCGTGGTGGTCAAAGCACCTCTGGACTCTTATGGAGGTGTGATGTACACAGATCAACAGCTGGCGCAGCTGTGCAAACGTCGTTGTGGGGTTGGTTTTGATTTGTCTAAGTTGAGGCCGAAAGGCGTAGGAGTCAAAAATGCTGCAGGTACGTCCAGTGGAGTGGTATCTTTCATGGAGCGATACAGCAACACGACACGAGAAGTCAGTCAGAATGGAAGGAGAGGGGCGCTCATGCTCACCATGGAGGTCACCCATCCTGATATCGAGGACTTCATCACGATCAAACAAAACCTTACACGTGTGACAGGCGCCAATATATCAGTTCGCGTTACGGATGAGTTTATGAAAGCAGTGGACAAAGACAAGCCATTTACGCTTCGGTGGCCTGTTGATGCCACTTTACCTCAGGTGCACAAGACGGTTTCCGCGCGTGACCTTTGGAATAAAATCATCAAGTGTGCACATACCACGGCTGAGCCGGGGATCATCTTCTGGGATCACCAGCACTGGTATTCTACTTCTTCGGTTTATCCGGAGTTTACCAACGAGTCCACCAATCCATGTTCGGAGATCGCCATGCAAGGTGGTGATTCCTGTCGCTTGATGGCCATGAATCTCTTCAGTTTAGTGGACCGACCGTTCACCTCAGAATCTTCCCTCAACTATGAGAAGCTCTATGAAGTCACATATGAAGCACAGCGTCTGATGGACGATCTGGTTGATCTGGAGTTGGAGTCTGTGGAGAAGATCCTCAACAAAATAGAGGAGGATGACGAGCCTGATCATATCAAGCAGGTGGAGATGGATACCTGGAAAATGCTTTATGAAAATGGGAAAAGAGGTAGGAGAACGGGGCTTGGCTTTACTGCGCTGGCGGATACTTTGGCAGCCCTGGGGTTAAAATTTGATGAGCCCGCCGCTGTTCAGGTCATGGACCAAATGATGCAAACAAAGTGTAAGGCCGAGTTTGATAGCTCCATAGATATGGCCATAGAGCGAGGAAAGTTTGAGGCTTTTGATCCAAAGGTGGAAAACACATCCAGATTCGTCCAAAATTTCAAAGCGTTTTATCCTGAATCATACGAACGTATGATGGAACATGGGCGCAGGAATGTTTCTATCAGCACCGTGGCACCTACGGGAACCGTGAGTATGCTTACACAAACATCTTCTGGTATTGAACCGGTATTTATGCTGAGCTACAAGCGGAGAAGGAAACTTGCTCAGCCTGGCGATGAAAGCAAGGGACATTTTAAAGATGACACTGGCGACTGGTGGGAGGAATTTGATGTTTATCACGGCAAGCTCAAAGAATGGATGGAAATGCATCCTAAAAAGCCGCTTGCCGCTAATCCATACAATGGAGCCACTGCCCCGGAGATCGACTGGAAGCAGCGTATTGAAATCCAGGCCGTAGTGCAGAAGTACGTGACTCACTCTATCAGTTCCACTATCAACTTGCCGGAGGATACCCCAATGTCCGTGGTAAACCAGATTTACATGCAGGCCTGGAAGCGTGGGCTCAAAGGAATCACCGTATATAGAGATGGCTCGCGCACGGGTGTTCTGGTGTCTAATGACGAAAAGAAAAAAGAACGGTTCGTAGAGACAAAGGCACCAAAACGACCTCAGTCGATCAAGGCTAAAATCATCCGGTTCAACAATGAATATGAGCATTGGTTGGCGTTTGTAGGTTTGCTCGACGACAAGCCGTATGAGATATTCACAGGTAGGGCGGAGGATGCCTTCGCACTACCGGCGTGGGTAGATGAGGGCTGGATCATTAGAAATTTGGATGCCCAGGGCAAAAGCCGATATGACTTCCGGTACGTGGATCGGCAGGGCTACAATGTCACCATAGAAGGCCTTTCAAGAAGCTTCAATCAGCAGTACTGGAACTATGGAAAGCTACTCAGTGGGATTTTGCGCCATGGCATGCCGCTCACAGATGTGGTGCACTTAATAGAAAACCTGAACCTGGATAAGGACTACATCAACACCTGGAAAAAAGGAGTTGCCAGAGCGTTGAAAACCTTCATTCCGGACGGAACCAACATCACGGGTCATGAGTGTCCTGAATGTGGTGATGCCGATGGACTGGTCTATGAAGAAGGCTGCCTCAAGTGCAAAAGCTGCGGACATAGTAAGTGTAGCTGACTACTCTGTGCGAAAGCGCACGATCAGATTTTACAGACGCGAGGCTATGTGATTAGAGAAAGATTGTGGGTAGAATCAAAAGCAAAACGGCAGCAAACCGAATCGTAATTTGTCTGTGTTTTTTAGATTGACTTTGCGTCACCAGATAGATCATTGCCACCGTGGCGATCGACAGGGCTGCAGCCCCTATATTCAACATAGGCAAATTTCCCGGAAGGTGTAAAAGCGTAAATAAAAATCCAACAATGGAGATGGAGCAGGCAATGTGACCAATTTTCAAAACCATATTCTCCAAAATGCCTTCTGTCTTGTACAGAAATGTATAGAGATACGAGGTGACCGCCAAAGTGCTGAGGCCAATACTGAAAATGGATGCATACCCAGAGGCCTCAAAGTATTTGAGTACAAACGCAATGATGATGATCGCCACTGAGATGAATTCTACTTTTGGGATGATGACATCTCGCAGAAGGTCTTTGAACCCCTTTTGTTCTTCAGGATTGTTTGTTTCTTGCTTCATTTATACATTTCTGGTTTTATTACAATCTTAAGCAAGTGAAGGCCGTTCTTGTCTTTATAATCATACGCCATAGTGACCCCATTCTCTCTGAACATCTGCAAATCTGGATTGCTAGATACAGTGTTTAGGAGCATCGGTTCAAGGTTATCTCTCAAAATTTCAATATCTAAATCCTCTATCGTGTAATTAACCAAAGTGTAGTTGTATTGGAATATATTATCCGGAAGGGCGATGCAGTTGTCAAGTCGAGTATCCGAATCCACCATAATTGGACATGTTTCGTTTAGTTCGCTTGCCGCTTTCATCATAACCTTGTCAAAGGTTGGAGATTGAAAAAAGTATTGCTTAAGCAGAAGAATCACTACCGCTCCGATCACTGTACCAATAGTAGTCTGGATAATTTGTTTCTTACTCTGAGCCATAATTAGGTTAAAGGTTAGGTATATGTGAGTTAAATTAATTCTTTTTTTTTAGCTCTACTATCTTCTACCTACAGCAAATTGCTATTGAGGAAACTACCTGCCCAATGGCAACCACACAGCCATGTCAGCTTCATCTCTATTGGCCCACGCGAAGTAAGGAATCAGTCTAACTTCTGTAGTGGTTGCTTTGGTATTCAATTCTTGGTAGAGACGGCCATTCCATTCGTTTGAGATTATTTGTCCTGTTCCTTTCAGGCTCATAACCTGACTAGTGCCAATTGTTGTTTTCTCCGGTGTAAGCTTGATATTAGCAGGAATCACAACGTTGGCAAGTTTAAGTCCAGGGCCTAAATCATTTGCTTCCAGACAGTAAACAAGAGGCCCCCTTGTTACGGCCACCTGATTGCGAGTTTCTTCTACTAGCGGATTTGCTTCTATTAACTTGGCAGGCATGTCCATGGTGAAAGTGATCTCATCACCAGCTTTCCATTGTTGATCTACTGTCAGATAAGAGCTTGATGCTTTGCTAGATTGCACCTTTTCCCCGTTCACAAATAGTGTAGCACTTTTACACCAATCAGGTGATCTGAAACTTAGAGACTTGCTGCTTGCCGGCGCTTCATCTATTTTGATTTTCACGGTACCTTCCCATGGGTAGTTTGTGGTTTGCGTCAACCTGATTTTATCCTCACCAATTTGCGTACTTAGCGTGCTGCTGCTGTACATATTGAGCCAGATACCAGTTTCGTTTTTGCTATAGAGGTAGTTTTCTACTTCGGCGATTGTTCTAATCGTGTTTGGAGGGCAGCAGTTGGAGAGTGAGATGTATTCTTCACGGACATTTGGCCATCTCAGGTCAAACGGTAGATCCATTTGGTTGCTAAGCGGGTTTGTGTAGAAGTAGCCCTTTCCATTAAGGTTGACACCCGAGAGCACACTGTTATAAAGCGTATGTTCGAGCAGGTCGGCATACTTTGCTTCTGCCGTGGTTTGAAGCATTCTCCAGTTCCATAGCGCACTTCCGATGTTAGCGCAGGTCTCATTATGAGCGCCAGCGTTTGGTAACTCATATTCTCTACCATAGGCCTGATGTACTTGCTGAATTTCAGGTGGTGAATAGCTGGTTCCATTAGGCGAAACACCGTCATATAGCGCTCCGCATCCTCCGGTGATATAGAGTTTGGTGGTCACCAAATCATCCCAAATTTTATCGAGGGCTGTCTTCAAAGTTTCATCTCCTGTTTCAGCATAAACATCCGCTACCCCAGCATAGAGGTAGTTGGCTCTCACGGCATGCCCCACAGCTTTGGTTTGCTCACGAAAAGGAATACGATCCTGATTGTGATCTGTTCCTTCTTTCATCAAACTTCTGATGTCTATAAATTCCTTAGCAAGCTTTAAATATTTAGGGTTATTGGTAGTTCTGTACATTTCTATCACCCCCATGTAGTGGGAAGGGCAGATGGCATTTTGAGCCATTTTTTCTGGAAATCTTTCCGTATAAGTGTAGAGGTAGTCAGCCGCTTTCTTGGCTATTTCTAGCAAGTCGGTTTTTCCGGTAGCCTTATAGTGTACCGTAGCTGCAGTCATTAGGTGTCCCATGTTGTAGCTCTCAAAATCCATCCTGTCACGAAATTCCTGAGCAGTTTCTGGATTGTTTTTCGCATTGATCATCACCGGAGTGTGGATGTATCCGTCTTCTCTCTGAGAGTCCCTGATTAGTGGGATCACATCATCGATCATCTTATCGAATTTTTCATCTTTCGTAATAGCATAAGCCATACTGGCGGCCTCTATTAGTTTGTAAAAATCACCGTCGTGAAAAGGTGCCCCTTCGTGATTCCCTTCTTCCAAACCTGCCGCTATTTCAAAGTTTCTTAGGGCGTGACTCATCTCAGGATCACTGTATATCCTCCACATTTCGGGGATCATAGTGTTGAGGCACGTGTTGACTCTTTCTGCCCAAAAACCATCTGTCAAAGTCACGTCATCAAATCCTACAGCCTGCAGTTTTGCATAAGGGCTTTTGGTGGTATTTACCAGACTTTTATTACTGGTAAGTGTTTCATTGTTTAGGGACTCTGTGGTGGTAGATAGAGTCGAAGTGTCATTTTTGCAGTCAAACATCAGGACTGCTACAAGGCAAAGAATTGGGAGTTTCATTGTCATTTGGGTTTTCTAATAAGAATGCCAATTTCTTAAATTTAATCCTCTTTCCGTGCAGTATATAGCAGGATACTTATTGGTCTTGACTCCTTGATATTTACAATACCTCACTATATCCAATGGAAAGAATACGCGCAACATATCTTATTGAAACGCCTCATAAACTGGAAGATGCAGCAGCTGTTTTAGCTGGTGAACAGTCAAGTGGAACGTTTGTGACTGTGCCGGGAGAAACCGCTGACCTCAAAGAACGTTTTGCCGCACGAGTAGAAAGCATCGAAGAACTGGGCGAAGTAAAGTGGCCGAGTATGCCTGGTGATCATGTGGAAGGAAAAACATATAAGCAAGGAAAAGTGGTTGTTTCCTGGTCCATAGAGAACTTTGAAGTTAATGTTCCCACACTAATTTCAACACTCCAGGGCAACTTGTATGAGTTGAGACAATTCACAGGGTTGAAACTAGATGATTTTGAAGTACCAAGAGTTTTTCAGGATCATTTTACAGGTTCGAGTTTTGGCATGCGGAAAACAAAAGAACTTGCTGGAGTGGAGCCCGAAAGGCCGATGATAGGAACGATTATCAAACCCAGTGTAGGACTTACACCCGAAGCAACAGCCGCTTTGGTCAAAGATCTGTGTGAGGCTGGGATCGATTTTATCAAAGACGATGAACTGATGGCCTCAACAGCCAATTCACCTTTCACTAAGCGGGTTCATTACATCATGCGAATGATCAATGATCACGCTGAGAAGACGGGAAAGAAAGTAATGTATGCTTTTAATATCACAGGTGACTTGGACGAAATGCGCTCGCATTATGATGCCGTAGTGGGCGCAGGCGGTACTAGCGCCATGATCAGCGTAAACAGCGTAGGATGGGCTGGCGTGAAGAAGATCACGGAGCAAGGCAAACTGTCCATTCATGCGCATAGAAATGGTTGGGGCATGCTCAATCGTCATCCATTACTTGGAATCAATTTCCCCGCTTATAGCAAGCTTTGGCGATTGGCAGGAGTAGACCAACTCCACGTCAACGGAATAGATAATAAGTTTTGGGAATCAAACGAGTCAGTAGTGCGATCAATCAATTCGTGCTTAACTCCATTTTTGAATAATCAGGTTATTCTTCCAGTTGTCTCCTCAGGACAATGGGGCGGACAGGCTTTCGAAACATACAAACAAACCAAAACAACGGACTTGCTCTATATGGCAGGTGGAGGCATCATGGCACATCCGTCTGGACCAGCAGGAGGTGTAAGAGCCTTGCATCAAGCATGGGACGGAGCGGTGAATGGATTGACTCTTGAGAAAGCAGCCAAGAAATACAAAGAGTTTGGTCAGTCTGTTGAGAAATTTGGAACGCTGAAATGATGACTTGTATATATGCCGTTATGCCGACGCAAGAGGCATCTTTTTCCTTGATTAATCACACAAATTCAAGTAAGACATCTCCTTCGTCGAGATGATAAAATCATAAATGGAGAAATCGAAAGACATATTCATAGCCTTCTACGGTGATGACTTCACAGGCTCTACAGATGCGCTTGAGTTTTTGAGTAAGGCAGGAGCCAAAACGGTGCTTTTTCTCGATAACCCAACGGAAGAACAAATAGATCAGTTTGAAGATATTGACGCCATTGGTGTAGCCGGTATGACCCGCGCTATGCCGCCCGCAGAGATGGCGAGCACATTGAAGGTTGCGTTTGAATCACTGAAGGCTTTACAAGCAAAGCATGTACATTATAAGGTTTGCTCCACATTTGATTCTTCTCCGGAAATAGGAAATATTGGTACGGCAATCGAAACTGGACAATCGATTTTTGAAAATGAATTTACGCCAGTCTTGGCCGCAGCTCCTAACCTGGGGCGGTATTCCGCTTTTGGTCACTTATATGCCCGAATGGGGATAGGCAGTCAGGGTGAAATCTATCGCCTGGATAGACACCCGTCTATGAGTAAGCATCCCACCACGCCAGCTGATGAGAGCGATTTACGAAAGCATCTAGCCAGACAAATTGAGGCGAAAATGGGGCTTATTGATTTGGTGGATTTATCAGGGATGGATGGTGGAGCAGAGAAGCTTGATGAGCTTATTGATGACGAGAATAAAATCATATTCTTTGATGCGATGTATGAAAACCAGATGGCAGGTATTGGTGAGGTTTTGGATGCCAAAGCTTCAGAGAAAACCCTTTTTTCTGTAGGTTCTTCTGGGATTGAAAAAGCGCTTGGTGATCATTGGGCTAATTTGGGGCAGTTGCAGGAAAGAACAGACTGGGAAAACATAACCGAACAAGAAGCTATTTTGGTGCTTTCGGGAAGCGTTTCACCCGTCACAGCAGATCAGATCAATTATGCAGTGACAAATGGTTTTGTAGAAATTTCGGTAGAAGTGGATTCACTTTGTGATCAGGGTTTGGCTTTAACTTATTCTGATAAGATCGAGCAGCTTTTAGCTTCTGGAAAAAGTGTGATTTTACATACATGCAAGGGACCTGATGATCCACGACTGGGACAATCGAAAGCGTATTTCCAAACTTTAGGGTTAGATGAATTGGGTATTAGGTCAGAAACGGCCAAAAGATTTGGTTCTCTGCTTGGCAAAGCAGCTCGGATAGCACTGAAAAAAGTGCCAGTGCAGCGATTGGTGATAGCCGGGGGAGACACATCAAGTTATGTAGCCAGACAGTTGGGAATTGATGCTGTGGAGATGATAGCGCCTATTTACTCAGGAGCTCCGCTTTGTAGAGCATACGCCAAAGGGTCACCTGTTGATGGTATAGAAGTCAACCTAAAAGGTGGACAAGTTGGCGATAAACGGTATTTTGAGACTTTAAGAAAAGGAAGAATTTAGATGAAACGTGGATGCGAGATTGTCACCCTGAGCCTGTCGAAGGGACAAGCGAGTAAGTAGAATCGAATTTCAATTTGTCCACGCAACAAAGAAATAAACACAACAACCATGACAAAAAAACTAGGACTTATTCATACATCTGCCACGCTAGTTCCGGTGTTTCAGGATCTTATAGACAAACATCTGAAGGGCAAGGATATCAAGGTGTTCAATATTGTAGATGACAGCTTGATCAAAAACACCATAGAGCGCAACAAGCTTACCGAGGACACTTCCAGAAGAGTAGTGGATTATGTGGGTTCGGCAGAGGCAGCAGGAGCAGACTATATTCTTGTGACCTGTTCATCTATTGGGCCTGCGGTTGAGGCATCAGCCTCGCTTACCAAAGTGCCTGTGTTACGAGTAGATCAGCCCATGGCTGACCAAGCTGTTCAGATGGGAAGCAAAATTGGTGTAGTTGCCACACTGCCTACTACCCTCGAACCAACAAGCGATCTGGTAAGAAGAAGAGCGATTGCGGCAGGAAAGGAAATCGAATTGACAGCAAAGCTTTGTGATGGAGCATTTGAAGCCTTGATGGGAGGTCAGTCAGAAAAACATGACGCAATGGTAGCAGAGGCGCTTAAGGAATTGTCCACCAAAGTGGACGTGATCTTACTTGCTCAGGCATCAATGGCACGAGTAGTAGGGCAGCTATCTGAAGAAGATAAAAAAGTACCAATTCTAGCCAGCCCTGAAATTGCTATGGAACACCTCGCTAAGATTCTATAACCCCAAAATCCAAATGCAACAAGCCCAGAAATATACCTTATGGCTAGCTCTTGCTTCGGCCGCATTACTTTTATTGTCTATCATCATTGGATGGGATTCATACATTGCGCCATTGGCTGTTGTCGCGGCTGTTGGGTTTGCGTTTGGTATTGGTGCTGTAGCATCTCTCAAAAGTTATCAATATACAGGATGGATCATAGCCGCGATAGTTTGCGGTATGATGTACCCTTCGGCCTTTTTGCAGTGGGGAGGTTTTGACCTTAGAAACAAATGGCTCATTCTTATAGTGGTGCAGGTTGTGATGTTTGGTATGGGTACTCAAATGAGTATCAAAGACTTCACAGGAATCCAAACCATGGGCAAAGGGGTTTTGGTAGGCATACTTTGCCAGTTTTCGATCATGCCAGTAGCGGGTTATCTGCTTACGCGCGTTTTTGATTTCGAACCAGAGATTGCAGCAGGAGTGATTTTGATTGGGTCATGTTCGAGTGGGCTGGCTTCCAATGTGATGGTGTTTATTGCAAAAGCAAACCTCACTTTATCTGTGACTTTAACTGCGGTGGCTACATTGCTCGCACCCATCATGACACCTTTTCTCATGAAAACGCTGGCCGGAACATACGTCGAAATCAACTTTCTGGATATGTGCGTGTCCATAGTGAAAATCGTGCTGGTGCCAATCGGATCTGCCTTGCTTTATGATGCATACAACAACAGTGAGCGAGCCACTCGCAATAAGATTAATGTCTTGTTTTTTCTTGCTTTGCTTTGGCTAACCGCAATGATCGGCGGTTTGTGGTCAATGTTTCAAGGGGTGTTAGGAACGCAAAGCATGCTGCTAATAGAGCTGCTAAATTTCATATGTGGTTCCATCATTGTAGGAGTGCTTTATTACCATGCTAACAAGGTTTTACCTCAGGTTCATGGATTTATGCCAAAGTTCTCCATGTTTGGAATCGTTTACTTCACCACAGTAACTACTGCTGCTAGTCGGGAAAATATTTTGACTATTGGAGTCTTTCTGTTGATCGTGTCTGTGGTACATAATGCATTGGGTTACACCTTCGGTTACTGGATTAGTAGAGCACTTGGTTTGGATAAAAACTCTTGTCGTACAGTTGCTTTAGAGGTTGGTCTGCAAAATGGAGGAATGGCTTCTGGGCTTGCTGGTGTCATGGGCAAGTTAGCTACACTTGGTCTGGCATCCGCTGTTTTCAGTCCTTGGATGAATATATCAGGATCTCTTCTTGCCAATTATTGGCGGAGGTTTTCCAAAGAAGAAAAAACCGAATAAGAAAATAAAACCTAGATGCCGAAGATTATTCAATCCATTCCCACCTTTTTGCCCAATCTATGAGAAAGGCTTCTCGGTGTTTGGAAACAGTTCTGGCTCCTTGTTGCATACCTAAAAAAAGCTGAGGTTCGGGGCGGTCACCGTACCATGTATCCCCCAAGAGGTAATCATCAGGACTTGCCTTGCCGGGCCATGGTATAGTGCTTACAAACTGACCTTTTAGTCCGTCAAGTTGGGCGATAGCACTTGATGTTGTGTAATTACAAATTTCGGGTTTTTTTGAAGAGTATCGAACTCCATATTTCCCTTCTCCTAAATAATATCCAGACCAAACCTGATTTGATATTTTCATTGTAAAACATGCCGAGTCTTTTGATAATTTGATTTCAGGACCGTCAAAGATCCATTCAATTACTTCGTATGCCGCTACTGTATCTGCAGTGGTCGTGTTTCTATGAAAAACGGACTTTGAACTTCGCTTAATGCGAATAAAGCTACCACCCCAGCTTTGGCCTGACACATTTTCAGGATCTCCGTTCATTAGGTAGGCTAAGGATGGAGTGTCGCCCATCTTGATATTTCCTTCGTAATGATTGACAAAGTTTTGGCCTAGTTTTCCATGACCTTCGATGTAGTTTTTATAGAATTGATCTCCCTTCAAATCTTCTCGTGATTCTGAGTCAATGAACCATCCTCTATATGTAGCATTAGCTTCAATCATCCAAAGATCAGAGTGTTGACTAGCTATGTAGGAGTAAGCATTGACGCTCCATTTTTTATTTGGACCACCTATCCAATAAACCTTGATATTGTCTTTAATTTCAGGAGCATCATACAGAGCTTGTGCAAGGTCTTCTAAACCTCCCCAAACCAAAATCCATAAAGGTTCAGTTTCGGCTTTTTTTGCGCATTTAATAATCCACTCAGACCCTTCAGTAGGATTTCGATACCCTTTGAAAGGTGCTCCTAATACTTCTCCTTGCTTACAAATTTGTCTCAATTCTTCAGCATCAGGAAAGTCTGGACTATGTTCTTTTAGTTGATTCAAATCATCTTCATACAAGTTTATTATGCTGAAAAAGTCCTTTTTTCTTCCCGGACCATAAGGAGATGATATGAGCCCTTCGATGCGGAACAAATCAGCATACATGAGCAGGTGAATCATCGATTGAAAATCATCTGGATCAGTTCCGCCTATGTCCGAGCTGATCACTACTCTGGGCTTTGCTTTTTCAGTTTGACCACATTGTGAAAGCAGCAAAGTCAACATGCTCATAATCACTAGAATAAGAGCATTTTGGGGAGTAAGTATCGACCTATTTATTATCATGATTGCGTAATTATTAGGTTATCACATTAACAATTATACAAAAAGAATCACCCGATGGCTCAGGATAGTTCGCCCCAATGGAATCACTAATTTTCACCCTCATATGAACAACTTGTCACCCTGTTTGCCCCTATTTTATACATGTCTTTTCACGCTATTTCTTGTTGAGAGGGTGAATGCACAAAACACATCCTTGTACCGGATTTTTGAACAAGAGATTCAAAACCCCACTAAATATGAAAATTCATTTACGGATGTTGAATTGAATGTTCAGTATCAGTCACCTTCAGGATTGATATACCACTTCTATGGTTTTTTTGATGGAGATGGTAAAGGTGGAGCAAAAGGAGATATTTGGAAAATGCGTTTCATGCCCGATGAAGTGGGAACATGGAAGTACACTTACTATTGGACTGATAAAACCAAAGGAGGGAAAGGAACCTTCAAATGCACTAAGGAAAATGCTAGTCCCGGATTGTTGCAAGCGTATGATCAAAACCCACATTGGCTGGCTTATAATGGGAGCGAGCCTGTTTGGCTAAAATCTTACTACGAAACTGGTCATGGGTCTTTAGGGCAGGATTTTGATTGGATTGTTGAGAATGTTTATCAGCCACTTAAAGCGAATGGATACAATCATCTACAGGTCAACTGGCTGCTTTCGCTATGCTGTTTTGGTCAATATTATCTGGATGGGCCAAAACCGGAAACGCTGGATTTGGCGCTTTATGAAGAGGGTGACCTTTTCGGGAGCATGAATTTGGGTGTATGGAAGAGAATGGAACAGCACCTTAGTTGGCTCAACGATCAAGATATGGGAGTTCACATGTTTTTGGGTGTGGATGGCAGTCGAAATGACGGTCCTGACTGGACAAAATTGTCCAGCGTTGAAAAAGATAAATTCGTACGTTATATGGTTGCTAGATTAGCACCATTCTCCAATTTGGCTGGATGGAATTTTGTGTGGGAAGTACCCGGAGATCGAGAAAATCGAGAATTGGGATTTGCCAGACTGATCGATAAATATGATGTTTTCAACCATCTAGTCACGTACGAAGATGAATTTCCACGAGAGAACGAATATGGCAGAAGTGAGTATTCTTTTGCTGCTGTTGAAAATCACCAAGTAGCTGCTGCTGATAAAGGTTTGGAGCGGAACCTTTGGAAGGAAGCATGGACACATCACATGGCATGTTTGCTCGGTTATCAGGGTAAACCGGTTTTTATGAGTGAAGGAAATGCACTTTGGAGAAGGTTTTGGCAAGAGCGGACAGGAGCGAGTCAAGATGATTTGAGAAGGTCTGCCTGGGCTTGTGCGACGGCTGGCGCTTCGTTTACGTGGAACGGCCATGCCAAGGAGTATGAACTATATGCAACTGGAGAATCAGGTTTGCCATTTAATGATGAAAACCCTTATAAGAAGTCTCAGCAGACTATGGATATTTTGAGTGATGTGATGAACAATGAAGTGGCTTTTTTCCGAATGGTGCCAAATGATGCTTTGCTTAAAAACCACGATGCGCTCAACACATATGCATTGGCAGAGGAGGGAAACCAATATTTAGTTTTCACCAAAGAAGGAAGGACTTTCTCTATTGAGTTGGCCAGAGGGAAATATGAGAAATTAACATGGATTGATAGCATGACAGGAGCACATGTTTCGGGTGATACTGTCAACGTTTTGGCAGATAAAAAGCAGATCTCTTTTGATCCTCCAAGCCGTGATACGGATTGGGTTTTAGTATTGAAAAAATCATAACGACATTAATTATCAGGTAATGAAAAATCAAAAAATTAGTTTGGGAATAATCGTTGCAAATAGGGACTTTTTTCCAGATAAGCTTGTTTCAGAAGCAAGAGCGGATGTAACTAAAGTTCTTGATGGGTTAGGAATCAAACCTATCATATTGGGTGAGAATGATACCAAACTAGGCGGAGTAGAAACCTATAACGAT
Source organism: Cyclobacteriaceae bacterium (assembly GCA_039970095.1). Lineage (GTDB taxonomy): Bacteria > Bacteroidota > Bacteroidia > Cytophagales > Cyclobacteriaceae > JAMZMI01. Next base: position 15,531 of record JBDVMP010000074.1, read on the forward strand.
GCGAAAAAATGTGCTGATCTTTTTAAGAAGCATAAAGATGAAATATTTGGTGTCTTGGTGGTATTGCCAAACTTTGGCGATGAGCGTGGAGTAGCAGACACTTTACATTTGGCCGACCTGAAAGTGCCGGTTTTGATTCAAGGGTATCCTGATGAACTTAATAAATTGAATGTAGCCAACCGACGTGATTCGTGGTGTGGTAAGATTTCGGTTTGCAACAACCTTTACCAATACGGTATCAAATACACAATCACCACCAAGCATGTCGTTCATCCAACTGATCCGTCATTCCTTCAGGATTTGGAACAATTTCTAGGCGTTTGTCGAGTAGTTAAAGGGATGAAAAATGTAAGAATCGGGGCGATAGGAGCAAGACCTACAGCCTTCAACACTGTGCGATACAGTGAGAAAATCCTTCAAGCCAATGGTATTTCAGTCGTGACTTGTGACTTGTCTGAGATCTTGGGTAATGCAAACAAGCTTTCCAATGATGATCAGCGAGTAAAAGATCATTTGGAGAAAATTCACAACTATGCCTCTACGGGCAAGACACCAACTGAAGCATTGTTTCAGATATCAAAATTGGACGTGGTTTTGAATGACTTCCTTGATGAAAATTCACTGGATGCAAGTGCCATTCAGTGCTGGACATCCTTGCAGCAAAACTATGGTTGCAACGTCTGTACCAGTATGAGTATGTTTAGTGAAAACATGTTGCCGAGTGCGTGCGAAGTGGACGTTACGGGTACGTTGAGCATGTATGCCATGCAGCTTGCTTCTGGTTCGCCAAGTGCTTTGGTTGATTGGAACAATAACTACGCTGATGACGAAGAAAAATGTGTGCTTTTCCATTGTGGAAACTGGGCTAAATCGTTCCTTCCGGATATAGAGATAAGCAACGCGCCTATACTCGGAACAACCGTAGGTGTTGAAAATACCTATGGAGCTTTGGATGGTCGTACACCGGCTTCTCCGCTCACTTTCGGTCGTATCTCTACAGACGATACCAAAGGAGTAATGAAAGCCTATGTAGGCGATGGCCAACTAACCGATGATGAATTGAAAACTTTTGGTAACCGCGCTGTGGCGCAGATACCAAACTTGCAAGGCCTGATGAGTCATGTTTGTAAAAATGGTTTTGAGCATCATGTTGTGATGAATGCTTCTCATACTTCTGGTGCGTTGAAAGAAGCTTTTGAAAACTACATGGGATGGGAAGTTTACCATCACAATGGATAATGACAAATCACAAAACCCGAATAACAGAAGAACTCAGTGATATGCGAGTTTTGCTTTTTGACGCTTATTTGGAGTTTGTTTTTTGAATATTAGGATTTACTAATGTTATGACCGATAAAGAACTACAACTAAAATCTATACACTTGAGAAAAATGCTTCTCAAGTACATATACAAGGCCAAGGCGGGTCACACTGGAGGTAGCTTATCCAGCATCGATTTTCTAAACGTGCTTTACAATAGAGTGCTCAATGTCGATACGGAAAATTTTAGAAGCCCAGATCGTGATCGCTACATTCAGAGTAAGGGGCATTGTGTAGAAGCATTGTTTTCCACACTTGCGGATAGAGGTTTTTTTCCGGAATCAGATCTGGAAACACTCTGCCAATACAAATCACACTACATCGGTCACCCAACTAAAAAGATCAATGGTGTAGAACAAAACACCGGAGGTTTGGGGCATGGGCTCTCTATTTCTGTAGGTGAAGCTCTGGCAGCCAAGATAGACGGCAAAACGCATCGTGTGTTTACACTCATTGGAGATGGTGAGTTGGCCGAAGGTTCTAACTGGGAGGCGGCATTGACAGGTTCTCACTACAAGCTAGACAACCTGTATGCTGTACTGGATTATAATAAACAACAAATCACTGGCGACAATCAGGATGTGATGAACACCGCTCCTGTTCGAGATAAGTTTGAAGCGTTTGGCTGGTCTGTGAAGGAAGTAGATGGGCACAACCTGAAGGAACTTGAAGAAGCCTTGAATAGTGGGCCTTTCGAGGAGGGTAAACCCAATTTCATTATTGCGCATACGATCAAAGGAAAGGGCATAAGCTACATGGAGCGTGTTTTGAAGTGGCACCACGGAGTACCTAGCCCCGAGCTGTACGAACAGGCACTCACTGAATTAGACGAAGCGGCAGCATTGATATAAATATTATGCAACTAGACAAAATAGAAGAAAAAGATCTGATCATGGGTAAAGCCAATCAGGAAGTGGTTTCAGCCACTATGCAGGACTTGGCTGCTAATGATAGAAATGTCATTGCCGTGACGAGCGATTCGCGTGGTTCGGGTAAGTTGGTGCCTTTTGGGCAAAAATTTCCAGAACAGATCGTAGAGATCGGTATTGCCGAACAAAACCTTGTTGGAGTTGCAGCTGGGTTAGCTTCTGCTGGTAAGAAAGCTTTTGCAGTTTCTCCTGCATGTTTTCTTTCGGCGCGAGCATTGGAGCAAATCAAAAATGACGTTTGCTATTCAAACAACCCAGTCAAATTGATAGGTATTAGCTCTGGAGTGAGTTACGGTGCGCTGGGTACTACCCATCATAGTTTGCATGACTATGCCGTCTTAAGAGCGATCAACAACATTATCATTGCCGCTCCGGCAGATAATTTTGAAACGGAACAATCCATTCGTTTGGCTGCTGAAACTAACGTGCCGGTTTATTTGAGATTTGGAAAAAAGGCCATGCCATTCCTCAATCCCGCAGATAAGACTTTTGAGTTTGGCAAAGGTCGTGTCGTTAAAGAAGGTGAGGATGTAGCTATTATTGGCTGTGGCGAAACAGTTTACCCAGCATACTTGGCTGCCAAAGCTTTGGAAGAAGCACACGGCGTAAAAGCCACAGTCGTGAGCATGCATACAATCAAACCTCTTGATATTGAGCTTCTAGATAAACTTGCAGCAAATGGCCGACCTATCATTACCGTGGAAGAACACATGGTAAATGGTGGACTTGGCGAGGCATGTGCATCGCATTTCATGCAAAGCGGATTTCAAAATCCATTTAAGATCATGGGTATTCCTGATGAGTACACGGTTACGGGATCACAAGTGGAGATTTTCAATCACTATGGAATCTCTCAAGAGGGAATTTTAGCAGAAGCTAAGAAACTTTTAAAGCTTTAATTATTGACTTTATTTTGGAGCGGTGGTCGTTTACGGTCAAGCCTAAAATGAAGGGCCAGTCTTGTCAGATGATATACACAAACACCCTATAGCATGTCTTTAATTCTCGCCATTGATCAAGGCACAAGCAGTACTAAAACCATCATTTTTGATGAAGCCGGTAAAGCACTGTTCAAAACCACAGAACCTCTCAAAAACCACTACCTTGACGGTAATAGAGTCGAGCAAGAGCCTGAGGTGATTTACCAAAATGTGCTTTTGTCAGTGAAGAGGTGCCTCAGAGGGTTTGCAGCAGACGGGGGTGATGCCAGCTTGATCAAGGCTTGTGGTATTTCCAATCAGCGAGAAACTTTGGTGCTTTGGGATAAGGATGGAAGTCCACTTTATAATGCGGTTGTCTGGCAGTGCAAACGATCTGTTGATGTTTGTGCAAGGCTGGAATCAGAGGGTATGGGCGAGAAAATAAATGAAAAAACGGGATTGATCATTGATCCGTATTTCTCCGGTACAAAGGTGATTTGGCTTTATGAAAATGAACCGAAAATCAAAGACGCGATTGATAGAGGAGAAGCCAACTTCGGTAACGTGGATACATGGTTGTTGTATAAGTTGACTGGCGGAAAGTCATATATGACCGACTATACCAACGCTTCCCGAACGATGTTTTTCAACCTTAAGGGACTTGACTGGGATCGAGAATTGTTGGCAGATTTTGGTCTTTCCAACTTAAACTTACCAGAACTAAAACCATCATCTTACAACTTTGGGTCTACGAGCCTAGACGGATTACTGGATCATGAGATCAGCGTTTCAGCTATGATTGGAGACTCGCATGCCGCAGCTTTTGGTGAAGGTTGTTTTGAGCCAGGTAATGCAAAAGCGACACTTGGAACGGGGAGCTCCATTTTGATGAATATCGGTGGCGAACCTAAAGGCTCTAAGAACGGGATGGTTTCTACTATCTGTTGGAGTACGGAAGACCGAGTGGATTATGCGCTGGAGGGAATCATCGTTTCGGCTGGTGCCACGATTGAGTGGGTAAAAAACCAACTTGGTTTCTTTGATCATCCACATGAGTTGGAAAGTATTTGCCGATCTCTCGAAGACAATGGAGGCGTTTATATCGTTCCGGCTTTTAGTGGATTAGGAGCTCCGCATTGGCAGATGAATCGTAAGGCGAGTATTGAGGGACTATCTTTTGATTCTACAAAAGAGCACATCATTCGTGCGGCGGTTGAGTCTGTACCGTACCAGATCAAAGATGTTATTGTGGCCATGGAAGCCGATTCAGGCACTCCACTATCCGAACTCAAAATCGATGGGGGTATTACGTCAAATAAATTTGTCGTTCAGTTTCTGGCGGACTTGCTGGACCGTACAGTGACCAACATTGAAATCTCAGATGTATCTGCTCTGGGAGCAGGCTATTTGGCAGGCTTAAATGCCGGAGTGTACGAGAGTATTGATCAGCTCAAGACGCTTAACCAAACTTCTACAAGCACACTAGCAGGGTCAGATGCAGAAAGAGTACAGGGTTACTACCAAGGCTGGAAAAAGGCGATAGGGTAAATTGGTTGTGATCCGTTGAGGTGGCGTCATTCCTGCGGAGCTAGGAATCTGATCTTACTATATTCTATTTCACCAACCGCTTATCCAGCATCAGTGGTCTTGTATCTACAAGTTTGATTTTGTGGAAGTCCTCATGCAGAGGATTGAGAAGGTAATTGTATTCTGTAGGGACAATAGCACTAGGTATACGCAGACACAACCCTCCGGATTTCAAGAACTCAGTGCCATAACTTACAGTTGATCCAGTATATGGGTAGGCATTCCACCCATCTGGCATTTCTTCTATTTTGTTGATGGTTAGGTCTTCAGGGAATTGTAGTTCGGCAATTGCCAGACCAACGTCAATTTTATCAGCGCTCAGATGCGCTATTACCTCTAAAACGGCTAGTGATAAACTGCCAGAGGTGTAAAGCGCACGAACGCCTTTCATGTTCCACCTGCCGCCAAAGAGCATGGCACCTGTGCCAGAAACATCTGCGATGTGTTCGCGTCTGGCTATTCTGTAAAGAATCATTAAGAATAAATCCCGTATGCGATACGGCCAAGGGTTTCATTGATGAGGCTAAGCCCGGTCTCACTATCCATGTAGGAGAGGGGAGACTCACCGCCCAAAGCAAGTAGCGGACTATGAACCCATTCTTTGAAGGAATTGGTACTGCCGAGAACCTCAGACCCAAATTGATAAAGAGTCGCAATCTGAAGCACTCTATCGCTAACCTGAGGGCTGAGTAGCTCCTGGTCTTTGACCTTTTCTATAGTGCGCTTGCTGACTGGGAGTAAGGCTGAGAACTCTGTAAGGTTAAGTCCAGACTCAGCAACGATGCTCAAAAACTCAGATTTAGAAAGACCATTGTGCGCTTTGTTGTAGCGAACTGCCGGGTCGTTGAGTACATTACTGGTGATTTGGTTATTATCGTATGTTTTATTTCCCACCCTCAAACTTACGAATATTTTCTTAAATTTAAACGAATTTATTCGCTTTTAGCAAATTCGCATTTTACCATCTCCGGTTGATTTGAGTGATCGTCTTGTATATCGATGAATATGTCAGCTCCGCCCAAATCGAAATTTACATTGTCGAATTTGATGTTTTTACTTCCTAAAACTTCTATCATCGAATCCGGTGTGGATATGCTAGAGTTTTGAATAGTGATGCCTTCTGTATCATTGAGAATGATTAGGTTTTCAGTCTTTGATTCAGCATTGTCAATGGTCAGGTTTGTCATAGGTGATTCTGGTAGTCCATAAATTTTCAGGAAGTGTGTGCCGTTCTCTACGATGATGTTGCTGATATTTACGTTCTTGTAAAAGGGGGTGAGCGGTGTGATTTCTCGGGCAGGAAGCCTTTTGGCAAGTTCGCCTACATAAGCTGGTGTGCCTAGCATATCCCATTTGATTACCGTGTATTTTATATTCATCCTGATACGGTCATAGTAGAGGTTTTCACCACCTCCGCCTCTAGGTCTGCGTGTTTTGAAACGGATGCCGACTCCCGTTCCTTCAAATACACAATCGTGAACGTACAGGTTGCGTATTGTTCCGGCTGTTTCACTGCCGCAAGTAATTCCTCCATGACCTTCTTGCGCCAGACAGTGCCTAACCAACACATTTTCTGTTGGCCGGTTTACTTTCAGTCCATCCTCACCACGGCCAGCTTTCATGGTAAAGCAGTCATCACCTGTGCTCAAAGTGGAGTATTCTATCAGCACGTTTTTAGAAGACTCAATGTCAATACCATCTCCACGCGGAATCCCCACAGAGTTGACCGTAACTCCTCTGATGATCACACCATCACAATAAACTGGAACGATATTCCAGAATGCCGTATTTTCTAACGAAATACCCTCTATGTACACATTCGTGCAATTGATAGGAGATATAAATTTTGGAGGAAAAACCCACTCTTCTTTGGAGCCATCGTGAATGCGTTCGGAAGCCGGTTTGTTCAAATCCACGAGGGTTTCTATTGGTTTCATGTAGGATCGCTCTTTCATTTCACCACCATACGGACCAATCAATCTTCCGCTTCCAGTTATGGCAATGTTGTCAGCACCATTAGCATATATACAGGCCGCCAGAGCCATTACTTCCAGACTCTCAACTCTCGTGAAGACAGCAGGTTGATAATCCTTTATATAGGTGCTAAACTGAACCGTAGCACCTTTAGCTATGTGTAGGTTGACGTTGCTCTTTAAGGTTATGCGTCCTGTCTTCCAATTTCCTGTTGGGATTACTACCATACCTCCACCTTGTGAGCTCAGCTCATCAATGGCCTGTTGTATAAAAGTGGTAGCTAGTTCATTTTCTTTAGCCCCTTTATCGACAATAGTTATTTGCTTATTGGGAAAAATGGGTTTTTTGAAAAGAGGCATTTCAAAAGGAGCATCCACTGGTGCTATGGTATCAGGGAGTGCTGCTGCTCCGACTTGCGCAATTGTAGGGATATCAGCCAAGGCCGCATAGTCAGCACCTACTTGAGGTTTTGTGCAAGACAGGATAGTGATTGATAGGATCAATAGGCCAGTGTGTTTCATTCGTGTGGCTTAGTTTTCGTTCAAAAGGTTGACAATGTCACCCGTCCGTTCTTCAGGTGTGACTTTGATAATGCGTGCTTTCCCATCTTTGATTTCAGCTTCTACGATGGTGTTTTTGGGAGCATATAGTTTGAAGTGAACGTCCCAATCTTTTGGCCATGCAGGAAAAAGTAGGATTTGGTCGCCGTTGGTTTGTAAGAGCATTTCCTGCAGTCCGATAGCTCCCGATCCACCCCAGTTGTGATCAGGAACCCAGTCAAATCCCGGACCCCAAAAAGCCGGAAATCGTCTGCCAGAATCTTTCAGTTTCATTGTTGTAATGCTTGCTGCTTCATCGGTCAGCCCGAGTCGGGCAGCCCAGATATTGTACTGTTTCCAGCCTACATGGCTCTTGAATTTTTGCACGTCAGGGGCTAGTTTGTAGGTGTTTATAGCGATATCCAACCCGGGTCTTCCCACACCATAGATTCCCCATGGGAAAACGGGGTAGAGCTGTGGTGCTTCGGTATTGTTGAGGCGCTCCCAAAGTTTGGCAGGGGCTATGGTGGTTTTTCCGTCAACCGCCGAATATTCTAGTGGGGGAATTCGGTCGAGTAACTGCTCCCATTTTTCTTGATTTTGTTCAATTAAGAAATTTGAAGCCAGTAATTTTTCTAAGACAACCTTGAGTGCCGCCACTGTGGAGGTGGCATTATATGCCATCTTGTATGTTTCACATGAGGAACCAGGGTAAAGCACCAAATCGCCATTTTGATCAAGCGATTTCCTGCCCCTCTGCCTGGCCAAGTATTGGTAGTGTTCGTCGAAGAAAGTGAGTGAACTTTCTATCAAAGGCATGTATTTGGAAATGTCTTTGTTGGCGTAACTCTCCGTTTCCAAAATCATCAAACAGAACTCAAGCACAGTGTCCCATTGATATTCTAACCAAGCGTTGTACTGCAAGCCGGGATGAAAATCTACTGGCCTTTTTGACCCGTATTCGGCATAGTTGGGAAGACCAAAATTTTCCAATTGTTCAGTAAAGCAAGCTCCATCATGTCCCCAATAATGCTGGCTTCTGAGCTCCGCATTTTTCAGGGCTCGAAGGTAAAATTCGAACTGTGGAATCATCAAATCAAAGTCTCCACTTCTGAGCATGGGGAAGTAAACCAGTCGCTGATTTTGCGCGGTGTGTGTGCCACCTCCCCAGTTGCGAAAGTCAGGAGTGAAACTGTAATCAGTATTTACTTCGGATGGATCGTAGGTGAAGAGACCTCCGTTGAATTTGGTAGGTGAAGAGCCATATGCGTTACATCCTAGCATATACCTGAATAGCTGGTAGTTTCTCCCTGTTTGCCAAACAGAATCTTGCTCTTTTCGGTCAATAAAGATGTAGCTCCTTTCCCAGTATTCGTGCCACCAGTTTTTCGATATTTCCTGTGCTTTATTAGGTTTATTTCCTGCGCTTTTTACCTGCGCCAATCCAGCTTTCCATTGGTCAATTTTTGATGTTTGTTCTGTGTGTAGTGCTATGGAAAATGACTGCTTCTTTTCGGGCTTTTTGCTAATGAGCTTCCAGCCTTGAAAGTCAGTTTCCATATACTGTCCTATGTAGGTTTCCTCTGCCTTCAGATTGGCTCCATACATTGTTCCTCCGAAAGTCAAATTCTTGATAGGATTATACATCTGATCTTTGACCTCATTCATTTGTTGATCGGCAACTGTCAAATCAAAAACTGTTTTATCATCATTCCTATGGTAGAACAGTATACCGTCATTTTCAAAGTCAATGATGTCTTTTTTTGTAATAATTTCTTTGCCTCTCCATTTGTAGGAGTTGGCATTGTTGGCGCGACCTTTCGAGACTCTATCTTCGTACCTCCAACTCTCAAAACTGGCTTCCAATGTGCTGTTGGTTGTTGATGTTAAGTCTATATGAATCAGAGGATTAAAAACATCTACCCAAATTTTTAAATCGGCTTTATTGTTTTTATTCTTTGCCGAGATCAAAATATTTCCATCATGGAGATTAAGCTCTTGTCGGAATGAGCCATTTTCGAATGGGTTCGGGCTGATATTTAATCGGATCCTTCCCAACTTTAAGAGTCCATTGTTTTCGTCAAATGTTCCGCTTTTCGAAATGTAAAACAAAACCTCGTCGTTCTCTACCCACACATTCAATCCAATATCACCGCCACCTACAGGCATAGATTCCGATGAGTTTTTGCTTTGTGTTTCCCATACGATATGGTAATCATTGAGCTGCCCAAATGAAGAGAGGTAAAGAGCGAAAAGAAGAAAAATTGAAAGAATAGATCTCATCAAAATACGTCTTAAAGTGATTTAGTTTTCAGGGTTCCAGTCGTCCGTTCTGAATGAGCTAACAGGTATGCCTTCTGTACTGAAAAGTTGGGCAGGGCCTTCGTTAGTAAAAGCATATCGAACGGCAATTGGATTGTCCACTTTATCAGACCAAACTTGCACGGATTTTCTTCTTACTTTGCACGCCGCAGGATAGAAAATTTGGTCCTCACCAGCAACCTCAAATGCAGTGACATCTTTGCTGTATGAGGTGATGCCGTTCGGTAGGTTTTTGAAGGTAACCGTGACCAATGAGTCTTCAATGTTTAGCTCATCTACGTCGGGTGTGACCGATCCAAATCCTTTAAAACCATAGGTGTCTGCCAGGGCCAAATAGGCGAGTCTTTCGCCAGCCGCTTTTTTGTTGCGCGGATGAATCGTCTTCATATCACCCACATCCAAAAGGCAAGCCATGCCTGACTTAGGTATAGTGTATTGGGACTTGCGCTGAGCGTCTCGCAGGTAAGCCGAGTTGGCAAACCAAGGTTTTTCATTAGGATAAAAAACATCATAACCAAAGGGTGCTATTTGTGCATAATAAAAAGGGAAAACTCCCTGATCCCATTTTGCTCTCCAGAGCTTTACCATGTCTGGAAATAACTCTTCGTATTGCAATGGTCGCTGAGCATTCGATTCTCCCTGATACCAGATAGCGCCCTTGATGGTGTAGCCAATCACAGGATTCAGCATACCATTGTAAAGCACAGTTGGAGTGCGATTCTTTTCGCCGATGGCTTCATCATTTTCTGGAATTTTGATTTCCCCATACGGCACTAGCATATCTTCATTTATCCATGCTTCCACGTTTGATCCGCCGTACGAAACTTCGATTAGTCCAATTGGAACATCGGTTAGCTCATTGACTAGTCTGGCAAAATAATAGGCCGTAGCGCTAAATGTGGAAACGCTTTCTGGGTTGGCAGAAGCCCAGCTTCCTTCAAAGTCATCTTGAGGTGTGATCGTGGATTTTCTGGGAACAGAAATCATCCTTATATTAGGGTTGGTCGAGTGTATGATAGCGTTGTTGCTATCGTCCACAGGTTCGCCCCTGAAACCGCGCATCGGCATCTCCATATTTGATTGACCCGCACATAGCCATACTTCTCCAATCATTACATTTTTCAACTCGATAGATTTGCCTGATGTTATGGTGATTTTATAGGGGCCACCGGCTTCAGGAGTGGGAATGACGGTTTTCCACTTTCCGTCTTTTCCACTTTTTATTTTCACTATCTTTTCCATCCAGCTTGCATTTATTTCAACACTGGATTTTGGCGCTGCGTTTCCCCATATTGTCGCTTCTGATTTTTGTTGCAAAACCATGTTGTCCCCAAACAAAGACGGAAGTTCAAGTTGCGCATAGATTTGAGAGGTAATTAACAAGAGTGCAACTGCGAAGAGTTTTGGGATGTATTTCATGCTGTTGGATTAAAGTATTCACGTTTAAAGCTAAAGCCAATTGGCTAAATCGTTTGCCGGATAATACAGGATACGGTGCACCCAACTCATACCTAAATTGTAAATTCAAAAAAAAACAGTCTCTTGACCCAGCAATCAACAAGGTGTTTAGCGCTTTTATTTAGTATTTTTTTTCTAATGTTTTTCTTTTCATGTGGCAGTAACACCCCTGATGAGGGAAGGAAGACCTACGACCTCAATGAAGGATGGCAAACTGTTTTCAACGAAGACTCGTCAGCATACCCAAATTTCTTTAAGGTGGATGCTATATTGGAAGGGTGGAAGACGGTCAATGTCCCCCATAATTGGGATCAGTATGAAGGCTATCGCAGGTTACAGCATGGCAACCTCCACGGCTATGCCTGGTATCGCAAAACGTTTAAGCTAACCAGGCAACCTTCAGGGAAACGGTACTTTTTGTTTTTTGAGGGAGTGGGGTCGTATGCTAGCGTTTTCCTAAATGGAAAGGAAGTTGGTTATCATGCCGGAGGCCGTACAACCTTCACTATTGATATTACCGACAATGTTCATTTGGGTGCTGAAAATCTTTTAGCTGTCCGTGCTGATCACCCTTCGTTTATCGCAGATTTGCCGTGGGTGTGTGGAGGTTGCTCTACAGAGTACGGTTTTTCTGAGGGCTCTCAGCCTTTAGGTATTTTTAGGCCTGTGCAATTGATTGTTACCGATGAGGTGCGGATTGCACCTTTTGGAATTCATATCTGGAACGATACCACAGTCACCGAAAAGGAGGCTGCCATCAATGTCTCAGTAGAGTTCAAAAACTATGCCTCACAGCAAAGAGAAATCGAAGTACGCTCAGAGCTTGTCGATAAACAAGGAGCTGTAGTTACAGTTGCGCAATCCACTCATTCTATAAAACCGGGTGAGACCAAGATAGCGGCTCAAACTCCACCTGCATTTAAAGGTGTTGAACTATGGTCAACCGAAAACCCGTATCTCTATTCGCTCATTACTGAAATATATGAGGGCGATAAACTCCTTGATCGGGAAACAACCCCATACGGCATTCGCTGGATCAAATGGGATATTGCCGAGGACGGAAGCAATCAATTCTATCTCAATGGAGAACCCGTTTTCATTAATGGAACTGCAGAATATGAGCACAACATGGGGCAGAGTCATGCATTCCATAACAAGATGGTCAAAGCTCGTGTGTCGCAGATGAAAGCTGCTGGTTTCAATGCTTTCAGAGATGCGCATCAGCCTCATAATTTCCGGTATCATCATGCGTGGGATTCTCTGGGCATGCTCTGGTGGACACAGATGGCAGCCCACATTTGGTATGATACGCCTGAGTTCAAAGACAACTTCAAAACACTAATGAGGGACTGGGTGAAGGAAAGAAGAAACAGTCCCTCCATCATCCTTTGGGGATTGGAAAATGAAAGCACTTTACCAACCGAATTTGCCGAAGAGTGTACCCAAATCATTCGCGAAATGGACCCAACATCGCCTAGACAAAGATTGGTGACAACTTGCAATGGAGGAACCGGAACTGATTGGAATGTACCGCAAAACTGGACAGGAACCTATGGAGGAAATCCTGATCTCTATCATCAGGATGTGGAACGGCAGAAGCTGATAGGTGAATATGGAGCATGGAGAACTTTGGACTTTCATACTGAGGGTGGTTTTGAGCAGAATGGAGTACTAAGTGAAGACCGCATGACTCAGCTTATGGAGAAGAAGGTTTGGCTTGCCGACTCGGCTAAGAATCAGACTTGTGGACATTTCCAGTGGATATTTACCTCGCACGAAAACCCGGGAAGAAATCAAAGCGGTGAAGCGTTGCGCGAGTTGGATCGGGTGGGGCCGATCAATTACAAGGGGCTGCTCTCCCCATGGGGGGAGCCTGCAGATGTGTTTTACATGTTCCGATCTAACTATGCTCCGAAAGAAACCGAACCGATGGTTTACATCATGTCTCACACCTGGCCGAATCGATGGTCAGAAGCTGGTGAAAAAGATGGCCTGGTTGTATACAGTAATTGTGATGAGGTCGAGTTATTTAATGGAGATATTTCGCTTGGTAGGAAGAGTAATCCAGGGCTGGGGCAGCATTTTGTTTGGGATGGTGTATCCATTGAAACCAACTTGTTAGTAGCCAGAGGATATGTTTCCGGCAAAAGAGTTGCTGAAGACATGATTGTGCTCAATCATCTACCCGAATCTGAATTACTGGATCATCTTCACTGCTATGAAGTGAAGCTTAGTAGTGAAGAACAAAACTACCTCTACCGAGTGAATTGTGGTGGTCCGGATTATGTGGATTCAAATGGAAATCTTTGGTCTGCAGACGTGCATCAGGCAAGTTTAGATAAATGGGGTTCTACCTCCTGGACGGACGATTTCGAAGATATGCCAGCCTTTTATGCCAGCCAGAGAAGGACGTTCGATCCTGTCTTTAATACGTTAGATGAGGCACTTTTTCAGACTTTCAGATATGGTATGAACAAATTGAAATTTCACTTTCCTGTTCCCGATGGAAAGTACGAAGTAGAACTGCATTTCGTAGAGCCATGGTACGGTACTGGTGGCGGACTTGGTTGTGAAGATTGGCGAGTTTTCGATGTGGCTGTGAATGGAAAAACGGTCATTGACGATCTGGATATTTGGAAAGAAGCAGGTCATGACAAAGCCCTTGTGAAAACTGTAAGTGCTGATGTAAAAGGAGGTGAATTGGTGATTCATTTTCCGGAAGTGAAATCTGGTCAGGCAATTATTTCCGCAATAGCAATTTCAACTAATAAGAATATCGAATCAGCCACAGCCTCTCCAAAATCAATTGAAGTTATTTCAGGAGGAACAATTCAGACATGGTTGGATTGGGGCAGTCAGGCGTTTGCGGATGCAGGCGGAACGATTCAGGAATTGCCGTCAGAGTTGTTTGGTGCTGATTGGGTACAAACCGCGAAAAATGGATCTGTAGAAATCCAACTCAATACAGAGGCGGATATCTATGTTGCCATATCTGATGTTGCCGAAAGACCAGCATGGCTCAAAGATTTTGACCTGACCAAGTTGAAACTAAAACTGGCTTCAGAGTCCCTAGAGGAATTCAGCATTTATAAGCTCAGGCAAGCAGCAGACACCAAATTGAAATTTGGAGAGAGTCCTTCTAAGCGATTTATCGTGATGGCACAGCCTGCCACTAAACTTGAGCCACCCTTCGATCTCAAACCAAAAATTCCTTACAATGAAGATGTGGCTATTCTCAGATCAAAAGGTCTTTTTATCGATAAAAAGTACAAGTTTGGGTGTGTGACTTTCCAGAGCTCAGATAAGAACATGGTGGATTGGCCAATCAAAACGGGAGTTGCGGATTATCACGCCATTCATTTCAAATTTAACAATGAAACCGGCAAGGATATCAAACTGACCTATAAGCTGATTGCTGCCGACTGGACGCCAATGGAAAGTCAGGAAGTTGTTTTTCATGTCACACCAGAGACTAAGTATCGGGAGATTTCAATCTCTACCAACTCCATGATCAATGCAGGTGATTACTTTGTAAGGGTACAAGGAGAAGATGCCAAAGGGCTCTCGATTAGGGGTATAAGGGTGCAATGATTTGTTAATAGAATCGAACGCCAAACGATTGTGCGAACCGCACGATTCTGTAATGATTTAGTTTGTGTGAATCCAAAGACCAATAATATGCCCCAATTAAAATTCCAGCGAATTGTTGTAGCCTTTTTCTTTTTGATTTCTTGTGGTCAAAAGGAGGTTTTTATCAATCTCGATCACGAGCCTTCTCCGCGCGAAACATTTGGTATTGAAAAACTGACACACTCTCTTGAAGAAGCTGGGTATGCACTCTCTGAAGTAGAAACCAATGGTACTACAGTTATCAATCTTACGCTAAATTCTGAAATTGGAACCAAGGAGTCTTACAGCATAAATTCCAATAAAACTACAATCCAAATAGCTGGGGCCGATGAATCGGGAATACTTTACGCTTGCCAGCAGCTTTCTGATTTGATAGCTGAATCAGGGTCATTACCGAGCAACATTCAAGTTGAGGAGTCACCTGATATGGTACTTCGGGGAACTTGTATCGGGTTGCAAAAAACCGAATACCTGCCAGGAAGACACGTTTACGAATATCCATATACACCAGAAAACTTCCCGTGGTTTTACGACAAAGAGCTATGGATACAATATCTGGATATGATGGTTGATAACAGGTTCAATTCGCTATATCTCTGGAACGGGCATCCATTTGCATCATTGGTGAAATTGGAGGACTATCCTTATGCCCTTGAGGTGGATGAGGAGACTTTTGAGAAAAACGAAGAGATGTTCACGTTCCTCACCACTGAGGCGGATAAGAGAGGGATTTGGGTGATTCAGATGTTTTACAATATCATTTTATCAAAGCCATTTGCTGAAAAGCACAACCTAAAAACTCAGGATAGAAGTCGTCCTATCACACCCTTGATTGAGGATTATACGCAGAAGTCCATCACGGCTTTCATTGAAAAATATCCAAATGTAGGATTGTTAGTTACGCTGGGTGAAGCCATGCACACAATTGACGATGATGTGGAGTGGTTTACCAAAACGATCATCCCAGGCGTACAAGATGGGTTGAACGCACTCGGGAAAGATGTGGAGCCGCCCATTGTGCTGAGGGGACATGATACGGATGCCAAACTGGTCATGGAAGCCGCTCTGCCTATCTATAAGAACCTCTACACCATGTTCAAATACAATGGCGAGTCGTTAACGACTTATGAGCCTAGAGATGCTTGGGAGTCTATTCCAAAAGCATTGAGTGACCTTGGTTCCGTTCATATTTCCAACGTACACATCATGGCAAATCTTGAGCCTTTTAGATACAGTTCACCAGATTTTATCCAAAAGAGCGTGAAGGCCATGCATCAAATACAAGGGGCAAATGGGCTGCACCTCTACCCGCAGACTGCCTATTGGGATTGGCCATATACAGCCGATAATACCACAGAGCGACTGATGCAGATTGATCGTGACTGGATGTGGTATCAGGCCTGGGCTAGATATGCTTGGAATGACGACCTAGATCGAAGTGATGAAATCATATATTGGTCACAGAAATTAGATGAGTTTTATGACTGTAGTCGAAGTGGAAAAGACATACTTGAGGCTTACGAACAGACAGGTCAGATTGCTCCTAAGTTGCTGCGCACATTCGGGATTTCTGACGGAAACAGACAGACACTATTGTTGGGCATGTTCATGGGGCAATTGGTCAATCCATTTAAGTATCATGTCTATCAGAATTTCTTAACATCGAATGGTCCGGTAGGAGAAATTTTGATCGATTACGCCGAAAAGGAATGGAAGGGTAAGCCTCATGTAGGGGAAACGCCACCGCAGATTATCGAAGAGGTAGTCACACACGGAAAACTAGCAGTAAAGGCAATAGAGAAAGCTTCTGCCTATGTCGGAAAAAACCATGACGAGTTCCAGCGACTGAAAAATGATGTTTATTGCTACAACACATTCGCTAATTATTTTGCTAAAAAGGTGAAAGCAGCGATGTTAGTTTTGAGATTCAAGTACTCTAATGATATTTCTGATTTGGAAAAAGCCGTGCCTTATTTGGAAGCGAGTGTTAAGCATTTTACCGAGTTAGTAAAACTGACAAAAGACACCTACCTATATGCCAATAGTATGCAAACTGCTCAGCGCCGTATTCCAATTACAGGTCGTGATGGCACGAACAAAACCTGGATGGAATTACTTCCTCATTATCAAGCCGAGCTCAACGTGTTCAAGCGAAATATCGAAACACTAAAGTCAAATGGAGATGTTAACGATATGATGAAGAAGAGTAAAATCTTTGAGCCAGCACAAGTAACCATTTTGAACAAAGGAGCAAAACCATTTCCACTTCAAAAAGGACAAAAAGTCTATACGGATAACAAAGCTGAAATCGTAGAAGTGGCTCCTGAGCTTCAGAGACTTTCTGGTGTGAAATTTTCTGATAACCAGCAGAGAGAAGAAGGTACTGTGCTAAAATTTAAGGCTGACAAACCTGTCAAAGTTTTAGTAGGGTATTTTAATACCAATAGCTACAGCGCATTGCGTCCACCAACTTTGGAATTTAATGCTCTTGCCAATGATCGTGGACAGGCCGATATCAAAATTGCCAACGCCATGCTCATTCCGGGACTGTATCCGGTCAATGTTTACAACTACACATATGAGGCTGGGCTGCACGAGTTGATCTTGGGCAAGGGGCGTGTATTGATTTTAGGATTTATCGATGCAGAAGAAGAGATTCCGATTCATGATGCAGGCATTACCGGTTCTGATGATGGTGGGGCTGTAGATTGGCTGTTCTATTAACTAGACAGAACAGGAAAGTTCTATTTTCATATTCAGATATTTTAGAGGATTCGTTTATAAACAACACCAATGAGTTCAACACAAACCCCCGCAGCTGGTGCTTCTATTATAGAGAGGCTAGACGCTCTTTATGAATATGATCGTGAGCCGGTTGCTAAAAACAAGCTTCACGGTTGGAAGACATTCATAGCCATGTTTTCAGGAGAACATGTGGCCGGTACCGAATTTCTTCTTGGCCCACTTATGGTTATGCACGGAGTATCAGCACCAGATTTTTTTATAGGGCTTCTTATAGGAAATGTTTTAGCAGTACTCAGTTGGGCACTGCTTTGTGCGCCTGTTGCTGTCAAGGTTCGTTTGACCATTTACTGGCAACTGAGAAAAATTTGTGGTCCATATCTTACCATAGCCTACAGTGCATTTTATGCGGTGATACTGTGTCTTTTAGCAGGGTCTATGGTGAGTGTAGCAGTTACAGCCATTTCTATTCCTTTTGATATTCCGAATCCAAACTATCTGGCTGGCGATGTGCTTCCTACCTTTCCGTGGATGGTTTTGGCTTTGATAGTTGGTGTAGTGATTGCCGCTCTGGCTGTTCTTGGTTTTGATAAAATCGCTCACTTTTCTAAGATTTGTGCACCGTGGATGGTATTCGTTTTCTTTGCTTGTGGTTTGGCGGTTTTGGCCGATTTGGGAACGACTGGTTTCTCTGATTTCTGGAGAGTGGTTAATGAAAAAATATTCACAGGTGTGCCAATTGGAGACAATTCAAAATATACCATGTGGCATGTGGCGGGGTTTGCATGGTTGTGCAACGGTACGCAGCACATAGGCATGTCCGATGTGACGATCTTTAGGTATGCTAAAGATTGGAAACAGGGATTCTCATCTGCATTTGGTATGTTCCTTGGACACTACATGGCGTGGATTGCTTCTGGTATTCTTTGTGCAGCATATTTGGCCGAAGGATTCACCAACCCACAACCTGGTGATATCGCTATGTTCGGTGCAGGAATGGCTGGTTTGATTTGTGTAGTAATAGCCGGCTGGACTACAGCCAACCCTACGCTTTACCGAGCAGGGCTTGCCATTCAGGTAGCTACACCAAATTGGAAAAGATGGAAAGTGACATTCGTAGCAGGAGCGGCCATGATCGTAGCAGCGTGTATCCCTGCTGTGAATGCCTACCTCGATAGAATCATTGGTTATTATGGCTTGTTTTTTATGCCTTTGGGAGCGTTCATTTTTGTTGATGTGTGGTTATTTCCCAAGCTAGGTTTGATTTCAGATTATGCCGAGAAGAAAGGTTTGTTGCTTAGCTGGCCAGCTGCAGTAGCTTGGTTCGGTTCGTTTGCAGTTATGCTTTTCTTTTACGGAAAGGATAATTATGAGTGGCTTACGCAAATGCTTGGACAGCAGCCGAATTGGCTTGCAAGCATCCAGGCGGACCTGCTCTTTATGGTCGCTCCGGAATGGGTGCTATGTGTACTGTTGTACATAGTGTTGAGTAAGATTCAGCAGAGAAATGATAAATTAGAAACGGCCTAATCCCACGAATCATGAAAATCTTATTAAAAATAATTTCATTCATAGGCCTACTCTTCACGATAGTGCCTCCATTCCTTGTTTTCTACGGTGTGATCGAGAAATCAACTCATTTTACTTTAATGGGAATTGGCGTGTTGCTATGGTTTACAACTGCCCCATTCTGGATGAAAAATCCATCCCTTGATAACAGGGAGAGCTAGTTTTGATCGTCATTCCTGCGAATGCAGGAATCTCATCAATGTTGATAATGAAAATAGATTTTGTGATAATGTCACAATGATCATCTTGGCCGTGAAAAATGAAAATCAATAATCTCAAAACCGAATACACAGTCAATCCACTTGGGTTAGAAACATCTGCTCCAAGGCTCAGTTGGCAAATTCAATCTGCTCAAAAGGCTGTGGCTCAAACAGCTTATCAGATCACCTGTGCACTAGATGAAAAGGACCTGCTATTTGATCAAAATTCACTCTGGGGTTCAGGTAAAGTTGAATCTGACCAGTCAATCCACGTGGAGTATGCTGGGCCAGCCTTAAAGTCTGCGCAGCGGGTTTACTGGAAGGTTCAGATTTGGGACAATCATGGAAATGAGTCTACTTCAGAGGAAGTTGCGTTCTTTGAAATGGGGCTTTTGAATCAATCAGATTGGGCCGCCGGTTGGATCACATTTCCCTGGGAAAATAACTTAAAGCAAACTACTCTTTGTCCATATTTTAGAAAGGAATTTAAAGCTCAAAAAGAAGTCTCTTCCGCAAGAGTCTATGTCTCCGCACTTGGTCTCTATGAATTGGAATTGAACGGTGCTAAGGTAGGGGATGAGGTTTTTGCTCCCGGCTGGACAAATTATCACCGGAGATTACAATATCAGGTTTATGATATCACAGCTCAGGTGTCCAAAGGCGCCAATGCAATAGGTGCCATAATTGGTGATGGTTGGTATAGAGGTCACTTTGGTTGGTGGGAAAACAATAGAAACGGATATGGCGATCAGCTGGGTTTGCTCTGTCAAATTCATTTGACTTTCGTCGATGGAAGCGAGGAAATCATTTCAACTGATGAAAGCTGGAAAGCAGCTACCGGCCCAATTCTGAAATCAGACATCTACAATGGCGAGACTTATGATGCGCGGTTGGAAATGGGTGGTTGGTCATCAGTGGGTTTTGATGATAAGAATTGGCAAACGGCCAAAATATTAGATCACACTAAGTCCCTTCTCACCAACTCTGTTGGTGAGAAGGTGAAGAAAATACAGGAACTCAAACCAATCGAAATCATCACCACTCCAAAAGGCGAAAAAGTATTTGACCTTGGTCAAAACATGGTCGGATGGGTGCGATTGAAAGTCAAAGGGCAGGCTGGCGAGCAAATCATTTTGAAGTTTGCTGAAGTCCTTGATAAAGAAGGTAATTTCTACACTGAGAACCTCCGGAATATTGAATGTACGGATCGCTATATCCTGAAAGGCGAGGGAGAGGAAACCTACGAACCTCGATTTACTTTTCATGGCTTTCGGTATGTGATGGTTGATGGATATCCAGGTGAGTTATCTAAAGAGAGTATCACAGGAATTGTTGTCCATTCGGATATGCTACAGACTGGTTCTTTCGAGTGTTCCGATTCTATGATCAACCAGCTTCAAAGCAACATTCAATGGGGACAAAAAGGTAACTTTCTCGATGTTCCAACTGATTGTCCTCAGCGTGATGAAAGATTGGGATGGACAGGAGATGCGCAAGTTTTTGCTCCTACAGCCAGTTTCAATTTCAACACAGCACCATTTTTCACCAAATGGTTGAGAGATTTAGCAACAGAACAAAAAGAAGATGGCAGTGTGCCTTGGGTAGTGCCCAATAATATTGAAGACGGTGGAGGTACAGGTTGGTCCGATGGTTTTGGAGCCACGGGCTGGGCGGATGCAGCAGTTGTAATTCCGTGGGTGCTTTTCCAGAGTTATGGAGATATACGCATTCTAGAGGAGCAGTATAGCTCTATGAAAGCATGGGTCGATTATATGATTCATCACGCTGGGGAGTCCTACATTTTCGACTATGGATTTCACTTCGGCGATTGGCTATCTTTTGCCGAGTACGAAAGCTACAATTACAACGCTCCCGATTACGGTTTTGCAGGAGCTCATACAGACAAGGCGCTTATTGCCACTGCGTATTTCTATTACTCATCCACCTTACTTCTAAAATGTGCGGAGCTAATTGGTAAGTCTGAGGATGTTGTGGAGCTCACAAGCTTGCTGCCAAAAATCAAGGAAGCCTGGAACGAAGAATTCATGACCAGAACAGGTCGCCTTGTTTCCAGTACACAGGCAGCTTATGCCATAGGTTTGGTTTTTGACATTGTGGCAGAAGACAAAAAAGAGATTATCGCGAAGCGACTTGCTGACGATGTGAGTTACTTCGGACATTTAACTACTGGTTTTTTGGGTACTCCTGTGCTCAACTATGCTTTATCGGATACAGGTAGTTTGGATTTGGCTTACCAGCTGCTTCACAATGATCGCTATCCGTCTTGGTTGTATCCAGTGACGATGGGTGCTACCACTATTTGGGAGCGATGGGATGGGATCAGGCCGGATGGTACTTTCCAAACTACAGGAATGAATAGCTTCAATCATTATGCTTACGGTGCTATAGGCGAGTGGCTTTATTCTAGGGTTGCGGGTCTCAGAATTGATCCGGAAAAGCCAGGCTATAAGAATATTATTTTCAACCCTCATCCGGGAGGAAAACTTAATTGGGCTAAAGCCGAAATTGAAACCATGTTTGGGAAAGCATCGGCTGCTTGGGAGTTGTTGTCAGAGATGGTTACCTACGTAATAGAAATCCCTGTCAATACTACGGGGACAATTATCCTGAATACCGCAGATATTAGTAGTGTGATGATGGATGCAAAACCACTTACGGAATCAGTGGAATTCAAAATCAACAATGACAAAGTGGAGTTCAAATTAGGCTCTGGAAAGTATACGATCAATTACTCAGAATGAATAGATTAGTTAGTAAACATCCGTTATGCCTGCGTAGGCAGGAAGCTCATTTTCAGGATAGAAAGGCTCATCGAGGTAGCCGTTCAATAAAGCTTCTTGCCAAGAAGCTCATTTTCTCCATATTATTGGTTGGAAGTGGATTTCTATCTCAAGCTCAAAACTTCTATGACGTCACCAAATTTGGAGGTAAAAATGACGCAAGCGAAAAAGCAACTGACGCTATAAAAACGGCTATAGCGGAAGCATCTGAAAATGGGGGAGGAACAGTTTACTTTCCTGCTGGCGAGTATCTGACAGGTCCGATCTACCTCAAGAGCAACATTACACTTTTTCTGGATGCAGGAGCTTATGTTCGTTTTTCGGATGATTTTGAAGACTATCTTCCATTCGTACAGTCGCGCTATGAAGGACTCATGACCAAGAGTTTTTCGCCTTTCATATATGCATTCGAAGAGGAGAACATAGCCATAGTTGGTCGAGGAACACTCGATGGACAAGGAACGGAGTGGTGGCACCAAGCCGAGCGACTTGGGGGCAAGGGCGTTAAGAATTACAAGTATTTTGATGATTACAAAAAAGCCAATCAAGATACCATTAATCAATACAGTCCATACATAACAAAGAAGGGTTTTCTTCGTCCTCCTTTTATCCAGCCGATGTATTGCAAAAATGTGCGAATAGAAGGGGTTACTATCAAAAACTCCCCCTTCTGGACAGTATCTCCGGAGTTTTGCGAGAATGTGACCATCACAGGTGTCACGATCAATAACCCACATTCACCAAATACGGACGGCATTAATCCATCTTCTTGCAAGTATGTCCGTATTTCGGATTGCCACATCAGTGTGGGTGATGATTGCATTACGATCAAGTCGGGCAAAGACGAAAGTGGCAGGATGATGAATGCTGCAGCAGAAGATTATACCATTACCAATTGTACCATGCTTTCTGGTCATGGAGGAGTGGTGATTGGCAGTGAGATGTCAGGAGGAGTAAAGAAGATTACCATTTCCAATTGCGTTTTTGATGGTACCGATCGTGGTATTCGTATCAAATCCACAAGAGGTAGAGGTGGTGTAGTTGAAGATATTCGAGTGGACAATGTCATTATGAAAGACATTAAAAAAGAGGCCATCAAACTGAATATGTTTTATTCCAAGACTGAACTTGAGCCAGTATCAGAAAGAACACCCATTTTCAGAGATATTCACTTTAGCAATATTACGGCAGAGTCGAATAAGGCGGTAGTGTTAATTGGGTTGGAAGAAATGCCAATCGAAAACATCACTTTCAGCGATATCAATTTTGATTCCAACGAAGGAGTCAGTGTGAAAGACGGCAAACACATTGAGTTTCATAATGTCACAGTTAATAAGAACATGGGTGCAGCTATTGAAATAGAAACCTCATCTGATGTGGAAATTGATGGGTTCAAAACCTATCATCATCAGGAAGGCAGACCCTCTGTAGAGTTAAAAGAAACACAAGATGTTTTTATATCAGGAAGCAGAGCCACCAAGGGTACAGACGTATTTCTAAAAGTTAGCGGTAGTTCTTCTAAAGGAATTTATGTGAAGGGCAACTTCTTATCTGAGGCAAAGACCGTAGTTGTGATTTCCGATGAAGTAAACGAAGCAATCCCCGTTGATTAATACCCCAAGCCTATGAATCATTTAGCCAAAGTTCCAATTGTCGCACTCAGTCTGTTTTTCATGTTTTCATGTGCTTCAGACGAAAAAAGCACAGAAAATGACTTGAAGCTTTGGTATGATGAGCCAGCGCAAGTGTGGACAGAAGCACTACCAATAGGCAATGGTAGAATAGGAGCCATGATATATGGAGGTGCTAGTCAGGAACACATCCAATTCAATGAAGAAACACTATGGACAGGTAAACCAAGAAATTACAGCAGGGAAGGAGCGGTAGATTATTTAGATGAAATTCGTCAACTTTTGTTTGATGGGAAGCAAGATGAAGCGGAGGAGCTAGCTGGTAATCATTTCATGGGTCGTATGAGCAATGAGGAAGATTACCCCGCTCAGCTATCCGAATGGCTTGATGAAGTAAAGAGCAAAGAAAACCTTAAATACGCAGGAGTTGATTTCGATGATAGCGATTGGAAATCTGTCAACGTGCCAAATATTGATGGTTGGGAACCTGAGTTGCAAGGCTTGGACGGTAGCGTTTGGTTGCGTTTCTCTTTTGACCTGCCGGAAAACTGGAGTGGAAAAGACCTGATACTTAATCTTGGCAGAATTCGCGATACAGATATTACCTATTTCAATGGAACATTTATCAGTTCGGATGACAATAAGTTTGGTAGACGTAGATATCCAGTTTCGGCAAAGTATCTAAGGAAAGGCAAAAACGTAATTGCCATTCAGGTTTTGAACTTCTATGACGATGGCGGTATGACTGGTTTCAAAGATGATGAGCCAATGGTCGTTTACCCAAAAGGAGGAAGTTTTGATGAGGGCATTCCTTTGAATGTGGCTTGGAAGTATTTCGTTGACAATGCCAATCCTCCTGAGTATCCGAGATATGAAGCAGCCTATCAACCTTTTGGGGATGTTTGGCTCGATTTTCCTAATCATGCTAAAGTGGAAAATTACAAGAGGGAGTTGAAACTTACTACGGCAACATCTTCTGTTACATACACAGTTGATGGGGTCAAATACCAAAGAGAGTATTTCGTGAGCGAGCCAGATCAAGCTTTGATTATGAGAATCTCCGCGTCAGAAAAAGGAGCGCTCAGTTTTAATGCAAGTTTTTCAAGTCCGCATGTAAAGCACGAGATTTCTTCAGAAGCGGACAATGTTTTGAAGTTAAAAGCAGCAGTAAAAAACGGAGCATTGTACGGAGTTTCTTATCTAAAAGCGGAATCTGTTTCAGGTTCCATTGCCAATAAAGATGGAACGATCCAAGTTGCTAGTGCTGATGAAGTGACTTTAGTTCTTACAGCAGCAACCAACTATCTCAATTATGATGATGTTTCCGGCGAAGCGGATAAGCTTGCTAAAAATGATCTATTGGCACTGGAAGGAAAAAGCTATGATAAAATTCTAAATACACATATCCACGATTACCAAAGTTATTACAATCGGTTTTCTATCAATTTGGGCAGTTCTGCAAACGAGAACCTTACAACAGATGAAAGAATAAAGCAATTTGGAAATTCTTCAGATCCTGCGCTAGTTGCCCTTTACGTCCAGTACGGTCGCTATTTGCTGCTCTCCAGTTCTCGCTCTGGTACACGTCCCGCTAACCTTCAGGGTGTTTGGAACGATCAGATGACTCCTCCTTGGGATTGTAAGTACACGGCCAATATTAATTTGGAAATGAACTATTGGCCGGTGGAAGTACTCAACCTTTCTGAAACGCACGATCCACTATTTCAAATGATTAAGGAGCTATCAGAGCAGGGAGCCAAAACAGCTAAAGATCATTATGATGCTGATGGGTGGGTGTTGCATCACAATACAGACCTTTGGCGAGCAACTGCGCCAATCAATAATCCTAACCACGGAATTTGGGTTTCCGGAGGCGCCTGGCTTTGCCACCACCTGTGGGAAAGATACTTGTTCACTCAGGATGAGGAGTTTTTAAAAGAGGCCTATCCTTTGATGAAAGGGTCGGCCAAATTCTTTGTAGATTTTCTAACTGAAGACCCGAAAACAGGATACTTGATCAGTACGCCATCAAACTCACCTGAGAATGGAGGACTTGTTGCTGGTCCTACCATAGACCATCAGATTATCCGAGATTTATTTCAAAACTGTATCATATCCGCTGAAATTCTTGGTGTTGATCCAGAATTTAAACAGCAGCTTGAAGTAATGTATCCTCGCATTGCGCCAAACCAGATTGGCCAACATGGTCAGCTACAAGAATGGCTCACAGATATTGACAATCCACAAAACAAACATAGACATGTTTCGCATTTGTGGGGAGTCTATCCTGGAAATGAGATCAGTTGGGATACACCGGAACTAATGGAAGCTGCCAAGCAATCATTGTTGTTTAGAGGTGATGAAGGTACCGGTTGGAGTCTGGCTTGGAAGCTCAACCTGTGGGCGAGGTTCAGAGACGGGAATCATGCATGGAAAATGGTAGAGTCATTGTTAAGTCCTGCATGGTCTACAAGAAGCGGTCGAGGAGGTTCTTACGCCAATTTATTTGATGCACATCCTCCATTTCAGATAGACGGAAATTTTGGAGCATCTGCTGGAATAGCTGAGATGATCGTACAAAGCCAAGGAGATAAACTTGTATTACTTCCTGCTCTTCCAGATGCTTTGCACGAGGGTAAGGTGTCGGGACTCAAAGCTCGAGGAGGCTTGACTTTGCATATGGAATGGTATAATTCAAAAATGGAACGTTTATCTATTCAATCAAACGCTACTAACCAGACAGTTGAAATCGAATACCAAGGAGTTTTGCGCTCTGTTACTCTTGAAAATTCAGAAAGGAATCAGATTAACTTGGATTTGTTCAACTAATTTGTTCGAGAGATCTAAAAAAAAGTCTGGTTACTATGTTTTAAACTTTTTCACAAATTGCGCAGCTACGCGTTGCGATGATGTTAGCGAAATGCGTCGTTAATTGTCATATGTACATTTATTTATTGTAAAATTTTAAATTGAGTCATTTTTAGAATTAATTAAATTATTAAAAATGAAAAAAATGTAATAAAATTTTGATAGCCCGCATGATGGGACAGGATAGTTTAAAACTTGAATATTGAGAATATTGGATAGGATTTAGGAACTATCATTTCATTCCGTGAATATATAAAGACCAAAGGCCTCTTCTCGGCAGAGAACTTAACTAAGTCCAATTGACAGCCGAGACACACGATTTTATTGAGAACTATGACAAGAAATTTACGAGCCTGTTTATTGGTTTTGCTAACCTTTGTGTCGGTTAGCTCTGCGTTTTCGCAGGATCAATATAAAGTATCCGGCCATGTTAAGGGTTCAGATTATGATGAAGGCCTCCCGGGTGTCACCATCTCTATCAAAGGTCAAAGCAAAGGGACTACTACAGACTTTGACGGAAACTATTCTCTCAACGTGAATGAAAAGGATGTTTTGGTTTATTCATTCATTGGGTACTTGACTCAGGAAATGGCTGTTAATGGTAGAACGGTAATAAATGTTGAGCTTCCCCAAGACATTCAAAAATTGGAAGAGGTAGTTATTGTAGGATATGGCGAGCAAAAGAAAACGAGTTTGACTAGCGCTATTGTTACCATAGACCCTGAAGAGTTAGAAGACATACCAACAGCCAACTTGGCTCAAACCCTAGTTGGAAAATTACCTGGGGTTCAGGTTAGTCGTAATGGTACAGGTGTTCCAGGAACACCTTCCCCTTTGGTTATTAGGGCTGAATCGGCTTCTGGAAATATCCAACGTCAAGTTGTTTATGTAATAGATGGTGTTATCTATACAGGTGAGCAGGACGGAACTGGTCCTACAGGTGATGAAATATTCAATAGACTTGATCCTAGTGAAATTGAGAGTATATCGATTCTTAAAGATGCTGCCGCTGCAGTTTATGGAGCTCGGGGCGCGGGTGGAGTCGTTTTGGTGAAAACTAAGAGAGGGCAAGCGGGAAAAACTCGGGTTAATTACTCAGGGTCATTTGGTATAGGGCAGCCAACACAGATTCCTGATATGCTCAGTGGTATCGAGCATGCCAAGATGTGGAATGAAAAAGTTGATCAAGCAATAAGGCTTAGTACATATAGGTCCACCACATTGAGAGAAAGAAACAAGTTTACGGATGAGGAGCTGGAAATAATAAAAGGAAGAGATTATGACTGGCTTGACGGACTTTATAAAGCCGCAGTTATTCAAAAGCACTCATTGAATGTTTCCGGAGGTTCCGAAAGGGTTCGATATTTCGTTGCTGGCAACTACTATCACGAGACTGGTAATTTTGATGATCTGTGGTTCCGCAGATACGGTATCAGGTCAAATATAGAAGCAGACCTTACTGAAAATCTTTTGCTCACCATGGGAATTAATTTCTCAGAGGGGGTAAGAAAGAATCCGAGCTATGGCGGAGGAAGTGACGATGGTACTTTGAGAGGCTGGTATCAAAGACCGCTAACAGCACCCAAATGGCTAAACCCTCGTGTTGATGGAATGCCAGTGGATATCAACGATTCTTGGAATCCGCATGGATTGTTGCAATCAGGTAGTAGCAACCTTAATCATAGCAACAACACCAATATCAATACAAGACTTTCGTACGACCTTCCTTTTATTGATGGACTAAAACTTGGGTCTCAATTGTCCTACAATTTAAATACCTCTACAGGTACCCGATATAATCAAAATTATGAGGTCTATGAATTTGAGGTGGTGGAAGGAGTAAGTAGGGATAAAATGATCTTTACGGATGTGCCAACAGGAGAAACAAGGCTGGTTGCAAATGATGAGAAGCTCTCTGAGTCGTTTCAAAAAGGGATTAATTATCAATGGAATGCTTCCATTTCTTATGCAAAAACTATAAGCAAGCACAGCCTAAACGCTTTGATCGTATATGAACAAAGTGATGGCGAAAGCAAATTTCTGACTATGACTCAGACAGGAGCCGAAGTGAGGGGATACCCATATACATGGGCTTATTCTGCTGAGAGTATTATAAATCGCGGAGATTATGATCAAACAGGAAGGTGGGGAGTAGTAGGACGTTTGAACTATGATTACGATGGAAAGTACCTTTTTGAGTCAGCTTTTCGAGGTGAGGCTTCAAGTAAATTTGCAAAGGAGGAGCGTTTTGGGTTCTTCCCATCAGTTTCTGCGGGGTGGGTCATGAGTGATGAAGTATTCTTTAGTGATAATGTGAGTTTTATCGACTTCTTCAAACTAAGAATGTCGGTTGGTGTAGTGGGTAACGATAATACCCGACCTTACGAGCACCAAGTAGCTTTCATACCCAATGCACAGGCTAATGGCCCAATTTATGGAGATGGAAACGGCGCACTTTCAGGAACCATACAGGCAAGAAGAGATGGTTTTACAGTTCCTTCAAGAACATGGTCCAAAACTCTTAATAACAATTTTGGAGTAGACCTTAGAATCCTTGATAATCGAATGAATTTTGGTTTCGAGTATTACTACAATAGAACCTATGATGCCTATGATCGGAATAGAAACTACCCTTATGTGATAGGGAATAATGATGCCCTATTTGAGAACTACAGAATTTCAATGTCAACAGGTTTAGAGTTTAGCTTGGGCTGGTCTGATGATATTGGTAAAGATTTTGGCTATTCGATAGATGGAAACTTTACCAAAAGACGAAGTAGACCTATAAGACTATATCAGAACCCGGCTGTGTTGGGAACGTACGTTGATGAACTTAAAAATGATGATAGTAACCAACCAGGATACACGGCTCTGGGCATAATCAGAGATGAAATGCATTTGGCGGAAGTTGAACAGCTCTACCCAAATCAACCAAGAAACAGCGATGGACAGTTGATGGTTGATGGGTTCCCGTTGGAGCCAGGCATGCTTTATTATAAAGATGTTGGTGGCCCTGATTATAGTCGTGAGCCGGATGGCATTATTGATGGTAACGACGCATCAATTATTGCAGAATACACCACTCCCCCTTATAGTTACGGGTTTACTTTAGGAGCCAGATACAAAGGGTTTAAAGTGTCCGCTTCATTTGGCGGAGTGTTTGGTCACAAAGAATTTGTTGAAAAAACCGAACAAGTAACACCTGAAATAGGTGAGAATGTATTTGCATGGTGGTCAGATTATTGGACACCTGAAAATACGGATGCATCCCTGCCAAGACCGTATGAATATGG
This sequence comes from Cyclobacteriaceae bacterium, assembly GCA_039970095.1. Taxonomy (GTDB): domain Bacteria; phylum Bacteroidota; class Bacteroidia; order Cytophagales; family Cyclobacteriaceae; genus JAMZMI01. The sequence goes on from JBDVMP010000074.1 coordinate 45,314, forward strand.
ATGGGCTGAGCAAGTCTCAACTTTTTGGATGAGAAATGGACACACACTGAGGTTGAATTTCGTGAATATTTCTTATCAGATGCCGAAGGACTTATCGAATAAGCTTAGGCTTGAATCTTGGAGAATGTACATATCATCTAACAACCTTTGGACCATTATTAGTCCATTTGATTACAAAGACCCAGCAATATCCAAAGGGTATGATTACCCATTGGTAAGAACAATTAGTTTAGGAACAAACTTTTCATTTTAAGGATTGATGCAATATTTGAATAAGTTTTTTGTCAGTATGTTGATTCTAGCATCTTTTAACTCTTGTAATAGGGTGCTTGATACTGAAGACCAAAGCGCAATAGATGGTGAGTCATTGTTCAATGACATTGGACTGACAGAATTTTACCTGAATCACCTATACCTTTTGGCAATACCTCAACAATTCGATATGCTCGAAAATGCCGATTTAACGAACGATGCGTTGGGCGGAGGTGATTTTATAGCTGGAACTGTTCTAGACCCTGTTGAAGGATCTGATCAGCAAGAGGGTACTGGAAATTACACCAGAGAAACTTACGCTGATGTCAGAAATATTATAACCTTCATAGAAGGAGTAGAAACGGGCACGTTAGATGCTGACTTAAAGGATTCATACATAGGTCAAGCTTATTTTCTTAGAGCATATACCTATTGGGACTTGGTGCTATATTATGGAGGTGTGCCCATTGTTGATAAAATCCTAGACATTAATGAAGGAAGTGCGAATTTGCTTAATAGATCATCGGCAGCCGAGTGTGTAGATTTTATTGTCTCTGATCTTGATAAATCCATCGAACTCCTTACAGGAAAGAGCTTAGAAACGGGAAGAATAACCGCTTCGGCTGCTGCAGCCTTCAAAGGTAGAGTTCTGTTGTTTTTTGCTAGTCCACAGTTTGATCCAAACGGGGTGAATGCTGTTGATGGAATACAAAGTAGGTGGCAAGCGGCCTATGATGCCAATCTGGAAGCTAAAGCAATTGCCGAATCTGAAGGTCATGATTTGTATCCAAACTATGAAGATATTTTCCTTTCTGAAGATAATGAAGAAGTAATAATGGGAGTTAAATTCTCAACCGGGTTACGCACTCATGGATATGATAATTCAGTTCGCCCTTTTTCAGTAGCTAATCAGTATCAAGGAAATGGGCAACCAACATGGAATTTTGTTAAAGCATTTCCAATGGCCGATGGAACTTCCATAGAAGAAAGCTTGAGTTATGATTCAACAGTTTATTGGGTTGATAGAGATCCTAGGTTCTACTCTACTGTCGCTTATAATGGGAGTAATTGGAAATTTACCGGAAGGAATGGCGATTATCAATGGACCTATCAAAACAACGATCAGGAGTCAGGCGTAATTCCTGCTACAGGGTTTTACCTCAAAAAGAATGTTAATACCTCTTTGGATAAGGCTTCTACACGGCAAACGCCAACAGACTGGATCGAAATCAGGTTTGCAGAAGTACTCTTGAACCTTGCGGAAGCCGCAAACGAAGTGGGCGAGACCAACACGGCACTTGATCAATTATATGCCATACGAGCGCGTGCAGGAATAGAGCAAGGGCCTGGTAATTACGGTATTACAGCATCTAACAAAGCAGACCTCAGAAAAGTGATCATGAATGAGAGAAGGATTGAATTATCCTTCGAAAATAAAAGGCATTTTGACCTGAGACGTAGAAATTTGTTTATTAACGGTGTGGAATCAGTTGGCAATGGTATAAACGGGTCTAGAAGAGAAGGAATACAGACGATGCTCGATACAGACTATGTCATGACATTGGATCCATCAGCTACTACAGATGAAGAAGCTTTAGTTTCTTTTGAAACCAATATTAGAGACACTGTCAACTGGAGCGACCCAATGAAACTTGATGAATATTTTAATTATACTCTGGAGTATCAGGACGGAGAAGCAGGTGGTATTAACTACTTACAACCCAAATATAATTTCTTCTATCTGCCAACAAACGCGACGGTTAGAAATGAAAATTTGGAACAGACGATTAACTGGCTTGATGGGACATTCGATCCGCTGGCTCAATAAAATTAGAAATGATTAAACCATGAATATGATGACAAAACTTTTACAAAAAGGCTTACTGATCGTTACCCTAGTTTTCCTCTATACGGGTGTTATTGCTCAATCGGACACCACTATGGTATTTGATCCGGCTACAATACCTGTTGATGAAACGGGTTATTGGACAGTAGGAGCGGACAAAGTAATAGAAGAATGTGGCCCTAATCCTGTTCATTTTGATGGATGTGATGATGCTTATGGAGATTCAGATCAGAGAGAGGAAGGTGTTGTAGACGGCTGGGAATATGGGAGAGCGACTGTGTTCTATGATTGTCACCTTGAAGAAAACATGGATGCTACTTGCACAGGGAGTGCTGATAAGTACCCTCATGACGAAATAGAAGGATGGTCAGAGACGGAAAGTGATTTTATTATGCTAGGTAAGCATAAATATTACGAGACTGATTCAGCCTTCTTCGGGTTTATAATAACTCCTCCTTTTACTAATCTTAAATCATTGAATATCACTACTTCAGGTGATATTTCAAGACAAGAGAACACTCGAGAGCTAGTCTACTTAATTGAAGCTTCCTTTGATGGAGGTGTAACTTGGGAGTACAATGACAAAGCAGATGGAGATGCATGGTTGGAGCACATTATGAATAGTCATGCCGGAGATATTGCAACTTTCGAGGATGGCGATGGTGATTTTGGGTTTCAGGCAATAGTGGATGGATCCAAAGACGCTGATTCTACCATGCTCCGTATTTCCTCATTTCCCTATATACCTAAGCTTGATCGTACACCTAATGGTCAGCGAATCAACGTATGGGAAGTTGTAGTAGAAGCACAAACTGTTCCTAAGGTTGCCGGTGATTCAGACAATGATGGTGTAGCTGACGATGTTGATTTATGTGCAGATACTCCTGCTGAAGCCATAGTGGATGCAGATGGTTGTGCAAAATCTCAAAAGGATACAGATACCGATGGTGTGACGGATGATATAGATGAATGTCCGGGTACTTCTGCAGGAGCAATTGTTGATTCCAAGGGATGTGCAGATGATCAAACTCCTTTAGGGACAGTAGTACCAGATGCCAACTTCTTTAGAATAACCAATGGAGAGTTTATTTCAACAGATACGTCAGAATTAAGTATTTACAATTTTTCTGGTAAGTTAATCGGTAGAGGACTGAGTATAGTAGTTCCAACTGAAGGATTATACATTATAAAGAACGACGAAGGAAAAACACAAAAGATTTTCTTGAAATAAGCCCCAAAAACGAAGATTTTATCAAAAACACGGGTGAGGTGCGTCCTTACCACGCTTAAAAATGATTTGACAACTAAACCAATAATTATGAAAAGAATGCTTACAAGATGTGCTTGGCTTTTTGTGGGAGTATTGGCTCTCCACATTAACCTGAGTGCTCAGAAAGTACACAGAGTGCCAAACGCCGTGGCGGACACTTTGTATTTGGAAAGCTTTATTGAAGATATTTCCAAATGGAGTCCAGGTGACATTATCATGTTGATTGATGATGAATACTGGCTGAACGGAACAGTGGATATTTTCCAGGAAGTGACTATCATGGGAGATCCAGGCTTAGACAAAAGACCCTTAATTCATTTCTATGACAATGGATTCAGAGCCAAAGAAGACTCCATAGCCATTACCTTAAAAGGAATGGTAATGGATGGGTATGATCCTAATGATCAAAAGAATGCACCTTACGTGATGAGATATGATCAGGCTGGCTGGTTTAATGAATACGATCTTGTTATTGAAGATGTAGAAGCCTATGACTTTAACGGCGGTATTCAGCTTTACAAGAATCAAAGGAAACACTACAATAGTGTAACATTAGATAATGTGTATTTTCATGATATGTTGGGAGATTATGTGCTTGACCCAAGGTTGTGTTGGGTAGAACAAACGACTATTAAAAACTCGACATTCTCCAACGTAAAGGGCTTTATCAAAAATTATTATAACGATAATGATGGAGCAAATGATTGGGGCGTGAAAACTTCGAGCGTATTGATTGAAAATAATACCTTTTACAACGCTGCAAGTGATGTGTTCATTCAGCAGAATGATGGTAAAGATGGTTCTTTAGTATTCGAATTCAATAGTAATATAGTGAGTGGGTTGATTGATCATGTCAATTCAAGACCATTTAGAATTGATCCAGCTGTAGGAGATGTTACATTTACCAATAATGTCTTTCATGATTTTGATTCAGAGCGTGAAACTCCGACTTACAATTACGAAACAGCTGTTGCTCAGGATAACGTAACTGCCACTGGTACAACTAAGGAAGACCCTAAATTTTCTAACCCCGATAATGGATCTTTCTATACATCAGTTGATTTGGGCGATTCTGAATGGTTTCAAACGGCAGCTTCAGTAAAGGATCTGGAAGCATTCATAGAGGACACAGATCTATGGACGGCAGGCGATCCAATCATACTTTCAGAGCCAGAATACTGGATTCACGGCACAGTTGATATTTTCCAATCGATTCATGTAGAAGGAGCGGATGCAAACAACCCGCCTCTTCTACACTTC
>JBDVMP010000075.1:0-132408 GCA_039970095.1 Cyclobacteriaceae bacterium
CTTCCGGATCTTCGTTTTGATCTTTCTTTTTGGCCATTAGATTAGAATTAGTTCGGTTCAAGTTAACAAAAACTTCAAAATTGTAAAACTTGAAGTTTCCCTCTTGCGAATATCATGTTTAAAAACGGAAAATAAAACCAATTTTTGCTGTTGTGCCAAATGAAACATAGTTCATAAAGCGTTCATATTTCTGATTGAGGATATTATCCGCCTGTCCAAACACTTCCAGGTTTTCTTTAATCTCATAAGAGACATCCATTCCTAAATCAAAGATAGGGTCCTGATTTACGTATTCTTGTTGAGTTCCTGCTGTACTGCTTTGCATAGTTAGTGGGGCTTTTATTCCTCCTACAACAGTTAATCGAGCATTGGCCTCCAAACCTTTTATAAATTCATGCCCTGCATTGATCTCCAATTTTCGAAGTGGCAGAAACCATGCCTCCGGCTGGCTCCCCTCTTTGTAAACATAGTAATTGAGGGTTGAGGAAATGAATGAATTGGCAGAAAGCATATATAACCCCTTGACTGACAATAAGAACTTTCCAAAATTATCATCGTAGCGGACATTAAAACGCGAACTATCATTCGCCGAGTAGTGATAAAGTGGCTGCCCCTTTATAATATCATACCCCGCAGTAGCTTCAAGGAAGAGTTTTTCGCTGACTCTAAAGTCCAGTCCAGCCTTAACACCCAATTGTCGATTTGTGTTAATTAATACCAGTGAATCATTCAGGTACTTGTTTTGAGTAAAAAAGTCTGATAAACTATTGGCCTGGAGGTCCCCATCTACAATCAACTTAGCTCCCAACTTTTCGCTTATCGTATATTTGGCCTCTACATCAGGATAAAAGTAAAAGGAAGATGTTGTGTCCGAGCCAAAAACAGCCTTTACCCCCACTTTTAAGTGAAAGTTATCCGCTGAAGTACGATAAGCTGGGTTTATCACCGCCTTGCTACGATTTGACTCGATCGATCCGCTGGTGTATTGAAGGAAAGTGTAAGCAGCGTTAAAATCAAGTGCAGCATTTTCCGTTAGCGCATAGTTAATGTCGGTATTCAGATCTATTGACTGATCCGTATTGAATCTATCTGCAGATTTGAATCCCATGGTCGTTCGACTGTAAACAGGCACAAATGTCCATTGCCATTCTGAATTGCCCGAGGAAGCTATAGAACCACCTAAAGTGAGGTCATTGTAAAGCGAGACAGCCTGAATGTAAGAGTGCTCAGGAGCAGAGACAGCCTGAAATGCCGCAACGTCATATCCATAGTAATAGTAGCCCTCTCTGTGGTACTTGACAATAGGCTCAATGGTCACATATCTAGCTACATAACGCCCTGAGATGAACAAATCGTTGGAGGAAAACTGGCTGTCAGTGTTACTTACCGATCCTCTGCCAAAGCTTTCATGCCTAAAGCCTGCGCCCACATAATTCAAACGCTCCACAAAAGACCCATAAGCCTCAATTAGTGGGGACTTATAATTACCATATCCAACCTTCACATAATTGTTAAAAATAAGGTTGGTCTTTCCCTTACGGGCAAAAGCCTTCGGCTTAAATGATGGCTTGTAAGCGTCAAAACTAAACTCCGGCTGACCCACCTCATAGGTTAATGAAACTGTGTCTTCTTCTATTTTTTTAACTTCTGCTTTTTGATGTAACCTACCGGCTTTTGGCAGTGTCAGCGGTTTGTCTTTTTCGATTATTACTTGAACGTCCTCAATTTCACCTGATGCTGGCTGCTGGGCGAACACTGAAATGGGTATAAAGACGACCAAAGTCCAAATGGATATATACAACTTGCTCATTTCGTTTCACTTAAAGTATCCACTAAAACTGAATCCTGAACCAGGACTGACTTTTCTGCTTCGGCAAGCTCATCCAATTTTTGTTCAGCCTGAGCTACTACCACGGGATCTGGAGAATTGTCAATAATAGATTGCAAAGTAGCCCTGGCCTGAAGCAACTCATCGAGCGCGATATAATTATCTGCTATGAGTAAAAATGACTTGCCTATCCAAAAAGCGTAAGAGCCATAATTTCTGTTGAGATCAAAAAGCGTCTCAAGAGATCTTTTATAAGCACCCTGCTTGTGAAAAGATAGTGCAAGGTAATATTTGGCTTCAGCACCGCGAATGTCAGTCGGGCCATTGATGACTTTGACAAACTCGTCCATGGCCTGAGCATATTCATTTTTGTTCAGAAATGACTTTCCTTTTATCAACCATACGGCCTCTTCCACTCCCACAGGCTTCCAATCCTCCTGAAGGATTAAATCAGCGTACCACAAGGTGCTATCCTCTGCGCCTGCACCGAAATGACTATTCATAAGTCCCTCTCTGGCAATAAATTGTTCCTTTCTATTTGATGCTAAGCCTAAAAGCAAATGGTAGTTTTTTAGCGCCCCGTCATACTGTGTCAAGGCCAATAGTGACTTGCCACGCTTATCCAGAGACCTGGTTCGGTAAGACTTATTTTCGGCAGTAATTAAAAGTGAGAACTCTGATGCCGCAGCAGACCAATTGCCAAGCCTGTAGTAGCTATCTGCAATGAAATACTGCACATCCAGAAGAAAGCTACTCCCCGGATATTTGGTTTTGAAGGCTCTAAAATCATCAATAGCCTTCTGATAGTTTTGACTATAATATTGATTCTTTGCCGCCTCGAATGCTACAACTTCCAAACTAGAATTGTCAGGATTGGCCTCCTGAAAGGCATCCATGTAATCTTCAAAGCCATCAACTTTTACACCTCGACCTATCAGCTCCTGTAGTCCCAGCAGTGCTGCATTGGCCACTTCGTGACTAATGTAGCGCTGAAGTATAAATTCATAATCGTTTTTGGCCTCCTCATTCTGATTCAGGTTATAAAAACTCAAGGCACGTTTTGCATAGCTATACGGCACGAGTGCGCTTTCAGGGTATTCCTGAATCAAGTGAGTAAATTGCAGTGAGGCATTTTCAAACGCCCCATCGGCAATGTAGGACTCTCCTATCTGATAAACTGAATTGTCTTTAAAATCTGACTTTGCACCATTATTAATAACCTTAAGGTAAGCTTCGCGAGCGGCTTCTCGTCTATCGTTGAGCGAGTGAATGTTACCTATTTGGTATTGTAAATAATCAAAGGGTATCTGAGAGTCTAGCAGCTGCCTGTATAAGCTAAGAGCTTTGTTATATTTTTTTTGAACGAAGTAACAATCAGCCAACCTAACCTGGGCATCTTGATAGTATTTGTCTGCTTTATCTGCCCTGCTTATATAATTGTTGAAATGAACCTCGGCATTCGAATAACTCTTTTGGTTATAATCCAGATAGGCCAAACCATATGACGAGAGCGTATACCACGGTGTACTTGAGGATATCCTCTGGCAGTCATTATAGGCTTTTCTTGCCATGTCAGGTTTATTGGTAATGGAATAAGACTCTCCCAAGTAGTAAAATGCTTCTGAGGTCATTCCTGGCTTTATCTTATAAACCAAAGACCGGTGGAAATAGTCGATGGCCTGGGCGAACTGAGAGTCGTTGAATAGCTGCTGTGCGCGCTGAAAGCAGATGGTCTGGTAGGCCTCCTTAATTACTGCGGTTTTTACTGAAGACTCCTCTATATGCGATATGGCCTGATCATAATCTGAAGTCTTCAAGTACGATTTGGTGAGTAGCTCAGCTGATTCGGTAGCAAACTCACTGTTTGGATAAGCTTCGTTAAACTGTCCTAAATACTGAATAGCATCACCATACTGCCCTGATGAGTAGTTGACCTTTCCCACCAGAAAAAGAGCTTCTTCTCTTATGGACTCATCTTCACCTTCGGATGCAGCAGTCTTAAAAGCACTTAGCGCATAGCTATAATTTCGCCTTTTCAAATAGAGCTTACCTAAATAAAAACTGCTATTCTGACCAAGTTGATCACTGTCAAGTGCTGCCAATTTGAAATTGTCGATGGCTCCCTGATCATTGCCGGTTTTGAAATAACTGTAGCCCAGCTTATAATAGCCGTCACTATCCATTTTTTTTCGAGAGAAATCCAAATGCCGCTGAAAATGAGTGCCTGCAGCGCGATATTCCTTTTTGGCAAAATACGTTTCACCTAGTAGTCGGTGTAGCGTTCTGTTGGTTTGAGTCGGACTATCAGTAAGCTTATTTGCAGCATAGGCGATCAACTCGTTATAATTATTTGTTTGAAAGTATATATTGGCAATGAGCTCGGTAATGAGCGTACCATAAGTGCCATCTGCATTATCCGCATCTATCAAAACCTCCAATGCTTCATCATACCGGTCGTTGTTTGTGTGGATGAGGCCGGAGTAATAAACAGAAGGCTGCACGTACTTATCTTCATAGAAAATCACTTGCTTGAAGTCACTCAGGGCCTGCTCATTATCCTCTTTGATCATTGCACTGTAGCCTCGCTTAAACAAAAACTCGATGGAAGATTCAATGTCAAGATGGTCTTCTGATACCTTTTCGAAATACGTAAGGACTTTAGAGTAATCCTTTTTTTCAAAAGCATAAAGGCCCAGCTCAAAATAAGCTATAGAAGAAAGTGGATGGGTTGGATTGGATCTGGCAAATGCCTCCATGCTCTCCACACCTCGGGTGTCACCGCTTTCCACCTGATTGATGGCTTTGTAAAAATCCGCCTCGGTAAGGTAATTCTTTTGACCTGACGCTTTCAGGTACTGATTGAGATATTCAGATGAAGCCTTGAAGGCTTTTTCGTTGTGCAGTTTTACCCCCTTAAAATATAGGTTCTCAGGGTATTGATGCCTGATGCTCTCCTGACTAAAAGTGTTGAGAAAAGAAAAAACACAAAAAACGTAAGCCAATATTCTATACATACACTTCACTGACACTGTAACATTTTTGGATGAACGATGAAAAGCAGAGAAAGATATCAATGCAACAGGTTAAAAATCAATTCTGTTAAAATATCGCCTTCTTTCATTGGTGCTGAGCCTATTCCTTTAGATTGAAGGTCTGCCTTGCTGATGTGTTGAATATTTTTAACCACAGCCGGTAATGGGTAATTTCTGGCTGCCTGAAGGTATTCAGAAGCAAAAAAAGGATTTACGCCGATGAGTCGGGCAGCTTCATTTTTATCTCTGGCTCCATTCTGATGTAGGATCATCAGTTTGGTAAAATAGATGTACAGATTGGAAATGATCAGCACCAGTGGATTGGCCGATGGATTGGCCGCAAAAAACCTAATTATCTTATACGCTTTGACTTCATTGCGAATCGACAGGGCTTTTTGCAATTCGAAAACATTATAATCCTTGCTGATTCCTACATATTTCTGAACGGCCAAATCATCTATCTGCTGACCTTCCTTCACATTTAGCTTGAGTTTTTCCAACTCGTTGGCCAATCGCTGAAGGTTGTTGCCAATGTTTTCGCACAAGATCATGACCGCCTTGTCCGTAAGTTTAGCTCCTATGGCCTCAGCGTATGACCTGACCCAACCTGGAATCTGATTATCATATAGCTTCTTCGAATCAAGAAAAACGGTGCTTTTAGCCAGCGCTTTAGCCACTTTGGTACGCTTATCCAGGCTTTTGTACTTATGCCCAAAAACAAGTACCGTTGACGGAAGCGGGTTTTCCAGATAAGAGATTAGCAAGTTTTGGGCGTCTTCCTTTTTCCAGTCTTTGATATCCTGCGCCTCTTTGATGATCACCACCTGACGCTCACCCATCATTGGGTACTTACGTGCCACATTCAGCACATCTGTAAAGTTGATCTCCTTGCCGTAAAGTACGTATTGATTGAAGCTTTTCTGCGAATCATCAAGTGCTTTGACCTCTATATGCTCGATGATATTATCAATAAAAAATGGTTCATCGCCCTGTAGAAAATACACTGGGGCGTAAACTTCTTTCTGGAGGTCTTTGATGATCTGATTATAATCTGCCACAAAGCGAAATTACACAACTCGCAAATCTATTGGGCCTAAACGCCAGATCATTCGAGAAATTTTATTGTCGTTACTGATGAAAGGCTGTATTGATGACCAAAAATCACGGAGATCAATTACTGCCTAATGCTCACATCCTTTATTGATAAGGATAATTTATTGTTTAAGTCTATACGAATAGAACAAAAACACTTCATGTCTCAGTAAATGGAGAGCGGGTTTGGTCAGAAAATTTCTTCATTTTTTCTCCTGTAGTTTTCAGAAGATTTGAAGTTGCGATAGCCTTTGAAATTGATTTGTCTGTAGCTCTTTTCATCAAGATCAATAAGAAACCGATGCTCATCAGTTTTGAAGGTTTTTTTTAGGGCATGAGAACCATATTCTAGTCGTTCAATTAGCGTGTCGCCCTTGATCTCATAGCTTCCGAAACCATACCACTCACTTTCTCCATTGGGAACCTGCCTGCTCCACATCACATGGCCATCAATGAAAATTTTATGCTGAACATAACCCTCGGCTAATGGTGCAGAACTTACAATCACATCGTCTTCGTAAAAATCAAAGTCCACAAGTTCCCATATTCCTTCGATAGATAATTTGCCTGAGTCTAAAGAGTCTAATACGGATGATGACTTCCAGCTGGAGTCCTGTGAGTGGGAGACAAATGATGTAACAAGTAAAGCTGCAATGATGAAAATTCGCATAAGTGATATTTAATAATTCCAGATACAAGGTTAACCGATGAATCTTGCCTTTTGAATCGTTAATCTGTCACTGTAGCTGGATTGACGGCAGGATTACGTTTTTACTCGTTCAAAGCATGTATTGATTATTGATATATAGAATGAAAAATACGGCCTGCCCTCAATCACATACTTTGGATTATTATCAGACAGATAGAGAAAAAAACAAAAGCCCTTCTATTTTTGCGGCTGTAAAACCTAAGATTAATGAAAGACTTTGTTGCTGAGCTGAAATGGAGAGGGATGATTCAAGATATCATGCCGGATACAGACGAACACTTAATGGAAGGCATGAGGGCGGCTTATGTGGGCATAGACCCTACGGCGGATTCGCTTCATATTGGCCACCTGGTCGGTGTTATGATGCTCAAGCATTTTCAGGAGTGTGGACATAAGCCCTATGCCCTTATCGGCGGAGCAACTGGAATGATAGGTGACCCATCTGGCAAATCGGCAGAAAGAAACCTACTGGATGAGCCTACTCTGCGTCACAATCAGGACTCGATCAAATCTCAACTTTCGCGTTTTCTTGATTTTGACTCTGATGCTGCCAATGCAGCACAGCTCGTCAATAACTATGACTGGATGAAGGAGTTTTCCTTTCTTGATTTCATTCGGGATGTGGGTAAACATATCACCGTCAATTATATGATGGCAAAAGACTCTGTAAAAAAGCGGCTATCAGCTGAATCTTCCGATGGAATGAGTTTTACCGAGTTTACCTACCAACTAGTGCAAGGCTATGACTTTTTGCATTTGTATAGAGAAGGCAACTGCACTCTCCAAATGGGCGGAAGCGATCAATGGGGAAATATCACTACTGGCACGGAACTCATCAGAAGAATTGGTGGAGGAAAAGCCTATGCCCTCACCTGTCCACTGATAACCAAAGCTGATGGGACCAAGTTTGGCAAAACAGAGGGAGGAAACATTTGGCTTGATGCCGAAAGAACCTCTCCTTATCAGTTTTACCAATACTGGCTCAACACCTCAGATGTAGATGCAGAAAAGTACATCAAGATCTTTACGTTTATCGGTCAGGAAGAAATAGAAAAACTCATAGCCGAACATCAGGAAGCTCCTCATATGAGAACCCTTCAAAAGCGACTGGCTGAGGAAATTACCACCATGGTTCACTCTTCTGATGACCTGATCAAAGCGCAGAAAGCTTCGGCTATTCTGTTTGGTAAGTCCACTACTGAAGATTTGGCTGATTTGGACGAACGTACTTTGTTGCAGGTTTTTGAAGGTGTGCCACAAACAGAAATCAGCAAGGGACAATTAGATGGTACAGAAAACGTAACGGATTTGCTGAGTGAGGTTACCAATGGAATCGTATTCCCTTCTAAGGGTGAGGCGCGCCGAATGATCAAAGGCGGTGGGGTTAGCATCAATAAGGTGAAGCTAAACTCTGAAAATGATCCAGTCAATTTTGATTTGCTGCAAGACAAGTACCTTTTGGCACAAAAAGGCAAAAAGAATTACTATCTGATCAAAGTGGTTTAAAGCTGAACGGGCGTCTCTACCAGGCTTCTGGGCGATGGCATAGTAAGCTTATATTACGGAATAGGCTGGTCTTCAGGTGGAAAAAGTAACTGCTGAAATGTGGCGGTATGGGTGCTGGTATTGGTCTCAAAACCTCCATCTAGCTCCACTACTTTCGCATTGACTACCAAGGCATTGGCTGTTTCATTAAAATCGCTGATGCGTCCTTTGGTCATGTGAGTTTGGATTTGTTTAGATACGTAATTTGCACGTTGTTCTTCACGTTCATCGGACTGCCAAAACCATGTGTCAAACTTCTTCTTATCGGCTTTCTTTTTGAATTTTTTAATGAGCCCTTTGGGCGGATAATACCATATGGTGTCTATCAGCTGAACGCCGAGGCTATCAAACTTGTATTGCTGGATTAGCTCCGCATCTGATTCTATCAACAGCTTCATGGTATTAAGCTGTTGGAATTCCTCTTGACTAAGGGTGTCATTTTGTACATATTCAAAAAGGTTTGAATATCTGTTTACGCTCAGGGTATCTCCAAAAACCGCAACTCGTCCATTAAGCTGCGCGCGCTCCACCAAATCCGTAACAACCTCAGGGCTGGTTTCATAACTTTTCAATATTAGATCGTTCATGGAAGAAGCTTCGTAAATATCCAACACCGCGTCGATACGCTTAGAAAGCTGGTAAATGTTACCCTGAAAAGGCTGAAAGTACTCTTCCAAAGAAGGCAGGTAATTAACCTCACTGGTGTTTTTCTCATTCTCGTTGTTTTGATCCTTAACTATGTAGGTAACATCTCCTTTCACTACTTGTTTGGCTCCTTTTCGGAGAATAGCTGCCAGGTTTTCAAACGACCCAAGTTTGCGGTTGAGCATAAACTTATGTACCAGAAGAGCCTGAGCCATCCTTTTCTTGCCTTGGTATGCCACATAGGAGTCGGCCTCAGATTTAATCTTGTACCAGCTGAACTCTTTGTTGTATGTCTCCTTTATTTGGTTTTGAATCTTCAGGAAATCTTCCCCTTCGGGAAAGAACCAAATAGAGTCCAGCAGATCCACTTTAGCAAAAATTGAATCTGCGTATACATCTACCTTGTTTAACCTTTCTATCCCTTCTATTATTCGATTTTTTTCATTCTTGAGCCAATTGAGCTCTGCAGGTGTGAGAGCATCGTCATCAAGGAAGCTCAGCTTGCTGCTGTATCGATCAATTGGATACAACTCTCCTCCTACTTTGATTCGCCTTTCGGACAAACTATTCCTCATGGACATGGTGGCCGCACTGTCTATGACATACTCTTTTATCAGTAAAGAATCTATACTCTGCATAGAGAGCGGAGTGATTTGTTCGGAGAGAATTGATTCTCCGAAGTACGCGAAAAAATCTTCATGGATTATCACCTGATCTATACCACCGGGGATAAGCAATGAAAAGAAGCTCCTAAGGTTGTCTTCAGCGTTGGATTTGGCTCTTTCGAGAATTCCCGCATTGATTGCATTCTGCTGCAGTTTTTCCAGGCTCCTTTGTTTTACCATCAGCATGTATTTGGGTTTATCGGCCTTTCTGGTCATCACTACCACTTCAAACCCTTTTTCTTTTCCGGGGATAAACCAGGGATTTATGTGACTCACTAGTATTTCGGGTTTAATACCTATGAGGTGAATGGTGCTGGCGTTTTGGTCGTATTGAAAATTTTCTTCGTTGAATTGACCAAAATCAATCCCCGCCTTCACTGATCCTCTTCCCAAAACTACAATTTGCTTTTTCTTAAAGCTCTTATCGGCAGTCTTGACCTGCATAAAATCCTTCTTCTTTTGAACGAACCGACTCTTCGCTTGTGAGATTAGAGTAAACTTATTGGTGAGTTTGGTTTCAGAATCCATTTCGTACAAATCTCTGATTAGGTTTTGTTCGCTTTTATTCTTGCCAGAATAATACTTCCAGATGGCCGCTGAGATATAGTTTTGATAATATGGATTGTCTATGAGGTAGCCGTACAGCTTATTATACACCTTGTAAAGATTTCTTGTCTTCCGTGTTTTCAGGTTAAGTTCATCTTTCCTATCACGCAGATCCCTGATGGCTTCTTGAAACATAGAGTCAAGATTCTCAAACTCCGCTTCATCGTCTTCAATTTCCTGTGTCCATTTATCTATTCTGGATTCCTGCAGTGAGGTGAGTACTTCTCCATAATACTCGGCCGTAATCAATTTACCAATCTCTTTGATTGATCGCACACTGATAGGTGTGTCTTCCAATGTTAGTTTTCGGGGCGAAAGCAACCCGAAAGGGTCAAAAAAGGCAAATAGAATGACCGCTCCCGCCACTATAGCGATTTGAACCAAAAGACTGATATGTGACCAAAATTTTAGCATCTATTTTTTCTTCTCCTCAAGCGAATCGTCGGCATTTATTTCCTCAATAAACACTCCCGGCTTGAAGGTGATATATATTTCTTCATACCCGATATTCTTGAGCATTCCGGCTATCATGGTTCGTGTTTTTTCTTCTGTTGCCTTTTTTATTCCCGTGTATTTCAGGTTGTTTCTGATTTCCAACTCTGCATCCATGTAGAATTGCTCATGATCCAAAATGGTAATATTGTTCAGGAACTTGTCACGGGTTATCGTACTGTCTATTTTGTATTTTGAAAAAGGATAGCTAAAGTCCAACACTTCAACATTGGGCAGAACTATTTCAATTCGCTTGTCGGAAATCTCAATATCATTTGGCTCCAACTTACTCAAGTCTATACCAGCAGTGATTATTGCCTGTGTATAAGCTGCGAAATGCGCCTTATTCACTCTAATGAGACCGAGGAGTTTTCGCTCCTGAGTGCCTAGCACTACTTTATCTATAATAGTTTCCGTGGTGGCAAGCTTAGCCGAACTCTTGATCTTACTCACTACCAAATACCGTTGATCCTCCTCCTTTTTACAGGAAGTCATCAATACGAGTACCAGCAAGAGTATTTGGATACGCATCAGCCTACGGATTGCTTATCATTAAAATCCTTTGACTCATCGGGTTCTTCCATGTTCTGTTGCAGACCTTTTTTCAGATCTCCTGCACTTACCGGCGAAGGTGGAAATGTAGTAGGTTTTCCTGTTGGGTCGTCGGGAGGCGAACTCTGCTCCTTCTTTTTGTTATTGAGTACCTCCAGTGATTTATTGCCAAAATAAAAAGCAATCATCATTAGAAAAGCATTTTTGAAGAACTCAAAATTATCAACTACGTTCTCATTTGATGCGTAGGAAGAACTCAATTGGAACGAAGCAATGATCACGGCCAGTCCGGCTATTAAAAGTGACAAAGCAATAGTTCCTCTCACTGTTCCCGGAGGAAGCCCTAAAGTCTCTCCGGCGTGGGGATTGCTGATTGGCTCATCTGATATTTGTCCCGGCCCAAGATCGTTCTTGTCCTTGTAGTTTCTGACTCGCTTCCAGTCCTCATCATCCCAGCCGAGGTTGATATTGTAAAAGTAAATAGCCCAGATGTAGTAGATGATCAGAACCATTATCCAGCTAATAATAATAGAGGCTGCAAAGTGAAAGAAGAATTCGTCTCCTGCTCTGAAGAAACCTATCAACGTGGTAACTATGGCCACTAAAACCAAGTAGGCCACCACCACCCAAATCAAATTCCATTTATTTTTCATATCCCATGCTTTAGTTATGATGGAAGCTCTTTTTACCAAACCAAGCTTCATCATGGATGCTTATCTTAATTTTCTTGTTCTTGTCCAACTCTTCCTTTAGATACAGGTAGAGCCGTTTAAAAGTATTTCTACTATTTGTGAAAAATTGACTATCCGCATTGACTGACAGACTATCAGAAACCAAAATACACCCCTCCGTATGTGTATTGTCTCCTCCACTATGTATGTAAATGAAGCTGAATTCAGGAACATCTTTTACCCAAAGATGATATTGAAACCACTCCGGATATCGGCTTCTATAAGTTTTGGTTAATTCAGTTTCTTCTCTTCGAAAATCAACGATATATTCACCTGACCAAATTCTCGTTTGCCCTGGTACCTTAGGCTGATTATAAGTATCCTCTAGCGTGTAGCAATAAAACCTACCATTGATATATAGGAGACCGAGGGTCGTATCCTTATCATGAAAATATCGTAGGACGGTAAGTTCAACATCCGCTTCTATTTCTGGCTCAACCTTGCTTTTTTCTTGGGGTGGAGTCTCCTTTTGATTTTCTGGAAGCAGCGAGTCGAAAAACTTTGTGGTTTTTTCCCAGCCTATCCTTCCACTCTTTATGATCAGACCTATCAGACCAAGTGCCCACAGCCAAATGCCCTCAAGCATATCCGGGTTCTTGAAAAATAGTATTATCAAGAAAGTACCGATTGCAATGGCCAGGAGAAGGAGTATCCGTTTCATTTTGTTGTTACAAAATCTTTTTTAACCCATCCTGTTACAGATGTTTTCACCTGCACCCATCCATTCTTTTCTTCCAAAATTTCCACAGGGTGTCCTCGTAAAAGTGGTTTCGCTACTTTATCGAATGACGTGCTGCTACCCGAACGGATATTTAGTTTATCCACGGCCACAACTCCAGAAGACGGCAAGTTGCTCGCGGTTACGCTTTCGTCCACATCTCTGCCATTTAAAATCATGTCTCGAAACCTGTCCAGCTCGAAAGCAGGTCCTGGATCTTGCTTTCTTCCGGGTGAAATTTCTTCATGGCCAAGAATTGAAGTTAGCTTGTATTCTTTTACCAGCAACTCTGCTATATCCTGAGCCACTTCGATCAGCTCTGGCGTATACGTATGCCAATAACGGGGGCTTGATTCATTCCTATTAGTCGCGAGTAACACCTCATTTTCAGGGTACCTCACTCCAAACCAGGCCTGAAATTCATTTCCAACTTTAGTAAGCACACCCGCATTGTCCATTTCTATTCCTATGGAGTATTTGTTGAAGCCGGACCGATCACCATAGCTACTTATCCCAGCATGCCAGGCCACCTTGTTGAAAGGTACTAGCTGATATATGTCTCCTGTCTTATCAATCACAATGTGAGCTGAAGCTTTCACCTCTGGTCTGATTAAATATTTTGCGGAACTCTCTCCGCTTCTGCCTCCTGTGTAATGCATAATCAGCGTATCAAGCTGACCTCCGGCTTGTCGGTATGTCTTAGAATTCTTTTGGGCCGTTTCTTTAGTCCAGTCGGTTATTTTGTACTTCTTACTGGATAAAATATGGTTTTCAATGCTAAAACTCATGGAGGTGGCAGGACGATGACCACTGTGAATTAAACTGATATTTCAGGAAAAGACAATATCACAAACCATTATTTTTTATTAAAATAAATTCTCCAATATTGATTTGCACTATTCTTACAAATATGTGGAACCGCAAACTATTAGACGCAAGGAACACCCCACCACACGGCTTGAGAATTGATGAATTTTAAATTAATAGAAGTATTTTCACATTCTATTGAATAATATCTATAAACACATGAGCAAGTATATTTTCATCTCTATCTACTTATTCGCATTTTTTGTTCCCGCCATTTCCTTTTCGCAAGATGGTGGCGAAGACGATCCTTATTCGGATTATTCTTATCTGTGGGAAGACTCCAAAAAGAAAAAAAAGAAGGATAGAAAGAAAAAAGAGGAACCTGCTCAGAATCAAACCATCGAAACACCGGCAGCTGATAGTACCAATCTTGCCGAAACTGAATATCGCCTTGTTTCGGACAGCATTCCAAAAGATAGCATCGATGTTGCCGAGAGCACTCCTGAATATATTCCTCCTGCCGATTCGATTGTAGAGGAAGAAGTTGCAGAAGAGGAACTGGCTGAAGAACCAAAGGAAAAGTGGAGTGACAGAGAGATTGAGCCTGTGAGTGACTTTAGAGCAGGAATGGGTTCAGGTGGTTCAGGAAGTTTTACCGGTGGTGTTACCTACACCCAAATCGGTAGCAATGCCTATGTCGGGGTGGTGCTATCTCCGGAATTTAGGATTGGAAAAGTGGGCGTAGGTCTAAGTGTGCCTATACTTTATGGCCTGGATGATCAGAAAGTGCGAACGGAAATATTTAAAGGCGGTGTAGGTCCATTGAGGCTTGTGAGATACGTGCGCTATGGTGCTCAAAAAACAGACCCCATATATGTGAAGGTAGGTGAACTGAGTGGAACCATGATCGGTTTTGGTGGGCTGGTCAATAACTATAGCAATACCACTAGCTATGAAAAACGAAAGGTGGGTCTACATTATGATTTTAATGTCATGAAAGGCCTGATCGGTATAGAGGGACTTTATAGCGATTTTGATCCTGCATCACTCAATCTTTTTGCTATTCGCCCCTACTCTCGCCCATTGATCTGGACCTCCATACCTGTGGTCAGAACTCTGGAGATTGGTACGACTTTCATCAAAGACAAAGATCAAACGGTTCGCAACGGAGAGACTTATAACTACACCAAAGACGGTGTGGGAGCATTCGGTATTGACATGGGAGTAGTCGTGCTATCCATACCCTTTATACAAATCGATTTATTTGCTAACTACTCAAAGCTCAACATTGAAGACGTGGCATGGCCTCCTTTAAGTACACCTGGCGACCCGGGGTATGTATTCATGGAAAAAGCAGGAAGTGGTATCTCTGCGGGAACCAACTTTCGCTTTCATTTCATCGCGGACATATTGAGCACAGATATCAGGATTGAGCGATTAAACTACACTGACAACTACCTTCCTCAATTCTTTGATGCCATTTATGAATTAAACAAAGACGCCAAAATTGGCTCTCTTATAGACGCCAAAAAAATCAGTGGAACTTACGGAAGTCTTACCGGACATATCCTTCAAACGGTACAACTCGGCGGGAGCTTACTTATACCAGATCATATCACAGATGAAACACCTGCAACTGTTCGCGTAAGCGCTGATGTTGAGCGGTTGGCGGACAAATTTTCGATGCATGCCAGCTACATAAAAGGTGATTTAACAGATTTGGGTGATGCTTTCACTTTTGATAGTCGCTCACTGGCCAAGGTGAGGTTTATCTATCACATGAATAAGTTTTTGGCTACAGGTGTGGACTACTACTATTACTGGGAACAGAGGGAAAGCGGAGAATACAAAGCCACCAAATACGTCATGCCATACTTTGGTGTTAGCATTCAGTTTTAAAGGCTAAAAAACACTCCGACAGAATAGTTAGGTGCGGCTAGTATTTGCCTCCCTGAAAAGGCGAACCCTGCTGCCGCAGATAAGCCCCATGATTCATTGATGATATATGCCAGCTCCGGAGTATATGAGAAGTACTCTGTGTTGTTTGCAAAAACACCATTGGATTGTGAGTTGCCCGCTGAATCGCCGTTATAGAAAGATTCTATGCTGTAAACTTTCAAAATAGCCACTAACCTTTCGGATGTAAATCCCACTTCTCCACCCCAATGAAATTCATCAGAAAACCCATTGGTACGATTGTTAAAACCTACTAAAAGCGATGCATAAAAAGGTAATTCGGCAAACGAGTGGCTTGCCTCAATTTTTACCAGTTGGTTGAATTCTCCGTCTCCTGTCTGTAAAATTCTTTCACTGCTCACCTCGGATGATCCCAATGGCAAACCCAGCATTAAACTTGCAGCCATCACAACTGGTCGATCCTGAAAAAAACCATACTTAAATCCAATATTGGTATCACCAAATGAGTTAATAGCATCACCCTCAATCGTATTTCCACTTTGTCTAAATTCCACTTTATTCAAAGTGCTCCTGACAAAAAAAGGCATATAAACAACCGCCGTAAGATTGTCACTTAGGCCATATTCCCCATATACACTTGTTGTGTATAAACTTACCGTGGGTATATCCACGATGTTTCCATCTGAATCAAATAAATGAGGAGATCGGATCACATTCTGGGCTACTTTAAAATAGCCTTTGTATTTGTTGTGTACCCATCCGCCTCCGGCATAGGATTGAAAACCAAAAGTGAACGCGATAACAATGAGTAAATTTTTTCGCATAATTATTTCAATTCAGCATACCCAAAGGTGATGCTTGCTGGCTTACACAGTAGCACGACATATTGATATGAGTTTAATCCAGCGCTGCTATCGACTGCCGTTACATCATAGGACTTTGCACCATTGGTGGTAACCTCTGCTATTTCCAGACCTTGAGACCTTACTGCCGTTCCGCTAGTTGAATTGGCCAGGTAAACGAACGTGCCAAGAGCAAAACTTGTCTCAAAATCGTTGCTAAACGTCAAGGTCAGGTTTCCATTGTCATCAATCAGAGTCGCAGTGCCTTTTGCGTCATAAGACCCTACGCCTTGAAATGTCCCCATTTTCCCATTGGTTCCCACCATAATCACGAAAGAAGGACTGCTTACCCCATCTATTGAGGCTATCATTTCGGTCAGGCCATTGGCCAAACCGGTTACCAATCCATTTTGATCTATTGATGCCACGGCTAGGTCTGAAGATGACCATGACACCACTTTGTCTGTTATTTCAACATCATTGATGGTGTAAGCTCTGGCATATAGCTGCAATGTCTCTGCCACTTCAATGGTACTCTTGTCTCCTGAAACTTCCACTCTGGCCACTTCAGCCTCGGTTTCCACCACGGTTACCGAGACAGAAGTAGTATCCTCTCCTGGAAACAGTATCGTTATCGTAGTTTGTCCTTTGGCTAATCCCGTGATGGTTCCTGACGAGTTTACTGTAGCGATGCTCGGGCTTTCGCTTATCCATGTTAGCTGTACTTCGGGCTCTGGACGCCACATATTGTAGTGATAGACCGCTTCTATTGTTTCAGACTCCCCTACCATCAATTCGAAACTTTGTTTCTCTAAAAGAATGGCGGAATCCTTAGGATCATTTTCATAATCCGTGCCAACACAAGCGGTGAGAAAGGGGACTAAACACATGGTCAAAATGACACTTTTCATACCTTAATGATACGAATTTGTGTTAGCAATAGCTCTACGAACAAATGTCTCCTTCCGCACATTAGTCGCAATTTTTTAGAGGTATGGGCATAAAAAAAGGGCTCAGCATATGCTGAGCCCTTTCGCAATTTTATGAAAGATAATCAACCGGTATTTCTCATTGCTGACGCAATACCATTGATTGTAAGCATCAACCTTACCTGTGTCTTATCTGCCTCTGGGTTTGAAGCCTTTTTCTCTTCTCTCCATTTTTTCAAAAGAGACACTTGCCTATTGTGCAAGTGGGTCATCAAGGATGATCGAAGCAAGTTAGAGTAATGGTGGTTCTTTCTCCTTACTTCAATACCAGCTCCCAACACGTCCATTAGCATTTCTCTGGTGAGTGCCAGCTCTGAGAGAAACATATCAGCAAACTTCTTCTGCAACTCTTCATTGGTAACAAGTGATGAGTATTGAGCCATGATTTTCTCATCCGTGGCAGCCAGACTGGTATCCACATTGGTCAATACATACCGAATGAAAGCATCATGCTTTACAGAATTTTTGAATCTCACATATCCTTCCGGATCACGTTCTTTCAGGCCTTTTAGAGCTGTTCCAACGCCGTACCATGATGTCATGTTGTATCGCGATTGACTCCATGAAAAAACCCATGGAATGGCTCTGAGGTCTTCGAGTGTATTAGCCCCTGTACGTTTTGCCGGTCGAGAACCTATTTTGCTGGACTCGATAGCATCGATTGGTGTAGCTTCCCTGAAATAAGGTACAAACCCTTCTTCATGCATCAGGTTTTCATAGTGCGTTTTGCTGTCATTCGCCAGCCTCTCAAAAATATCCTCAACGGGATGCGGCTTTCTCTCAGTGAAGTTGTTTCTGATGGACTTCTCTGCGGTGGTGGACATCAACAGCTCAATGTTGTACTCCGCATTCACCTTGTTGGCATATTTCTGCGCGATGGTTTCGCCCTGTTCGGTGAGTCGAAGCGTGCCATCCACGCTTGAATGCGGTAGTGAATTTATAAAATAATGCGTTGGTCCTGCTCCACGGCTTATAGATCCACCTTTTCCATGGAAAAACTGCATGCGAATGTCAAACTGACGCCCGATCTCATAGAGCTTGGTTTGAGCTTTGAACAAATGCCACTGGCTAGCCATGATACCTCCGTCTTTGTTGCTATCGCTATACCCCACCATGATTTGCTGCAGTGGCTTAGGCTTTTCTTCTCTGTATTGGACGTGTTTGAGACTTCTTTCGGTAAAAGGGTGACTCAAAAATCCTTTCATAATATCCGGACCGTTTTCCAAATCCTCAATGGTTTCCAGAAGTGGCACCACAGGGATCGTGCACACAATTCCTGTATCTGTTTGTTTAACCAAACCTCCCTCTCTTGCCAGCAGATAAACGACAAGTAAGTCAGATACAGATCTTGTCATACTTACGATCAGAGAGCCTATGGCATCCGTTCCATACTTATCTATATGATCTGCCAATACTCTGTAGCACTCCATTACAGCTTGAGCGTTGGGGCCTAGTTCGGTTTTTTGATGAGTAAATGGCCTGTTGGACTTTAGTTCTTGATTGATAAACTCCAACCTTTCTTCCTCAGACCAATTGCCAAAATCGGTTTTTTCAAACCCGGCTGCTTCCAGCAATTGTTGAATGGCTTTGTCATGGAATGCACTGTTTTGACGAACATCCAGATGAGCCAGGTGAAACCCAAATGTTTCAATGATTCTGATGACAACATGAACATCATCATTCGCTATTGATTTGGCTCCATAATCGAGCATAGCTTTTTGCAGAATCTTCATGTCATTTAAAAGCTCATTTGATCTCACATAAGAGCCTGGATTTTCTAAAATTTCAGTTGCATGATCCCTTCTTGTATCCACAGGTAGTTTGGCTATCACCAAAGACAAGTATTGTCTAAATGCTTCTCCTCTATTTCTTGAAAAAGCCTCTTCGCCTTTGGCTCCCAGCTCTGAAGTAAGTTGAGTAGTACGCTCCCTGATTTGGTCGTTTAAACTATCCATGTCGGCAGTAAAACTGAGGTGTTTTACAAGATTGGTAAGCTTCCGTCTTACTACAACTAAAGCATTTAATCTCAATGACTTAAGCGTTTCTTCGGTAACATCAGCTGTAACCAATGGGTGTCCATCTCTGTCTCCTCCTACCCAGTTTCCAAAAGACAATTTTGGCCATGCATTTAGGTCGTAAAGTGTGTCCACATCATAACCTTGATCCTCCCATGCCTGTATCATCCTTCTATCCATAACCGGGACTACCTCAGGGAACACATTTGTCAAGTAATGCATGATGTTTCTGAGCTCAGATGCCACATCCGGCTTTTCCAGAAAGATCTCTCCCGTCTTCCAAAGTCTGAAAAGCGTCTGTTTGATGTTGTGTCTGATACCATCAAGTTCCTTTTTGGTGTACATCTGGTTTTCCATCTGTACAATTAATAGGTACAACTCACGGTGATGTTCCAATACTGTGGCCCGTTTTGCTTCCGTAGGATGCGCTGTAAGCACCGGCTCAATATGGACATCTTTGAGCCGTACAGCTATATCCTTTTCATCTATATTGATGTCTTTTAGGCGTTTGAAATTATTGGCCCACAGTCCATGTATCGACGATAAGTCATCATTTTCTAATGATCGTCTTTGCTGTACAGCACCATTAACTTCAACCATATTAACCAGTTGAAAAACAAGCGAGTAAAGCTGAATATGCTTTTCGGTAAATTCTGTCTTATCCAGATCAGGAAGCTCGTTGATCCACGGGATCTGCTCAGCTGTTTCCTTTTCTCCGTTTTCAATTAATATTTCCTTCAGAGCTTCGAGCAAAAACTTCAAATCTTTGTAAGGCTTACCTAACGTCTCAATTATAAGTTCTAATGTTTCCTTCATTGCACACATTTATAATAAAACAACAAAAATGTACTATAATTTGCAAAATTCTCACTAATTCGTTGAATATTTAGTAAAAAAATATTGATCGCCATTTTTAACCATTTAAAGTTGCTGACGTATTAACTTTACGAATTATTCGAAACATAACCCAAAAATGAACAATCGCAAATATCTACCCCTACTTGTAACTGGTGCTGCTGTATTGATAATAATTCTATCGGTTTCCAATAGTATTTTCTTCACTGTGCAGGCTGGAGAGCGCGCTGTGATGTTCCGTAAATTTAGTGGAGGACTCGATAAGAAAAATATCATTGGTCCTGGTTTTAATATTAAAGCTCCCTGGAATGATGTTTATATTTATGATGTTACAGAAAACCAGATTGAAGAAACCATGGATGTTTTGGATAAAAATGGTTTGAATATCAATGTAGATATAACGCTTAGGTTTCACCCGATGTATGATAGCATTGGTGAGATATATGAGACTTTCCAAAGAGATTACGTTACCAGATTAGTTATCCCTGAGGTTAGGTCCACTGTTCGCCAGGCTATGGGACGTTACACGGCAGAAGAAATTTTTGCATCAAAAAGGTCTGAAGTAGAAACTTCTATTAAAACCGAAACAGAGGAAATTTTGGGAGCGCCTGGCAACAATGTGGTGATGCGTGCCTTGTTGATAAGATCAATAAAGTTGCCGGACCAAATAAGAGTAGCAATCGAAAACAAATTGAAGCAAGAGCAAGAGGCGCTGGCATATCAGTTTAGATTAGATAAAGAAAAAAGTGAAGCAGAAAGAAAGCGAATTGCAGCAGAAGGTGAAGCAGCCGCTAATAAAATCATCAATAGTAGTTTGACCAAGGAACTACTGAAGATGCGCGGTATTGAAGCAACAACGGAGCTTTCTAAATCACCAAATGCCAAAACAATAGTAATTGGTAGCGGAAGTGATGGTCTTCCTCTTATATTAGGGGGAAATTAATGAGTTTAAATACTCTTTTTATATAGTTTTATAATGTTAGGTTTTAGTTAAAAATTAGAATGTCGGAAACAGCAGAAATTAAAGTAAACGGTGAGGTATATGAACTACCTGTGACAACAGGTACCGAAAACGAGAAGGCTATAGACATTAGTACCCTAAGGGCAAAATCAGGAGTGATTACTATAGATCCTGGTTTTAAAAATACAGGCTCTACTAAAAGTGCGGTAACGTTTTTGGATGGTGAAAAAGGAATATTAAGGTACCGGGGATATCCAATAGAGCAACTAGCCGAAAAATCTACTTTTGTTGAAGTTTCTTATCTGCTTATCTATGGAGAGCTGCCTTCTGCTGCAGAATTAAAAGCTTATCAGGAAAGAATAACTACCCACACGCTGGTTCATGAGGACATCAAAAAGTTATTGGATGGCTTCCCTTCTACTGCCCATCCAATGGGTGTTTTGTCGTCACTGGTAACATCACTAACGGCATTTTACCCACAAAGTCTGGATCCAAATCGCTCAGACGATGAAGTTGATCTAAGTATCATTCGTATTTTGGCTAAGATGCCGACGTTTGCAGCCTGGGCTTATAAGAATAAAATGGGGCATCCGGTAAACTACCCTGACAACAAGTTGGATTATTGCTCCAACTTCCTCAAAATGATGTTTGCGCTACCTACAGATGACTTCACACCGGATCCTGTGGTCACAGCCGCATTGGATAAGCTATTGATACTGCATGCTGATCATGAGCAAAACTGTTCTGCTTCTACAGTAAGAGTAGTTGGTAGTTCGCAAGCCAGCCTTTATGCTTCCATCTCTGCCGGTATCAATGCCCTTTGGGGTCCACTACATGGTGGAGCCAATCAGGCCGTAATAGAGATGCTTGAAAATATCAGAAAAGATGGAGGTGACACTAAAAAGTGGATGGCCAAAGCCAAAGACAAAAATGATCCATTCAGACTAATGGGATTTGGTCATAGGGTTTATAAGAATTTTGACCCAAGAGCTAAAATCATTAAAAAAGCTGCGGATGATGTACTGGAGAAACTTGGAGTGAATGATCCTGTATTGGATATTGCCAAAGGGTTGGAAAAAGAAGCGCTGGAAGATCAGTATTTCGTAGATAGAAAACTTTACCCTAACGTGGACTTCTATTCAGGTATTATTTACAAAGCACTGGGTATTCCTCCAGAAATGTTTACAGTAATGTTTGCTTTGGGGAGACTGCCAGGTTGGATAGCGCAGTGGAAAGAAATGAGCGAAAATAAAGAGCCTATTGGAAGACCAAGACAGGTTTATGTCGGTGAGAATGAAAGAGATTACGTTCCGACATCCAAAAGATAAAAAACGAATTCTTGATAAAAAAAGCCCTCAATTGAGGGCTTTTTTTGTGTCTATTCCTGACCAGAGTTCTTAGAACTCCACTATTTCAAACTCCGTTCTTCTGTTCTTCGCCTTGCCTTCTTTCGTGTCATTTGTAGCTATTGGAGTTGTTTCTCCATAGCCTTTTGACCTTAAGCGCTCGGGCGCAATACCTGCCAGAACCATATAGTCCATAACCGCTTTTGCGCGCTGCTCTGATAACTTCATATTCAGGTCTGCACTTCCCACATTATCGGTGTGCCCGCCGATCTCTATAACCATAGTCTTATTATCCTCTAAAAGGTCAATAGCTTTGTTAAGCTCAACATAGCTAATAGGTTTAAGCTCAGCTCTCCCACTCTCAAAGAAGATATTGTTTAGTACCACTTTGGTTCCCTTCTTGATAGGCTCAAGCGCAATATCGAGCTGTATCTCCTGATAACTGGTGTCTTTCGGAATTTCGAAACTCTGCGAGTAAAAGAAAAACCCTTTGCTACTAGCCGAAACACTATAATCACGCCCCGCTGGTAACACTATCAAGTATTCACCACTTGCTGAGTTACTTTTATTGATTGCGATAAGCTCACCTGTGTTGATGTCCTCAATAAGTACAAGTGCGGCAAGCGGGTCTGTGGTCTCAGAGTTTGTAACCAACCCCTGAACAACGACCGTCGGTTTCGGTTTTAAGTGATCGGGAAGTTCTACCTGGTAAATATCATAATTGCCATCCATTCCCTTGGATGAGGCAAAGTATGCAATCCCCTGACCTGAGATACTGAAGTTGGTATCATCACCACCGGAATTGATCGGTGCTCCCAAATTGATTGGCTTAGACCACTTTCCATTTTCAAACAGGCTGTAAAAAATATCTGTGCCTCCATATCCCGGGTGTCCTTCCGTGGCATAATAAAGTGTTTTTCCATCTGGCGCCAGATATGGGCTGTTGTCATTCAATGGTGTGTTGATTGTACTGCCCAGGTTTTGAGGTATTCCCCAATCACCCAGGTGGTTCTTTTCAGACATGTATAAATCAGAGCCCCCATAGCCACCTGCCCTTGCCGATGTAAAAATAATGCGTGTACCATCTGCGCTCATTGTTGGCTGAGAGTCCCAGTCACTGCTATTGATCACATTACCCATATTCACAGGCTCTGTCCACTCTGTACCAGACAAATGCGTAATGTACAGGTCACAATTGCCTACACTTTCTTTATCTCCACAGCGCACATAAACCATGGTTTGCTCATCACCGGTAAATGCAGACCCGAAATCATCTCCTTGAGAGTTTATCGGTTGTGGTAGCAATTCTGGTGCATACCACTGACCGCCATAAAAGGTAGAAATGTAAATGTCTTCTCCAAAATCGATCATTTGACTACTGTCTTCTACAAAATCAAATCCGCCCGGCCTCACACTTGTAAAGTACAGTTTTGTTCCCGTTGGGTTCACCTGAGGAGTATAATCTCCGTAATCACTATTTACAGCGTCCACCGGATCAGGAAGGCTCGTGGTGGGTTCCTGATTTCGTATTTCAGGAGATTTGGATACATATTCCAGTCTATTCTTAATCAGATGCTCAGTCATAGTTGATCGAGCATTTTTGGGCATTCTGTTCATAAAGCTATTCAAGCACCATTGAGCTTCAGGAAATTTATTGATAGCGATCAAAGCTTTACTTGCCTCATAATAGAACCTATAATCATAATTGGGATTCAAGCTTGACAGCCTCTGGAAGGCCAGAGCTGCTTCTTCCCATTTTTGGCTATAGTTGCTAGCCATACCCAGATAATACCATGCTCTCTGGTCGCGATCATTATAGCGTGTTGCTTCCTGAAAATGCCTGATTGCATTGGGGAGATCATGTTTATTATATGCTTCCATTCCCTTGTTGAAGGAATCAGCACTTTGCGCTCCTGCCTGAGAGAGAAACAGCAGGGAAATGAATAAAAGGATAATTGGTCTTTTCATAATCTTGATTGGTTGAGCAGATGTTGGAATTTACATATTCCGTCTTAGAATGTAAATATTTCAACAAAGATTGCGGTACTTTTAATCTTATTAAGACATTAAAATCGGTCAGGTTCTGGTGAGTTTAACATTAGAATTGTTTTAGAGGTATGATAAAATTTGGAATTCAAAAAGGAATGAAAGTTGTGTTGATCATGAGCTTGCTTGCCATATCCCTTCCGGCATGTAAAAACGATCCCGCGGATCCCTCCTTGCTTCCTTCGGGCATTTCTCTGACCAACTCTATTTATTATCACATTGATTTAGAAGACAAAAAAGGTGATTCGTTTAAGGTAACCGGATATTTTGAAGGGTTAAGTGAGTCCAACTCCGTCTATCAGTTTCCCGCTGTTGTGCCCGGAACATACAATATATCGGACATAGGGCGCTTTGTGCAAAACTTCAGGGCCTTCGATGCTCAAGGCAATGAGATAGGCTCAAGCCAAATATCTACCAATCAATGGGAGTTTTCCTCCCCTGCTGACCTGTTCTCAATCACATATGAAGTGCTGGATATTTGGGACAATCCCGTGTCAGAAAATCCTCTCTACAGAATGGGTGCTACATCGCTAGAGGCTGATCATGCTCTTATCAACTTTTTCGGTGTTTTAGGTTATCCTGTTGGAATGAAAAATCGGCAGTATCTCGTGAGCATATCAAAACCTAAATCCTGGATTTCTGGAACATCGCTGGAACTGTACAAACCGAATATCTATACAGCCGAGAGCTATGATAAACTTGTGGATTCGCCGCTGCTGACGGGCCTCCTTACCCAGTCAGAGGTGGAAGTTGATAATGCGCTGATTGGGATTTATGTTTATTCAGCCGCCAGCACGATTGCTGCCGATGATATAGAGCCTGGTTTACAGTCTATCATTCAGGATGCAAGTGTATTTCTGTCCGAGTTGCCGGTCGATCGTTACAGTTTTATTTTTCACTTTGAGGATCAGCTCGCTGGAGCACTCGAGCACTCATTGAGCTCGGTTTATGTTTTTCGTGATCGCACAATCTCAGATTCTTATCTGAGTCTGATCAAAAGTACAGCGGCTCACGAATTTTTCCATATTGTCACACCTCTCAACATTCACAGTGAGATAATTGCAGATTTCAATTTTGCTGAGGCCACACCCTCTGCTCACCTTTGGCTCTATGAAGGTGTCACCGAATGGGCAAGCGACATTATGCAGTACCGAAATGGCAGCATGGATTTGAATGTGCTACTGTCTGAGCTTTCAAGTAAGTACTCCGTATATGATCGCTTCGATAAGGAAATCACTTTGGAAGAGATAAGTCTGACATCCTACACCCCAGAGGGAAATGAACAGTTTATCAATGTCTATAATCACGGAGCACTGGTTGCGTATATGCTGGATCTTCATCTTTTAGACCTCTCCAATGGTTCTTATGGCCTCAGAGAGCTTATTTTGGATCTGATAGAACAATACGGTCCCGATCGATCCTTTGATGACAAGCAGTTTTTTGATGTAGTAGTAGATATGACATACCCCGAAGTAGAGACATTCATCAACGATTACATACGTGGTTCTAAACAACTAAATATCAATGAATATTTCAATAAAATTGGAATTGAACACCTTGATGAAACAAACACATTTCACTTAATCGAAACCCCTTCAGAACATCAATCAAACTTGATGACGGTATGGAGCTCAAATCTGGAGGTGAACTAAAACCAACTATTGATTAACAAAATAGTCATCTCACTTTTGGCATCACCTAAATGTTTTCGGCTAATTTTGATTCATTATTAAAAGGTTGCCTTGGGTTTCTGTGACGACAGTTATTCCGAGGCAACCTTTTATGTTTTATAATTAACTGTTCTTTATACTACGTTAAAGATAAAATCGTTAAATAGAGGTATTAACTAACTTTTAATGAAAGGCTTCTTCCTCTCTTTGTTCTTTCTGCTGATCTCCCTATATGGACAAGCAACTCATATCCATGGAGGAGAAATACAAATCAAGAAAGTAAATGGGTCCACCCTGACATATGAAATCACTGTAAAAGGCTTTCGCGACCCTGGGTCCGACATTCCTTTTGCCGGAGGCATTCTTACTATAGGAACTGAAAGGATAACCGGACCTTTTAGCTTTAACGAGGCGATAGCCGTCAGTGACGAATTAGAGATTGTCTCATTTTCTTACAATTACTCCTTTCCAGCTCCAAGTGGTGCAGGCTACTTCATAACCTACACGGAGGATAATAGAACTGCTGATATCTTAAACGTAGAAAACTCGGCAGAAACTTCATTTTATGTGGAAGCCCTTTTAGTCATTGACCCCTTTCTTGGCACTAGCAGCAGCCCTGTTTTATCCGAGCCGTCGGTTCATAAAGCACAAGTAGGCAAGGCTTATGTGGCCAATTTGGGGGCGTATGATCCTGATGGCGACAGTGTGGTGTATGAAATCATTATACCTAAGAAAAGCTTTTCCACTAACGTTGATAACTACAGATTCCCGAATGATCTGGAGTTCTACTCACAGGAAGCAAAAGGTAGTGAAGAAGGAAAATGCCCTACTCTATCAATTGACGAAAAAGGAATATTGGTATGGGACGCTCCGGGGGATGCCTACCATCTCCCAAGTGGGGAAATAAGGGGACAATATTCAATTGCAGTGAAAGTGGAAGATTGGAGAAAAGTGAATGAAAAATGGTATCGGGTGGGCTATATTATCAGGGACTTTCAAGTGATGATAACAGGTGAAAATGAGCCAGGATCGAAACGTGATTTTGTTTGTGAGGATGACCCATTGAGTAATATTTCAAATCAAGCTTTTCATTTTTACCCTAACCCCACTACTGATAAAGTTTACTTCCGCACTCAACAGGGTTTCACATATCAAATACTTGATCAAACCGGCAAAGTAATCACTATGGGACAAGTGAAAGAGGGAGCTGAATACATCTCAATTGGTGAGTTAAATCAAGGAGTTTATATCCTCAGGGTTAATCAGATGGGTGTATTTTCCAGCCACCAACTCATAAGGGCCAACTAGCGTTCCTATGGCGAAATTGTTTCTTTTCCATTATATTGGAATTAAATAATGATACCATGAAAATCTTCTCTAAACCTGTTTCTGTAATAATTGGAGTTTTAATTTCCACCTCAGCATTATCTCAGTCAGAATCAGACTCTGTTGTCAGTGCATTGCAAGAAAGAATCAGAGTACTGGAACTGACCGAAATTGTTCAGTCCATGACACAGCGCTCGTTACTGACTCCTGGCTACCATCCCGAACTCAAAGCACTCATTGCGGCACAGGCTTATAACTTTTGGAAAGCTAACCCATCCGAAAAGTTCGTTTCACATCTGAACGTTTACTCTGCGCTCCATTATGCCAACAAATATTTACAATTGGATTCAACCATAATGGATTATGCATACAACCAGATACTTGGCCACAACGAAATGGTGATCTCTATTGAGCTGGGATCAGACTCCTACTTCTACTCTGCAGGGTCTGATGGAAAAGTATTGAAATGGGACATCAATAATCCGAAGGTGGTTCCGACTACAATCTTCGAAGGAGATGACTTAATCAGATCCATTGACATCAGTCATGACGAAAGATTCCTCATGATCCTAACAAAAACAAGCGGCACGATTATCCTTGATATAAAAGGCAATGAAAAAGGCGAAATAAACCAACCGATGACTGACCCTGAGGTACTACAGGCCGCATCATTCCTGCCGGGAAAAGACGCCTACATCTCTGTAAACCGAAAAGGAGAAATCAAGCTTACCGGCCTGATGTATGACAAGCAGCCCATCGGGCAAGCCGCCTCTAGAATATTGTCAATTGCAATAGACCCGGCACAATATGAATTTTATCTAGGATCAGAAGCTGGAAATATCACAAAGGCAGATGAAAGTGGTAAAGTGTCAAAAATATACTTTGACCAGCCTTACGCTATCAATTCAATGGACATCAGTAATGACAACCATTACCTTGCTATAGGTCGTGAACTTGGCGATGCTGTAATATGGGATTTGAAATCCAAAGAGCAAATCAGAACCATATCAGGCCACCAATCAGGTGTGATGGATGTGGAGTTTAGCCCAGACAGCAAAACCCTCCTGACTGCCAGCAGAGATGGTACTGCCCGAATCTGGGATATCGATAACCCAAGGAAATTTCCCCTATTGCTAGATGATCACAACGGATGGGTCATGACTGCCGCTTTCAACAAGGATGGATCGAAAATCATTACCGGATGCAAGGATAATTTTATTCGCATCTGGGAAGTGAATCACAAAACGCTAGCGGATAGAATTTGTCAACTCGTAGATCGCAACATGACATCAGAAGAATGGTCAGAATATGTTGGAGAAAATATTCCCTACCAGACAACCTGCCCTTGATTTTGGTTAATTTCGCCTTCCAATAATCATACAGAAATTTGAGTTTTGATCCCTATGCCATTGACCTCCCTATTACTGAGGTCATTGATAAAGTAAAAACCAATCTAAACCAAGACAACACTCTGATTGTCAACGCTCCACCAGGAGCAGGTAAAAGCACCTTGTTGCCACTGGCGCTACTCGACGAACCGTGGCTGAAAGGACAAAAGATTCTCATGCTGGAACCGAGAAGACTGGCCGCCCGATCTATCGCCACACGGATGTCTGAACTCATTGAAAATCAAGTTGGTAAAGCAGTTGGCTACCGGGTTCGCTTTGACAATAAAGTATCTGAGGAAACCAAAATTGAGGTGCTGACCGAAGGGATTCTCACACGAATGATCCATAGTGATAACGAACTTCAGGGTATTGGGCTGGTGGTATTTGATGAATTTCACGAGCGTAGCATTCACGCTGATGTTGCTTTGGCATTGTGCCGTGAAGCTCAGCAGGTTCTGCGCCCTGATCTCAAGATCATGGTGATGTCAGCTACGCTAGACATGCCTCAGCTCACATCACTGCTCAAGTGCCCCTCTGTAATAAGTCAGGGGCGCCAACACCCGGTAGAAGTTAACTACACCGGAGATCAGGATATGATGCTGCTGCCAGAAATGGCGGCACGAACGATCATACAGGCAACCAAAAAACATGATGGAGATGTACTTGCATTTTTTCCCGGAGAGGGGGAAATCAGAAAATGTGAGGAAATATTAAGAAAAGAAGCACGTGGCTTTGCCATACACCCGCTTTATGGACAATTACCTCAAAACAAGCAATATGCGGCGATAATGCCAGATCGCGAAGGCAGAAGAAAAATCGTACTTGCCACCTCCATTGCAGAAACTAGTTTGACCATAGAAGGAATTAAAATCGTGGTAGATACGGGGTTTGGACGTACGTCCAAATTCGACCCCAAGTCGGGGCTCTCACGACTGGAAACGGTACAAATATCACAAGATTCTGCTGACCAGCGCGCCGGCCGTGCTGGGAGGCTTTCTTCAGGATTTTGCTATCGTATGTGGACCAAAGCGACCCATTCACGTCTGGATGAGCATCGCACGCCTGAGATACTTGAGGCCGACCTATCATCGCTTGTCCTTGACATGGCACAATGGGGTATCGTGGACATCAACCAGCTGACGTGGCTCACCTCCCCACCTAAAGGTGCTACGGCTCAGGCCACTCAGCTTTTGCATGAGCTTGGCGCTCTGGAAAACGGACGCATTACCGATCATGGCAAACGAATGCATAAGCTACCCTGCCATCCTAGAATTGCGCATATGCTCATAGAAGCAGAGGACTATGAGCTCCTGGAACTGGCCACTGATGTAGCGGCGCTGCTTGAAGAACGTGACCCTCTTGGCAGAGAAGCAGGCATAGATATCAATATTCGAATAGAAACAATGAGGCGATTCCGAGAGGAAA
Organism: Cyclobacteriaceae bacterium; assembly: GCA_039970095.1. GTDB lineage: Bacteria > Bacteroidota > Bacteroidia > Cytophagales > Cyclobacteriaceae > JAMZMI01. Next base: position 30,203 of record JBDVMP010000075.1, read on the forward strand.
ACAGGCTAGGAAGAAAGTTTAGCCGCATTGAAAAGGTAGCTGATTCGTATCGACGCATGTTTGACATAGAGCCTGACAATGGCGCTGTAGATCCTTATGAAACAGGGTTGGTTCTTTCTTATGCCTACCCAGAGCGCATTGCTTTTGCAAGACCGGGGAACAACGCTCAATTTCAACTTAGCAACGGTAAATACGCGATGGTAGGTCACCGTGATGACCTGGCACATGAACCCTGGCTTGCTATTTCGCATATAGACGCGCGAGATGGCATGGGCAAAGTATTTATGGCCTCACCACTCAATCCTAGAGATCTGGCTCCTATGGTAAAGGAAACGGAGGTAATCACCTGGGATACCAAACGTGGTGGCCTCATTGCTAGCAAAGACTTGCGCATTGGAAGTATTGTGCTGCAATCCAAGCCACTACCCGACCCTGACGATACACATCTTATTCGGGCTATTTCTGAAGCCATTCAAAAAGAAGGTGAAAATCTACTTGACTTCAAAGAGGATGTTAAGCTATGGCAAAACCGGGTGCTGTCTCTGAGAAAGTGGAACCCTCAGGATGGCTGGCCCGACGTAAGCACAAAAACACTTTTGCTCACCAATTCGGAGTGGCTTTCTCCATATCTGGATGGTGTGAGAAAACCTGACGATTTGAAAAAGATAAATTTGGTAGATGTGTTGCAGCATTCCCTTGACTGGGAACTGCAAGACAAACTAGACAAGCTGGCTCCTTTGAAAATTGATGTGCCCAGTGGATCATCCGTCAAACTTCTCTACAGAGACAATGCCGAACCTCCATTTCTGTCAGTGCGATTGCAAGAGGTTTTTGGGCTGGCTGAGACACCCACTATCAACGGTGGAAAAAATCCAGTATTGATGCAGCTACTATCTCCGGGGTTTAAACCTGTGCAGATCACGGGTGATCTCAAGAGCTTCTGGAATGATGCGTATTTTGAGGTGAAAAAGGACTTGAAACGGCGATATCCAAAACACGAGTGGCCCGATGATCCGTGGAATGCCACTGCCGTAAGGGGCGTGAAAAGAAAGAAACAGGGTTGATATAAATGTAAAAAGACGATTTGCGCAGCAGATCGTCTTTTTACATTCGTTTTATAAATTTGGGGTTAGGCTTTTTCGAATTGATATACTCCTCTCAACCCTTCGTTAGAGTTAATAGATACTTTTTGATCGCGAACCAAGCCGTCTTTTAAGCTATAAACCCATCCATGCAAATACGGAAAGTCGCCCTCTGCCCACTCTTCTTGAATGAATGATATTTTAGCCAGATCGTGCACTTGTTCCATTACATTTAGCTCCACAAACCGATCGAACCTTTGAGATTCATCAGCTATACCATTAAGCTCTTCTTCATGAAGTCTATAAACATCTTTGATGTGCATGAGCCAATTATTTAAGAACCCATAATCACCATTACCCATAGCAGCTTTTACACCGCCACATCCGTAGTGTCCACAAACTATGATATGCTTCACTTTAAGCACCTTTACGGCGTAATGAACAACGCTCAACAAATTGCTATCAGTATGCACAACCATATTGGCTATGTTTCTTTGAACAAATATAGAACCTGGTGCCGCGTTTGTTATTTGGGTGGCAGGAACTCGACTATCGGAGCACCCAATCCATAAAAATTGAGGCGATTGTCCTTTTGATAATTCGTCAAAAAAGTGGGGATCAGTTTTAAGGGTGTTTTGAACCCACTCTTCATTTCCAGAGATTAAATCTTTGATGGTTTCAGCCATAGTTGTCTTTTGTTTTTGAATTATTGAAGATAGTATAGAATGGCTTTTTCAACAAACAGGCAAAGCAAAATCAAGGAGAAAAAAAAAGGATAATACTTAAATATCCCAGTCCTCATTCAAAGTGTTCATAGCAAAGTAAGCCGTAAGGTCAAATTGGCATGGTACCACAGATACATAGTTATTGGCAATAGCCCATTCGTCATTGTCCTCTCCTTTGTCATGGTTGACGAAATTCCCAATCATCCAGAAATACTTTCTGCCGTGAGGGTCTACCCGCTGATCAAAATCTTCTTCCCATCTGGCGTTGGCCTGGCGGCAAACTTTTATGCCTTTGATTGGCTCGTTTTGCTTTGGCGGAATATTCACATTTATGGCAATTCCACGAGGCAAGCCTTTGTCCAAAACCTGTCTGGCAATCTTTAGGATAGCCTCATTCACATGTGACATATCGGCTTCAGTATTGTAGTCGCACAAGGAAAAACCAATGGCCGGAGTGTCCTCGATGGCTGCCTCAATAGCTGCACTCATCGTGCCTGAATACAGCACACTTATGGAGGTATTGCTCCCGTGATTGATTCCACTCACTACCAGATCAATTTTTCGCTCTTTCAGCACATGGTGCTTGGCTAGCTTAACACAATCTGCAGGCGTACCGCTACAGTCGTAGGCCACAATGTCGCCAAAAATATCATTTCGCGTAATTCTCAGTGTGTCTCCAACGGTAATCGCGTGCCCCATACCCGATTGGGGGCTATTGGGGGCTACCACCACTACTTCTCCAAGCTGACTCATTAGATCTACGAGCTTTTGGATACCTGTAGAAGTAATACCATCGTCATTGGTTATAAGAATTAAAGGTTTAGGCATTTAATATAGATTTAAAGAGAGTTATAAAAAGCTGTGATACGAATGAGATCACGAACATCATCTGCATCGAGCTTATTTTGTTTGATGAAATTTTTAACCTGACTTTGCTTGCTACCCATGATAGTCTGCAGGTCTTGTTTTCTTCCTGAAAACAATTTCATGTTGCCTTGTTTATCAAGGAAATAAAATGTGTTTTTCACCACAGTTTGCAGGAAGGACGTGCCGTACACGCTTGAGTTTACCGTTTCGGTAACAATGGATTCACGTGATAGTAAAGAAAGCGGTCCTTCGTATAAAACCTCAAATAGAATAGGAACCTGATAGTCGTATTTTACATTGTACGGTATAGAATAGAACTGACGATAAGTCTCCACCAGACTATCAAAAATCTCAACATAAAAGAGCTTTTGACTGGTGAAGGTCTGTACCACTCCATTTCGGGAAACCAGCACAATATTCGTTTCCATGTCGTACCGCACATCTCCACGAACAGTATCCTGATCTACGGTAACGATAAAACCCTTGTGCCATACTTCACTTGAAAACTTTTGCCCTGAAGCAGAGAAGGATATCAGAATAATGATGAAAGCAAGGGTTCTCCTCATGATCTATTTTTCTTTCAGGATTTCGTGACCCATCTTATCTCTTTTTGTCTCCAGGTATTTTTTGTTGTGGATATTGGGAGTCACTTCGATGGGAACATTCTCCACAATTTCCAGACCATAACCTATTAAGCCGACACGTTTTTTGGGGTTATTGGTTATCAGCTTCATCTTACTCACACCCATTTTGCCCAGAATCTGGGCCCCAACTCCATAATCCCGCTGATCCATCTTGAAGCCCAAGTGTTCGTTGGCCTCCACAGTATCCATCCCATTTTCCTGCAGCTTGTAGGCTTTCAACTTGTTGACCAAACCAATACCTCTCCCTTCCTGATTCATATAGACCACTATTCCTTTTCCTTCTTTCTCTACCATGGCCATTGCGCTGTGCAACTGGTTACCACAATCACATCGGTAAGAACCAAAGATATCGCCGGTCACACATGAGGAGTGCACCCTGACTAACACTGGTTCATTTTCCTCCCACTCACCTTTGTACAGAGCCAGATGAGTTTCATTGGTATTGGTCTGACGAAATGCCTTTAACTTGAACAAGCCGTGCTCTGTGGGCATATCCACACTAATCTCTTCTTCTACTAGTGATTCGTGCTGCATCCTATATCCTATCAGGTCTTTGATGGAAATAAGCTTTAGGTTATGCTCATCAGCTATCACTCTCAAATCAGGAAGTCGCGCCATGGTTCCGTCTTCTTTCAAAACTTCTACCAGAACTCCCGCTGGAGTGAGGCCGGCCAATCTGGCCAGGTCAATAGCCGCTTCAGTATGCCCTGCACGTCTGAGTACACCTCCTTTTTTGGATTTCAAGGGGAAAATATGGCCTGGGCGCCCCAGCTCTTCGGGGTTGGTCTTTGGATCCGCCAGTGCCAATATCGTTTTGGCCCTATCCGATGTGGAAATTCCGGTAGTGGTGCCATGACCTTTTAGATCAACCGATACAGTGAACGGGGTTTCGTGAACGGCGGTGTTTTTACCAACCATGAGGTCTAGATCCAGTTCCTCGCATCTTTCTTCGATTAGAGGAGCACATATCAGCCCTCGGCCTACCTTGCTCATGAAGTTGACAATCTCAGGGGTGACTTTCTCTGCGGCACAAATGAAGTCACCTTCATTTTCTCTATCCTCATCATCCACTACAATGATTACTTCACCTCTACCAATTGCTTCAATGGCTTCCGCCACATTATCCAATAACTTTTTATCACTCATTTTGCTCCTTATTGCTTATTTGGTAATGACGTTACCCAAATGTCGGGCAAGATCTATTTCTATTTTCTTTAATTCGTTGATTTCATCCAGAATCTCATCTATCTGATCATCTGCTTGAGGATCTTTTAGCTTTTTGGTTTCTTCTTCTATCAGATGCTGCACTATCCTGAACTTCAACCTCAATATATTGGAATATGTTACGTCCCTTAAAAGTTCCGTTTCTCGAGGAACATGTATTTTATATTTCTTTTCCCAGTTTTCGCTGAGTTCATGACGCTGTGTAAGTAAGTCCACGACAATGTTTTTGACTTCCTCCGGACCATGACTCATCAGGTATTCGCCATCTACCAATATACCCTCCTGAAGTTTATTTTTAATGATGTCAATAATCTGCCTGTATAGTGGGTTGGAAAACTGTATTTCTTCCATTTCCGAAAGGAAATAGGAAATTAAGCCTTCGTCTTGCAATTCCTGGTTTTTAATATGGTTTTTACCATAGTTAACCAAAACTCTCACACTCTCGCGTTCCTGCAGTTCTATTACTTTTTGGATGTCAAGCTTATCAACCGCTCCAGTTCCTGGGACAATTAAATCCGCTATTGGTGGTACTTCCGTAAAGCTCCCGCCACCATCATGGCGCTGCTTATCCTTATCTCGATCTCTTGATTTCTGAATGAGAATTTTATTTTGCTCAGATATGAGCACATTCTCATCGATTTCAAGGAGGTCACTACACTCTTTGAGGTAAACGGTGCGCTTGATAGGGTCATCGATTTTGGCAATAGAGCTTACCAAATCCCGGATAACCCCAGCTTTTTTCACAGGGTCATTTTTAGACTCCTCCAGAAAAAGCTTTGTCTTGAAGCGAATGATATCCTGAGACTCTGCTTCAATGTAATGCTTAAACGCGCTCGTTCCCAGACTTTTGGCATAGCTGTCAGGATCTTCACCTTCAGGTAGAGCCACCGCTCGCACATTGAGGCCTCCCTCAAGCAACATGTCAATTCCCCGAATACTTGCTTTAATACCTGCCGCATCTCCATCAAAGATCACAGTCACATTATGTGTAAACCGGCTGATAAGCTTAATCTGATCTTCAGTGAGGGCTGTTCCTGAAGACGAAACCACATTCTGCACGCCCACCTGATGCATGCTGATTACATCAGTATATCCTTCCACCAGAAAACAATTATCTTCTTTTCTGATCTCCTGTTTGGCCTGAGCCAAGCCATACAGTACTCGGCTTTTATTATAAAGTTCGGTTTCAGGTGAGTTGATGTATTTGGGCTGCTTCTTGTCGTTGACCAGTATCCTGGCTCCAAAAGCCACCACTTTACCCGCTACATTATGGATTGGAAACATGACCCTGTTGCGAAAGCGGTCATACGACTTATCCTCTTTCATTATGATAAGCCCAGCCTCTTCGAGCAGGTGTTTCTCATAACCCTTGTCCAGAGCGGCTTTCATAAACCCATCCCATTTCCCCAGACTATAACCCAGTTCAAATTTCTCTAATGACTCATCAGAGATCTCTCGTTCCTTTATATAGCTGAGGCCAACGGATTTACCTTCTTCTGAGTTTATTAGCAGATCATGAAAGTAATCTTTCGCAAAATTGAGAATTATATGAAGACTCTCCCGCTTGTTTTGTGCCTGCTGTGCTTCGTCACTCCTAACCTGATCTTCTACAATCTCTACATTGTATTTTTTGGCCAGATACTTGAGCGCCTCAATGTAGCTAAGGCCGTCCACCTCCATCACAAAGGTGATAGCATCCCCACCCTTACCCGAACTAAAGTCTTTAAAAATACCCTTTGAAGGAACAACGTAAAACGAAGGTGTTTTCTCATTGGCAAAAGGGCTCAATGCTTTGTAGCTTGAGCCAGATCGCTTGAGTGTGACAAAGTCACTCACCACCTCCACAATGTCCATCCGGGTCTTTATTTCATCAATGGTAACAGGACTTATCATAGGTTTTCTTAGCGCTACAAAGCTAAAATTTTTCGAGTGAAAGGCATGTTCATTTTCAAAATGTTAAGGAACCAATGAAGTACTAATTTCAATTTGAAACAGTTGTTAATTCATATCCTGTTTGAGGTGTAGTGCGGCTTGATTAACATTGCATCTAGACTTGATAAGGAAATGGAAATCAACAGAGAGAGCGTACTAAAAGCACTGAGCAAAGTAGAAGACCCTGATCTGAAAAAAGATCTGGTGACACTGGATATGATCCAGAACGTAATAGTAAAGGATACTCACATCAGCTTTACTGTGGTTCTTACCACCCCCGCCTGCCCCCTTAAAGAATTGATCCGCAAGAATTGTGAAGAAGCCCTGGTGGAAACATTTGGTGAAAATATCACTTCCGAAATAGAAATGTCCTCTACTGTTACTACGGTTAGAAGCAATGCGCCTTTACTTCCTAATGTTAAAAACATCATAGCCGTTTCGTCTGGAAAAGGTGGAGTAGGAAAATCAACTGTGGCGGCAAACCTCGCAGTGGCGCTGGCCAAAACCGGAGCAGAGGTTGGGCTGATTGACGCTGACATCTTTGGTCCATCTGTTCCAACTATGTTTAATTGTGAATATGAACAACCGGCCGTGACCCAGGTCAACGGCAAAAACCTGATCATACCGATTCTTCAATATGGTGTGAAATTGATGTCGATAGGCTTTCTTTCGCCTCCCGAAAATGCAGTTGTGTGGAGAGGCCCAATGGCAAGTTCAGCTTTGAAGCAGTTTTTAGGCGACACGGAATGGGGCGATCTGGATTACCTGCTGATTGATCTACCTCCCGGCACCAGCGACATTCATCTGACCCTGGTACAAACTGTACCTGTTACGGGTGCTATAGTGGTCACTACACCTCAAAAGGTGGCTTTAGCAGATGCACGCAAAGGTCTGGCTATGTTCAAACAGCCACAAATCAACGTTCCAGTACTCGGTATAGTTGAAAATATGGCTTACTTCACTCCTGAAGAACTCCCTGATAATAAATACTTCATCTTTGGAGAAAATGGTGGCAAGAACTTATCAGAAAAATCTGACGTTCCTTTTTTGGGTCAGATTCCTATAGTGCAAAGTATTCGCGAAAGCGGTGATGCAGGCTACCCTGCTGTATTAAAGGATGATGTAACAGCCAATTCTTTCAATACTCTGGCCGAATCGCTGGCGCAGCAAGTAGCAATTAGAAATGCCACACAGCAAAAAACTGTGAAAGTAGAGTTAAATTCGTAGGATAAATAAACAACATGGGTTTAATCGATCAAATAGAAGCCGCCTTACAGAACATTCGTCCCTACTTGGAAGCTGATGGTGGTGATGTGAAAGTCCTTGAGGTAACAAATGGAGTGGTGAAATTGGAACTACTGGGAAACTGCGGCTCCTGCCCCATGTCCACCATGACGCTGAAGGCTGGCGTAGAAGAGGCTATAAAGCGTGCTGTTCCGGAGATTAAAAGTGTAGAGGCTGTTAATATCACATCTCCGGATGACCCCAACGCAAAATTGCCACAAACCATGATGTAAATGAGGTTCTGGCTCATTCTGCTATTCTCAACCCCATTATTTTTACAGGCCCAGATCAGATGTGGGTTTGATAGTGTCTTGGCAAATACCCAGCGCTCGCAAACTCAAGAAGACTTTAGTCAATGGCTTCAAAAAAAATCGAAGCTGAATGATACCCAATCATTTATAAGCCAAATTTTTAATGGGAAACAGGCCGCTGAAATCTATGAGCTCCCTATTGTTTTTCATATTATACATACTGGACAGTCCGTCGGTGCGGGGTATAACCTGAGCAATGAGCGAATCATAGATCAGGTTGATCGACTCAATAAAGATTTTAGAAGGCTAAACGAGGATGCGGACAATACGCCTGCTGAGTTTTTGGATGTGGCGGTAGATACTGAAATTCAGTTTGTAATGGCGAAGCAAGACCCTGAGGGAAGGCCATCATCGGGTATCACCCGCACAGAGGTGTCTCAGACTTCCTTCAAAACGTCAGAAATAGACGTGATCGCCTCTCTGATTCAATGGCCTCCTGAAGATTATATCAATGTTTACGTGCTCAACCTTGAGTCATATCTCGGCTTGGGAATGTTTCCTTTCTCCGATGAAGACGGACTGAAAAACGAAATAGAAAATCTGCGTGAGACAGACGGGGTTTACATCAGATATAAGTACTTCGGTTTTAATGATAATGAAGATGATAATTTGGCCTTCGACAGCTATGGAAGAACCTTAACACACGAACTGGGGCACTATCTGGGTGTGCTTCATACATTTCATGGCGGATGCACCAGCACAAACGATTATTGTGATGATACGCCGGCTCTGAGCAACTCAACCCTCAACATCAATGAGTCCTGCGGGGATATTCCAAACACGGCCTGCGAATCAGGTGAACGTCCAATGGTTGAAAACTTTATGGACTACACCGATGATGTATGCATGAATCTTTTCACTCAAGATCAAAAGGAAAGGATGCGTACAGTGCTGCAGTATAGCCCGAGAAGAAAATCTCTGCTCACGTCTCCGGCACTTGTGCAGCCCATTCTGGTGAACAACGACATGGGGATCAGGGAAATAAGATCTCCCTTGAAAACAGATTGCTCCAACGAATTTATACCTTCTATTCAGGTAAGAAACTACGGCAGCAATGAAGTGAATTCTTTTAAGATTTCAATAAAGCAAAATGGCCAGGTAATAGAAGTTCGGGACTTCAATACCACTCTGACACCTGACGAACTTGATATCGTTAGTTTCTCACCGATGACGATTACTTCTGAAAACTTCACTGATATTTCCTTTGAGGTAATCGAAGTAAATGGTGTGGCCGACGGCAAAAACGCTAACAACAGTCAAAACATCACCATCAACCCTGGCGAAACCACGGTGCTTCCTTACATGCAATCATTCGACAATGGTGAGGGTTTTCTTGCCCGTACTCAACTCAATGAAGTTTCACAATGGCAGGTTGTAACAGCAGCGGATTCTTTGGCGCTCAATCAGGCAGCAGTACTGGCCTGCTACGAGTTTGAGGATGACATCAACTATGGGGTAAAGGATTTTCTATATACAGATGTTCTTGATGTTTCTTCGCTAAACTCTGCATTGCTCACCTTCAAATATGCCTACTCCGGCAGAATCTCTGGAGAATACCTCGATCAGTTAATAGTAGCTATCTCTACAGACTGTGGCGCAAGTTTTAGCTTCAATGACTACTTATTTAACAAAAAAGGAAACAATCTGGTGACCACCTCAAAAACAGAAACAGAGTTTGTTCCTACCTCTGAGTTTGATTGGGAGCAGGTGGACATCAACATAACGCCCTACCTTGAACATGACAATATTCAAATCGCCTTCATTGGTGTGAATGGCGGAGGAAACAATCTTTATGTGGATGACATACAAGTCACTTCATCAAATTTACTGTCCTATGATGCAGGAATCAGGCGGTTGGAAAGCGCCGGTGTAGTCACTTGCTTTGATGATATATTGCCGTCCCTGAATGTTAGAAACTTTGGATATAAGCGAATTGATCAAATGAAAGTTTCTCTTAACCTCAACGGAGCAGATTTTGACACTGTTTACAGTGATCTTAACCTTAAGTCTGGTGATTCTGAGGAGTTTAGGTTCGATTTCGGGAAATTAGAAGCAGGTTTAAATGAGTTGTTTTTTAGTATAGATTCAATTAACGACACTCTGGATGCACAGACCAACAATAACTTACTGGCATATAAAATTTATGTTGATGACTCGAAAGACACGATTCCGGTAAGGCAGACTTTTGAATCTGAAATTATTGACACTTGGGTTATCAATGAGGTAAACGGTGAGCCGCTCTATGAACTAGCAGAAATTACGGGGAGAAACCATGTGCTAAGAGCGACGGCTTATGATACTGGAAAAGTAGGAACGCAAACATACTTAGTGAGCCCAAACATCTACACCGACCAAATCAGGCAGGGAGCCATTAGGTTTAAACTGTCATATGCTGAAAGGGCGGGCTACACAGATAACCTGAAGATCTTATTATCGCTTGATTGTGGTGCCAACTACAACATTGAGGTATATAATAAAAATACCAAAGACATGGCCATCAATAGTTCTGAGCAGCCATGGGTACCTGACGATGAGATGGATTGGGTAACGGAGTTTGTAGATATCACTGAACATATGATTTGGAACAACCTCAGGATTGCGTTCGTTTTCACGAACGGTCAGGGGAATAACCTTTATCTGGATGACATTGAACTGCTAACATCAAACGACCCCAATCAGCCTATACCGGAGTTTAACATGTCCATGTACCCCAACCCTGCTACGGACAGGTTTTATCTCTCATTTAAGGTTCCTGAAAAGCAAACCATGAATGTGAAAATGGTAGATATGACAGGACGCATTGTCCTGGATCAGGACATTGATAACGTCCTCAATCAAAAACTGGAGATTGTCACAACAGCTGAGAAAGGCTTTTATCTGGTGATGGTAACTGGCCCTGATGTACGAATGACGCAGCGGATTTATATCCGCTAATTACTTCTGAAATTTGTTTAAAGAAATATCGCTCTGCTCAAAGATGTAGGACGGAAAATCATAGTTATAATCCTCTTTTTCCTCTTTTCTCTTCACAGCGTTCACAATCATCTGATCTAATATCTGGCGATAAGGTGTGGTATCCGGCCACAGGTAGTAGGCAAGTGATCCGGGTATGGTGTTGATTTCGTTTAGGTACACCTTATTATCGGAGGTATCTACTATAAAATCTATCCTCACCATACCTCCACATCCTGAAGTGATGTAAGCCTTTCGGGCCATCTCGTGAACTTCGGCTTCCATCTCTTTTGTGATCTCGGCAGGTACCTTTCTTTTCAGCCCGCTCATGCCTGAGAATGAATTTATATCATCCTTATACTTATTATCAAAGGACAGCAGTGTGTCTCCTTTAAAGGGTTCTTCTATCAAAGACAGGTGCTGCTCAGCAGCATTTCCATAAACGGCACAATTGAGTTCTCTATTTTCCTTGATGAATTTCTCAACGATTGTCTTTTCGGCAAACTGAAAGGCATTGTTCAGTGCTTCTTCCAGTTCTTCCATGTTGTGTGCGGCACTCACTCCAACGCTTGAGCCCAAATTGTTGGGTTTTACGATCAGCGGAAATCCGATCTCAGTGATTTTGGTCTCAATAAATGCTTTGTCAAAGAACCAGCTCCGCTTGCTGATGGTGATCCCGTCAACCACGCTGATGCCTGCTTGTTTGAGTATCTCTTTTAGTTCAAACTTGTTCATGCACAGTGCAGAGCTGAACACATCGCTCCCGACGTAAGGCAGATTTTTGATTTCAAACAATCCCTGAAAACATCCATCTTCACCTAGTGTGCCGTGAAAGATTGGAAAAATCAAGTCTATCTGGATCGGTTTGGGCTTTGATAGCAATCCGGATTTTTTTGGGTAGAGAAATGGATCGTTAGAAGTTGCGGTCAGATAGACCTCAGTAGCTTTTTTCTCCAGTTCAGAAATAACCTTATAGTTGGTCACATCCATCAGCGCTTCACCTGTAAAGAATACACCTTCCTTATTGACGTAAACCGGAACAACCTCATATTTATCCTCGTCCAACTTATTCATGATCTGAAGGGCTGAGATAATTGATATATCATGCTCAACAGATTTTCCTCCAAAAAATACTCCCAGTTTAGTCTTAATCATATTTATCATTCAATCTTTATTGCTCCAGTAAGTCGGGCAAATCATTTTCATAAAGCACTGTATCATTATCCCTGCAAACTTCTCTGAGAAGAGATCTGGCTTCAGTTAGGTTTTTGACACCATGGTAAGTGCCCTCCTTCATCTTTCCTGTTTCCTTAATACCTTCAAGGATGAATTTACCCGGGTTATCTCCCACAATAATCGCTATATCAGTGTATTCGGAAATATAATTTCCCAATTTTTTATTTATCTCCTCAGATAGGTCACCCAGCTCGATGATCCCAGGGGTGATGATAATTCTGTTTTGCTCAAACATGCCCAATACTTTGAGCGCCATCTCAGCGCCTTTGATATTGGAGTTATAAGCATCATCCAGAATCGTGATCTTTCCTGCTTTTCTGAGCTGAAGCCGATGCTCTGCTCCGGTAAGGTTTTGAATGCCAAACTTCATCTGATCCAGTCCTAAGCCCAATTTTTCACCCACGGCGATGCACGCAAGAATATTTGAAATATTGAAACTACCGAGAATCTTGGTCTGAACAGCATCAAGTTTCTGTCCATTTTTTACCAGGTCAAAACGAGAGCCGCTCCTATCAAAAGTAATCTTATCTGCGTGATAACCACTCTTTTCTCCTTCTATTGAATAATAGACTGCCGGAGTATTGTTCACCTTGGTATTGCGAATGATGTCATAATCTGCATTGAGAACCCCCATCCCATCCTGTGGCAAGGAATCAATGAGTTCAAATTTTGTTTGCCTGATGTTTTCTACTGTCTTGAAAGTTTCCAAATGCTGCGCACCCACTGCCGTTAGGATTCCTATTTTAGGGTTGACCAAATCACAAATCTCTTTGATATCATGCGGTTTTTTTGCCCCCATCTCTACTATGAAAACCTGGTGGTGTGCTTTGAGCTGCTCACGTATCGTTCTTACTACGCCCAGCGTGGTATTGAAGCTTCCTGGAGTCATCAGCACGCTGTACTTCACGCTGAGTATCTGCTTAAGAAAATTCTTGGTTGATGTCTTGCCATAGCTCCCCGTGATGCCTATAATGATTAAATCGCTACGGCTTTTCAGTATTGCTTTAGCTTCATTGATATATTTATTGGTGATCCACTTATCCATGGGCGTCATCACAAACACAGCCAAAACTGCAGCTACGGGAGATAGATACATTGCCAGGAACGCCAGAGATTGTAACCCAGTAAAAATCACCAAAACATAGCTTATGATCAACACAATGAGCGCTGCAGAAGCATAAAGTCGCGAAGCTCTGTTGGTATAGACCAATGCTTTCTTTTTCTTTTTTACAAGCCTATGAACCGAAACAACAACTAAACCAGCTACACCCATCCAAAACAGCCAGATCAAGCTCAATAGATCTCCGGCCAAAACCATCGCGATAAAGGCAATCTCTTTGAGTCGGTTGGCTATAGAGTGCGATGTTTTAAACCACCTAAGGTAGCGTGAGGGCATATATGAGCTGTGCTGCAACATGTGCATTTCGTAACTCACCCTGGCATGTCCGTAAAACAAACAAGTAGCGAAAAACAGATAAGTGTACAGGCTTGAAAAGTCCATCTAGAGATCTAAAAATTTATCAATCTTTAATAATACAGCCGACTCTGCATCGAGAAAAGTATAATGCCCGGCATTTTCGATTATCTCCAATTTAGACCCAGCAATGAGTTTATGCATGATCTTACCGTGAGATATTGGGGTGTCTTTGTCGTTTTTGCCAAATATCAAAAGTGTTGGGCTATCAATTTCAGGCATCAAATGCCTCAGATCCTCATTGATAACAGCTACGATGGTTTTCTTATGAAACTCAGACTGAGCAGCACTTTTAAAATCTTTCGAAGCAAAAATTGAATTGAGAGCTTTGTTTATAGTAAGAGATACTTTGTTGTCCCCAAAAACGAATATGACCTTTTTTGCGACTTTAATTAGCCTAACTTTCAAAGGAACTATACGCACGCCTGCACTACCAAGCAAAATAAGCCCTTTTGTTTTGTTTTTTGACGCGTGAACAACGGAAATCCTACCTCCATGGCTGTGCCCAACCAAAAGTGGATTATCGATAGCCAGGGCTTCTAAGAAAGCGACAAGAAATTCCTGATAATCATATACAGTCCAAGGGATTTTGGGTGTCTCGCTCTCTCCAAAACCGGGAAGGTCAGGAGCGAACACTCTAAATTTTTTGGAATAGTAGGTGATGAACCGCTTGAAAACCTCTTTGCTACTGCCCCACCCGTGGAGTATGACCATCGGCTGCCCCTCACCCATTTCGTAATATTTGATGGCAATTCCCCGAACTTCAATACTTTTGGATTCCAATGCTACGCTGTGTAAAAGTCAATAGAAAAGATAATAAATGGTCGTTTGACACAAGTGGCAAATATAAGCTAGCTAATCATTGATTCAAGTAATATTTGAACCTCATTGAATCTGCATCAGAGAATAGAAAATAAATGATGGAATTGTCAGTTTTGCTAAATAAAAGTGCGAACGCTTTTCATCTAATCAAAAAGGCAGATATTTGGCGTTAGAATTGCAAAACCGGCATTATTAAAATGGCAAAAGAAAAAACCTGGAAAGATCTGGTACTTCATCTATTTCTGATTTTCGCAATCAGCTTGGTAAGTGTTTTCATCTTCTTTTATATCTACCTTCCATTAACTACTAATCACGGAGAAACGCTCACCGTTCCGGATGTGAGAGGTGTCACGCTAGATGAATTGGAAGATTTTCTAGAGAGCCGAAACCTCAGATATGAAGTGACGGTCGATTCTGGTTTTTCGGCTACAGAGAGGCCGTTGGCGGTGCTCAAGCAGTTTCCGCTACCCAACTCTAAGGTGAAAGAAAACAGAAAAATCTATGTCACACTTAATTCTGAAAAACCGCCGTTGATCAGAATGCCGAAGTTGACAGAAGGTTCTGTTAAGAATGCTACGCTGATACTTCAAACGTATGATCTGGCTCTTGGAGAAATAATTTACGTACCGGACCCATATTTGAACTATATTCTGAAACAGCAGATAGATGGACGTGAGGTTATGGAAGGAGAGCGTATACCGAAAGGCTCTAAAATAGACCTTGTGGCCGGCGATGGGCTGGGACAGCAAAATCTGGAATCCCCTGCATTAATCGGGCATGATCTGGAAAGCGCCAAGGTCGCCATAATAGGCTCAGGTTTAAAAATCGGAGAAATAGTACATGAAACCTCCAATACTGCCGTTATCGAAGAAGTGTCGGCTGATGGAATCATGGAACAGGTAGAAATCACGGTGAGTCCGGGCAGTGTGGTAAAGCAAAGCCCCAGAAAAGGCCGCAATATGAGATTGGGACAAAAAATTGACCTCTGGGTTTACAAGCCGGATTCCCTGAATGTTAACCCTACTATATTAGATGAGTAGATTATTGAAAATCACATTCTTTTTAGTGATTTCGGTTTGTGGAAGTTTGGCATTTTCACAATTCAAAATCGCGCCGATAAAATCGAATAAGAAGCAAACTCAAGTTGAATTTAAAACCCTGAGTCTGCCCTTTTGGGATGATTTTTCTAATTCGGAAAACACACCTGATACTTTACTATGGAAAGTTGGTGATGATATTTTTGTGAATGACGCTTTGAGTATAAACACGCCTACTTACAAAGCTGCCTCATTTGATGGACTTAAAGGCAATGGAATCGCGCATGACATGGCCAATGATTTTAATGCCAACACCGATAGCCTGGCTTCCCACTACATTGACTTGAGCGGAAAAACTTCCGCTGACAGCATCTATTTTAGTTTCTTTTGGCAGGCTGGTGGCTATGCCGAGCTACCCGATGAAACCGATCTGTTTTCCCTGCTTTTTTATGCTGCGGATTCTAGCTGGCAGACCAAATGGTCAGCTACGGGAGGCTTGTCTACTCTCAGCGACCAGTTTCAACAAGAGATCATCGCGGTGGACAGTGCCAAATATTTGCATGATCAATTCAGGTTTAAGTTCGTTTTGAATGGGAAAAGCACCGGCCCCTTTGATAGTTGGCATCTGGATTATGTCTATTTGAATGAGCATCGTGAGAGAATGGACACAGCACACTTTGATCGTGCGCTGACTGGTAAACCCACTTCTCTTTTTGGTATTTACAGAGAGATCCCCGCTCATGTTTTTTTCAAAAACCCACAACAGTTTCTGAGTTCGCAACAAGTGTCAACACGTAATCTTGATAACCAGCCGCATGCTGTGCGCTACTACTATCAACTGGAAAACCTTACTACAAATGAGGTTTATTACGATCAGGAAATAGCCGGGGCGGAAGTTACATTGGAACCTGCACAAATGGACACAGTTTTTGGCCCGACAGATGTTACAATGGTCAGTCAGGCCAATCCTTTAGATTCTCAGGTTATTTCAAGTACTTTTCACATGTTTACTGGAGATAAAAATCTCTTTGAGGAAGTTGTAGGTTCTGATACTGTTTTTCAGGATGTGAACCTCAAGGTAAACGACACCATACGTCAAACTTACACCCTTCAAAATCACTATGCTTATGATGACGGCATAGCGGAATATGCCGCCGGTATCAACGTGAAAAACGGCAAAATTGCAGTGCAATTTGCCATTGCCGAACCAGACACGCTCACGCACATCGACATACATTTTCCTAACATAGAGCCCGACGCTACGGGAGAGTCGGTCAACCTGATGGTATGGACAGACCTGGATCGTAATATAGTGCTCGCAAGTCAGGCATATACCATTACTTCCAACACGCGGTTAAACGAATTTAAACGAATTAAGCTGGATAAAACTCAACTCGTGAGAGACACCATTTATATCGGTTTTCAACAGCTAGTTGAGGATTATGTCGGTGTGGGTTTTGACAAGACCAGTCCCGATGCTAAAAATCAGATTTTTTATAACACCGGAGATCAGTGGATACAAAATCAGAGACTGGATGGTATACTCATGATTCGCCCGGTTTTTCATTTTGATAGCACCTTTATTCTTTCCAACAACCAAATCTTGAGCGCGCTCAGACCCTACCCAAATCCCTCGAGGGGAATCATTTATTTTGAAAGGGACGTTGACGGCATTAGCATCTTTTCATTAGATGGGTCGTTGGTATTCGAAGCTGGCTCGGGAAGGCAGTTTGATATTTCATCTCTTCCAAATCAACTATATTTAATGAGAATTGGAGTAGGAAACACTACCACCTCGTCCAAACTCATTTTGAACAAGTAGCTCAAAAAACAAGCTGCACTACACCCCATCTATGAAAAGCTTAACACTCGGTTTACTTCTGCTGATATGTCTTTCTGCGTCATCACAAACCCCATGTCAGGATGGTATGGCCGGAATATATCCTTGCAATCAGATTACGCTCTTATCTCACCTATCTCCTGAAGACCTTCAAACAGATTATATTGATGGTTCTGCACTCAATGACATTTGGGGGTGGACTGACAGCCAAAATGGGAACGAATATGCCATTGTCGGCCTGGTAGATGGCGTAGCTTTTGTGGATGTTTCTGATCCGGTAAATCCCGTTTTCCTGGGAAAGTTGCCTGAAAAACTGGCCTCATCAAGTGGGTCATCTAGTGCCAACTTGAGAATCATGCATGGCAAGTCTTACTGGAGAGACATTAAAACCTTCAAAGATCATGCTTTCATTGTAAGCGACCTTAATTCGGAGCATTCCGGCGTTCAGGTATTTGATCTGACTAAGCTTAGAAGTCACAATGGCGGAGAGTGGATCGAATATACAGAAGATGCTTCGTACGATTACTTTCACCGTGCTCACAACATAGCCATCAATGAAGAAACCGGTTATGCCTATGTAATTGGGGCCATATCGGGGACAGAAATGTGTAATGGAGGTCTTCATATAATTGATATTAATGACCCCAAAAACCCAAAATTCGAGAGTTGCTTCAGCGACGATGGATACACTCATGATGTGCAGTGTGTAACATATCAAGGCCCTGACACTGATTACGCAGGAATGGAAATCTGCTTTGCAAGTAATGAAGACACTTTTACGATTGTAGATGTTGACAACAAATCTGACATGAATATGATCAGTCGTACTTCTTATGACAATTACAGTTACACTCATCAGGGCTGGCTCTCAGAAGATCACAAATTCTTTTTGATGAATGATGAGCAAGATGAACAAGCATTTGGTCATAACCCCAGAACTTTGATTTGGAATATAGAAGACCTGGAAAACCCCGTTTTGATAGGAGATTACTTCAACAACGCAGTGTCCATTGATCACAACCTCTATACCCACAATGGGCTCGTGTATGAATCCAACTACTCCAGCGGGTTAAGGGTATTGGATATGTCTCGAATTGAAGAAGGCCTGCTCAGAGAAGTCGCATTTTTTGACACCTATCCCGAAGATGACTTAATTGATTTCTATGGAAACTGGAGCAATTATCCATACTTTGAAAGCGGCACTATCATAGCCTCTGATATAAATAATGGCTTGTTCGTGCTTAAGCTAAATATGGGGGTTGATATCATCTCAAAACACCCAGAAAATCAAACCGGATGTGGCATGGGAGGAGTCAACTTTAGTGTTGAAGCTGAAGAAGCAGAAGGCACAAAATTTAGATGGCAAAGGTTTGCCGGCCAAAAGTATATTTACATAGGAGAAGGCAGTGTTTCGCTGGGTACACAAACTCCTGACCTGACTGTCATTCCGTCCAGCTTAACCGAAGGCAATTTGATCAGATGTGAGATCACTACGGCATACGGAGACGTGTACTACACTTATCCTGCAACTTATGATTATCCCGAAGGCGATATAGTAACTCCAGATGCAGATTTTTCCTATACCGTAAGCAACTCTACGGAAGTAGCATTTACGAACAATTCGACGGATGCATCTTTTTATTTGTGGGATTTCGGAGATGGCTCCTCTTCTACTCTGGCAAACCCTGCTCACGTTTTTGAATCGGGTGTTTACGAAATCAACCTCATAGCTTTCAATGATTGTGCCTTTTCACAAACCAAAATGGAAGTGAATACAACTCCACTTTCGACCGTTCCTGCTATATCAGATATTTCTTTTTTCCCCAACCCCACATCGCGACATATTTCTTTTACTGAGCCAGTTGAATATTTTGAGATTCAAGACCTTACAGGCCGTGTTATGATGCAATCAAAAGCAGTCAGTGCTACTAAATCCATCGATCTTGTGGGACTCAATTCAGGTGTATATCTTGTTGTAATAGTCACACCCGAAGGTCGTAAAACCGACAGGTTGGTCATCAGATAATGTTTTTTAAAATTCCATAACAAATGGTCTTGGGCTGAATGAAATAATAAAGATGATCAATGCCAAAATGCCCAATATCTGTCTGGAAAGAGATAATGGCTGATCATCTCCCACTGGCGGATGATAAATACCTATAAAACGACCTAAAACAATAGCGAACAACAACCATCCTTCATACCCTGAGATGCCAAAAAGAGTATGAACTCCAAATTGAGCCGCTAACATAACTGCGGCAAATGTCCACCTGTCCTTTCTGCTTTCAAACATAGAGAATGCGCAGAGGTTAAGAAAATACATGTATGCGATCAACAGGATCAAAAAACTGACCAGGCCGCCTGCGGTAGTATCTTCCATGAGGCCAACGTCCACTATACCGAGTCCAGCATAAAACACGAAAATGGTAAAGAGAATTTGAGATATCTTCTTAGACCTTTTATCGCCAAAAAGTCCAAAAATCACATGCCCGCCATCAAGCTGACCTATAGGTAAAAGGTTTAGGGCTGTAAAAAACAAAGCAAGTAAACCGGCTAGCAAATAGGGATTGTGCATGATTTCCTGTTCGCTGGGAATGCGAGACTTGTCAGACACCAGGTATGTTTCTACGAACTGGAAAAGCAGCGGTTTGCTAAAGTACATATTAGGGTAACTCTCCATCGGCTCAAAATCTGGGTATGCCCACTCATCCGTTGGATTTCCTTCCGCGGAAAACACTATCGAATCACTTTTTCTGGACTCCAAATAACTTTCATAGTGCTGCTGCTTGCTAAACTCATACGTATAAACATGATCGGGATAATCCAGCCCAAACTGCTCATATTCGGGGTGAATCTCATAGATGTATTCTGGGTTTGGCAGATGCGAATAGCCGTAGGCTATTACTCCAAGAGCAACTACAAAACCCGCTAGAGGTCCTGCAATACCAATATCAAAATAATGAAGTGTAGATGAAATACGGTCTTTGATTCTGATAAAAGCTCCCATAGTCCCAAACGAAGGAGACAAAATAAACCCCAGCCACAGCGGAATATAGAACGGCAGTGTCACATTTA
This sequence comes from Cyclobacteriaceae bacterium, assembly GCA_039970095.1. Taxonomy (GTDB): domain Bacteria; phylum Bacteroidota; class Bacteroidia; order Cytophagales; family Cyclobacteriaceae; genus JAMZMI01. The sequence goes on from JBDVMP010000075.1 coordinate 50,708, forward strand.
CTTTGTGATATCTGGCTGTGAAATAATGACCAAACTCATGACAGCTAAGGATAAGTAAAAAAGGTATGGAAAACTGAAATCCATTTAAAAAATCATTCCAGGTCATGATATGTGCCTCGTCCACAAAAAACAGATACTTCGAGTGCATCCATTCAGATCCGGCAATGGTGGTGGTAATGATCGTAACCAAAAAAAGACCTAGTTGAATAAGTCTGGTTCTATTTTCTTTAAGCATCTGCTAATATTTCATGAATTTGATCCGGATACTGTACCTGTATGGACTTGAGTCCGCATTGCTTTGCTCCCGCGACATTCTCGGGCCTATCATCCAAAAAGAGCGCCCTTGACGGGTTTTTCAGGTGTTGGTCTATTACATACTCATAAATGTTGCTGTCAGGTTTTCTTCTCCCTATCCTATGTGAGTAGATGGGGTGATGTACAAAACTTTCAAAACCACTAATTCCTGCCGTTTCGTCAAGTAACCTTTGCTCAAAGTAAACCTCATGCATTTCATTTGTGTTGCTAAGTATCAGCACCTGATGCGTTTTTTTAAGCTTAGAAAGTAGATCGAGTCTTTGTTTGGGGATATCTCCAACCATCAGGTTCCAGGCATCAGTAAAATCCTCCTCAGGAATTTCCGCATCTATCATGTCATTGCAGGCTGCTATAAAATCTGAGGTTGTGAGCATCCCTTTCTCATATAGTAGATGAAAATCTGTGTACTCGATCAACTCTGGAATATTGGGATGGGCATGGCCAATAAGGCTTTCTACACGCTCAAACACCTTTTGTGGCTCCAGGTTTATGATAACCTGACCAAGGTCAAAAATTATTGTGTCAAAATCTGCCAGTCTTACGTTCACTTTCGTTGGTTTATTTGCGGCAAATATCTAATATTGCACTCCCAAAACAAAAGCAGTTTGAAAGACTGTTTTAGGGGCCTATAACTCAGCGTTCCACGCCGGGTTGGTTAGATTAACTGACTGGCACACATAGTGCCATCAGCAGTAAATCTGCTACATAGGTTAAAATGGGCAATGGGCCTATAACTCAGTTGGTTAGAGTAACTGACTCATAATCAGTAAGTCCCTGGTTCGAGCCCAGGTGGGCCCACAACAGAGAGTGTCTCAACAGGCACTCTCTTTTTGTATCATGTCTGATCACTGCTGCTATATCATCTATTCAGAATCCATCAATAGTTTTTATATCGGTGAGACGGAAGATTTCAATATGAGGCTCTACCAACACAACTCCGGAGCATTTAACAATGCTTTTACTAAAAGGGCCAATGACTGGAAACTGTTTCATGTCATCCCCTGCGATAGTCGTTCTCAAGCCAGGAAAATTGAGCAACACATCAAGAAAATGAAAAGCATCACGTATCTGCTCAATCTTAAAAAATACCCCAAAATCAATCTTCGGCTCAAGACAAAATATCAGTAAGTCCCTGTCCCGATAGCTATCGGGACGAGCCCAGGTGGGCCCACAAAGCGAAGTTGGAAACAGCTTCGCTTTTTTTGTCTATTAAATCCCTTCAATGGTTTAAACTAATTCTCGATTGAGAATACAGATCGTAAACGGCTACAAGCGATTCTCTGCCCGTTGCTCCACTGTAAATTTCATATTCGCTAAACTTTTCGCGGGTTTCAACATAGGCCGGTTTGTATTCACCTTCAAAATCATCCCAAATTACAAGGAGGAACTTATAGCTAATCTTGCTCAGCCGCCCTTCTTCGAACCACGAATCAAAAATATTCTCACTTAGAGGTTTAGGAAAATCAGCACCGTCGAACATATAATTAGAAAATGAATCAGTTAAAAATCCGATGTAATTTATCCTGCCCACTCTGCCTAAACAAAGATTAACTTACTAGCTTCACAAAATAAGCACCCAACACAAATGAGCATTTTAAGAATCATATTCGCCATCATTCTCCCTCCACTTGGAGTTTTCCTCACTGTTGGCATTAGAGGAGCTTTTTGGCTAAACATATTATTGACACTTCTTGGCTTCCTGCCGGGCATTATTCATGCCGTTTGGGTAATTGCCAAGCATGACAAATAGTGCATGGACTCAGAACTTTTTGTCAGCACTTTATCCATTCTGCTTACCCTGGCTACCTCAGCCAGCCTCGTCAAGTGGGACAATTGGTGGATACGTATTTTCGATTTTCCCAGATTACAAATCACCACACTTATTGTCGTTAATTTGTGGATATCGGTGTTGATCAATGACTTTGATACAATCTGGGATTATGTGTTGGTCGGTTTGTTGTCTTTGAGTCTCATTTATCAATGCTATAAAATTCTCCCCTACACCCCGCTTTGGAAAAGGCAAGTACACAGGCACAAAGGAAACGATCATTCAAGAGCCATTTCCATAATGGTCAGTAACGTGCTGACACCTAACAAAAAAGCTCAAAAACTAGTAGATCTTGTGAACCAGCAAAAGCCACAGATCTTGCTTACGCTGGAGACTGATCAGTGGTGGGAAGATCAGCTCAGAGAACTGGAGGCTATTTATCCCCACAGGATTCAAATGCCGCTTGACAATCTGTACGGCATGCACCTTTATTCAAAACTTGAATTGATTGAGTATGAAATCAAATTCCTGATTCAGGAAGATATACCTTCGATCGAAGCGCTGGTAAAGCTTCCTTCTGGTGATCCAATCAGGATTTATTGCCTGCACCCTATGCCACCCTCACCAACCGAAAGCGATACGTCCACCAACAGAGATGCCGAGATTTTGCTAGTAGGAAAGGCTTTAACGAAGCAAAAAGAACCCGTTTTGGTGTTTGGTGATCTAAATGATGTGGCATGGTCAAACACGACCAGGCTTTTTCAGCAAATCAGTGGTTTATTAGACCCCAGGATTGGAAGGGGGTTTTTCAGCACCTTTCATGCAAAGTATCCATTGTTTCGGTGGCCCCTCGATCACGTCTTTCACTCTCATCATTTTGAACTAATTAGTTATCGGAGGCTAAAAAGTATTGGATCTGACCACTTCCCTATTTTCACGAAACTTTATCTACAGCCTAATCAAACTTCGAAACCTGAAATCCCACAGGCTGACGAAGAGGATAAACAAGAAGTAGCAGAGAAAATTGAAAAGGGAGACCCTATCCGGGAAGTTGTAGAGTCTGCTTAAGCTTGGACTGAACCAGTAACGCAACTTATTTTTTCAGAGGTGGGTCGAACCCAAACTGCTTTACAAACTGTTTTCTAAAGTTGGTGACATTGCTCATCCCAATAGATCTGGCAGCTTCGGACATGCTTTTGATTTGATGTGATTCGAGCAGGTTCTTTACATGCTCGAAACGTATCTTTTTGATAAAATCCAGAGGTGTGCAGTCCAGATTATCCTTGAAAAAACGAAACAGGTTTCGTTCACTCACTGCTATTCTATCCATAAGGTCGGTCACACCTAAATATGAATTATCCAAATGTTCTAGTACTAGCGACTCCAACCTTTCCAACGTTACCCTGGTGGCCTCCTGAAGATCATATTTCTCAAAAACAGAAGGAAGCCCGCCGGTTTCTGGTTTTGCCAAAAGAGACTTTACTCTCAGCTGTAGTTCTTTGGGGTTAAAAGGCTTTGCCATGAAATCTGTAACTCCCAGTTCCAATGCCCTAATACGCTCACCTTCACCAAAACGAGAGGACAACATCAGGCAGGGAATGTTGGCATATGTATTGTTTTTTTGGATGTTTTCTATCAAACCAAACCCATCTACCACAGGCATCATCAGATCTGTGATAATGAGGTCGATACGATACAGCTGAAGCTTGTGATAGGCCTCTTGTCCGTCGCTTGCTTCTATGATGCGGTAATCTGTTAGAAAATTGCGTAGTAGTTCTCTGATGTCAGGATGGTCATCCACCACAAGTATATTCCCAAGCTTTTCTTGAGAAGGTAATTCATCATAAGATCTGCCTGGCAAACTCACTGCGAGGTAGTCGGTCATCGATCTGGAAGGCTTGTACGTTGACGGACTTTCAGCTTTTCCTTCTTCATAGCATGGAATGGAAATCAAAAATCGAGTTCCTCTATTGGATGACTCTACTTCCACCTTTCCATGATGAAGTTCTACAAGTTCTTTGACGATATTGAGGCCTATACCTAAACCTCCCTCTTCGCCAAAGCCATAGAAACGATCAAAGATTTTGTTCAGAACCTCGGGAGCTATTCCCTGCCCCTGATCAGCAACTGTGATCAAGGCATTTTGCTCATGTTTTTTCAATGTTACGGTGACCAACCCGTTTTCAGGTGAGTATGTGGTGGCATTGGCCAATAGGTTGTAAATCACCTTTTCAAGACGGTCTGGGTCTGCTGAAACCCAAAGTTCCTCCACGTCATCGCATTCCAACGACAGGTCGACCTGACTTAGGTCTCTGATTATAGGTTGAATTGAATCTACCAGAGAATTTAGAAATGATGATAATTGGACTTCCTGCAAGTTGAGTTTGAGGCGACCCTCATCGAGTCTGACCAGCTCCCTAATCTCCTCAGAAAGTCGATCCAACCGACTACCCTGAGTTTTGATCTTCCTCAACCTGTTCATGGTAGAATCTGGAAGGTACTGAGCATGTGATTCCAACAACAACTCAATTTGCCCTATTATGAGGCCAATGGGCGTTTTTAGATCGTGGGAAATGTCTTCAAAAAACCTGGAACGGGCCCGATTGAGGGTTCGAAGCGTATCATTCGTTTTACGCAAATCTTTCTGCGCACTGTGCAATTTTAGAGCATTTTGAACTCTTGCCTGAAACTCAAGAATATCATAAGGTTTTCTTAAAAAATCATGAACACCAATCTTAAAAGCGATAGCAAGCTCGGCAGAATCCATCCGCACGCCTGTGGTCATGATGATTGGGATTTCGCTGGTATCTGTCGATTGCTTCAACTTTTCGATTAGCTCGATACCGTTCATTTCAGGCATCTCCCAGTCGGTAATTATCAGATCTGGCAAATACTTTTTGGCCAACTTTAATCCAATTACCCCATTTGGAGCTGTGTATATCTTTTTTTGAATTCCAATCTCCCTCAAACACTTAACAAGGTGCGAAAGATTACCGGGTTCATCATCAAGAGCCAAAACAGCAAAGTCATTTAGTCCCATGGCTGTCGATTTGTGTCTTCAATACATTAATTTGTTTTCTTAGCTGCTCCATTCCTTTCTCATCGAAATTGCTCAGAATAACATCTAAACTTTGTGCTAATTTTGAGAGTCCTGCTGACTCTTCGGCCTTTAATCTTTCCAGAAGATTGAACCATTCTCCGGTTTGATACAGGTCTAAACTATCGAATTGGTAGGATTCCAGAATATTCAATTCTCTGGTATTTAGAGAAATAATTGATTCTGCCTGCTGTTCTTGTTTGACGTTTGATGTCTGCCCTTTGGAGATAGGTTTTCGTTTAGAAACCAACGGAAGTTCAATCCAAAACTGGCTTCCTGCGTTTGGTGCGGAAATCACCCCCACTTCAGACTTATGGGCATCCATGACCATTTTGCAATAAGCCAAACCTAGCCCATAGGATCGCGAACCTGAAGAATGAGATTCGGCTTGCTGCCCCTGATAATATTTTTTGAATAGCTTTTTATGTTCTGATGGTGGAATTCCCGGACCATGATCAATCACCGAGATTCTTAAATTCCCACTTCTTGTTTCAAAAGCAACACGCACAATATCACCCGGCGGTGAATATTTAACAGCATTACTAAGAAGGTTGATCATAACCCTTTCGATTGAATCTTTATCTCCTCTGACTTTAAATTCCTCCGCTTTGTCACTTTCAATTTTAACCGCTTTATCTGTCGCCGACGGGCCAACGATTTCCAATATGTGGTTCAGCAACTTACCAAGTTCAAAGTCGGTAAGTTTAAGCTTCAAACTTGTTTCTTGCATACGCTGCACATCCAGCATATTATCAATTAACAAAAGCATGTTTTGTCCGGCCCGCTTGATGATGCGAGCAGCTTGCCCTCCTTGATCGGAAGAAGATGCCAAAATCGTAACTAAGGGGTTTTTAAGGTCATGTGCCACCATGTTTACCAATGAATCTTTGAATGACTCGAGTCTTTTCTGTTCTTCATTGGCATGTTTCAGTTCGCTGGTTCTAATCGCCACAGTTTCCTCCAGAAATTTTTGGCGGCTTTTAAGTCTGTTTACTCTATTGAAATAATACCCTATTGCCGAAAGGAACATAAATAAAACCAAACCTATCCTGAACCACCATGTCAAGTACCACGGTGGTGTAACTGTGAAGGAAGCTGAAACAAAATCATTACTCCATTGTCCCTCCTCGTTACCACATCTGACCTGCAGTTCATAATCGCCGGGTCGCAGTGTCGCAAATTCAATTTGGCGTATTGATCCCATGTCCCGCCACAAATCATTCAGCCCAATAAGCCTGTAGGCATAAGATATCTTATCAGGTTTTAGCGGATTTACGGCCGCATACTGAAACTGGACACGATCACCATAGTCTACTTTTAATTCATTCAGGTCAAAAATTTCCTTTCCGTCGATTTTTGCCATATGAAGTTTCATTTTAGCAAAATCCGCACGGGGTTTAACCTGATCAGGATAAAAACTGGTCACTCCTTGTCTTCCCCCAAAATAAAATTTCCCTTTCGCATCTTTGGCATAAGCAGAGAGGCTAAAATCGATCCCGCTGAGCCCATCTGATTGTCCATAAGCTCTGAATGTACTTTCCTGTGGATCAAAATGATTTAAACCATTGTTCGTGCTTATCCAATAAGATCCATTGGGCTGCCGAAGCAAACCCAGAACATGATTGTCGGAGAGCCCATCCTTCATTGTATAAGAAACAAAGGTTCCTTGCTCCGGGAAAAACTGGTTCAGTCCTCCTCCAAGTGTTGTGATCCACATATATGGCTCTTGGGACTCATCAAAAATATTTAAAACCTTGTAATCTGAAATACTGTGGAGGGTGGATCGCTCCGGGATGTAGCGCCGAAATGTACTATCCCCCAGATCATATTCATTGAGCCCTCCCCCATAGGTGCCAATATACATTTTGCGCTTGATCTGAAATATGGAGGTTATATGATCATCACTGAGTGAATTTGGATTATTGTCATCATTTTTTATGTGGCTGATAGTGCCATCCTCCAAACTAAAAACATCAATACCAGCACCATATGTTCCAAGCCATAACCTCTGTTGATCATCTTCATATATACAGGTTATGATGTTGAGAGAAAAAGTCTCACCATTCTTATCACGGTAGTCATTGAATCGAGTGAAGGTTCCCTCTTGTCTGTTCATGAGATTAAGTCCCCCTCCCCATGTGGCTACCCAGAAATTCCCTCGACTATCTTCATATATTGACCTTACCCAATCATGACTTATCGTTTGAGGATCATCCGGTTTATGACGATAATGCTTGAATTTTCCATTTTCAGAGTCCAACATCCGGTTTAGGCCGCCCCCGAATGTACCAAACCACATTTGATCCGAACGATCATTGTAGATTGTAAAAACATGATCATCGGAAAGTGAGGTATTATCACGAGGGTTATGCCTAAAATTACTGAAAGGAACCGCTGTGACCTTATCTAATCCATTTAAGTAAAAACCAATAAAAACATTCTCATTTGAGCTCACTATGATCTGTGTAACATTATTATCATGTAGTGTGCTAGCCTTTCCCGGTTCTTGCTTAAACTGATTAGTTTCCCCATTATCAGGGTCATATACATACACCCCTTGTGTACCCGTACCTACCCAAATTCGACCATCTGTTCCCTGCGTGATAGCTTGAACTTTGCATGACGCTTTATTTAGTAATTTATCTTCAATTATAAAATCATAACCACCAGCCTTCCCTACTATAACGCCTTTTGTGTCCGTACCTATCCAAAGGAGATCTTTTTTGTCAATAAAAATGGTCCATAATGCGGTCTCTGATAACCATCCTTCCTCTCGAAATGAGATGGCCTGTTCGTTTTGATCTATCACAAAAAGTCCTTTGTTTTCAGTGGTCAGATATACGCGTCCCTGGCTATCTTCAGCCATATCGGACACTTTCAGGTCATTAGGAAGATAAGTTAGGGGGCTAAATACACCTGTATTACGAATAAACTGATATACTCCTTTGCCTTCTGTTCCAATCAACAACTTGCCATCACTGGTTTCTAATAGCGCTTTGATTGCCAGAGTTCCTTTGCCCAACCAGGGGTCGAGGATATAAAAATTATCGAAGGTATTGGTCCGGCGATTTAATCTGGATAACCCGCTTTTTGTCCCAGCCCATAGACTTTTATCCGAATCAAGTAGTAAATCCCAGACAACATTTTCACTCAGAGTAGTGCTATCCTGTGGAACGTGCTGGAACGAACGGAAGTCATATCCATCAAAGGAACAAAGCCCTCCAAATGTACCGACCCAGAGCATATCCTCATGATCTTGTATCATGGCGTTTGCACTGCTCTGTACAAGCCCATCCTCTACCCCATAATGTTCAAATTTCAATGAAGATTGCCCCAATAGGACACCTCCATTTAAGACTATCGCCAAACAATAAAATAACCTCACTAGTCTGCTGGTTAACATTACCTCATTCATTAATGCCCGATCATCCTTTCATGCAGATTTTTGAAAGATTTAAACCCAAATTGAAAATCAATTTTTAGTCACTTGTAAGATAACCAATACACTCTTTAATTATGAAAGGTAATTGAAGTAAGCACCTACGGGAATACGAGTTGTTTCAGGGCTATCGAACCAAATACGTAATATTAAGAACACTTTGCATTGACATGGCAATACGCCCTAAATCTATTTAGAAGAAAAACGCGCAAACTCAGTAATGTAAGTATGGCCATGTAAGCTTCCCGCTTAAAGGGCCGGGATCCGAGTTTCTATACAGGTTCTCAACTGGATCAATTAATTAGCTCCACGACCCGATACATCTTGTATTCTATTCGATCTAGAGGAACTTGACTTTTACTGGCAATTATTGAAAGTTTTTCGGCAGAATATTAAAACTCGATTGAAGCTATTTTGTATCATAATTAACAAACGAAACCTATCAATATGAAAGCAATTTTATCAAAGTTTAATCAGAACAGATGGATGGTTGTAACAGCCATTATTGTCACATACTTCATCACAGTTTCTTGGATCATTTCCATGATTTAAAAAAATTACAAAAAACAAAAACCGAACAATATGCGATCAACAATATCTACTATCTGGGAAAATAAAGACACCATTTTCACAGTCATTTACGTAATTACTCTAGTGCTTGTCGCCTCTCACAATCTCATGAAACTTTTCACCCTTTAATAAAGTAATACGCCAATACGGGTATTGGAAATAACCCTATTTCCATATATGTAGCACCACATGAATCTTCGAACTGCATGTGAGTTTCATTGATATCTGAGTAAAATCAGAGCTTGGTATTACCTGTGAGAAATTGGTGTTCATCCCAAGAGAGGAAGGCCTTTCACCTTATGGTACTTAAGTGCTATGCTTATGCATTCTCTTAGTTGAGATACAGGTAATGGCTCATTGATTTCAAGTATGATTGCTCGGTTTCCCTCAAAACTCAACTCGTTTCCAAACATCATTCGAAAAGTACTGACCAGCTGAGTTGAACATATAAAATAGAGATAGCATTTATCCGGACTCCTGGATTTCCAGTCCATACGAATGGTGCTTCCCGTCTTTGTTATATAGCTCGGCTCCCCCCACTTCGTGGTTTCCACTAATTTATTCACGCCTTCAGTCTCCTTTGCCGTGTCGAAGATCAATTGCCTAAGCTTGGAGAGTTTGTCTGCTGCTTCCTGTGGGTAGCCTGCAAGGAGATTTTTCACCTTATCACTACTGATGAATTCCATTTTACACTGTTTTGACATCAAAGATATGCCTTGTAAGTGACAGCCTTATGTCACTCAGCGATAGCATTCATACAATTATTGTGAAATTATGCAGCCTCTAAAACTTCAAAAATGACGACCCCTGAAACTTCTAAAGATGCATATCAAAGCAAACAGGGTGCTAACCTAATAAGCAAATAGGTGCCTTCAGAGTAAATAAATCAACTTCTCAATGAGAAAATTACATCGATTCAAATACTGAATCATCTAAACCCGGAATCACGCGAAGCGCATTTTGATAGTACACCTTCTTCAGTACTTCATCAGACAATCCAAGCCCATACATCCGCCAAAAGGCGTGGTATTTTTTGTAGTATGGGAAGTACTCATCTTCCGTTTCCAACACTCGGAAATAGGTATAAAACTCTTCAGGGTTGTAGGCGTCCTTAGCGAATAAAATCCTATCCTGATATTTCTCAAAGAAAGCTTTAGCAAATCGTGGCTGGCGTCCCAGCTCAGCGATCACTGCACCTATACCAACATTGACATTCGGATAAGTATCCAGGTGTTGGCCTAGCGCTTCCAGATCGTTGGCCATCCAACCCATGTGTGCGTTGATAAAAGTAGTATTTGGGTGATTTGCGAAAATGTGATGCTGCTCGGCGATGATCTGTTCCCAGGGTGCAGGATTATCTGCTTCACGCTTTCTTCTTGGTCTCAGCTTCAGTTCAAGCCATCTCTCGTTTTTCTCATCATGTGGATCCCAAAACGATTTAGGATCAGCTGCATGAATCAAAACGGGAATACCCAATTCACCGCATTTGGCCCATATTGGGTCTATTCTCGGGTCATCTATCGCTACTCTGTTTCCATCCACATCATTGATACCCAAACCCAGGCTTTTATAAATTTTGAGTCCCACAGCTCCGTTGGATACATCTTGTTCAAGTTGCTTCACAGCTTCCTCTGTCCAGCCGGGCTCTCCTATTTTTTTAAAAGACACATTCGTGAAAACGGCAATCCGCCCAGTAGCTTCGCCCTCAATCCTTTTTACCATTCCGGCCAAATACTCCTGACTACCTATATCACCTGCAGCCCGGTCATACCCTCGCCCGCTGAGGTTTACCATGATTGCCATATTCAGACTGTCCATTTCCTGTTGCAATGTTACGAGTCTTTCTTTAGTGAGATTCCACTGATGACTGTGCACATCAATAAAAGGAAATTTTGCTCTTTTGACCGGATGCTCCGGAACTACCAGAGTGGAAATGGGATCATATAACTCAAAATCCATGGTCTTCTCAGTATCATCCTGACCTAAAATCTGAGTTGCAAAAAGAACAGCGGCAAAAAGTAAAGTGTATTTCATTGTGAAGAGATTGGTTACATAAACTTTAGCATACGGATTCTTTCAATACCTGTTTTCACTTTACATGAACGGTACAGCCATTCATCACAATCAAACCTGACATTTATCATTATTAAGATTCATTCTAAATAAGTTTACTACCTTTGGCAGGCTATCGTCAAAACAACGAAATATCATTTAAATGAGAAAAGTTTCTGTTCTCCTATCTGACTTCCAATTTCTCACCAGAGAGGGCTTGATCAACATGATCGAGAAGCACGAGGATTTCGATCTAGTTGGCGTGAATGATGGGCCGGAAGGGCTCCTCGAAATGATTCTGGACAAGCACCCGGATGTGCTGCTATTAGACTATCAAAGTCAGGATCCAGTATTGATTACGTTATTGAAGAAAATCATTAAATCTCAAGCCACGAGCATTCTGATTATCACCAACGACAGTAACAAGTCGCATATCCAAAACCTACTCAAAATGGGCATAAAGGGGATTGTAACCAAAGGTTGTAGTAAGCTGGAAATTATCAATGCCATTCATTCTGTATCCAAAAACAATCGGTTCTTTTGCAACAAGGTGTTGGATCTGGTTATGGCAACAGAACCAGAAGAGCCAAACTGCCTGCCTACTGAACTTTCCCCCAGAGAAAATGAAGTTTTGCAGTTGATTACCAAAGGAATGAAGACAAGTGATATCGCAGATCATTTGCACGTTAGTATTCATACTATAAATTCGCATCGCAAAAACATCCTAAAGAAATTGAATCTCAAATCTCCGGCTGAGCTAATCGTCTTTGCCATGGAGTCTGGTTTGGTAAAATCATGATAAAACATTCGAGCCTTGACCTTAGATAAAATCCCTATTAATCACCCGGCCACAATACACGCCATCAGCAAGACAGGTCTCACTCCCAAGTTGGTAGAAATGGGTCTTTACCCCGGTAAGGAAATCAAGGTCTTATTCAAAGCTCCATTCGGTGATCCTATAGCCATAGATGTAGATGGGTACACCCTGTCGCTAAGAAAAAGTGAAGCTTCACAAATCGAGCTGGTTTGACATGAAAGTAGCATTAGTAGGCAACCCGAATTCAGGTAAGACTTCAGTATTCAATCACCTTACAGGTCTCAATCAAAAGGTGGGCAACTATCCAGGCATCACCGTTGATAAAAAGTTTGGCAACCTGGTTGGACACAGCGACATTCAAATCCTGGACTTGCCGGGAACTTACAGCATCTACGCTAAGTCTCGGGATGAAGAAATCGTTGCTGAAGTTCTTCAGAACCCCGATCATGAAGACCACCCCGATCTGGTTTTGGTCACGGCCGATATCACCAACCTTGAACGCAACTTGTTTTTGTATTCACAAATACATGACATGGGGTTACCAGTGATGATCGTCCTCAATATGATGGATCTGGCTCACAAGAAAGGGCTGGTTGTTGATCACAATAAACTCAACGAGCTTTTTGGGGCGGTGAAAACCCTCCCAATAAATGCGAGAAAGAAAGAACAAGTTGGTCTGGTCAGGGATGCCATTCTGGAATTTGACAATACGCGGAACACAGCAAATCAAACTTCCATTCTGGAAGGCGAATTTGGAGACAATCTCCCTATTTCGTCAGACAAACCCGAACAGGAAGAATGGGCAGAAAAGCGACACAAGAGGATCCATCAAATGCTCGGGTTTTGCTTAAAAAAAGGAGTAGATAAAGAGACCAAAACACGCAAAATAGATAAGATTTTAACGCACCCGGTTTTGGGTTACGGTTTCTTCCTCGCTCTTTTATTTCTGATTTTTCAGGCCATTTATGCCTGGTCTGAGTGGCCAATGGATCTCATAGATACTGTTTTTCTCAGCCTGAGCCAGTGGACAAAATCTGCTTTGCCTGATGGCGTTCTGACCAATCTCATTTCCGAGGGTTTAATCCCCGGACTAGGCGGGGTTATCATCTTCATACCCCAAATCACACTTCTGTTCTGTTTCATCTTTTTCATGGAAGAAAGTGGATACATGGCACGCGTGGTTTTTATTTTGGATAGACTCATGCGACCTTTTGGCCTGAATGGGCGAAGTGTGGTGCCGCTTATTTCCAGCGTGGCATGCGCCATCCCGGCAATCATGGCCACCAGAACCATCGACAACTGGAAAGAAAGACTGATCACCATCATGGTGGCACCATTGATGAGTTGTTCGGCCCGACTGCCGGTTTACACGCTGCTCATCGCACTTGTGATCCCCGATCAAAACATCGGCATATTCAACCTTAAAGGTCTTGTTCTGATGGGACTTTATTTGCTAGGATTAGTCGCAGCTCTCGTTACAGCCATGGTATTTAAGTGGATTATCAAGTCCAGGCAAATGAGCTTTCTGGTAATGGAGCTGCCAAGCTACAAGATGCCTCGTTGGAACAACCTGTTTTATACCATCTTCGAAAAGGTGAAAATCTTCGTTTGGGAAGCTGGTAAAATCATTGTGGCCATCTCCGTTGTGCTTTGGGTACTGGCATCATACGGCCCTCCCGGTAGAATTGATATGGCCATAGAACAAATCCCCGTGCCTCAAGTGGAATCGCTGATGGAGGACTATGAGAAAGAAGTAGCTTCCACTGCTCTGGCAAATTCCTATATCGGTATTTTGGGTCACACAATTGAGCCAGTCATTCGCCCGCTTGGGTACAATTGGCAAATAGGCATTGCCCTCATCACGTCATTCGCCGCACGGGAAGTATTCGTCGGCTCCATGGCCACCATATACAGCGTGGGTGAAGACTTTGAAGAAGATATGACACTAATCGAAAAAATGCGCAGCGAAATCAACCCCAACACTGGTTCGAGGGTTTACAGTCTGGCTTCAGGCTTATCACTGATGATATTTTATGCTTTCGCAATGCAATGCATGAGCACGCTGGCCATTGTGCTGAGGGAAACAAAAAGCTGGAAGTGGCCGCTGATACAACTCTTTTATATGTCTGCTTTGGCATATATATGTGCATTTATCACATTTCAACTTTTGAAATAATGATACAAATCATAGCCGTTACTCTCATTTTCCTTTCTGCCGTGGCTTTTATTGGCCGAAAATTGTACTTAAGTTTTTTCTCAAAAAAGCACAACTGCGAAGGTTGTGCCGTTTCACAAATTTTGAAGAACGAGACTCACTAGTAGTAGTGATCATTTTTACTACCACTGGCTATGGTACCGTGGGAACGAAATGAGCTACTTTTGCATTATCTAGAAGAATTCTAAATAAGAGTTACAATGTTTGATTCACACATAGAAGAAGAGTTCCGTTCTTGTTCGTCCTTCAAGACAGAAGGCATGATCAAGATGGACGAGTGTGTATTCAAGAAGTGCTGTGAAAAATTCAAGAAGAAAAAGAAGAAGCGTTGTAAAAAGTGCCCGGACAGATGAACATGCTAGATTCAGATTTTAGATCCAACCTCGTATACAGCACGGCTAACACGTCCATTTCGCAGTGTGACCGATCAGATAAGTTTGAGATTCGCTTATTCGATCAGGAAATCACATTGAGTGTATGCGCATTGATCGCCTTCAAAAAGAAAATCAAAGATGTAGATCTCGCAGCAATGTTCGACACAGATCATTCCGGTATTGAGGTCATCTCGCTGGCCTACTGCGACCGAATTTTCGTATTTACAATTCAGGAAATTTTAGAACTAAAGGACCTGTTCTCTGGCTCATTTACCATGCTCGAGCTCAACAGTCTTATCCACAAAGCAATTATCAGAAGGTAGCTTAAGGCTTACTTAGACTGATTATAAATTCCCATTTGCGCGAACCTTTCTGCCCCATTTGCATTTCTTTTGTATCAATGACTTTGTCAAGTTTACATTTAAACGAAGCTTTATCCGATTGAGCCGGTCGAAACCTCATTAAGAGTATGCTTCTTCAAGCTCGGCATGATAATCAATAAAAAACGACAAAGTAAGCTTAACTAATAAATGAAATAATCATGAAAGATATATTGAGAAGACATCAGGTGCTGAAAGAAGAAATTGTGAACATCCTGAACAAGCAGATCAAAATGGAGGCAAAATCCTCAGCGGCTTATCTGGCCATGGCGGCTTGGTGCGATGTAGAGGGCTATGACAATAGCGCCGAATTCTTCTTCAATCAATCCGAGGAAGAGCGCAAGCATCAGCTAAAACTATTCAAATATCTGTGCGACATGGAGTGTCATGCAGTCTCTCCTAGTATAGATGAGCCTAACCATGAGTTCACTACTCTCAGAAGCGTGTTTGAAGCCGCAATGGAGCACGAGATCGCTGTGACTGACTCTATTCACGATATCGTGAGAGAGTGTCGCAAAGTTGGTGATATTGCCACTGAAGAGTTTATGAGATGGTTCGTGCAGGAGCAGATCGAGGAAGAGTATGTGGCACGTCGCATTCTTGAACTGTTTGACGTACTGGGAGAAGACAAAATCGCTCTCGGCATGTTTGAAGAAAGAGTGCTCGGCGTGGAGTATGATGGCGGTGCAGCTTAACCCAAATAATTGGGGGTTTAGATACTGGCATGGTATAACGGCGGCATTAATAGCCTAATTGATTTGAATCACAACCCCTCGAACAAGCTGAGGTGAGTAAGACACGATTAAATTGGAATATGACCAAGGAGAATCAGCAACGGTTCTTCTTTTTTTATGGCTTGGGTTTGGTAGAAAATTTTGATTCTACTAAATCCGTAAATTAGTGTCTATGCTCACTACCATCAACCCCAAACTCCCAATGCGGGATAGTTCACACACAAAAGAATATTACCTCAACAACCTGGGCTTCACATTGACGAGTGATTATGGAGATTATCTTATCCTACAAAAGGACAAAGTGGAGATTCATTTTTTTGAGTTTAAAGGGCTAAAACCTCGTAAAAACTACGGGCAGGTATATATCCGAACCGACAATATTGAGACGCTTTATCAGAGTTTGCTTGACAACAACACCCCTATTCACCCAAATGTTCCGCTTCAGACTAAGCCCTGGGGCAAAAGGAGTTTGCGCTTCTCGATCCCGACAACAACTTACTTACCTTCGGTCAAGAGGTTTGATATATACTCTCTTTCTCGATCGTTCGTCATCCTTAACTGATATTTAGAATTATCCCCCTATCCCACCTTTTGAAATAAAAACATCAGAATTTTGAAACATAAAAACTACAATTAAGGTATAAGAATAATGATTAATACTACATTTGAGGTAAATATATAAAAGATGGGAAAACATCAACTTGGAGAATTTGAAGAAGTGGTGATGCTGACTGTAGCTATACTTACAAACGAAGCTTACGGTTTTGCAATCATCGAAGAAATGGAGCAACGACTCAATAGAAAAGTAAGCATTGGCGCGCTGCAGACCGTACTGCGCAGGCTTGAAAAAAAAGGCTATCTACACTCAGAGTTGGGAGAAGCCACAAGCGTACGTGGTGGAAAAAGGAAGCGATATTTTCACCTGACAGCCGCAGGTAAAAGCACCCTGAAAGAGACGAAAGATCAGCGTTTGGGATTATGGAATGCCGTACCGGAGTTCGTACTCAAAGCCGGTCATTAGATGAACGAAAACCACCACATATCTCCGCCTAAGTGGGCAATCCGGTTTTTCCGCTGGTTTTGCCACCCTGAATATGTAGAGGATATAGAAGGTGATTTGCTCGAAAGATTCGAAAAGAGAACCATAGAAAACAAAGCTTCAAAAAAACTATTTGTACTTGACGTAATGAAGCTATTTAGACCTGAGATCATTAGACCATTAGAAGGCATGTATCAACTAAATCAATTCGGAATGTTTAAAAACTACTTTAAAGTAGGCCTGAGAAACATCTTCCGCAACAAAACTTTTTCTGCACTCAACATTTCAGGATTAGCCCTGGGCATTGCCAGTTGCATTCTCATTTTGATCTATGTCAACAATGAGTTGTCTTATGACACCTACAACAGTCAATACAAAAATACCTACCGGGTTATTCACTATTTTGGTGAGCAAGGCGCAGAACCGATTCATACCTCTTTGCCTGCAAATGAATATCAGGTTTGGGGAAATGCCCCTGTGGGTCCAGCTCTGCAAAATTACTTCCCAGAGGTTGACAAAGTATTCCGATTTACCAGCGACTCGCCGTGGCTCATTTCTTACAATGGCATCTCTTTTTCAGAAGAAGGCATTTTGTTCGCCGACTCTACCGCATTTGATGTGTTTGACTGGACCATAGTCGCCGGTAACCCTAAAACAGCTTTGGTAAGACCGAAAACTATCGTTTTGACCAAAGCCATATCGGAAAAATATTTTGGTGATGAGAACCCTATCGGGAAAACCCTGCTGATGGATAACCAAGAGTCTTATGAGGTAACAGCTGTAGTGGAAATACCACCAAACTCTCACTTCACCTTTTCCGCTCTGGTATCCATGAACACATTTGTAGGTTATAGACCTCAGATATTTAGTTCATGGGGTTATGTAGATTTCTATACCTATTTCACACTCAAGCCTGGAACAAATTTTAACGAGTTTAAGAAAAAAATACCTGCGTTTATAGAAAATTCAGAGGTGGACTTTAACTATTACATTGACATAGAACCACTATCAGATGCATACTTAAAATCAGACGCTGGCAGACAGCCAGGTCCCGTTGGGAGTATGGAAAACATATACATATTCACCTCGGTTTCCATTTTCATCCTGCTCATCGCCTGCATCAACTTCATGAACCTGTCTACGGCAAGATCAGTGGAGCGGGCCAAAGAAGTAGCCATACGCAAGACCGTGGGATCTCAGCGCAGGTCACTGATTTACCAATTTCTTATCGAGGCTACCATCATTACTACCTTGGCCTCCTTTCTCGCAGGTATTTTAGTGATTGCGGGGCATTCGCTACTGGAGACAGTATCCGGAAAAACGCTACCCATAGAATGGCTCGTTTCATATAAAAATATATTAATCGCATTTTGCGCGATCCTCACTATTGGTGTGATTGCAGGAAGCTATCCGGCATTTATCCTTTCACGCTTCAAGCCTATCGCGGTGCTCAAAGGCTCTTTCAAGTCTTCAAGCAGTGGCATTTGGCTAAGAAAGTCACTGGTCGTTTTACAATTTTCATTGTCGATAATATTGTTAGCCGGCACTACCATTGTGTCTTCACAATTGGATTTTCTTCAAAGTCAAGATCTTGGATATGACTCTGATCAAATGCTAGTCCTAAACTTCGGTTACGATGGTGTAGCCCAGAGGAAGCGAGCATATATCAAACAACAGTTTGTCAATCATCCGGATGTCAAGAAAGTCTCTGTCTCCAGAGCAGCTCCAGGTGATTTCTTCCCCAATGCCGGAACAGGTGTGGCCGATCCGGCAGGAGAGATTATATACAAAAGTCCGGCTATTTATGAAGTAGACGAAGATTTTATACCTACCTACAACATGAAAATGGCGGCTGGCAGAAATTTCTCAAGTGATTTTCCGCTTGATTCTGCCAACTCCCTTCTGCTCAACGAAGCAGCCGCAAAACTGTATGGATACCCTAACCCTGATGACATCATAGGCAAGTCCTTTTCGCAATGGGGACGACAAGGTAAAGTGGTCGGTGTAGTTGAGGATTTTAATTACGTTTCGCTACACGAAAAAGTGGAGCCATTGTCACTACGTTTTGGCACAAAGCGAAATGTATCCGTTTTTTCGTTGAAACTCGATAGCGACAACTATACCGAAACACTAGCCGAACTGGAAGATATATGGATGAAGATAGTCCCACATTGGCCTTTTAACGTTCATTTTTTGGACCAAAACTTCAATAAGCAATATGAAGCAGATGAGAAATTTGGAATGATCTTCGCCATTTTCTCTAGTCTCGCCATTTTTGTGGCTTGTTTGGGTCTATTCGGTCTTACGATATACAGCACCGCACAGCGAAGCAAAGAAATAGGAATCCGAAAAGTGCTAGGAGCTTCCACCTCCTATATTGTCGGTTTGCTTTCCAAAGATTTTCTTAAGCTGTTCGCCATAGCACTCGTCATTGCTTTGCCACTATCGTGGTACCTCATGCAAAGCTGGCTCGATGGTTTCGCATATCACATAGAGCTTGGCATTGGTGTATATGTGATATCTGTTTCAATAACTCTTTTTGTTGCCTTCATTACGATGAGCATCAAAACCATAAGTGCTGCGCTTTCAAACCCGGTAGAATCGCTGAGAGATGAATAAATGGCACTTAGTACATCATAGCATTATAGAGGTTTTGGTTAGGCTGCCCTACTGAGATATTGCCAAAAAACCAACACTTCGCGCCCAAACAAGCACACAGGCAGGTATGACTTTGATAAGCTTATTGCCTGCGATGAGCAAATCGCTGAGCATCTTCCGCTAAACATCCACCAAAACCGATCAATTGATTTTGCCAACCCTAGGGTAAAAAGAACCTCTGAAATCAGGTATTTTTTTTTGGAAGAAACATTAATAATTGACGGAAATACCAATGTAATCATGAAGGCAGAAACAACACATTGAATATAAGTGAATCGGCAAAAATCACGTTCAACAAGAGCTTAGATTAATCAGGGCTCAAGTATGACAGAACTCATTGTTTATGTGAAAGTGTGTAGCGACATTTAATCAAAACCAATAACTATGAGAACAATAAAGATCTTGGGTGTCAGAAGCCCACAATCCAGACTGATAGAATCTATAGTGATTGAAGCAGTGAGACACCTCGGTGTAAATGCAGAAGTTATCAAGGTTGAAGATCCGCTAAAGTTTCGATTATACGATGCTCCTTATACTCCGGCCATCGTGATAGACGAAAAACTAAAGATCAGCGGTGAAATGCCCTCTGTAGATGATGTGATGGATGCTCTTACATGAATCAAACCAAACATTCCTGTCACGTGGAGTTTGTTGGGTAAAAGCTTATGCTTTTTTATCATATGCCAACAATACCTTCTGACTCATTATTGATCTTCTCTGCTGGTCTCAATCACTTTCAGAAGCATTTTTACCTTCTATACGTATAGACATTCTCGCTTTTATTTGCCGGTACCGGGCATGACTCGATTGGTTTGGGTTAAGTTCCTAACTCACTGGAAATTGTTCCTCCATTAGAAACACTAACTGCTATGGTTTTAGCTTGTAATCTGCCTTTCTTTGCAGCAGACTACTCAAGTTTATGACTAATAAATCTAGCCGCACAGCTAAAAAACCAACACTTCACCCCCGAAACAAGCACACGGGCAGATATGACTTTGATAAACTCATTGCCTGCTATGAGCAACTCGCTGAGCATGTTACACTCAACATCCACCAAAACAGATCAATTGATTTTGCCAACCCTGAAAGCGTAAAAGCGCTAAACAGAGCGCTTCTAAAGTTGCAATACGGCATCCAAAACTGGGATATCCCAGACGGCTATTTGTGCCCTCCAATACCCGGTCGCGCAGATTACATCCATTACATGGCTGACCTGCTTTGCAGCAATAATTATGGTAAAATTCCTACAGGAGAGCACGTAACCTGTCTGGATATTGGCACAGGTTCCAGTTGCATCTATCCCATTATTGGATCTGCAGAGTACGGCTGGTCTTTTATCGGGTCGGATATTGATAAAACTGCACTCAGTGCTTCACAAAAAATCATAGATCAAAACAACCCATTACTGGCACAGGTCAGACTTGTACATCAAGCCGAGACTTCAGACATCATCTACGGGGTGCTTACCAAAGAGGATCGGGTAGATCTGTCCGTTTGCAACCCACCCTTTCACGCTTCAGCGGAAGAAGCGAGAAAAGGGTCGCTACGAAAAGTCAAAAACCTAAAAGGAGAAACGACCAAAAACCCTGTTTTGAATTTCGGCGGTCAAAACCATGAACTCTGGTGCACCGGAGGCGAACGAAAATTCATTCAGGAATTGATCAGACAAAGCAAAAAATTTCCCGAATCCTGCTTTTGGTATTCGACTTTGGTTTCTAAACAAAGCAACCTGAAACCCATTCTTAGATTATTGGATGATGCAAAAGCCCACACTGTTCACACCATTCCTATGGGTCAGGGTAACAAAACGAGCAGAATAGTAACGTGGACTTTTCTTACCAAACAGCAACAAAAGGACTGGAAAAATACAAGATGGAAAAAGCCTTGAGCGAAGCTTCAAATCATTTAGAACCATCAGGTTATTCTGTAATAATCAAATTGGTTAACCTTGCCTCCTTATGAAAATAGGTCTCATATCTGACACGCATTACCATCTGGAAGAAAGTGTTTTTGAACACTTTAAAAACTGCGATGAAATCTGGCATGCCGGCGACATTGGCGGGCTCGAGGTGTTGGAAAAACTTGAAGAGTTTAAACCCACAATGGCTGTGTGGGGCAATATTGATGATCATGAAGTAAGAGCGGCTACTACCGAAGGTCATGTCTTCGAACGAGAAGGTGTTAGGGTTTTGATGACGCATATAGCAGGTAAGCCACCCCGCTACAACAAACAGGTACATCAACACATCCTCAGACACAAACCAAGGCTACTGGTCTGCGGCCACTCTCACATCCTGAAGGTAATGCCAGACAAAGCAAACAATCTCATTTACATCAACCCGGGAGCAGCCGGCATCCACGGCTTTCATAAGGTAAAAACCATCATGCGCTTCGACCTGATAGCAGGGAAAATCCAAAACATGGAAGTGATTGAGTTGGGTTTGAGGGGAAAGCTCGAGTAATTCTTACTGCACCATCACAAAGGCTCCCCAATAATAGGGATCAGGATAGGTTTTCATGAGGGTAAGTTGAGATTTTCTAAATGCTTCGGTTGGTTCTATTCCCTTGTTGACCCAGTTGTCATAAAAACCAGACATTAACATTTGTGTAGCTGTATCATCTACTTTCCACAAGCTCATTACAAGCCGTTTGGCCCCTGCCACGGTAAAAGCCCGCTGCAGCCCATAAACACCCTCGCCTGATTTGACATCTCCTGTTCCTGTCTCACAAGCCGAAAGCACTACCAACTCCGTGTTTTGCAAAGGCAAATACATGGCCTCATATGCAGTCAAAATGCCATTGTCATTTTCATCAAAACTGGTGTTTTCATTAACATCACCTGTACTTGCTCCTGCCAGCAGCAAGCCTGACCGAAGCAGCGGATTGTTTTTTGCGTATTCCATCTGCACACCAAAAACGCTTCCTTTAGAGGGCACATCCTGCATAAAATATCCATGCGTAGCAACATGAATGAGTTGAGGTGAATTCACCTGTTTGAATGCACTCTCTGTGGCCTGATTGGCAGTATAGGTTTCCACCTTATACCCATTGGCCGCTAAAGCCTTGCTCACCATATCCACTTCCTTTCCCGTACCGGGAAGCGGAGAAATATCAGATGATCCATATATCGGGAATCCGAGTAAGAATGCCGATTTTGAGGCACTCTCACTCTCTTCTTCTTCCAGCAAATCTCCTAAATTACCAACATGAATAATCTCTTTGCTCTCAACCAAATAAGCCCCTTCAGGAGTTTTCAGAGTGTTGAGACTCACCTGATTATAAACACCATCTGCTGATAAATAGAGCTTCTGTACACCTGAGAGTTTCTCATCAATTTTGGCCCAATACTGCCCATATGAATAGTCATCAGAGACTTTAAGCCTAATCAGGTTTTTATAAGAACTGTAATACTTTCCTTCAAGCGCATCACCATTTTCCATGATGATCAACTCAGGATCTGCCGCATTTCGCAAAACGATAGCCGCATAACTATTCTTCGTTGTGAGTTGATTTTCAAAAACCTGGTACTGAATGATCTCTATGGCTGCCTCATCCGCTCTCAGCTTGCTCAAAATTTGCTTGTAGTCCCTTTCTACAGAAACAAAAGCTTCAGAAAAAGCCGTGGAGCTCTCGGACAATTTCCTCTCTGTCTGATTGGCTTCAATTTCCAGTTCCGTCAAATTAACACCTTGCTCTTCCAGGTCAGCTTGCAACATGTTGTAGTAAGTTGCCAGTGCCTTTTTCTGATCTACCCAAAGGTTATAAAGGCCTATAAGTTCCTGATCTCCACTATCCACAATGGATCGCTTAATCTTTGTTGTCGAGTTAATCAGCAAGCCTTTTGTTGCAATTCTATAGTTTAAAGCCTGATCCAGTAAGGCAGGATTTTCCTTGTAAAAAGCAAAAGCGAAGTTGTAGAAGTTATAGAACCTCGGCCTGAGCTTCTCCCAATATTTAGTCTTTTCGGATTCACTTAGTGGCGCAAAAAAATTATTGATAAAAGACATGGTCTGCTCCATCACCTCCGAATACAGCTTTTCCGCCACATCCATATCACCCTGTTTCCATTTGACGATAGCCAGGTCTTCTTTAGTCTGTACTGTTTTAGAATGCTTCTCACCCAACCGCAGCTGGTTAATTTTCAAAGCACTCGATATGAGTATCTCTGCCTTATCCAAAACTCCAGTGCTTCTAAACAGATTGCCCAAATCGTGCTGTGCGCTAGCCACCAACGGATGCTTCATTCCAAACTTGGATTTGTAGATTTCCAGACTTTCTCTCAGCAACTCCTCGGCTTTCGCGTCATTGCCCATCAGCTGGTGAAGTGAAGCGAAATTATTGAGCATGTGTGCAAAATCAGGGTCTGATTTTCTGTTGAGTTTAAGCCTGCTTGTCTGCAGTTCAATGGCTTCTTTGTAGGTGACTCTTGCTTTCTCGTAATCACCCATTTCTTGAAGTAAAAGAGCTTTATTTGTCATAAGCTGCAGATAAGTTCCAGACTTTTCTTTCAGTTTTTCGCCAGCTATCGAGAGTGACTGATTGAGTATAGGCAAGGCTTCCTCCGCCCTTCCCATGTATTGATACAAAATTGCCTGGTTGTTGAGGACAATGGCATAAGGCATAGATGCTTTGCCCTCTGCTGCCACCACAAGCTTTTGCGCCTCGCTGATAGCACGCTCGGCTTTCGAGTAATCCCCTTTGTTGAAAATTAATACTGCTTTATTCAGGTACTCAGCCGCATAACCCTTGCTGTCTTCTCCGTGGTATTCGCGCCATGCCTCCAGGGCTTTTTCATTGTAAGATTCGGCTTTTTCATACCGCCCCATATCACTATACAACAGGCCCAGCAACCCCAGAGATTTGATGTAAACCGGATCAGCCATAGAATCCAAAATTTCAAATTCCAACAGTGCCTCCTTCAGACTAACTTCACTGAGTTTATAGTGCCGTTTAGAATAATTGAATTTCCCCAACTCATATAAATCCTTGGCATCATCTCGATCAGTTTGTTCCTCTTCATCGGTGTTGATGAATGCCGCCATCTTGTATATCGACTCCCCAGATTGTTTGTTTTCAAAAGATTCTGATTTATCCAGAAAGGCAATGGCATAATTGAACGTACTCGTTTCAAACTCTTCGTTCTTTTCAGTTATCAACTCATCGACCTCTTCTTTGACATACTTATTTAATGCCTTACTGAGGTTTCCAAATTGCGAAAATCCGAACAAAGGAAATAGAGTGCAGAGAAAAATTGAGAGAGATTTCACAGACGCAGATTTAATTGAATATGATAAACCAAATATAACTATTCATCATGCCAGATGAGATTTTAACCAAATACAGGTCGAAAATTAAACCATTTCAAAACAAGACAAAAGGCTACTTAGCTTACAGCTATTGATGCGGAAAGACTTCCTCCATATCCCAACATTCTTTGCATTTTTTCTTCCACCCAAAAGCGAAAAACTTGGTGGGCTGAATGTTGCACGTCAATGGCAGACCTTCTTTAGGATAAAGTTGGAATTTGGTATTGGTCCGTTGAATAAAATCATCCATTGAAGAACCAAGGGCTATAAATGTGGTATTCGGATTTCGCTCAAACCACTCAGGAATGATGATTTTAGCAAGCATACCGCAAATCAATATTACGATAGCCCCATCTGGAAATTTCCGCTCTTTCAAATCATCAAAGAGCAAATAGGAGTTCTTGAACGGAACAATGATGTTATTCTCCTCTTTCACCTCCACTCCCAACTTCTGAAATACCTCCAGATTCTGATATTCATTCTTCACGAAGTAGCATGGACGATCCTTCATGTGATTGATTAGGTTAGGAAAATAGCGTGGATTGTGATGAAGCGACATGGCAGGAACGAGGTTCGTCTGTCCTTCGGTCAGCTCATCGGACAACCTACGCAAACGCGGGTGATGTGTTCCGCACGGTACGCCAACGTAATAGTTTTCCTGATCCAGTTTGAGTGCCTTAGTCAGTCGTTCACCCAACTGCTTATTGTACTTTTGCTGGCGTCTTCCGAACCACGTTTCAGTATGATCTCCGGTCGTATATTTTTTAATGAATGTCAGTTCACCATCATTAAAGTGTGCAAATGTAAAGCCCTCCTTACTCTCCAAATGCTTCAAAAACTTGCTCATCACTGCTTTCCATTCGGGATTCTTATTGGCCGAATATCGGAAGATCCGGTAAGGCCTGACCGTAAACCGGTTGATCAACAATGCATAGAAAAAAGCCAGGAGTGACTTTACATAGGCAAACAAAAACTTGAAGAAAACAGCTGGAGATTTGGGGCTTCCTTTGCCAGTCATCACCCTACGGAAAACGGCTCTGGCAACCTCAGGGCCTGCTCCCGTCAAATATACCTGGGGTTTGGTATCCTGCTTTCCGTTTTCTGAAAATCTCGACTGTTCTGAAAAACGAATATCCCAGAGTTTATCCTGATATAGTGCTAGACCAGCCTGCTCCTCACTGCGACGCAACAAGTCTGCATGCATCCAGCTAAAAACTGGCCACTTGAAAGCACTTCTTCTTCCATCCAGATTGGAAAATACCCTCTGGTGACGATCTAATTTGACACTAACATCAACATTAACAGCCTCCAACAGATACTCCGCATAAAACCTGGTAAGCAGATCATGCCATGAAAATGAATCAGGGTATTCCTGTGTAATTTGATTAAACAGGGCCTTTACAGTAGAGACTTTACCAATGAAAGCATTAGAGTCAAGATACTGATAAGGAGTGTCAAAGCGCGGATAAAATTTCCAGAAATAATAACGCAGCACTTCATCATCATAATGAAATGCGGCCGTAGCAGAGAAAAGCACATCGCATTCAGCACGATTGAATTCACCTTCAATGATATTGAAATTTCCAGCAGCTAAAGACTGTTCTGAATTGAGAAAAAGAACTATATCATCGGCAGAAAATGTTTCTATCTGCTTTAAAAACAGCTTAATGGAAAGCTGATCAATGGTCTTGATATCGAGCTGAGTCTCTTCATCCCGTGTGTTTAATGGCCCATATGATATAACCTTTAAACTCATTTGCTCATCTTTTTTTGATCTGCTATTTTGACGAAAATATCATAGTATGCATCCACCATTTTACCCCATGAGAAACTATGCTCCAGATTGTATTTTTGATACTCATCTGACAGAGCAATCAACTCATCAGGCTTGTTGAAAAAGTGTTCAATTTTGTTCTTCCACACAGTAGGGTTTCCAGATTCTAACAAAACTCCATTTTTCCCATCTTCTATCGCAGTGGTAATTCCTTCAATGCCTGCTGCAATGCACAACGTACCGTTTGAAACAGCCTCTAACGCCACAAGCCCAAACCCCTCAAAGTCTCCTTTCACACTAAGATTGGGCATCACAGATATATCAGCGGATCGAACCAAATCAATTAGTTCCGAATATTTCAGTCCACTGATTCGCTTTACTCTATCCTCCAGGCATAGCTCCTTAATCGCAGCTTCAATTTCCACATCATCTACTGCCAAACCTGCAAAAAGCACGATTTTTTCAAAAAGTGAGGCTGGTAAGACAGTACGCAAGAACCGTATTTGTTTCGTATTGGCACCAGGACCAACCATCAGATAATAAACATTCTCAGGTAGATCTTTGACCACATTTCTGATAAACCATGAAAATCCTTTTCGCTTAACCCCGCGCCCTATGGACACAATCACCTTTTTGTCTTCTAGGCTCACCCCATAGCCAGATTTTAGCTTTTCACGAATGTGAGACAAATCCCTTTTCTCTATGGTTTCAGGCTCAAAACCATTTTTTACCATAAACACCCTTTCCCTGTTTAGTCCCCTCTGTAAACATTCCTTTTTTGTGGCTTCACTTACGGCAATGATTCCTGCATATTTGGAAAGCTTATTTCTTACCCAATTTTGATAAAACTTCATCGGAAACACCACATCCAGACCATGAATGGTAGCAATCATAGGAATCCTGGTATGTTTAAGGAGTTTGGACAAAACAAACGCCATCAGCCCATCATTGACATATATCAATGAAATATTAGAGTTGGCTTTCAAAATGCGTCTGGCTTTTGCAACAACAGTAAGAAAAAACCACACTTTGGATACCCCTTCTGTCTGGATCAGGCGGTGAACTTTTGTCTTTTTGGAAATGCCCTCCACGAGCTCATAACAGTGCTTCTGCATACCTCCGATGGAAGGAGGAAATTTGTGTGATATGACCAGTATTTCGGGTTTTGTCTCCAAAATATATCTTTGAAAAGAATGTACTATTTAGACATCAATCAGTCCGAATAGCCGTAAACTACTAAAATGAGATTGGCGCAAATATGACCTAATCTAAAGGCATTGACAACTTATACTTATAAGTGTTAATTTAGCGTCGTGATTTATGCAAATGGATCAATTTCCAGCAATATGAATTTGTCAAAAGGGTGAGTGAAGTAAGCAAAATCCGCATAGCGTTCTTCGCGGATATTTTAGAAGAGAATTTTGATGGTGTAACCCACACACTCTACCAGATTGTGAGGCATGCACCGAAGGATAAATTCGACTTTGTCTTCGTGACACCTCACCCACCCAAGCAGGAGTCTCATTTTCCATTCAAAATCATACTGAGCCCTGGTTTCACATGGCCTTTCTATAAACAATACAGGCTGGCCCTCCCGTTTAGCAGAAAGTCTATCGAGCAAAAACTAGATAAGTTCGATCCGCATATTGTTCATTTCACCACTCCTTCTTTACTCGGTTTGTATGCATTGAGATATGGTCGAAAAAGAGGTCTGCCTGTCATTACAACTTACCATTCGCATTTTCCGGGATACATAGAGTATTACTTTCGATATGTTCCCAAAGCATACGAAATAATCTTCCCATTGATCAAAAAGCCACTTTGGCTCTATCCTAAAGTCGATCTGACGCTGGCTCCTTCACGAGAAATGAAAGAATTTCTGATGGCGAATGATGTAGAAGAAAACAAAATCAGGTTTTGGAAACGTGGAGTAGATCGCACCAAATTCAACGAAAACCGCCAAGATTCCGATTGGAAAAAGAAACACGGAATAACGGAAAAAAAGACTGTACTATTTGTAAGTCGGCTGGTAAAAGAAAAGGAGATCGCAACACTGATGCGGGTCTATCGCTTGTTTCAGGAGCGCGATAAAGACGTCAAATTTGTAGTGGTAGGTGAAGGTCCTGGAGGCGAAAAGCTGATGGGAAAGATGCCCAATGCCTATTTCCTCGGGAAGCAGACTGGTGAGGAACTTTGGACAGTGTTTGCCTCTTGTGACATCTTCGTGTTTCCGTCACTTACCGAGACATTTGGCAATGTAGTATTGGAAGCAATGTCATCAGGTCTGCCGGTTGTCACGGCACAGGCCGGCGGCCCCAAAGATATCGTGCAGGATGGTGTCACTGGCTATCACGTCACACCAAAAAACCCTGAGGAGTTTTATCAAAAAATCAATCACTTGCTCAAACATGAAGATGAGTATCTGAAGCTTAGAAAAAATGCTATTGCTTACGCTGAGACGCAAACATGGAAAAAAGTTTGTGGTGAGCTATATGATATCTACACGGAGTTTGCTCAGAAAAAGGACTAGTCCACTAAAACGTATATCCGAATTTTTCTATCTCGAAAGTATAGGCGTTTGCCACAATGGCTTTGGATTCTTCGTCATAATGATCCTGATAGCCTTTCGCTTTTCTCACCCCACCTTTCTTATTGGGCAGCCTTTCAGGCTCGAAAGGAATCCCTAGTTTCTCGCAAACAGCTTTCATATCATCGAGCAAATGCTCAAAACGGATGTACTCATATTCAGGCACTTTGCCATCCACATAGATTACGTCTTTATCGATATTCACCTCATTGATCTTATGAAGATACTTGACATGCTCTGTAAAGGTCATTCTTCGAGCGGGATCATCTGACCACTTCAGCCACAGAAATCTTCGGATTTTCGCAATCGCAGATCGTTTACGGGTTCTCCAATAGTAAAGAGATACCATCTTGTCCCAGGGGTTTCTGATTGGTGTGATTTTAAGATATGAGTTCCACACCTCTTCCCCGACCAGCTTTCTGATTTCTTCGGCTGGCATGTGACTCTCAGGGTGGTTGCGTGTGATGTGGCCATTTTCGCAATATGGCTCCAGGTAAGCCTGAATACTTGACCCTGCAGTTTTTTTGGTTTTAACCAGAATGAATTTATAATCGTGAGAAACGAGCATCAGTCAAATGTATAATTAAATTTCTCTATTTCACGACCGTAAGCCTCAGCCACCAGCTGCCTGGATTCTTCGTCATAGTGCTGTTGATAGCCTTTTTCATCTCTGTAACCTACCTTTTTCTGCGGCATTTTTTCGGTATTATACGGAATGCCCAGCTTATCACAAAGCGCTTTCATATCCTCATGAAGATGCTCATATCTGATATAGAAATAGTCCGGAAATTCTCCATCCACATAAATATTATTCACGTCGATGTTCAACTTACCTCTGGTCTTCAAAAATTTCAAATACCCTTTAAAAGACAGCCTGTAAGCTTGATTTTGAGGATGCTTCCCTTGAAATATCCTTTTGATCAATACAAAGATTGAGCGTTTCCTTCCTCGCCAAAAATACCAGGACACCATCTTATCCCAGGGATTTCGAATTGGGCAAATTTTGAGATAGCTGTTCCATATCTCATCGCCCACCTTCTTTCTGGTTGATTCTGCTGTGCGGTGGCTGCCAGGAAAGTGAGTTTCTACTATGCCATCTTTGCAATATGGCTCCAGATAACTCTGAATACTAGATCCTGCGGTCTTTTTAGACTTGATCAGAATAAACTTATGGCTATGCGAAACGAGCATATTGATTTAGTAGGTGTACCCAAACTTTTCAATTTCCTCGGCGTGTGCTTTTCTTACCAGCTCCTGAGTCTCTTCATCAAAATGCTGATGGTAACCTGACCCCTTTCTATGTCCTACTTTTTTCTGAGGCATGGCATCTGCATCGTATTCCACACCCAACTTGGAGCAGAGTTTTTCCATGTCCTCGTGCAGGTGTTCAAAGCGAATAAAGTAATAATCCGGTAGCTTTCCATCGATCCAAACAATGTTACGATCCGCGTTTAGATCGTTTCTCTCATAGAGGTACTTGATGTAATCTTTGAAGTTGTGCCGTCTGGAAGGCGAATGCCAGGGCCACCCACGCAAAATTCTCCTCAGGTGAATGTAAAACGGGCGTTTTCGTCTTCTCCAAAAATAGAGCGACACTGTCTTATCCCATGGGTTTCTAACTACCGTTATTTTTTGATAGGAATTCCACACATCTTCACCCACCATTTTCTTCACATCTCGCGCTTTCATATGACTTTTTGGGTCACGGTGGTAGTTAACCCCGTCTTTACCAACGAACCTTGCCAAATAGGCCTGAATACTAGATCCTGCAACTTTTTTTGGCTTGATGAAAATGAATTTATGTTCGTGAGAAACAAGCATGGGTGTCCGATGGAGGTTAAGACTAAAAATTATTTGGTTTCGCGAATATAAGCTGATATAGCATCGTTTGAAAGTGACTTGTCGGCCAATTTACCGTCCTGAAGAAACAGAATACGATCTGCACAATCAAAATACTGCTCATCGTGAGTGACGATAAAAAGCGTCTTACCCAGTGCTTTCATGTCTGGCAAAATTTTGGTGTAAAATACATTTTTATAGTATGGGTCCTGACCGGCAGCCCACTCATCAAACAGATAAAACGGCTTATCTTCAAGTAGAGACAGCAACAAAGCCAGGCGTTTCCTCTGTCCTGTGGACAGTGATGTGGTCGAAAGTTTGTTATCCTCGATCTTCACCTTCTTGTCAAGTTCAAAAAGATCCAGATACTCGGCAGCCTTCTGCATCCAAAAATCTGACTTGATATGATTTAGATGATCGAATAAATAATAGTCAAAGAAAATGGCTCCATAGGACTCACGATAAGAATCAATATTGGAAGGATCAATCAAATTTCCTCCACAATAAATTCCTCCGTTTTCCGGCTTATAAAGCCCGCAGAGCACCTTTGCCAGCGTACTTTTGCCGCTACCATTTCCGCCAAGTAAAAACACAATCTCACCTGCTTCAATTTCGAATGAAACCGGCCCCAGTTGAAAAAACTTCTTTTCATCGGCATGAAAATACGAGAAGGTTACATCCTTTACAGAAATGTATGGCTGATCCGCCAAAGGCTTAATCGGAACTAAATCAGTTTCTACTTCCGCATGTTTGTCAAGATTAAATCCCACCTGATTGATCTGTTCTAAAGCTATATCTATCCGCCCTAAATTGGGAAGGAAATTACTCACACGCTGTAGCGCAGGCACTAAAAACAATGCGAATACCAGAAAGCGACCATATTCATCAAACGAACTAACGCCCAGTTTCCATACCAAAAACAGCATCACGCCCAGTCCCATCAGGAGCAGCATTTCACCCCATTTTGATATAAACGTCAATCGTACCCTGGCCACCAGGTTATAGTCTCGCTGGTCTTCGCAGGCGGGGTAAAGCACATCGTCCTTGAAGGAGGTTCTCAGGTTGCGACTAAGCGAAAGTTCTTTTAACCCATAGATCAACCCTTCGAAGTAGCCGAACAGCCTGTTTTGAATATCCCGGGATTCTCGCATTCTTCCTCGGTAGGCATTCATGGGCATTTTAAAGAACAGAAAAGCCAGCACAAGCAAAATGATAAACATCAGAAATAGCTCCCATGAAATGAACACCATGTAAGCCACACAACCTATTATCATGGCAGCACCTGTAATCACATTGGGCAACTTGTTGATAGCATTGGAAATAGTGGATATGTCATTAGTCAGAATAGTGAAAAGCCTGTTTTTTTCCATCTCCATCGACTGAAAAGAAGCCTTCAAAATTTTACCACTGACCATTTTTCTTAAATCCAGCACAACATTTTCGCTCAGCTGAGTCATGGTTTTTACCGAAAGGAAACTGGTAACACCGTAACCAACCCACCATGCGAGAAAAGTCAAACTAAGAAACACCGGCTCTGCCATTTCGGTGGCGAGCCCTTCCTCGATTGTTCTGATCAAATAGGTAATGGTAATACCGGAAACTACCCCCGTGATGATTGCAATGATGAATATTAGGGGGGATTTCTTTAGAAATAGGGAAAATATTTTCATTCAATATGAACCTGATGTCCACTTTTTAATTCTCTTGCAAAGAAAATCTAATCTGAGCTAAGAACCTAGCCACCTATCACTAAGCTCATCAATGTCTTAAGGTAAATATTTATATTGGCGCATGATCTTTACTATTGTCACCCTCGGATATATCTTGGTTCTGGCCGGAATTGTCATTTACAAAAGTCGTTCTGTTAAAACGGAAGATGACTTCATAGCTGCAGGAAGAAATGTACCCATCTACCTCTTAGTGGGAACGCTAATCACCACCTGGGTTGGTAGCGGCAGCTTGTTCGGAACCGCCGGACTGACTTTCAGAACCGGATTTTCCGAGTTGTGGTTCTCGGCTGGTGCCTGGATCGGGATTCTCGTTGTTTTCTTCATTGCAGCCAGAGTTCGTAAGATCGCTCAGTACACGCTGACAGATATTTTAGAAAAGAGATATTCTCCACTGGCGAGACTCCTCGGCACCATCACGATCATACTCGCCTATATCATGATAGCGGGCTATCAGTTTAAAGGTGGAGGTCGATTTTTATCGATACTTTCGGAAGGTGCCATCACACCTGAGATGGGGACACTCATTTCATTTGTTGTCATCGTGGCTTTTACTGCCCTGGCAGGGATGGTATCCATCGTTTCTATAGACATTTTCAATGGTGTGATCATGTTACTCGCCATGGTAATCACCTTGCCGGTGTTGCTTTCACAAGAAGGAGGCTGGTCTGAAGTTTCGGCCACCATTTCAGAAATAAGCCCAGATCACCTATCTATAACGGAAGGGCATCCATTTCATTGGTATGTAGGCATCTTGCTTCCTACACTCCTATTGCTTCTAAGCGAGAGCAGCATGTACCAAAAATTTTCATCGGCTAAAGATTCAGCATCCGCTAAAAAAGCCGTTTTCGGAATGTTTGCAGGGGTGGTAATCATAGAAGTACTTATGTGTACCATTGCTGTAGTGGGGTTTGCCATCTACGCCACTGACCCAAGGTTCTTCAACCCAGATGGGTCTATCAACGCAGGAATGTCTGAAGAAATCATCTTGAGAATAGGTTTCGAACAGCTTCCTCCTCTCCTCGGCTCATTGTTGTTTGCCGGCGGTATTGCTATCATACTTTCTACCGGAAATACTTTCCTGATGGTAGCTTCCACCAATATTTCGCGTGACATTTTCGAAAAGTATGTTTTCAAAAACCTCGATTCCAAAAAGAAAATCTTACTGCAAAGAATCATGATTGTGCTGCTTGGTTTTGTTGCATTCCTGATTATTACGCGATTTACTACCATCCTCGAAATGGCATTTATCTCTTATACCATGATAGGTGCGTCATTGGCGCCAGCTCTCATTGCCACCTTCTTTTGGAGGCGCGTGACCAAGCAAGGTGGTGTGGCTTCTATTGCTTCAGGTATGATTACAGTAGTGCTTATTTCAGTATTGAATTCAATCTTTGAAAACAGTGCGCTCGATCTTGGTTTCATGTCGTTTCCTTTCGACACTGACCTGATAGCCATTCCTGCACTCATCGTTTCCCTCACCACGCTCATTGCCGTTAGTCTGGCTACACGACCAACAGAAAAAGAAGTGGTCAATACATTTTTTGATTAACAGCAGAACTTTAGCTTTGCAAACGTTTGCAAGTAAGCAATGTCACCCTACTTTCTGACTCAAGTCATAATCAGAGAGTGTGTTTGCTAAGAACTTCGAACTCGAAAGTATTTCAATCCAAAAACTAAAAAACCATGGAAGAATTCGGGCTAAAATCAGAAAAAAGCGGCTTAGAGGCCGCAGGAATCAAAAAAGTAAAAGAAGCATACTGGAACCTAACAGCAGCTGAACTCACAGAAGATGCCGTAAGAGATGGCGAAGGTCACCTTACAGATACTGGAGCGCTCATGTGCGACACTGGCAAGTTCACAGGTCGGTCTCCCAAAGACAGGTTCATTGTAAAAGATGACATGACCAAAGATGAGGTTTGGTGGGGAGATATCAACATTCCAATAGAACCAGAGCAATTTGATCGGATTTACACCAAAATGATCGGATACCTGGAAGACAAAACGGTTTACGTTCGCGACGCATATGCAGGTGCCGACAAAACCCACAGGTTGAAACTTCGTGTGATCAACACCATGGCCTGGCACAATCTGTTCTGCTACAACATGTTCATCACCCCTCCGGACTATAAGCTACAGGATTTTGACCCGAATTTCACAATCATCTGTTGCCCCGACTTTGAAGCTGACCCTGAGACTGATGGCGTGAGACAAGAAAACTTCGCAATAGTGAATTTCACCAAGAAAATGATCCTCATAGGAGGTACTGCATACTCTGGTGAGATGAAAAAAGGAATCTTCTCAGTGCTGAACTTCCTTCTCCCTACTCAAGATGACGTGCTACCAATGCACTGCTCAGCTAACATGGGAATAGAGCAACACGACACTGCTGTTTACTTTGGATTGTCAGGTACTGGTAAAACCACGCTTTCTGCTGACCCTGAAAGACTGCTGATCGGTGATGATGAGCATGGGTGGACAGAGAAAAATGTATTCAATTTTGAAGGTGGATGCTACGCCAAGGTGATTGACCTTAGCGAAGAAAAGGAACCAGATATTTTCAAAGCCATCAAATACGGCGCGATCGTTGAAAACACCCGGTTCATACCAAACACCCGAACTGTTGACTACACCAACACGGAAGTAACAGAAAATACGCGTGTTTCCTACCCTATTGACCATATCAGGAATATAGCTAAGCCGTCTATCGGAGGAATTCCTAAAAATATATTCTTCCTTACCTGTGATGCATTCGGTGTGATCCCTCCGATTCAGAGATTGTCTAAAGGACAAGCCATGTACCACTTCATATCTGGATATACTTCAAAAGTAGCGGGTACAGAAGCAGGTATCACAGAGCCAGTTCCTGCATTCTCTGCGTGCTTCGGAGCGCCATTCATGCCGCTGCATCCTACCAAGTATGCGGAAATGCTAGGTAAGAAAATGGAGGAAAATGATGTAAACGTTTGGCTGATCAACACTGGATGGACCGGAGGTGTATACGGTGTAGGATCTAGAATCAAATTGAAATACACAAGGGCGATGATCAGTGCTGCTCTTTCTGGAGTACTTGACAATGTTGGTTACAGAACGCACTCTATCTTCGGTGCGGAGATGCCACTCACAGTACCTGGTGTACCAAATGAGATTTTGAGCCCTCGTGAAACATGGAAAAACGATGCAGCCTTCTACAAAAAAGCTAATGAGCTGGCCATGAAATTCCAGAAAAACTTCGACAAGTTTAGAGACAATGCCAACAAAGAAATCCTTGATGGCGAGCCTAAACCAAACGCGAAGTACATGGACGTAAAGGCTTGATCAAAAACAATTAGTAGTGATAGTGTAAAATGAAAAAGCCCGGGAGCGAAGCTCTCGGGCTTTTTGTTGTTTTTTAGATGGGCACGGATTGCAAATACGCGCCATAAGGAACTTAACAGAATGAATGCTCAAACTAGGACTGATCTTCGGTTGCCCGGTATAGCGGAAAAACTAATTATTTGTATTGATCACAAAATGAAACATCTGTCTTATTATTACAGCCGAAATAATCGCGGCATGCATCGTACATATTTTCTACTTCGTTACAAGAAAATGTTCTAGCATAATACTCGTTTTCACTTTCACAGCCATCTTTTGGAATAGGGACCGTATTTTCGCTCCCATTCCAGGCACAAGTGAAAGTGTAATCGTAAGAATCAACGCCTCCTGAATTCCCGCCACTTCCTGCCCAGGCTCCACCAGAACCAGGTGTTGTGTGATTTAAAGAAGAAGCATAAAATTGTTCGTCTCCTGCCTGTGATTTATGAATATAGCCTAAGCTTGAACATGGAGTACCTTCATAAAAAAAAGATTCAGTAATGCCCTTACTGCTGCATAAGGATTTTTGTAATCCCTCTCTGCAAGTGTATTGGGTTCCAAAGTCCGGGTCAGATATTTTAGTTTCACAAGCACCAAAAGTATTGGTATCATCACTGCAAGACGAGATAATTAATAAGAGAAAAACTATTAGCAGTTGATAAATTTTAGGGCTTATAGAATTTGATTTCATCATGAATTGGTTCAGTATAACCAAATATACCACTTCTGGACTCTCAAGCACTATGCAAAGTGTACTCACTTAGATGTGAATCTGAAATCAATTCTCTACTGCAATCCGTGCCATTTTGCAAAAGCAACCCAATGACGCCACAAAAAAAAGACCTGAATTGCTTCAGGCCTTTTACTCATATTTTCATTAAAACTCTCTTCTAGTGCACTTTGCAAAAGCACTAGATGAGTCATTCCAGGATGGAATCTTATCTGCTCCTGAAATCAAAATCTTTATTAATCCTAAGACTCCCCGCGGGAGTGACCTTCATTGAGATCACTCCTTATCCGCTTCTCTGATTGATTTGAACTCAGAGCCTTCTTTCCACTGTGGCCAGATGTCGGAGTTGCCCAGGTTCAGCCCCAATTCCATAAATAGCTCAACATCCTGTTGCATGCCTGCCATCTTCCAGGTAGTGTCATCCATTTTAAACTCATCAGCAGGCTGGTGATAAGCGGTCTCATTATAGGCTTGCAAGGTTGCCTTAGCATACTCCACTCCTCCATTTACAGCATCATGTGAGCCATAAGAAAATATCGCCGGGATGCCCACTTTCGCAAACTGAAAATGATCTGACCGAAAAAAGTATCCTTTCTCTGGTGTGGGGTCAGCTAAAATATATCTGCCTTGTTTCTTAGCAATTTCCTCCGCCCATTCATCCAACTCCGACTGACCGTACCCCACTACCGTCAAATCCTTCATTAGCCCCATGTAGTATAGTCCATCCATGTTGATATTGGCTACAGATTTGTCCGTTGGATAGATAGGGTTCTCAGCGTAGTATTTGGACCCCAATAAACCTTGCTCTTCAGCTGTTACCGCAAGAAACACTATGGTTCTTTTTGGCTTCTCCATCTTAGACATGGCTTCCGCAATTGTCAACAAACTGGCGGTACCAGATGCATTGTCGTGCGCACCATTGTAGATTGAGTCTCCATCTATCACCGGCCCAATGCCGAGGTGATCCCAGTGAGCAGTATAGATAATCACTTCGTCGGGCTTTTCTGTTCCCGTGATTTTCGCAATCACATTTTGTGATACGTCTTTCTTGACGCCATTCTCAATAGACGTTGAAGCCGTCAAACCAAGGCTGTAAGGTTTGAATCCTGACATTCTCGATTTCTCAACAAAGTTTTTCATATCCACATCTGATGCTTCAAATATCTTGATAGCTGCATCACGTGTCAACCAACCCTGAATAGCCGGCTTGAAGCTATCCCCAGACTGATCCAGATATAGACTTGCTCCACTCCATCCATTCTGCACCACGCCCCATGGGTAGCCGGCAGGAGCAGTTTGATGTACAATAAAAATTCCAGCCGCTCCCTGACGAGCCGCCTCTTCAAATTTATATGTCCACCTTCCGTAATAGGTCATGGTCTGCCCTTTGAAGAAGGTACTATCTCCAGAACCAAATCCCGGATCGTTCACAAGCACAATCACTGTTTTGCCTTTCACATCCAATCCGGCATAGTCATCCCAGCCATACTCTGGCGCCACTACGCCGTATCCGGCAAATACAATCTCAGAAGCTTCTATTGAAGCAGACTCCTCCACTCTCTCAGTCACAGTTACAAACTCCTCTCCTAACTTCAACACGAGATCTTCATTTCCGCCTTTGATAATCAGCTCGTCAGCAGGCTTGGCATCTAGCTCCACCAGCGGCACTTCCTGAAAAAAACTCTCACCATTACCCGGTTCCAGTCCGAAGCTTTTGAACTGACTTTCCAAGTAATCAAGTGTTTTGACCTCTCCTTCCGTAAAAGGCATTCTTCCTTGAAAATCATCAGAAGCTAAAACCTCTATGTGTTTGGCTATGGTGAGTGTATCGATTGTCGATTGTGCAACAGGCTTTTCCTTACCGGGTTGGCAGGCAAACATGCTCACACACGCAATGAGATAGATGGATTTTTTCATACTATGAGTTTTATTTTAAATCAAGTTGTTAAAAAAGAGGTAGGATTGAAAAGGAAATTTCAGGAATGGTGCAATAGCCGGATAAACTATATGCCCTTCTCAAACTATGACTCATTTGAATTGTTATTAAATTAACAAAATAAAGAACCAATTAATGAAATCTAATTATGAAATCAATCAATCTTTTCGTACTTGCTGCGCTTATCGTGGCATGGTCTTGCCAGCCACAAAAAGCTAAAGAAGAAACCCCTGAAGAAATTGCGGAAGCACCTGAGCCGTCGTTGACGAAGCTTTGGGAATCCGACACAACCATCATGACTCCTGAGTCTGTTATTTACTATGAAGCTGATTCTACATTGTATGTTTCATGTATTGGCGCAGTACCTCCAGATGCCAAAGATGGCGATGGTTATATTGCCAAGCTCTCGCCCTCAGATGGTGCTATCATTGACCCGATGTGGGTAAGCGGCCTGCACGCACCGAAGGGTTTGGGTATCCTTGACGGAAAACTCTATGTGACCAACATTGACGACATCTGGGAAATAGATATCGAATCTGGCGAGGTACTCAACACCTACCCAGTGGAGGGTGCCTCATTCCTAAATGACATAGACATTTCTGCCGATGGCGATATTTTTATCTCTGATTCAGGAACCGATAAAGTTCACATGCTTAAAGATGGAACGGTTTCTACTGTCCTAGAGTCTAGCGAATTTAACAGACCAAACGGCCTGCTTCACATGGGCGACAAAATGTTCATGTCCACATCAGGTTCTGGAAATTTCTATGAAATAAACACCAATGACTGGACATACAAAGTAGTGACTGACTCCATATTTGGAGGAGATGGTGTAGAACTTGCGGGCGTTGATTATCTGGTATCGAGCTGGATGGGAGAAGTGTACTATGTAGCCGCAAATGGTAATAAGACCCTCATGCTTGATACCAAAGAGACAGCCAATGCCGCAGACATTGATTATGTGTCCGCCACAAATACCGTGTACGTGCCTACTTTCTTTGCAAATCAAGTGGTAGCGTACAAACTCAATAAATAATGGAATCAAAAAGGTTATTCCGGTAATAGATGTCAGGCTGATCTGACTTCTAAGAATCAGTGGCCAATTATTTCTCAAACAATTAACCCATTTGACAATCTCAATATCACCAATAGTACATCTAAGAAGCCATCTACATATATGTAGATGGCTTTCTTTTTTAGATTTGAGTAAATTCATACCAAATTAAAACCTACACCAAATGAGACACTCCTACCCACTTTTAGCCATAGCAATGGTTTTATCATTTTGCGGTCAGCCAAAGAAAGAAACTACAGAAACAGTAAATCCCATTGCTGAAAAACTGGATGATTATAAAAGAGTAGAACTCACCACAGATCTATCCCAACTTTCTGAAAATGAGAAAGCCATGATTCCAAAGCTCATCGCAGCTGCTGACATCATGAATGGTCTTTTTTGGTATGAGGCTTATGGTGATAAAGATGAGTTGCTCGCGCGTGTTTCAGACCCTGCCATGGTTGATTATCTAAATATCAACTACGGACCATGGGACAGATTGGATGATAACAAACCATTCTTAGAAGGGGTCGGAACAAAACCTGAGGGAGCCAACTTCTACCCAGCGGATATGACCAAAGAAGAATATGAAAACGCAGATCTTCCTGGCAAAGACAGCTTCTACACATTCCTGAGGCGTGATGATCAGGATGAACTGATTGTTGTGCCATACTATGAGATGTTTGCAGAAGAAGTTCAAAAAGTATCGGCTCTGCTAAAAGAAGCCGCTGACCTTGCTGAGGATGAGGGCTTGAAAAAATACCTAAGCCTACGAGCTGAAGCCGTACTCAATGATGAATATAGAGAAAGTGACATGGCCTGGATGGATATGAAAACCAATGGACTTGATCTTGTCATCGGGCCCATTGAAAACTATGAAGACAAGCTCTTCGGAAAGAAGGCCGCCCATGAAGCCTACGTTTTGGTAAAAGACAAAAGCTGGAGCGACCGACTATCCAAGTATGCAGCATTCCTGCCTGAGTTGCAAAAAGGCATCCCTGTACCGGCTGAATACAA
Organism: Cyclobacteriaceae bacterium; assembly: GCA_039970095.1. Lineage (GTDB taxonomy): Bacteria > Bacteroidota > Bacteroidia > Cytophagales > Cyclobacteriaceae > JAMZMI01. The sequence continues at coordinate 91,493 of JBDVMP010000075.1, forward strand.
GGCTGAAAAGCCGGGAAGCGACGCTGACCTGAATGCTTACGATGTGGTGTATTATGCCGGAGATTGTAATTCAGGCTCAAAAACGATTGCCATCAACCTGCCCAATGACGAAGTGGTCCAACTAGAGAAAGGCTCGCGCCGACTCCAGCTCAAAAATGCCATGAGGGCCAAATTTGACCAGATTCTTTTGCCCATTTCCAAGGTGCTGATCGACCCCAGTCAACAGCAGTATATCACCTTTGATGCATTTTTTGGAAATACCATGTTTCACGAGGTAGCTCACGGCCTAGGTATCAAAAACACCATCAACGGAAAAGGGACTGTTCGTGAAGCCTTAAAAGAGCACTACTCGGCGCTGGAAGAAGGTAAAGCAGATATTTTGGGTCTATACATGATCACACAGCTATATGCCCAAGGTGAAATAGAAGGGGATATTAAAGACTACTACACCACTTTCATGGCAGGAATATTCAGGTCTGTGCGCTTCGGAGCGGCAAGTTCTCACGGCAAAGCCAACATGATCCGGTTCAACTTCTTCAAAGAAAAAGGCGCTTTCACAAAGTCTGATGAAGGATATTATTCCGTGGATTATGAAAAGTTGAAATCCGCCATGAATGATCTTTCAGAGCTGATTCTAACGTTGCAAGGAGATGGTGATTACGACGGAGTAGTTGCGCTACTTGCCGACAAAGGTGCTATCGGAACAGAATTGCAAAGCGATCTTGACAGGTTGGAAGCAAAAAGTATTCCGGTTGACATAGTTTTTGACCAGGGAGTTGATATTTTAGGGCTCTAAATGTTTAAAAAACTAAAATCAATACAATGGCGTGAACTCATCATTCAGATGGTTTCGGTTAGCTTCGGTGTGCTTTTTGCACTATGGATAAACCAATGGCGCGAAGATCAAAAGGAAAAAAAAGATCAAGGACATGCCCTTCAGAGCATAGCCAACGAAATTGCATTTAACAAACAATTCTTGAGCAGCAGGCTAGATTATTATACTACTGTCCTGCATGCAATAGACTCCCTTAATTCGATCCCTGATATCCAATCCCATTACACAGAAATCGCCGAATATCATGGGTTAAGGCCTCCTTTTTTACGCCGATCTTCTTTTGACCTTGGCTTAAACACCGGTATGATCAGGCATTTTGACTATGAATTATCCGATGACATCTCTACAATTTATGCATTTCAAGACTTCTTTTTGAACGTGGTAGAAATGCAGGTAAGTGCCTATATAAGTCAGACATCAAACTCAAAAAAGAACCAAGTCCCAGATGAAATATATGAAATTTTTAAGGATTGGAAAACGATGGGCGAAGAACTAATAGGGACCTATGAAATCATTTCGAATAGGTTGCCCTCCGCCAATCACAAAATGAACCAATAATATTTTGCTAAAATCATCGAATCAATTAGTAAATTACCGGAATTGAATAAACACGAATCATTTGAAATTTTCAGAATTTGGGCTTGACCCAAAACTACAAGAAGGAATAGAAGCGATTGGATTTGAAAATGCTACTCCCGTTCAAGACGCTACCATCCCAGTAATTTTAGAAGGAAAAGACATCATAGCGTCGGCTCAAACCGGAACGGGTAAAACCGCTGCATTTCTGCTTCCAATCATACACAAAATCATCCAGCAGCCAGAAGATGGTCATATCAAAGCACTGATAATCGTTCCAACACGAGAGCTGGCTGTGCAGATAGATCAGCAATTGGAGGGGCTCTCCTACTATACATCAGTGAGTTCGCTTGCCGTATATGGTGGCGGAGATGGTTCTTCTTTTGACCGGGAGAAAAAAGCACTCAGCGAAGGAGCCGATATCATCATTGGCACCCCAGGAAGGTTGATAGCGCACCTAAACATGAAATACGTGAAGGTGGAGCAGCTCGACTACCTCATATTAGATGAGGCGGACAGGATGCTCGATATGGGATTCAATGAGGACATCATGAAGATCATATCCTTCCTACCCAAAAAGAAACAATCGTTGCTCTTCTCGGCCACCATGCCACCGAAAATGAGAACGTTAGCCAAGGAAATCCTTAACAACCCGGAGGAAGTAAGTATTTCCATCTCAAAACCCAACGAAAAAATAGTTCAGGCTGCATTCATCGTTTACGATGCACAAAAAATACCCCTGGTAAAACATGTACTCAAGGCCGATTGGCTCAAAAGCGTCATCGTATTTTGCTCTACCAAAGACAGTGCAAAACAACTCACTCGCGACCTGAAAAGGGCAGGACATCCTGTAGAAGAAATTCACTCTGATCTGGATCAAAAACAGCGCGAAAATGTTCTGAGTCAGTTCAAAAGTAAAAAGTTGGTTACCCTTGTGGCTACAGACATCCTTTCTCGTGGTATAGATGTAGAGGATATCGATTTGGTAATCAACTATGACGTACCTAATGACGGAGAGGATTATATTCACCGAATTGGACGTACGGCCCGAGCAGCATCTAAAGGGGCAGCTTTCACATTCGTAAATGAAAAAGAGCAGGGCAAAATGCTGGCAATAGAGGAGCTTCTGGGCAACCCGGTTCCAAAAGCCAAAATACCTGAACACATTGGCGAAGGGCCTGAGTACAAACCTGTAAAAGGACGCGGCGGACGAGGTGGTGGTTTCAAAGGAAAAAGAAACTCCAGAAGACGGTAGCCAAAACAAAACGTAAACTCAGGCAATTGATTAACAGAGCTCACCCCAGCTCTGAGTCCATCATAAGACTCCTATTTCTTTAAGGTGACTTATCCCCTTTACCCGACCTGTGATCAATCTCATATTTCTAATTAACCAAAGTCGTGAGCGTACTTCGCCGTATGGTCATTATCTTTGGGTTTTGTTTTAGAGATAAAACCAAATAAGACTATGGCTCAAGCATCGACATCCCCAAGGGTACTAAACAAACCGAAACTAAAAACGGAAATTAGCTTTGCTATCGTGCACCTTTTGCCCCTCGCGGCTATTTACACAGGAGCTACATTTTTCGATTGGATGCTTTGTATATTTCTGTATTTCTTCAGAATGTTTTGGATTACAGGTGGGTATCACCGGTATTTTGCTCACAGGTCTTATAAAACCTCAAGGTGGTTTCAGTTTGTAATCGCTTTTATGGCACAAACTTCAGCACAAAAAGGTGCCCTCTGGTGGGCTGGACATCACCGCGTGCACCACCGCACAAGCGATACCTACGATGATCCACACTCCATGAAACACTATGGCTTTTGGTATTCACACGTTGGCTGGATCGTGGGTCCGGACTACAAGGAGACCGATTACAAAATCATCAGGGACTACTCGAAATACCCAGAGCTGGTTTGGTTAAATAAAAACTATCTGGTACCTCCGGTCATTTTAGCTTTGGCGGTTATGGCGCTTGGAGGAATTGTTAACGGCGGCAGTATCATGACCATGTTTACCACTGCTGGTTTTTCATCCCTTTTCATCGGTTTTTTCCTCAGCACTGTTGTCCTTTACCATGGCACTTTCAGCATCAACTCGATCATGCATAAGTTTGGAAAACAGCGATATGAGTCTCACGACGAATCTAAGAATAACCTGATACTGGCACTCATCACAATGGGAGAAGGATGGCACAACAACCACCACTACTATGAATCAGCAGCGCGTCAGGGGTTCTTTTGGTGGGAAATTGATATCACATTCTATATCCTTAAGTTCTTTTCATTCTTGGGCTTGGTTTGGGACCTGAACAAAGTACCCGACCATATCAAATACTCCAAAAACAAGGAAGAAGCTAAAGAGTTGGCTAAGAAAGCAAAGGCAGCTTAAAGCTATGCCAGCGACATAGAAAGCGCTTTAAACAGTTTGCCGTCGCTCACCTGGCAACCGGATTGGATCATTTGAAACAGTTCCCTCTCACGGTCTTCTTTGTAAGCTTTGTAAGTGGTGTACACTTCCATACCTTTTGGAGGAGATTGAAGCGAACGTTTCAGGAATTCATCGTCCAGAAAGTTTACATCTGAGTTACTGGATCGAATACCTACCAGTACAATCTTTTCCGAAAGGCACTGAAAAGTTTTAATATCATCTCGGGCCCGAAACTCAAGATGCTGAATATTCCTTAATACCCCTTCCATGACCACATCGCTAAACAGCACAATCATATCCTCTGCCGCCGGTTTGTCCTCTTCTTTGATTTTCACCCACTGATCTGCGGTGATGCCATTCACCACAAGAAAGTCCACAAACTCTTTCTCTAGTTCGTGCAATTCCTCAGTAGTCAGCGTTCTGTATTTTGGTTTTGTACTCATATTAACCAAGCGCGATTTTGAAACTGACACTAAACTGATCTCCAGCTTCTAAGAGCCTCAGCCCTTCTTTATTATTAAAAACATTCACACCAGAGGTCATGGGCTCCACTGCCACACATCCCTTGCCTTCCGGAGTAAACAACTGCAGATATCGGTATTCCGGTGATCCTGACATTTTCAAGCTTAGCTGATCATCAAACAATTGACAGGCTGCCTCTTCACCTTCCCTCAATCTAAAACAATCATCAAGGTTCCACTCGGATACTATCAGAGATGTGTGATCAAAAGGCTTTTCTTCCCCCGTTGGCAGATTTCTCTCTCCCAGAAGTAGATGATCTGTTTTAGGAATATCAAGTTTTACACCTTCCAATGATTCTCCAAGTTTGAAATATGGATGCCAACCAATACCAAAAGGAAGCGTCTCCTCGCTATCATTTTTCACATCGAAAATGACCGTAAAAGTATCGTTGTTTTCTATCGTATAGGTTACATCAAACGTGAAAGCAAAAGGATAGTAATGCTGATTGCCATCGTACTTGTAACTCAGCGTTATGCTCGCCTTGTTCTCGCGTACATCTTGCGCAAGAACCTCAAACTTTGCCTCTCTAACCATACCATGCAGCGCGTTATTAAACGGTTTTTCATTGATGGGCAATTGGTATCTAGCTCCATTGTATTCATATATCCCATCTTCTATTCTGTTGGGAAACGGAAATAAAATTTCATTCTTGCTCCAAGCCCCAGTCTTGCAATCTTCCGGACTTGCCTCCCAAAGTAGATCATGGCACTCTCCTTTATGCTTAAGAGCCAGTTGAGTCAAACGAGCGCCGTATTCAGGAGCCACAGCAAAGAGCACATTGCCGTCTGACACCAATTCTATTAGTTTGACCTGTTCCTGTTCTCGAATCCTAAATTGCATGATTTGTTTGTTTTGAAAAGAAGCGCAACTTAAGAAGGGTTTCAAAATATCTAAAGAATTAGTTTCTAAAAGTATTGTAACTCCTTATTTTTGGCGAAAACCAATTCATTGAATCACAATTCCTATGAAGAGAATCACTAATATCCTTGCTCTCATCTTGCTTTCATTCGTTTTGACATATTGTTCTACAAACAAAAAGCCTGAGCAGACCGCAGAAGAAAAGAAAGAAGCACTGGAAGCTTTTGTAGAAAAAACGTTTGAATACCCCATCCCTACTTCTTTTGAAGTTACCAAAATGCTCGAAGAGGCCAATGCTGAGTATCAGCCGGGGATCACCAATGCTACAGACAACTCGACCAAATATATTGCTGAATGGCAAAAAGCAATCAATCTAGGTGTATATGGTGCTGACCTGAGCTACTCTAGCACTTTTGATCAGACTGAGCAATCAATGGAATACCTTAAGGTATCTAAGCAGTTGGTCGAAGACTTGAATATCAGCACAGCCTTTAACATGAACCTGGTAAGCAGAATTGAGTCAAATGTTGAAAACAAAGACTCCCTGATTCTAATTGTGACCGAGTCTTTTTACGACACCTACAATTACCTAAACCAGAATGGTGATGAGAAAACGTCTATTTTGGTTGTGGCTGGTAGCGTAATCGAAGGCCTTTATATCACTACCAAGTTGATCGAAAGCAGCGAAAATAAAGCAGAATTGATGACTGTGCTAGCCAATCAAAAAGAGCAGGTAACGAAGCTTACAGCGCTTTTGGAAAAACATGCCGAGGACGAAAATGTAGCCAAAGTGCTTCCTGACCTTAGATACATCAATCTGTTTTACGAGCAGCTAGGTGAAAGCAATGAAATCACTGAAGGACAATTCAATGATGTCGCAAAGAGTATCTCACAGATGCGTTGGGACATTGTAGGGTAATCTGACAAACAGAATATTGAAAGCCCTGCCGGTATCGGCTGGGCTTTTTTATTACCCCAACTCTAGAAGAGCTAAGCCTTAGGAAGGTCGACGAAGAAGGTAGTCCCCTGATCAGGAGCTGTTTTAAACGAGATAGTCCCTCCCATCAGTTCCGTAAAATACTTAACGATATGCAAGCCCAGCCCTATGGTATGCTCACCGGCTGTGGGTTTTGCATTTAGCCTTTTATATTTCTGGAAAATCCACTTTTCCTCACCAGGAAGAAAGCCCGGCCCTTCGTCCCTAACCAGAATCTGGGTATTGGAACCATTAGCCTTAGCAGCCACTTCCACGCAAGTATTCGCATTGCTAAACTTGATGGCATTCGAAAGGAGGTTCTCCACAACCTGTGAGGTATAAAATTTATCTCCTTTGATTTTGATACTGCCAGACATGGATACATTCAGCGCGATACCCTTACGTTCGGCTCTAGGCAGATAAGATTGGTATATAGGTTCCATGATTTCCTCGAAACAAAACGACTCTATTTCCAGATTTCGCTGACGCGCCTCAATCGCATCCACATCGAGAATTTTCGTGATCATTCCTTCCATTTTGCTAGAAGCATCCGCTAAAAAATTATTCAATTTCATAACGTCTGCAGGTAAATCACTTCTGCTCTTGAACATATCTGCAATGCCCACAATATGGGTAAGCGGAGATCTTAAATCATGCGCCAGAATATTAATAAGATCATTTTTTTCCTGATTCAGCGCTTGCAGCTGTTGATTCCGATGGCTTACTTCCGCTTGTTTAAACAGCAGCCTGCGATTGGCATTTGCCTTAATCCGATACCCAACAAGCAGAAAAGATAAAACTAACACAGCTACTACGGTCGCTATAATCAGCACATTGTTAACCAATATTTTATCCCGTTCTCTTATGGCAGATTCGAGCAGGGCCTGGTATTGCGCCTCCTTCTCCTGATTAGATAACACGATTTCCTCAAGAGGCCCTATTTCTGCTGATTTAGCAATCCGCTCAATCGTTTTTGTAACATCCTTTCCAAGATATTTACCTATAATAGCTTCTCTATCCTCCTCAAACTCCTCACTGGTAAAATAATCGTTTACAGGAACCTCCCAATCACTTCCCGCAGGATAGATGAAGGCCAATCCTTCTAATTTCAATGGGTAAAAAAACTGGCGTCTTACCTGCGTGCTTTTTTCCAGAGCGATTAAAAAGTTTGCCAGATCAATGTAACCGAAGGTATCTTCATTGCTAATTATCTCGGTGATAATTTGCCCGCTATTTTGAACATTTTTCACTTTGGCATTCACACCATATCGCGTGCGCAACTTCTCTACACCAGCACTAAGCGTAGTTTGCTCAATGGTTACAGCGGTTTTCCCTTCAAATACCTCCTTAAACTCTTTTGACGTCTCAACTACCGGAATATTAGCATTTGATATCAATACGGCGATATCCGACATATAAGGTGGAGTGAAATTGAAGTGTTTTGCCCGCTCCCTCGTAATAGAAAATGACGATGCTCCAAACACACCATCATCACCATTTTTCACAATATCCATCACCTCTATAAAACTGTTCGTCACCTTCCTTTCCAGCAAAATACTGACATTGTATTTCTCTTCCAAATAGCTAATAAACGACCTGGAAAGGTCATGCTCTATACCATCTAGAACATCCTTCGATTTAGAAACTTGAATATTATTAGGGTACCAATAGAAAACCACCTTCCCTTTTCCGGTATTGACAATATCATTCCAAGAGTAACTCTGAGCAATGGTGAAGTTCAGAAGTCCGAGAAAAATGCTAGTTAGGATTAGCCTCATTTGAGGAATATCATTTTAAGTCCAATAATAGCAATTGATATATTCAAAAACGAAAATTTTGGCCTAAACAGGAATTTTAATGTAGTGATTGAATGGAACGCTTTTGTAAAGAGAAAATGCACTTTACTTAGAGGATTATTATTGACCCTCTTTGGTTGGGCATGAAATGATATAAGGGTATTAAGAGTCAAGCGGTGCAGAACACAAAGGAGTTTGATACCAACAATAAAACCATTACATTTAATAACACGACACCAACCCCAACTGCCATGGGACTTTCCAAAAATGAGCTTCTAGCACAATCATCGTTTCTTTCTGACGACCCCATGTCCAGAGTCAGGCCGGAACTTATGGCCAAGCTCGAACAAGAGAATTTACTTTTTGATGTTCACACTCACGTTTTTGGTGAAAATGACCTGCCCGACAAGTTTCTGACATTAAGGTTAGACGTTAGTAAGGCAACTGTCAAGATCCTCGCCAAGGTGGTTGATGTGGCAGAAAAATTGGGCTTTCATGACTTCCCTGACCTCTGGAGGTTGATTAAGAGAATAAAAATGTCAGAACGAAAGCATCTGCAGCATATCACTCAGGCATATAATACATTTGGATACGACCCTGTGTTTGTCACCCTCATGATGGACATGCGGTCTGTCTGGAATGTGAAAAAGAAGCTCCGTACTGTTGAAGAACAGATGATAGCTATGGCCGAATTACGGGACCAACATCCGCATCAGGTGATACCGTTTGTGGCTCTGGACCCCAACAATTGCGACATGGAGGAACTGTTTATCGACGCTTTTAAACGTCATGGATTTTTTGGTGTCAAAATATATCCGAGCCTGGGGTATCTCCCGTCACACCCCCGGTTGATGAACATTTTCGAAATCTGCGAAAAAAAGAATATCCCCGTACTTACCCATTGCAGTAGTGGGAAAACCAGAGCTTCATCCAGGTCATTTCACCTGAAGTACACAAAATTTGAGGGTGATACCAGCGTAGTGGTTACTGAAACCGTCCTTCTTGAAAACCATAAGAAAGAAACATATGAGGACTTCTTTAATGGTCCTGAACACTGGAAGCCAGTCCTCAAATCTTACCCTAAGCTCAAGCTTAATTTGGCGCATTTTGGAGGTGAAAGAAAATGGAACCTGATGCTTGACGGGAGAGACAAGCTAAACTGGGTAAATCAGATAGTTGATTTGATGGCAAATGAAAAATATCCAAATGTATATGCTGACTTCTCTTTCACTTTTAGTTATCGAAAATTAAATAGAAAACTGAAAGAATGGCTCAGAGATAACCCGGCCGTGAGAAAGCACACACTTCACGGGTCTGACTATTTTCTCACTGCCACTGACAGGCACCTAAGAAGTACACTTAAGAAATATCTGGAAGAAATCAATGACGAGGAACTGATCAAGCAAATCGGTGTGGTGAACACAAAAAAATATCTATTTGCTAAAGGTTAGAATGGCCGAACCACATGGCAATTTGTGGAAACATGAAAGGACACAGCGCATCTGGTCAGGTCGATTTCGCTACCTATCCAACCACTCTTTAAAATCACCCACACGCTCGCGAGCCACAATAACCTGCTCTTCTACAAAGTGGTCTACTACAATTTCGAGCCGCGAATTAGTGAAGGCGATGATATCCTTGATGAAGTGTAGGTTGATGATGAATTTACGCGAAATCTGAAAAAACATATCAGGCGCCAATAGTTCCTTCACCCTATCAACTGAATAGTCGATTAGGTACCTCCGCCCTTCTTTAGTAAAAATGTAAGTCGCTTTGTCCTGGCTAAAAATCAACTGAACGTCCTTAGTTTCTACCGTTTTCAGATGCTCTCCAACCTTTACCACAAAACGCTCCTTGCCCTTGGGCTGAAGAGATTTAAGCAATTCGTTCAAATCAGGAGCTTGAGTTTCAAGTTTATCAGCTGGTGTGTGATTTTCTTCAAACTTCTCAATTGCCGATTTCAACTCTTTGGCATCAATAGGCTTTAGCAAATAGTCAACACTATTTGATTTAAAAGCTTTGAGTGCATACTCATCATAGGCCGTAGTAAATATAATGGGTGCTTTGACTGTGATCTGATCAAAAATATCAAATGAGTTGCCATCTGCTAGCTGTATGTCCATAAACAGCAAGTCATATCTCAAAGCAGGCAAAGAAATGGTGGCTCCCTCTACGGAATCAAACTTGGATATAAACTGATAATCCGGGCGTATTTCTTCAATAAGCTGTCGAAGGCGCTTAGCCGCCAGTTGCTCATCCTCTATGATAATGTATTTCATTTGGTTTCTTGAATTTTTAGAATTGGCAGAATGACGGTAAACGATTCATCTGTTTTTTCAACAATCACCTGCTGATCAGACAAGTACGCGTAACGCGACTTGAGATTGCTCAGCCCTATGCCAGTCGAATCTTTGTGGAGCTTTTCCTGCACATTGTTGCTCACCACACACTTTTCTTGATCAATATTGATTTGAATTTTCAAAGGCTTACTCTCAGAGGCTATGTTATGTTTAATGGCATTTTCCAACAAAATTTGAATTGCCACAGGTGGCACCATTCCTCCTTTGCCCTCATTCTTAATTTCAATGTTAAGGTTTTCTTCAAATCTAATTTTCTGAAGAAAAGCATAATCTTCCAGAAATGTGAGCTCGTCTTCAAGTGGCACCAGTTCCTTGTCCTTATTGTCCAGCACATATCGATAAACCTTCGACAGTCTGCGGATAAAATCTACAGCTTTCGCCTGATCATCGTAAACAAGCGAACTCAGGGCATTCAAAGAATTAAAAAGAAAATGAGGGTTTACCTGGTTTTTTAGGGACTCATATTGAGACTTCAGACTTTCATTTCTGAATTTCTCAACCTCCACAGCAGCCTGACGCCATTCTAGTAGAAAGGCCCGACCATGCATAAAAGCATTGATCATTAAAGTCATGATCAGTGCTGGCAAATAATACATCCAACGCAAAGAAGCTATGAACTCTTGCCATGTATGTCCCAGTACCAACATGATATAAACCGTCAGAATGAGCGTGATAATCCCTACAGTATAGAGGAGTATAGATGAAAAGGCTACCAGAAATGTTTTGAACGGTTGCTCCACCCACAAAAAACCTGCAGACTGGATCAGAACCACGAGATATTCGCTTCCCTTCCATAACGCCACCCAAAAGCATCCATTCAATGCAATGTTTCCCATCGCCATGCGGAAAGTGCTTAAGCCTTCAGGGTCAAAAGTGAGCTCCTGAAAAAACCCTCCAAGGAAAAATATCAGAGTTATCTCTATTAGCTCCTTTTTAACATTCCATTTTCTTGTAGCAAATTCCATCAATTACAGTTCTTCAAGTAATGCGCTAGCGATCCAGCACCCCATAATGGCAAGATAGTATCCTCTTCCGATTCCGCCTCGAAAAGCACCGCAGCTTTTTCTATATAACCACATGCTTTTTCAGTACCCGACCCAAAAAATTGAGCTGTACCATACTCCATCTGTCCAAGGAAGAGCATGGCTCTGGGGTTTTCTGGGTCAAGTTCCAAAGCCTCGTTAAACAATTTGAAAATAACAGGAGAAAGTGTTCGCCCTCTGGTGGCAGGATCTACCGTCAGTCGCATCATCTGCACATAGCCTTCCAGCGCCACTAGCTCCGAATTTCTTTCTATCTCCTCGGCTGTTTGGATGACGCCAAGAGCCGTATTTAAAAGCTCCTCCTTCTGATCTTCTTCTCCTCTCATCCCGGCTATTGCCAGCGCTTTAGCCTGATAATATGCTGGTAGCCATTCTTCAGGTTCGTTGAGCTTGATGCGCTCAAAATAGTTGGCCGCTGATAAGAAAGCAGTCACGGTATCTGCTGTACTTAGTATTTCTTTCCCCTTCAATATCGCACGGGTGAATTTACTTTTTTGAGCAACACCAGTAACTGACACAAGTATTAATGTGATGTATATAAGGTTCTTCATTTCAATTGATATTTATGATTTGCACTAATTCAGTTCCGCTCACATCAAACTCGCACTCCTTATAGTTCGGCGGACCAAATCGTCCATCGGCATTATTGGAAAAGGCGTAATCTTCGGTTGGGATACCGATGAGGTTAGTATCCAGTTTATTGTTGTCATTTTCATCATGATAAATCGAGAATGTATATTTCCCTACAGGAATTTTTCCAAGCTTGAGCTCTACTTCGCTTTTACCATCAAGTGGTTTATGCCCTGCAAAGAAGGCCTTTCCCATATACGTCTCTTCAGAGTTGTAAAGAGCGATTTTCACCGTTCCGCTACCAGATTCAAAGTTTTTTACGACTACCTTCAATGTAGTACTATCCTGAGACCAGGCCTGGCCAAGTCCAAAAAGGATGAATGCAATTGCTAATAGATTTTTCATATTATGGTTTGTTATAAGTTTTGTAATTGATTGTTTTTACCACCGATAGTGATGAAGCAGCCAATGAAGATGAATCGCTTCGCAGGAAGTTTTACAGCCTCAGACAAGTATTGCCCATCAGTGTTTGGTGCACTAGAAAAATTGTATCCAAAAACCTGCTCCTGCCCCAGCAAATTGCTGGCAGAGAAGTAGAGAATCAGGTTTTGTTTAGGCAGCCACGCCATGTTGTAGCTCAGATCCTGATAAACCGGAGTACTCGATTGATTGAATCCGTTTTGTGCCGGGTCGTTGTACGGTCTTCCAGACGTCACCGAGTAGGTCGCACCTATTTGCGCGTTAAATCGTGGCATCCATCTTTTCACCACTATTGACATATTATGCTCCGAAGTAAAGCTTGGTGCAGCTGCCTCCGGGTAGTTTTGAAAGTCCCTCTCCGACTTTAGCCATGAGTAAGACACCCAGTAATCAAAGTATTTAATCCCTGTTCTATCTCTCCAGAAAACATCCATTCCGTAAGCATATCCATTCCCGGCATTGGTGAATGTATCCGAATCAAAGGCATCTGTGTATTTCACTAGCTTATCGTAATCTTTTAGATAACCTTCAACCCTGAAAACCTGATCGTCTTTGATTCTTTGGTAGTTAAGAATATAATGTGCCGCTCTTTCTTGAGAGAGATCATCCGTAAACCGCATGTAGTCTTCTTCTGGATCCTGATAAAAAAGTCCTGTGGCAAATGACACCTGGCTGTGCTCACCTATTGAGTGCGCCAATGAGATTCGCGGCGACCAATTGATGGTGTTCATATAGCTTTCGTATTCTGAGCGCACCCCTCCTCTTAATATCCACTTTTCTGAGATGTAGTGATCCAGTTCTGCAAACAACACAGGTCTCGTTTGACTAAATCCTAAATCCCTCTGACCTGTCGAATCGCTTAAGTGCTCTTTATATTCTCGATGAAAAACCTCAACTCCAGCGTTCAAAAAAGTACGATCGCTGAAAGAATGGTTGTATTTGGTCTTTGTGTGATAATTAGTCACAGGCGAAGCTGACCCAAGGTGATTAAACTGAGTCCTTTCATAATTATGCGTTACAGAACTTCCCACGTACCACATATCTGTCTCACCCACTGGCTTCTCATAGCTTAGGGTGGCGAAGGCAAAATCATTCCGAACGGCAATGGCATCATACCCTTGTTCATTCAGCTTAGTCTCACGCTCCAGCGAAAAACTACTCGTGCTTGTCATGACCATGCTTCTCAACTTCCCTCCATTATCAAAGTCCTTCTTATAAGCAAAAGTGGCGTCCGGGCTCACGGTTCCTTGGTTCCAATCCACCCGTTGTGAAATGATCTTATTGTAAGGGTTTAGGTTGAGGTAGCCCAGCTTTCCGTAAAACGATTGATTGTTCCAGGATTTGGTAGCGGACACATCTGCTCCCACAGTCATCAAGGAAATATCTATCTGGGAAGCAGGCTCTACATCCAATGTTTTCAGAATCAAGGCAGAAGACAATGCCTGACCATACTCCGCACTATATCCACCCGTGCTGAAAAAGGTTCCTTTGAAGAGGAAAGGAGAAAATCGACTTCTGGATGGAATAGCAGGCCCACCTGTACCATAGAAGCCAGAAGACTCCATACCATCTATGAATACTTTGGTTTCGCCAGCTGTTCCGCCTCGCACGAAAAGTCTCCCGGATTCACCGTTCTTCTGAGTACCCGGCAATGTATTGAGAGCAGCAGGAATATCGGCCGTGGCTCCTGCCGTCATGGCAATATCCAGGCTTTTCAGAATCACAGCCTTGCTCTCATCACCGGCTTCAAACGCCCCTGCTGAAATAGTCACAGCCTCCATGGCATTAAAAACTTCTTTCAAGCGGATATCAAAATCCGTCTGTCCATTTAGATCAACTCCTATTTCCTGCTTTTCAAAACCAATGAAACTGATCACCAAAACCTGATCCCCTGTTTCGAAAGTCTCGAAAGTGAACCCTCCATCTATATTGGTGGTGGCGCCATCATATGTATCCAATAGGTAAACATTGGCCCCAATTAGTGCATTGCCAGATTGGTCGGTCACTACTCCGTTTATCGCTGTTTGAGCAAAAGTGACTGAGCTCAGAAAAATAAAGAGATATGCTTGTAAGATAGTTTTCATTTCGAATCGCTTTGATGATTCGAAAGTGGTGGAGATCCCTATCTATTGAAACTTAGCTTTACCGAACTGTAGAAAAATCTGGATGAACTGTAAAGCACGAACATTAATTGAATCAAAAATCTTAAATATTCGTATTTAGTATGCATGCATAACAAATTATTTATATATTTGGATTTAGTATGCATGCATACCATTTTAACATTAAACCAGATTCAAATAACTAAGTCATGGAAGCAGTAGCTGAAAAACCATCAATTAAAGGCGGTGAATTTATCATCAGGGAAACAGAATCACATGAAGTATTCATTCCTGAGGAATTTTCTGAAGAACAAAAAATGATGGCTGCTGCCACACAAGACTTCATCGATACGGAGATAACCCCCAATATAGAGCGTATCGACACAATGGAAGAAGGGCTCATGCCTGAACTCATGAACAAAGCCGGAGAGCTCGGGCTCCTCGGAGTGGCCGTACCGGAAGAATACGGCGGCCTGGGCATGAACTTCAATACAAGCATGCTCATGGCAGACATCATTGCTGCCTCAGGCTCGTTCTCCACGGCTTATGGCGCCCATACAGGTATAGGCACTTTGCCGATTCTCTACTACGGTACCGAAGAGCAAAAACAAAAATACCTTCCCCTACTCGCCTCTGGTGAGTGGAAAGCCGCTTATTGTCTCACTGAACCAGATGCTGGATCAGATGCCAATAGCGGAAAGACAAAAGCAAAATTGACAGACGATGGCAAGCACTACGTCATCAATGGACAGAAGATGTGGATCTCCAATGCGGGATTTGCGGATATCTTCATCGTTTTCGCCAAAATCGATGACGACAAAAACCTTACGGCCTTTCTCGTAGAGAAAACATTTGGTGGTATCACGATGAACGATGAGGAGAAAAAACTCGGAATCAAAGGATCTTCCACCCGTCAGGTATTTTTCAACGACTGCAAAGTGCCTGTTGAAAATATGCTTTCAGAAAGGGAAAACGGATTTAAGATAGCTGTGAATGTCTTGAATGTAGGTCGAATCAAGCTTGGATGTGGCGTAATCAATGGTTGTAAAACCATTGCGAGTCTGTCCACTAACTATGCCAATGAACGAAAGCAATTTGATGTTTCAATCTCAAGCTTTGGTGCTATTCAGCAAAAGCTGGCCAACATGGCGGCCAAGACTTATGCAGTAGAGTCTGCTTCATACAGAGCCGGACAAAATATAGATGACCGAATAGAAGCGCTGATAGCGGACGGCATGGACTCAAGTAAAGCCAAACTGAAAGCTCTGGAGCAATTCTCTATAGAATGTGCCATCATCAAAATCATCGGTTCTGAGACATTGGACTATGTGGTGGATGAAGGAGTTCAGGTTTACGGTGGTATGGGCTTCTCAGAAGAGGCACCAATGGCCAGAGCCTACAGAGATGCTCGTATTACAAGAATTTACGAAGGAACAAATGAAATCAACCGCATGCTTTTGGTAGGCATGATGTTTAAGCGTGCCATGAAAGGTGAGCTTGACCTTCTGGAACCTGCTATGGCTGTAGCCAAAGAGCTGACCTCTGTGCCTTCTTTTGACATGCCTGACCTGAGCCAGCCAATGGCCGAAGAAAAGGATGTGTTGAAAAAACTCAAAAAAGC
Source organism: Cyclobacteriaceae bacterium (assembly GCA_039970095.1). Taxonomy (GTDB): domain Bacteria; phylum Bacteroidota; class Bacteroidia; order Cytophagales; family Cyclobacteriaceae; genus JAMZMI01. The sequence continues at coordinate 107,660 of JBDVMP010000075.1, forward strand.
TGCACTTATGGTAGCGGGAAAAGCCGCAGAGACATTCGGCCCTAAGCTCAACGACGAGCAGGAAATCCTGATGCACATCGCGGATATGCTGATCGAGATTTATGCCGTGGAGTCAACGATTCTCAGAACAGAAAAACTGATCGGTCTGTATGGAGAAGATGGAGCCAAACTTTACACTGACATGACGGCTCTGTATATGCATGAGGCCATTCAGAAAATCAGAAACCATGGAGATGAGGCGGTGGCTTGTATCACAGATGGGGATGAATTGAAAGTCATGCTGATGGGAATGAAGCGCTTCACCAAAGCCAACCCTGTAAATACAAGAAACCTAAGAGCAGCTATCGCTGAAAGGATGATCGCAGAGAATAAATTTCCTTACTCCCTGTATAAATAAGAAAGATTTAGTTTGTTGAAATCCGAAAAGTCTCGCCTCGTGGTGAGACTTTTTTTATATCAATCCTCAACAAGCTTTCTTTAGACTGGTTTATCGCATAATTTTAATCAAAACTACAAAGGCAGGGCTCAATGGAATTCAAAAAACTCACCACAAAAGAGAAAGCACTTTCTCTCAACCTGGATGATAAGGTATATGGCACCATCGCAGAGATTGGTGGCGGTCAGGAAGTAGCAGATTGGTTTTTCAAGGCTGGTGCAGCCTCAGGCACCATTGCCAAGACCATGTCGGCCTATGACATGACTTTTAGTGATGCCATTTATGGCAAGAGTGAGCGATATGTATGCGAGGAGAAACTGATAAAAATGCTCAATCGTGAGTATTCACTCCTCTCTCAGCGACTTACGCAACGTGCCAAGCGCTCCCATTTCTTTGCTTTCGCTAATACAGTAGAGACACTCAACTTTAAAAGAACCAATGAAGGTCATGGTTGGGTTGGGCTGAGGTTTCAAAAGCACGCAGGTTCTGAGCCCAATGATTGTGTCATTCACGTCTTGCTACGGGACAATGACCCGCTGAGACAACAACAGGTGCTCGGTATGGTCGGTGTGAATCTCATTCACGCTTGCTTCAACAACAATGAGCCTGAAGACATCATTGCTGATCTAAGTGACAATATTCATTCGAGCAGATTGGAGATAGACTTTTTCAGGATTGAGGGTCCCGATTTTCACCACGTGGATAATCGCTTGCTGGCGCTGAAGTTGGTCAAAAATGGCCTGACTCATGCCACCATGTTCGACCGTGACGGTAATGTCATGCAGCCTTCTGAGGTGCTGTACAAAAAAAATGTCTTCGTCCTGAGAGGCCGATTTCGTCCCGTAACCCATGTCAACGTAGATATGATGCTGACCGGAATGCGGGCATTCCGAAAAGAAAAAGACGTTGAAATCAAAAACATACTCCCAATTGTAGAGATTACGCTAAACGACCTCACACTAGGTGGTGAAGTAGATGAAACAGACTTCCTCGATCGCGTGGATTTGCTGTGTTCTCTGGGACAAACTGTGATGATCTCTAACTACCAGGAACACTACAAAATCGCGGCTTACCTTTCCAAGTTTACCCGTCAGCGGAAAATCGGAATTGTGCTTGGATACAACAATCTGGTAAGGATTTTTGACGAAGCATATTATGACAACCTCAATGGAGGGATTTTAGAATCATTCTCAAGGCTATTTGGTAGCAACGTAAAACTCTATGTCTATCCAGTTCAGGAAAAAGACGGAGATGAGTTGAAAACTATAAATGAATTTCAGCCATCAGATCATCTGAAACATTTATTCGAGTATCTCCTGGCCAATGATAAGATCGCCGATGTTCACGGAGCAAAACAAGAGTACCTGCAAATCATCTCTGATAGTGTGCTTGGTATGATAGAGCAAGGAGATACGGGCTGGGAGCAGCACGTACCTAACAGGGTTGCCGAAGCAATAAAAGAAAATCACCTCTTCAATTTCCCATATGAAGTTCCTCAGGATGAGGACGATATCAGCTGACCTCTACTCGCATAAATAAAAGCACCAGACTTAGAGGCGTTTTGCTATATTTGAAACTTTAATTTTTTCGATATATGGCAGCAAGAGGATCATTTTCAAATAGGTTAGGTTTTATACTGGCAGCAGCTGGTTCAGCAGTTGGATTAGGTAACATTTGGAAATTCCCGTTCGAAGTTGGACTCGGTGGCGGAGCAGCATTTGTGGCCATGTATCTCGTGTTCTGTTTCCTGCTTTGTTTTCCTGTTATGGTTACAGAGGTAGCCATTGGTAGAAAAACACAGAAAAACCCTATCGGAGCATTTATTAAGCTTGGCTTTAAGAAATGGCGATTTCTCGGGATGCTCGGATTATTGGCCGGGGTTCTTATCCTATCCTTCTACAATGTAATTGCTGGATGGGCATTTGGATATTTTATCGAAATGGCACAAGGTAATTTTGCCGTAAGTCAAAACTTTGGAGCATTCACATCTGATTGGGTGCGTGTGGGTCTCTATTCTATAATATTCATGTTCTTCACTGCATTCTTCGTTTCTAAAGGAGTGTCAGGTGGCATTGAAAAGCTGGCGAAGGTATTGATGCCCTCTCTTATCGTCATGATTCTCTTACTAGTCGGGTATTCGTTTACCCTGCCACACGCCATGGCGGGAGTTGAGTTTTATCTGGTGCCAAAGTTTGATGCTATCGGCATTGGAACAATTGGCGGAGCGCTAAGGCAAGCTTTTTTCTCCCTTTCACTCGGAATGGGAGCACTAATAACATATGGAAGTTACCTTTCTAAAAACGACAATATCATAACCTCTTCGGCTTTTATCACCCTTGCCGATGTTGGGATAGCGTTTATCGCGGGTCTGATGATTTTTCCTCTGGTGGCCTACAACAACGGAGGAGATATGAGCCAGGTGCAATCGAGCCAGGCCGGTCCGGGATTGATATTCGTAACCCTGCCGGGCGTTTTTCAAACGTTGGGTTCGGGACTAGGCGCCTTTATTGGGGCATTCTTCTTTCTTTTGCTCTCTTTTGCAGCTCTGACTTCCACCGTATCTCTCCTTGAGGTACCTGTCTCTTATGTGGTAGATGAATTAGGATTTAAACGCAAGCCAGCTGTAATTCTGGTTGCAGTGGTAATTTTTATTGCCGGCATTCCATCTTTGCTGGCCAACGGAGCTTCGGACTTCTTCGGGACTGCTTTTAAAATACCCGGATCCAGTGACTTTTTATCGCTGGCGGCAGGTTTAGCGGACATTATGCTATTGCTAGGCGGATTCCTCATTGTTACATTCGCAGCTTACGTGTGGAAAAAACACAATCTGCATGAAGAAATCGCCTTAGGGTTTGAGGGCTATCATCAGAGCTTCATTAAGAAAGGAATCAGTTTCTTGATTTCTTATCTATGCCCGGCAGTATTAGCCGTGCTTTTTGTATTGGTATTGCTCAACAACTTTTTCGGAATATCATTGATCTGATCAAGAGGCCTATTGCTTAACGAATAGCCCAGGATCGTCTTCGTTGAAGTAAATCACATAGCTGCCTGTTGGTAGGTGGCTTACGTCCGTTTCCTTTCCATTGCCTTCCATGACTACATTATTACCTGCATCATAAATTTTGAAAGTAGCAGACCGAGAGAAATAAAGCATCTTACTTGTTTTCAGAGGCGTGAAAGTGACTGGTTTCGGATAAAAATGAAGGTCTATCTCTCTGGAATAAAGGTGCTTTCCACTAGGAAGTACATATTTAATTCGAAACTTATTTGACCCCTCTTTTATTTTAGGGTAATGTGTGTACGTTTCACCTTCAAAACGTCCGGAAGCTTCTATAATAGCTTCTTCCTGCCAGAGTCCCATATCAATTTTTTCAACTACAAAACTCCCGCTTTCCTTCTCTCCCAGAGTTTTCCAAATCAGCGTAGAATCAGTAGTAATGATTTCACTGAATGAAAAGATACTGTGATAAAAAATTGCATCAGGATTGATTACAATTGGATTGCAACTGTCTTTATGAGTGATTTTTAATGCAACCGGAGCATACATATCCACTCCCTTGAAATCCACCTTAACAGCACTCGCCTTTGGATTAAAGGCCATCTTTTGGCCATTCACACTGATTTCTTTAATACAAAAATCTCGATTAACAGGGTCGTACGCATTTTGAATGAAAATAGGCCTGCCTTGGTAAACCCCTGCGATGTTCGTACTCCCTGGAGATTGTCCAAAAAGTAGATTGAATACGAGATAAAGGAACGTAGGGAGTAATGACACTTTTAGGCGCTTGGAATCAAAAATGAATTTAAGAAAAAAACAGAGAACAGGACTTATACTGTGTAAAAACCATTGAATAATATGTTCCTAAGCATTCCAAATTGAACAAATGTGGTCAAAACCGTTACCATAATTTAACAATATTGGTTACTTTAGCTTGTAAAGGTGTATGTACCCGCATACCCGGAATTTGAATCCGCTATCACAATGACGCAAATTATTTGGTACAATCCCGATAAAGACGCCTACGAAAAGGGAAACCAGCAGGATTACAACACTCTACTTTCCTCAAGCAAGAACAGTGATCGCTTCGATATTTTGTATGAATTTTCTGAAAATTCTCAAAAGCTGATTGACAAGATTTTATCTTCTCTAAATACCGCAAGAGGAATGAAACTTCAGAGTTAAAAGTTGTATCAATATCTTATCTTTAGCCATCATGAAACAATGGCTTCTGCTATTCGCAATTTTGCTTTTAAGTCAATGCAGTCCGAAGGTTGTAAACTTTGTAAATGAAGATGCTTCGTTCGAGAAATATACTGCTTTTGCTGTTGTAAACACCAAAAACAACGAGGCTCAGATGTCTGCTGAAGGGCATGAAATCAAAGCCAATATTGAAAGGGCTATTGAAGCTCAAATGACACGAAGAGCATATAACAAATCCAACGCTAATCCAGACCTGATCGCCAGGTATGAAATCATCGCCAAGCAGGTATCTAAAACATCCAGTAACTCCTCTGGGTACTATGGATCCTACTATAACCCCTCTTTTACTGTCCGCACAATTTTGGAGGCAGTGCTGCTGATAGAACTTAATGATGTCAAATCACGCAAAGTCATCTGGCAGGCCAGCATAGATCTGAGTCAGTACGACAAAAAATCCGCACAAGCCGAACTCATCAATAAAGCGGTGAGCCGCATTTTCGACACATACTTATACACAGCCGGTAAAAACAAGCCGGATCCTTCTTTAATTGAAAACGAATGAATGATTTAGGTTTTCTAACCATCATACCTCCTATACTAGCCATTATTCTGGCCATCAAAACCAAGCAAGTCATCCCTTCCTTGTTGCTGGGACTTTTACTCGGTTGGTTGATATTGGCAGATTGGAATCCTCTTGATGGGGTACTCATGACGATCAACTCTCTGATCAGCGTTTTTGAGAGTGCAGGTAACACGCGAACCATCGCTTTCACCCTGCTGATTGGATCGCTGATCCATCTCATAAAAAATGCCGGTGGCATTAATGGTTTCGTGACTCAGATTAGGAGGAAAATTGAAAAATCACACAATCCAAAGGCACGTCTACAGGTTTTCTCTGCACTTACAGGTTTTCTTATTTTCATTGAATCAAACATATCCATACTCACCGTAGGAACCGTCTTTCAATCATTATACAAAAGGTTCGGAATATCAAATGTAAGGCTTGCCTATATCGCAGACTCCAGTAGTGCACCGTCTTGTATTCTTTTTCCGATCAACGCCTGGGGGGCTTACATCATGGGGCTACTTGTCGCTTATGAGAACATTCCGCCTTTTCAAACGCTGCTCTATTCTATCCCATTCAATTTTTACCCCTTACTTACATTGGCTGTAGTCTTCTATGTCGCATTCACAAACAAAAGCTATGGACCAATGAAATCATTTGACCCTGTGGATCACATAGAGGAGAATGAAATAGAAGAGGTAAATGAAGGGAAATCAATCAATATGATCTTACCTCTGAGCGTAATGGTGTTGTCCATGCCTTGCTTCTTGCTATTTACCGGTTATGACGCTGCATTTGAAGGCTCACTTGGCGATAAAATCTGGCACTATATCGGAAATGCTTCAGGGTCTGCCAGCGTGCTGTATGCAATCTGTGCCAGCCTCATCACAGCAGCAATATTATTTGGATCTCAAAAATTAATTAACCTCAGTTCGTTTTTTGAGCAATGCATTGAGGGCATGAAAGAAATGCTTTCCATGGCGATATTGATGGTACTGGCCTTTGCACTGGGGAGCTTGTGCAAAGAACTGGGAACAGGAGTCTATGTAGCCTCAGTGACTCAGAGTTGGTTACACCCGGGTCTTGCACCAGCTGTGATCTTCATCACAAGTTGCTTCATTGCGTTTGCCACAGGGACATCATGGGGCACATTTGCGATCATGATTGCCATTGCCATTCCATTATCACAAAATCTGGGATTGAATGTTCACTTAACGCTGGCAGCCGTATTGGGAGGCGGTGTTTTCGGAGACCATTGCTCCCCTATTTCAGATACTACATTGATTTCTTCTATGGCCGCCAAAGTGGATCATGTGGATCATGTAAAGACCCAATTACCATACGCGCTTGTTACGGGTGGACTATCCGTGATTCTTTACCTAATTTTTGGCTACTTATTGGCCTAGATCGTCTGAATAGTACGATTCTGCAAACTCCCGGCCATTGTAGTTGCTACGCATAGTCTCTCCGTAAGCACCTGTAGATCTGATAGCAATCATATCCCCTCTTTTGGTTTTGGGAAGTTTGGTTTTTTTGCCAAAGAAATCTGAGGATTCACATATTGGCCCTACAACATCATAAACCTCTTCTGGTTGTTCGCTTGAGATATTCTGAAGTTTATGAATGGCCTGATAAAGAGCAGGTCGCATCAGCTCGGTCATGCCTGCATCAAGAACTGCGAATTTTGTCTGACCTCCTTCCTTCATATATAGCACCCTGCTCATCAGCGTTCCGCACTGTCCGACTATTGATCTACCCAACTCAAAATGAACCTCCTGTCCTGGCAAAACATCAAGTTGTTCGTTGAAGATTTTGAAATACCTTTCAAAATCAGGAATAGCATTGGTGTCAGGATTTTCATAATCGATCCCGAGTCCACCACCCAAATTCAGCACTGGTAATTCAAAGCCTTTCTCGACCAGCATGGACTGAATGTCATTTACTCGATTTGCAAGCGCCTTGAATTTGGTTAAGTCCGTGATTTGAGAACCAATATGGTAATGCAGGCCTATGAACTCCACATTGCTGCACGATTTGATCAACTCAAGAGAATCAAAAAGTTCACTCCGTGACACTCCAAACTTATTTTCCTTAGTTCCGGTTGTGATGTACTTGTGCGTTCCTGCTTCTATTTCGGGATTTATGCGCATGGAAATTCGCGCAATTTTATTGAGTTTGCCCGCTATCTCATTGATGACCTCTAGCTCAGCTATTGACTCTACATTGAACGAGAAGATGTCCTTCTCGAGGGCGAAGGCAATTTCTTTGTCCGTCTTCCCTACTCCAGCCAGTACGATTTGTTTTGGGGCGAACCCATTTTCAAGGGCAATCTTAATTTCACCGCCACTTACGCAATCTATCCCCAGACCAAACCCTCGGATTATATCAAGGATTCTAGGGTTGATATTAGCTTTCAAGGCATAATGAACGTGATATCCCTCAGCATTGGCTTTTTGAACCGTTTTCAAGGTTTCTCTTAGCAGCTCAAGGTCGTAGTAGTAGAAAGGTGTTTCCAGTTTGGAAAACGAATTCAGAAGATTTTTCACCTCGTTTACTTGCAGTATTTTGTAATAATGGATTTAGCTTCCTTCACTTCAAGGGCCTCCGCTTTTCGAAAATCTTCGCAAGCACCCTTGTTTTTGCCCTGATGAATTTTCAATGCACCTCGATACAAGTATGCCTCACCAAAATCACTATCCAGATGAATAGATGTACTGTAAGACTCCATGGCACCATCTACATATCCCAACTGATGCTTGGCTCTGGCCACAAGAAAATGCGCCTGCGCAGACCCTTCGTTAATTTCGATAGCTTCTTCTGCTCTCAACACTGCTTTGTTGTACAGTTCCTTGCTATAATAAAGTTTGGATAAGCTGAGTCGCGCATTTACATTTTGTTCATCAGATTTAATAACTGCCAGGAAATCTGCTTCAGCTTTATCGTACTTACCTAGCTCCTGATATGCCCTACCTCTATTATAAAGTGTTTTAATATTGCTGGAGTTAGACTCAAGATAAGAGTCGTACGCAGCTATGGCTTCCTGATATTTACCACTTGCAAATAGGCCGTCTCCTTTTTCTGACCCCCCACTGTTGCATCCAACAATTATGAAAAGTGTAGCTGCAACCAAACCAATGCTTATATGCTTCATTTATAAAAATTTTATGCGCGCAAAGATAGACCTGCTTTTATAAAATTCGCATCAATTTTGGGTTTAATAGGGATTAAACGCAAGAAAATCTAAGATTTATTAGATGCTCACATCATTTTCTCTAAGAGCACTGTTGAGAGATGTCTTTTTATCTGTGCTCTCTTTTCGTTTGCCGATGATCAAGGCACAAGGAACCTGATATTCGCCAGCAGCAAATTTCTTCGGTATCGTCCCTGGAATAACAACAGACCTCTCAGGAACATAACCTCTATACTCAACTGGTTCTTCTCCCGTAACGTCAATTATTTTTGAACTACCAGTCAAAACGACATTGGCACCCAAAACTGCTTCTTTCCCGATTCTTACTCCTTCCACAATGATACACCTTGAGCCAATGAATGCATTATCCTCAATGATAACCGGAGCGGCCTGTACGGGCTCTAAGACACCCCCAATACCCACTCCTCCGCTTAGGTGAACATTCTTTCCTATCTGTGCACAGCTACCAACAGTAGCCCAGGTATCTACCATGGTTCCTTCATCCACGTATGCTCCAATATTGACGTAAGAAGGCATTAGCACGGTTCCTCTCGAAATGTAAGCGCCATATCGTGCAATAGCATGAGGAACAACCCTCACCCCAAGTTGATCATAGTTTGATTTCAGCTTGATTTTGTCATGAAACTGAAATGGCCCAACCTCGATCAATTGCATCTTCATTAGAGGAAAGTACAAAATGACGGCTTTCTTCATCCACTCATGCACTACCCATCCATCAGCAGACGGAGAGGCTATCCTTCTTTTGCCTATATCTAAATCATCGATCAAAGTCTTGATTGCTACTGCAACTTCTTTTTCATGAATCAATGATCTATCTTCCCAAGCTGACTCGATAACTTTTTGTAAATCCATATAGGTTTGTATTTTCCACCCTGGAATATGCGAGAGTGAATCTTAATAAAATATTAATTGCGTCTGTACTAAAGCCTGTTGACGATGTTCGTCTTTACAGCAAACTGGCTTGTTCTTTAGCCAAGGCAAATAAATATGAAATATTCATTTTAGGAAAAGGAACAGGAAAAAAATCAAGCAATAACAAAATTTCATTTTGTCAGAATGGAAACTTCGGGCGTAAGAGTCTAAAAAGGTTTGGCTCCCAGTTTCAACTCGCCAGGCTCATACAAAAACACAAACCCGGTACAGTCATTATCACCGCCATTGAATTGCTACCACTGGCGGTACTTCTGAAACTATTTTTTGGCTTTAAGTTATTCTATGATGTGAGAGAAAATTACCGGCTCAATGTAAAGCATCAGCAAGAGTATAGCCCCATCGCTAAGCTGGTGCTTCTACCGGCGATCGTCATGATTGAGATACTTACGTTTTGGAAAGTCGATCATTTCCTGTTGGCTGAAAAGTCATATCAAAACGAGATGAAAAATATAGGCAACAGGTTTACAGTACTACAAAATAAAACTGTGCTAACCCATACTTACAACTCACCTACTAAGTGGCAAAAAGACGCTCCTCTTAACTTGCTTTTTAGTGGCTCCATCGCTCACTACTCCGGAGTTATGGACGCCCTCAAAATATTTAAAGAGCTTGAGAAAATTCATCCAAACACGGAGATGAAAATCATAGGTAGCTATCAGGACGAAAGCCTACATGAACAACTCATAACCTATCACAAAGCAAATCCGAAAATTAAACTATTCGTAGATTCGGATTCTATACATCACAAGCAAATTGAAAAGGCCATTTGTGAGTCAACCCTCGGAATTGTGTCTTACACACCAACACCTACCAACCTAAATCGCATCCCGACAAAGATGTTTGAATATGCAGCCTTTGGCCTGCCATACCTATATCACCATAACCCTTCCTGGGTGAGAGCAGCAGAGGAGATAGGTGGTGGCATTGGTGTCAACATTCGTGAATTCGATGCTGAAAACGCACTCAATCAATTAACTAAGATAACACCATGGGACGCATCAAGGGCACTGTGGGGCAGCGAAGAACAAAAATTCCTTAACCTATTTTCCTAATTAACTACTTTCATATAACCCATTGAAAAATAACACGTTATTTATCTATAAAAATTATTAATTAAAAATATTTTTAGATAAGTCTAAATTTATATTTAGCTTTGAAGACGACATGGAACTAAGTTTAGCGGAAGAAAACTATCTCAAGTCGATTTATCATCTTGCCGAACAAGCGGACGGTGGTGTATCGACCAACGCGATTGCCGAAGATCTCAACACCAAGCCCGCATCAGTAAGTGATATGATGCGCAAGCTTTCTGACAAAGGCGTAATCGAATATAAAAAGTATAAAGGCGTTCAGATTTCTAATACAGGGAAAAAAATAGCCCTCGGTGTGATTAGAAAGCATCGCTTATGGGAAGTTTTTCTTTTAGAAAAACTTGGATTTAAATGGGATGAGGTTCACGATATTGCGGAGCAACTGGAGCACATCAAGTCCCCTTTGCTCATCAAAAAACTGGATGAGTTTTTGGACTTCCCTTCAGTAGATCCACATGGAGATCCTATACCGAATGAGGATGGTGAAATAAAAATTCAATCAAACTATGCGTTATCTGAAATGGAAGCTGGAAGCGAAGGCATGGTGACTAACGTTCCTGACAGTAACCCTGCCCTACTTCGCCACCTGGATCAGATCAAAATGAAGCTGGGGTCTAAGATCACTGTAAAAGAAAAAGTAGAATTCGACGGGTCGGTTTTAATAGCTATTGGAGACCAGACACCTATTTATTTATCAGGAGCAATTGCTGAAAAAATAATGCTGAAATTGAAATGAGTCCTAACCCATTAATAGCGCTCGTAACATTCTTTCTTTTGGTACTGATTGCTACACTAGTAGTCCGTAGCAAGTTTTGGAAAAAAACGAGCAACCCTGATCAACGAAAGACGGAAGTCGAAGACATCCTCAAGCAGTTGTATCATGTGGAATATAGCAAACGAAAGGCTACACTCAATGCGATGGCCGGGGCACTCAAAATGAGCGATTCCAAACTTGTGGGTCTTATCGAGTATATGACTTCTCTCAATTTGATTCAGGTAAACGATAACGCCATCTTTCTGACAGAGTCCGGAAGAGACTATGCGCTTAGAATTATCAGAGTGCATCGACTCTGGGAAAAATACTTGTCCGAGAAAACAGGGATACACAAATCTGAGTGGCATCAGCGAGCTGAGGATATGGAGCACAACCTAACGACAGACGAAGCTGAAGAGCTCTACAGATCACTGGGAAGTCCACGTTTTGACCCGCACGGCGATCCAATCCCTATGAAATCGGGTGAAATCATTGAAACAAACTCAATACCGCTCTCCGGACTAGACAGTGATGTCTTTGCTCGAATATCACACATAGAAGATGAGCCGGAAGTCATCTACAGGCAGATCATTGCTAAAAAGCTGCATATAGGTCAACAATTAGTCGTAAAGTCATCGGACGACAATCAGGTGAAATTTAAATCTGAAGGACAGAATTATGAGCTTTCTGTGATTGTTGCCAGTAATATAAGTGTGAAGCCCCTGACCAAGGAAGAAACTTACGAAGCTGAGGCCGTAAGGCTGAGCACACTCAAAATGGGTGAAAAGGCCAAAGTATTGGGTATATCGAGAGAATGCCGTGGAGCAAACCGGCGAAGGCTGCTCGATCTGGGTTTTATAAAAGGTGCCACGATAGAAAATGGCATGGACGGCCCAATGAAAGAGCCAAAGGCTTACAAAATAAAAAACACACTGATCGCCCTTAGAAACGATCAGGCGGATTTAATTCTAATTGAAAAAAGTGCCTGATGGAAACAAAAGAACATAAGCTGGACGCTTGCGAATCGTGCGCTTTTTACAACGCCGCACAACTGAAAAAACTCGGTGTAAATGTTGAAAACGCTGATTACATCATAGCCCTCGCAGGCAATCCAAACACAGGTAAAAGCACCGTTTTCAACGCGCTGACTGGTCTGAGGCAACATACTGGAAACTGGGCCGGAAAGACCGTAACGCGTGCTGAGGGTGGGTTCTCTTATAACGACAAGCACTACAAAATCATAGATTTGCCGGGCACCTACTCTTTACTATCAACCTCTGATGATGAAGAGGTGGCCAGAAACTTCATTCTTTTTGGACGACCAGACGTAACTGTGATCGTTGCGGATGCATCACGCCTGGAAAGAAACCTCAACCTGGTGCTTCAGGTGCTGGAGATCACCAATAAAGCAGTACTCTGCCTAAACCTCATGGATGAAGCCAGAAGGCACGACATCCAAATAGATGAAAGAACACTGGCCAAAGATTTGGGCATACCAGTGGTGGCTACAAGCGCCAGAAGTGGTGAAGGTATAGCCGAACTCACTCAAACCATCGCTCAGGTAGCTTCCGGAGAAATTACCTGCAAGCCACATAAGATTAAAAACCTTAGTTTGAAAGTGAACGACGCAGTGGAACAGCTCAGCAAAAAGCTTGTTTCCGCCTATCCTGATCTACCTAACCCACGTTGGGTCGCGATGAGATTACTGGATGGCGATCAACGAATCATACATGCTCTGAAGGAAGGAGAATTAACCGTTTGACGATGAACAAAGACAAACAAGATCAAACCGAAGAAATCATAGATTTCGCCTCTTCATTGCGATGGAAAGTTGGGGACGACTTTCATGACAAACTCACAGAAGCGATTTACTCTGATGCTGCTTCTATCACCAGCAGAGTAGAAACCAAAGGAGACGAGGAAAAGAGCTATTATTTTGATACGATGCTCGACAAGGTTCTGACAAGTCGAAAATTCGGATTCCCCATTATGGCCCTTATCCTTTCGGTGATCTTATGGCTAACCATCCAGGGCGCCAACTATCCCTCGAGCATGCTGAACACCCTGTTGCTGGAAATAATTTATCCATTTCTGAAATCTTTGTCACTTGCGGTAGGGCTACCATGGTGGCTCGACGGGTTTATATTGGATGGAGTATATATGGCTGTGGCATGGGTAATTGCAGTCATGCTCCCTCCTATGGCCATCTTCTTTCCGCTATTTACGTTGTTGGAAGATTTCGGCTATCTGCCCCGTGTTGCTTTCAATCTGGATGGGTTGTTTAAAAAAACCGGTGCGCATGGCAAGCAAGCACTAACCATGAGCATGGGCTGGGGATGCAATGCCGCAGGAGTGGTAGCCACAAGAATAATCGACAGCCCTAGAGAGCGATTAATCGCCATCATCACCAACAATTTTTCGTTATGCAACGGGCGCTGGCCAACTCAAATTTTGATCGCCACCATTTTCATCGGCGCACTGGTTCCCAGCGCATTCTCAGGCACAGTTTCTACTCTTGCTGTGATCTCTATTGCATTTGTAGGCATTGCTTTTATGTTTTTGAGCTCATGGCTACTTTCCAGAACCATGCTCAAGGGAGAAGTATCAACCTTCACTTTGGAGCTCCCTCCCTATCGTCCGCCACGATTCTGGAAAACCATCTACACCTCCCTTATCGACAGAACCATCATCGTACTATGGAGGGCCATTGTATTCGCCGCACCGGCCGGAGCGGTCATATGGCTGATTTCAAACATCAACATAGCAGACGTATCACTAGCGTCTCATGCAATTGACTTTCTAGATCCGTTTGGAATCTTGATCGGACTAAATGGAGTAATCCTTCTCGCCTATGTAGTAGCCATTCCGGCCAATGAGATTGTAATACCTACTGTGCTGATGCTCACAGTGGCTCACTTTGGCATCTCAGAATTTGGTGCGGGAGATGGGGTCATGTTCGAACTGGACTCTGTCTCAGAAACAGAAAATATCCTAAAAACGGGAGGCTGGACTTTGCTTACCGGAATAAACCTTATGCTGTTTAGCCTGCTTCACAACCCATGCAGCACAACCATTTTCACTATCTACAAAGAAACAAAAAGCTTGAAATGGACGAGTGTGGCAACATTCTTACCGATTGTCCTGGGTTTGGTAGTGTGTTTTTTAATCACACAATGCTGGCGCCTGGTCATGTGACCAAACGCCAGACATAATTTCAATTTTATTTAAACACGTACCTCACATTGACCCCAAAGGATCCGAAATACAAATCTGTGGTTTCTATCAACACAAGTGTAGGCCGCCAGTCGGCACTGATGGAAATAGGCACATCATCTATTTTGTAAGAAAGCCCCAACTCTGCAGAACCAGCTAGTAATACGGTATTGCCAAGAAAAACAGTTGGCCCTACACCAGCATACCAGTTCATTGGGATATCACCCAAAGGTTTGTAGATAAAATCCCAAAGAGCATCTACTCCTATCCCATTATTTCCAAAAGAAACATCCGTGTGTAGCATACTAAACTTGCTTGTAGAGAACAGCGCATCAATGGCTACATTGCCGCCCGTGACGTCTCCAAAGCGCACACCTAACTCCTGAGCCTGTGCCAGGCTGCTGATTCCTACGAATAAGGCAAATAGTAAAATGATTTTTTTCATGTCGTATCTGTTTTTATTGTATATGAAGCTGTAAAGCTAATATGCCAAATGCAAATTCGACCAACACCTCAGGCTCTTTCAAATGAAATAATCAAAACATATTATTCCCAATCGTTCATGGTAATTTTGCGCCATGAAGTTTGAGACAATTGTTGCGCTAGCTACTCCTCCCGGCGTGGGAGCCATAGGGGTCATTCGGGTATCAGGGCCAGATACTTTTGCCATTGTTAACGGTATTTTCAAGGGAAAAGACATTACCGCCCAACCCTCTCACACCATCCATTTCGGTACTATAAGAGACGGTGACACCATTATCGATGAAGTGCTACTTTCTCTATTCAAAGCTCCAAATTCTTTTACCAAAGAAGACGTAATCGAAATCAGCTGCCATGGAAGCAATTACATCATCCAGCAGCTCATAAAACTACTTTTGAAACAAGGTTGCAAGCTGGCCAAAGCGGGGGAGTTTACGCAAAGAGCTTTTATCAACGGCCGGTTTGATTTGGCTCAAGCCGAAGCTGTCGCAGATTTAATTGCTGCCGAAAACGAGTCTATGCATGATGCTGCCATGAATCAAATGCGCGGGGGCTTTTCTTTGGAGATCAAGCATCTCAGAGAAAAACTGGTACATTTTGCCAGCATGATTGAGCTGGAGCTTGACTTTGCAGAAGAAGATGTGGAGTTTGCCAGCCGCGATGAACTCAAAAAACTGATTCATGAACTCAAAAAGGTCATCATCAATCTTACCGAAAGCTTTACTCTTGGCAATGCCATCAAAAACGGCATACCTACGGTCATAGCTGGCAAACCCAACGCCGGCAAATCAACTTTGCTCAACGCACTGCTCAACGAAGAAAAAGCCATTGTTTCGGATATACCCGGCACAACCCGAGATGTGATAGAAGATGTGATCAATGTGAACGGCATTGCTTTTCGTTTTACAGACACGGCGGGCATTCGTACCACAGCAGACAAGGTGGAGGCCATTGGTGTGGAACGTACCTACGCCAAAATGAAAGAAGCTTCGGTGATCATTTACCTGATTGATCTGATAAACGACACTCCTGTAGAACTGAAACGACAGGTCAAATATCTCAAAGAGCTGAATGTCCCCTACCTGCTGGTGGGAAACAAAATGGACGGAGCACAAAAAGAACTCAAGCTCCTGATGGATGCTGAGGCGTCTATTCTAATATCAGCCAGTCAAAAAGAAAACCTTGAAAACCTGAAAGAAGCACTCAAAACCCTCGTATCTCTGGACAGCTTCAAAACCGGAAACACGGTGGTGACCAACCTGAGACACTACGAAAGCCTGATGGAAACGAACAAAGCTCTGGATGATGTTTTGACGGGTATTGACAATGAGGTAACGAACGATTTTGTGGCCATGGACATCCGCAACTCTCTTTATCACCTTGGCCTAATCACAGGTGAGATCACAACGGATGATCTACTCGAAAACATCTTCTCCAAGTTCTGTATCGGGAAGTAGAACTACCACCAACAAATGTCATTGCCTGGCCGGCCGCCTACAAGCGTCACTCCCTCGGGTACCCCAACAAGCGTCATTGCCTGAATCAATTAAACGGATGCAATCATCAAGTAAGATCAAAGTTTGATTCTAAGGCAATCTGCTTGGTGGTGGTAGTAGTGTACCATGAGACTCCCCTAGAATTACATCTTAATCCTACTTGAGATTGTTCACCCTGCATGTAATTCGGGGGCGCACGGCAAGGGAGTGATGGGATGGACAGGGGCGCACAGCTAGTGAGTGACGTAACGCGTAAGAGTGTGACGCGTCACATACAGGGAGTGACGAGGTTGAATACTTCCAACACATCGTTATCTTTAACTAATGAGAGCAAAAGGAGGCTATGCCTATATTGTAGCAAACAAAACGAGGACCGTTCTCTATGTCGGCGTTACCAATAATCTACATCGGAGAATCTCTGAGCATAAAAGCGGATCCGGCTCAGTATTTACGGGCAAATACAATTGTCACGATCTGATGTATTATGAGTTCTTCCCAACAATTGTTGAGGCTATTCACCGGGAAAAGCGATTGAAGAAATACACCAGACTTAGAAAGGAAGAGCTTATCAAAGCATTTAACCCTGAATTTGAGGACCTCTTTGATCAGATAGAAGACTTTCAATGATATGCGTTTTGAGTAATGGCCGGGCGCACCCGAATGCAGTAAACACGAACAACAAGCGTCATTGCCTAGCCTGGCCACCGACAAGCGTCACTCCCTGAATTCTAGCGCAGCGAATTCTAAGGGAGTCTGCTTGGTGGTTTATAATCCAAAGCTCCCTGAGACTCCCCTAGAATTGAACATTGTGTACCGTACAAATTCACAACCACTTAATCAATTCGGGGAGTGACGGAATAGAAAGGGCGCACGGCTAGTAAGGAGAGAATTGAATAAGACGAACAAGCCCAGCACGTCACTGCGAGGTACGAAGCAGTCTGACATCTTGTTAACAAGCGTTAATAGGCGTTAACATTTGTTAAGGAGTGATTTTCCTGTTATGAAATCTGGGTGCCTGAAAATTAATTTGCGGTCAAATCTGGTTTTCCCCGAGCATGTAAGGGCGGATAAAAATGTTAATTGATAGATAACCTTTTAATTCGATTTTTATGTTAGAGCTAAAATCTATTTCGAAGCAACTCAAAAAAATTGAGTTCTCATTATTCAGCGTTTTGCTGATCACTACCCTCTCCTTCCCGCTAAGAGGATTGTCTCAAAGTCAACCTGACGCTTCTTTTTCGTCTAACCTTTATAATATTGAAAACACCACGAAGGAGACTTTCAGGTACAGTACCACGCTGAAAAACAACACAAAAGAAGCACGAATGTATCAGCTTAAAGCTGATATTCCGGATGGCTGGAGAGCATCATTCAAAAGCCGAGGCAGCAACATCACTTCCATCAATGTAGAGAGCAAAAAGACTGAAAGCATCAGTGTGGAAATAAAGCCTGCTTACGAATGTGAGCCTGCCAAATACGAAATACCGATAACGGCCACTTCAGAATTTGACACATTGGGTTTTGTTTTGGAAGCGGTAGTCAAAGGCAACTACGATGTGCAACTGACTACCCCCACTGGCCTTCTTAGCGGCAAGGTGACTGAAGGCAAGAAAAAAGAAATCGCGCTGAAGATCAAAAACACCGGCACCCTGCCCTTGAGCGACCTGGATCTGTCTTCGCGCACACCCTCAAAATGGGAAGCTACCTTCTCTCCCAGCTCGATAGACCTCCTGGAACCGGGCAAATCCTACGATGCTACAGTTACACTGAGCATCCCCGATAAAACGCTACCGGGTGACTATATCGCCAATCTGACGGTAAAAAACGCCGATGCTAAAAGCAGTGTCGATTATCGCACTACAGTCCAAACCTCCATACTGGCCGGCTGGATAGGCATTCTGGTGATCCTCATCGCCGTGGGCATTGTCGTTTTACTTATTCGCAAGTTTGGCAGAAGATAATTAGCGTCATGAGAGAAGCAATAATACAATTGACGAACCTGTCTAAAAGCTATGGTTCGTTAAAGGCCGTGGATTGTTTGAACCTCAACATTCACAAAGGGGAAATCTTCGGGTTGCTAGGCCCTAATGGTGCAGGAAAAACCACCACCATCCTGATGTTGCTAGGGCTGACCGAACCTGACGAAGGTGAAGTCCGTGTCTGTGATCACAATTCCACCAAAGACCCCATTGCGGTCAAAAAAAAGGTGGGCTATATGCCTGATAGTCTGGGGTTCTATGATGACATGACCGCCTGGCTAAACCTCATGTACATTGGCGAACTGAACGGCATCCCAAAGGATCAGTTGGAGCAGCTTTGTATGGAATGCATCAGGTCTGTGGGTCTGAGTGAGCAAGTCATCCACAAAAAGACCTCCACGTTTTCTCGTGGCATGAAGCAACGTCTGGGGCTGGCTGAGGTACTCATCAAGCAGCCGGAAGTGATCATCCTGGATGAACCGACACTAGGTATTGACCCCATCGGGGTAAAGGAATTTCTGGATTTGATCGTGAAAATGAGCAGAGAAAAGGGACTCACCGTCCTCCTCTCATCTCATCATCTGGAGCAGGTACAGCAGGTATGTGACCGGATGGGCATTTTTGTAAACGGTAAGCTGATGGCCGAAGGTGACCTGGAGTCTCTGGCCAAACATCTGCAGACGGAAAACAATTTGCGGGTGCAAGTGACTTTACAAAATGACTTGCCGAAACCGTGGAAAGATGAGCAGAAAATCCACGATTTAGGGGCTGTCGAAAGCATTGCTGTAAATGGCCAAAGCGTGGATATTTCCATGAAAGAAGACATTACCCCTGACATTGTTCGGTTTTTCGCCAAAGAGGGATATGACGTCACAGGCGTTCAAAAGAAAGGGTATCAGCTGGAGGATATTTATCAGTCATATTTTTAAGTAAACTGAAAAAAGGAAATATGGAAAATACAATCAATGTTCCTGCCATACCCATGTCAAGCCCCTTTTGGGTAATGGTGAGAAAAGAAATAGCCGGGCAAATTCGCAGCTGGAAGTTTATCATTTTGCTGATACTGGTGCTCCTCACCTTTTGGGGATCCATGCTCGTTTCGATGAGTAACCTACGGTCAATCGTGTCTTCTGTCAAAGACCCTGATTCGCTTTTTTTGTACCTTAAGATACTCACATCCACAGCTGGGAGTCTCCCACCCTTTCATGTGTTTCTGAGCTTCTTGGGTCCACTTTTGGGGATCAGTATGGGATTTGATGCGATCAATGCTGAAAAACAAAACGGCACGCTCAACCGGATCATGGCACAGCCTGTTTACCGGGACAATCTGCTGTTGTCAAAATTTGTAAGTGTTCTGCTCCTGATTGGCGCGCTGCTACTGACCCTCACACTTCTGATGATCGGCTCAGGCATCATCCTCACCGGAGTACTAATAGAAGTCGAAGAGATGCTGAGAATCTTAAGTCACACGGTGGTGAGCGTTTGCTATATCGGGTTTTGGTTGGCCGTTTCCATTCTGTTGTCTATTGCGTTTAGGCAACCCGCTACATCTGCCCTTACCGCCATCGGTATTTGGATCTTCTTTACTGTGTTTTATGAAATCATCATCAACCTGGTGATCAAGGCGGTTATGCCTGATGCTGCATCTCAGTCGGATTTAATACAATTTTATGATCTGATCTTTAAATTCATGCGACTGGCTCCCAGTCAGCTGTACGCTGATGCCACTACAGCCCTGCTGATGCCTTCTATTCGCAGTTTGGGGCCAGTGACCATGGATCAAATGGCCGGCGCTATCCCCTCTCAGTTACCATTGAAGGAAAGCCTGTTGATCGTATGGCCTCAGGTGAGTGGGCTGATTGCCGCTACAGTAGTATGCTTTGCCCTGGCGTACTACAAGTTTATGCGCAGAGAGATCAGAAGCTGATGAAATGAATCTTGCGATGAATTGATGGGGGACTCTCGTACATGATAGTGATCGGCTCGCCACTATCCTAAAGAAATCTGACAGGTGTCCTTCGACAAGCTCAGGATGACCTGTCGGGTTTTAGGAAATAGAAGCACATGGATGGCAACAAAGCATCCATGCGACTTTAACCACCTTTGGTGCTTTACTCGCATGTAGAATATTGACAGCACCATTGGATTATTTCTCAGTGAAGATAAACAGAAGTTTACCCTTACATTCGGTTATTTCTCCTTCATTGGATCTGAAGCGTTCAATGTATAATCTGGCCTTTAACCAGTCATTTTGTTCTGAAAGAATTACAGGTTCTGTTGGTGTTAAAGAAGAGCGGTATCTTCCAGCACTCTCCATATCACTAAAATCATCATATACGCTTTTTAAATCAAACCTCAGCAGAGAGTCCGTTTCTTTTCTTGCCAGAATCAGTGCACCAGAATCAAGATTTAGAACAAGCTCCAGCCCATCTGACAATCCCAAAGAATCTATAGGCTTATTTTTTTGGTGAAGTGAGAATTCATAGTAATATTCAAAACCATCGATCTGAAGCAAACTGGTTTGAGATGGCGAAGCGTAAAACGTCGGGAACCATTCGTTCCCACCAGTATGCTTCTTCCCTGCCCTAAGCCCCATCAAGCGCATGGCTATGGCATTCTCTGATAGATTGTGTGCCTGAGCTATCTCACGAGTACTCTGAGTAAACCAACCTTCAATGGCATTTAATCCATGAAAGTCTTCTAAATAACTGACAATAGAAACCACCTCGTTGTGCAGGCTATCCGTGAGTATATGATCGTTGGCATTGGGGTTGCCAAAACTTAGCCGTGTTGTATCGTTTTGATTCCAGATAGCTTCATTCTTGATGGTCTCATCCAATATTTCCGCATTTGTCAGAATCTTTTCCAGTCGCGCTACCTGACTCCTTTCGCTGGCATCAAACAAACCCCAGGGGCCAAATGAACACAGCAGAATGATGGTGAAAAGTGAAATCGGAATTAACCTTATGTCTTTTCCGCTTACCACCATGTAAATGGATACACCAGAAAGCCACATGGCCAGTAAAATGGCTATGTATCTATTGATCGTAATACCATAGTCAGCCACCCTGATGCCAATGGCAAAATACAACATGACTATCATGGGGATCAGCACCCAAAAATATCCTTTACTCAAAAATGCAAGTGGGCTTTTGTTTTCACGGAGCGAGTATGGGTATGATAGCAACATGGCCAGCGTTCCTAATACCGCTACAGCAATAACCATATAGGTAATGATACCCGAGGGCCAGTCCCAGGCAAGGATGATCTTAATGGAATAGCTATAAAGAATAAGGAAGTAAAGCCCCAATAGCGGTATAAGCACATAAAGAATGAAAGTGCGCAACCCTCTAGGGAAATCCACATTTAGGTCAAGGTCATCGTATTTATCCGGTATGCCTGCTGCGAAAAACCATGTGTTAAATACTCCTGAAATGAACATGAATATCTCAAAATATCGCTTTTCATCCACATCCACTTTAAACAATTGATCGAGTGCCAGCAATGCCAGCACGAGCCCAACATATAAAAATCCCGAATAAAGCACCGAGAGCAGAAAGCGCAGAAAAACCACGCGGTTGTACTGCCAGAACCCGTTTAAAGTGCCACGACTCAGGAATGGCGCAAATGAAACGAGCAGATGTGCAGCAATGGCCAAAATGCTGTAGCGTATATAAGGGATCTGCTTATTGAGCGTATCCTCTGAGCCGGGCAAGTAGAAGTAAACACCCACTAGCAGCAAAACACCTACACCCCACGCAACTAACCTAAAAGCCCTACTTTGGTTGGATGCCTTTGAAAAAACATCTATCGAAAGAAAAAGCGGTACACCCAAATATCCACACAGCAACAAGTTGATGAAGGGAAAAGCATTTTCGATTACGTTTTCTTTTTCGAATAGAAAAATGGCAAAAAACACCGCCACGCATGCAGCCAGTATAACGAGCGGATGTTGGCGAAACGCAAGAACGGCCTGACGGTATAAATGGGACAGTGAGGGTAGTTTCATAGCAGGGTTTTGGTTTCGAATTTAATCTTTAATCCAACAGCTCCCAACTCGTCCTGCAAAACCACTATACTGCAGGCTTCTGATCACCCTGGCTCAGACTATAAACATAGGTCACCTCCTGCCACAACTATCTCGGGTTTTTCGGATTCAATCCACCCTCAAAAATTTCACCCCCAGGGATGAATAAGAAAAGCTTGCCTCTGCGATCACTTTCCCCTATAAATATGGTGCCATCACTCCCAGTGGTCATAGCATCAAATTGATAGGCTCTTTTTGCATAGTAGGGACTATGATCTACGGACAAATAGCTCCAGTTTGTGAAACCATTATTCGCCTTTGTGTCATAAGAAAAAAGCTTCCCTGGCTGCCCTAGTTCCCCTGCAATCAGATAGAGGTTGCCATCCTGCCCGAGCGTCATACCCCTAACTCTTCGAGACACTCTCGGTTTCCCTAAATCTATTAGTTTGCCTTCATCCAGATGGATTTTGAATATGAACCCATCACTGGTGCTTCCCCATATCACCTTATCAGGAGCAATGATCAGCTGCTCTACCACCGGATAACCGGTATAATTCCAGGACTCCCAGTACTCCCCAGGTAGTCGCATGTTGGTATATTCAAATGCTTTCGTTTTGGGATCGAAGATTGCTATCAGTCCATCATTGGCTGCTGTGAGTACCCGACCATCGTCCAGACAAACCAGAGAACGGGGCACACTCCGCCACGAACGCTCTGGCCCAGAAAATATCAGCGTGTCCAACAACTTGCCATAATCTACCATTTGTTTTGATTGCACGTCTAATTGGAAAAAATGGGCATCCGGATAGGTAATTCCATAAATCAGTTGATTTTGTTGGTCCATGGTCATAGTATAAACAGAATTATTTTTTATTACTACACCCAGTTCTTCAACGTCTGCCTGATCTTCGATAAGCGACACCTTTTCTCTGTTTTCTTTGGTATTGTATTTCAGAATCCGCCCTCCTGCATAGTCCGCATGATAGTGCTTTATATCCTTCCATAGCTGATGCTCTATTTGTCTGTGCCCGCCCGGAAAATCTCTGGTCAACGGGATTTCATCTAATAAATTGAGGCCTGTACCTAGGTATATATTTCCTTCTGCATCCTGTACCATGGCATGATGCACCCCTTGGGCTTTTGGCAGCTGCCCAAGTGGGCGAACCTTGTTGATATAAGGGTCAAAAACGAAAAGGTAGGCCTGCTTGCCACTGGTAGCGCCATACACATAGCCATCTTGTCCGGAAAGTAGCGCGGATATACGGCTATTATCGGCGGGTATTTCTGTCACGCCCGGGTATCCCAGATCCCGATAATCCAATCGATGGTTACCAAAATTGGGGCTGATCCATTTTTGTGAAAACACAGCAAAGGATAGCAGTAAAAATAGTGTGGTATATAGGAATTTCATTTTGATAATGCTTTTGATGATAATTTATTCTGGTAGTGCTATGCTGAACAGCGCCATAGAGTAGTTCCAGGTTCCTTCTATGATCCCCGCTACATATTTGGGCTCATTCTCTTCTACTGCCCCGGCAAAATATAGCTTGTTATCCACCGGACTGTATACGGCTGCACCTAAACCAAATATTTTGCGCCCATCATCTGTTTCCATAATCCCCAGTTCACGCCTCTTGGCTGTGGCTATGTCATATTCCACTAGCACAGAAGTAGGTGGCTGTTTGCGCCCACTAAGCTTTGCTGTAAAGTTTCGCTCGTCCTGCACATCCCACGATTCGGCAGAATAATCAAAAGAAACTGACACAACTGGAGCAAAATAGGCTTTGTTATTAGCCAAGGCAAAGGCCAGGGTAGCGATAGGAATTTTCTTGGGATCAGCTTCCAGATATCGGTCAGCACACATCAGGCACAGCGGGATCATTTCACCTTCAGGCCCTTTGTAGGGGTCATATCGAAACAGCCGACTATCCGAATTGCAAATGCCATAAAATACCCGTTCGTCTGGTTTCCACTCCAGAATTCTCCAAAGTGTCTTTCTATCTATAGAAGGATTAGACATGGTACGCGGCGAAACACGGGGATCATTGGGCACACGAATACTTGGCAAATCAAACGTACGATCAGCCACAGGATCATATTTCCAAATCCTGTTTACCGGAAATGAACCATATATATTACCTTCATCATCTGCTGCGATGGTGCGACAAATGTCCCAGTCATCCACACGGCCTTTATCTGAAGTAATCCCTTTTTTCAGATCGAAGCTGTAGAGATGACCATCTTCAGCCAGCCCATAGAGCTGTTCGCGCTCCTGATCTATGGCCATTCCGAGTAGACCTGAATTTTTGCTGATCATACCCAGGTTTGTAAGCTCTCTCGTGATTGGATCAAATTTGATCCAA
>JBDVMP010000076.1:0-18413 GCA_039970095.1 Cyclobacteriaceae bacterium
CTTTTGCCCCACAAGTTTAATTGAATGACCTATTTTTGCGTCCTCAAAAACAGATCATATGGAGCTAAATGACCTCACCGCCATATCCCCTATAGATGGGAGATACAGAAGCAAAGTAAGTAGCCTTGCCCCTTATTTCTCAGAATGGGCGCTTATCCGCTACCGCGTCAAGGTAGAAATTCTATATTTCATTGCGCTATGCGAGCACCCATTGCCACAATTAACAGACGTAAACCATGGGACGTTCGCCGATCTGAAAAAAATATATGAAGACTTTTCTGAGGCTGACGCACAGTCCATCAAGGATATAGAAAAGGTGACCAACCATGATGTGAAGGCCGTGGAGTACTTCATCAAAGAAAAGTTTGATCTGCTAGGGTTGTCTGATTTTAAAGAGTTCATCCACTTTGGGCTTACCTCACAAGACATCAACAACACCTCTGTGCCTATGCTATCTAAAGACGCGCTGAACGAGGTGTTTCTTCCAAAGCTAGAGTCTATCGTAACCAATCTGGAGGGCTTGGCCGAGGATTGGATGTCAATCCCTCTTCTAGCCAGAACACATGGACAGCCTGCCTCACCAACGACCCTGGGTAAGGAGTTTCGTGTTTTCACGAGCCGATTGAAAGAGCAAATTGAGACACTAAAAAGCACCCCTTTTGCCGCTAAATTTGGAGGTGCAACGGGTAATTTCAACGCGCACCATGTGGCGTACCCTGACACGGATTGGCATGCATTCGGAGACACTTTCGTAAAAGAAAGCCTTGGCTTGAAACGCAGCTACCCTACCACTCAAATCGAGCACTACGATCACTTCGCTGCTCTTTTTGATGTGATGAAAAGGATCAACACCATCTTCATCGACTTTAGCCGTGATGTGTGGCAGTATATATCGGTGAATTATTTTGGTCAAAAAATTGTGGCCGGAGAAGTGGGATCTTCAGCAATGCCACATAAGGTGAACCCAATTGATTTTGAAAATGCAGAAGGAAACTTCGGCATTGCCAATGCTTTGTTTGAGCACCTAAGTGCCAAACTCCCGATCTCAAGATTACAAAGAGATCTGACCGATTCGACCGTATTGAGAAATGTAGGCATGCCGTATGCGCATAGCTTATTGGCACTTACTTCCCTGGAAAAGGGAATAGGCAAACTGAAAGTGAATGAGTCGGTGATCCTTGCAGATCTGGAAGACAACTGGGCTGTGGTGGCTGAAGCTATACAAACGATCCTGAGAAGAGAAGCCTATCCTAAACCTTACGAAGCACTGAAGGAACTAACCCGAACGGGCCAAAAGATCACCAAAAAAGTAATCCACGAGTTTATCGGCACGTTGAATGTTTCCGACGAGATCAAGGCAGAATTGAGAGAAATCACTCCGTTTAATTATACGGGGATGTAATCCTCGATTAAAGAAGTTATTAAAGCCAATCATATTCATGATTGGCTTTTTTTATCTTCCTTCAGGGATTTCAGCTACAACATCCTAAGATTCGGTTACGTACGGCTTCTGGTTATTGGTCAATTTTGTCTCAAATCGTTTCGAATAAAAAATAGCATCTCATGACAAATAGAAAAATAGCACTCGTAACCGGCGGAAGTCGCGGACTGGGCAGAGACATGGCCATCAACATTGCCAAAAAAGGTCTCGACGTGGTAATAACCTATCATGCCAACGAGTCAGCCGCCAACGAAGTGATCTCAGAAATAGAAAAGACAGGAAGCTCCGGATATGCACTACAACTAGACAGTCGCGACACTAAAACCTTTGGTGATTTTTATAATCAACTCTCAGAATTGCTGGCGCCAGCCAGAGGAACGGATAAAATCGATTATCTGGTCAACAATGCCGGAACGGGGATTTATAAACCCTTCGCTGACACCACTGAAGAAGACTTTGATGAAATGATGAATATTCATCTCAAGGGCGTCTATTTCTTCACACAAAAGGCTCTGCCATTTTTGAATGATGGCGGTGGCATTGTGAATATTTCTTCAGGGTTGGCGCGTTTCACAATTCCAGGATCCTCGGCGTATGCATCTATGAAGGGTGCAATCGAGGTATTTACCCGCTATCTTGCCAAAGAGCTTGGCGGCCGGGGCATCAGAGCAAATGTAGTGGCACCTGGGGCAGTGGCCACCGATTTTGGTGGGGGAATCAACCGTGAAGATGAGAAAAAACGAAAAATCATCTCGAGCTTCACAGCGCTGGGACGAGTGGGAGAGCCTGAGGATATTGGCAGTGTGGTGGCATTTTTGTGCTCAGACGATGCGCATTGGCTCACAGCTCAGAGACTAGAAGCTTCCGGCGGGACATTCATATAAAAATGAAACACAAAGTCAACTCGATAGCCGATTATCATAGGCTGGCAGGACTGCCAAAACCAGAGCACCCTTTGGTCAGCCTGGTGGATTATGGTCGGGTGCAGTACCAAACTGAGGATGACCAAATCACTGTCATTCAAGGCAACTACACCATAGCCCTGAAGCGAGGCGTACAAGGCAAGATGCGCTATGGTCAGCAGCCCTATGACTTTGATGAAGGACTGATGTCTTTCGTAGCACCGGGACAAGTCATTACAGTAAAAGCACATTACAATCCTACAGAAAAACCTTCAGGTTGGATTCTACTTATCCACCCGGATTTTTTATGGAATACGCCCCTAGCGAAGAGGATTAAAGAATATAAGTTTTTTGGGTACGACATCAACGAGGCGCTTTTCCTTTCCGAAAAGGAAGAGGCCTCTATGATCAACATCATGAAAAACATTCAGGAGGAGTATCACCAAAACATTGATAAGTTTAGTCAAAAGATCATCATCTCTCAGATAGAGACACTACTCAACTACGCTGACCGATTTTATCAGCGACAGTTTATCACCAGAAAAATAAGCAATCACGAAATTTTAACGAAACTAAATCACACGCTCACCGAATATTTCCAAAAAGAAAACCTCACCAGTGTAGGTCTGCCAAACGTTCAAGACATGGCAGAACAACTAAACGTTTCTGCCAACTACCTGAGTAGCTTGTTGAAGTCCTTAACTGGCCTAAACACCCAACAACATATCCACGAAAAACTTATAGAAAGGGCTAAAGAGCGCCTATCCACAACGGAACTTTCAGTAAGTGAAATTGCTTACAGCCTAGGTTTTGAACACTCACAATCCTTCAGCAGGCTATTTAAAAGCAAAGTGCAGATGTCTCCACTGGAATTCCGGCGATCATTTAATTGAGATCGGTTATACCATATATTAATGAATCAAGACACAAAAGAACAATACTCAGATTAGCTCTCAAAAAAGACCTAAACATTATATTTCATTTAAAAGAATTATCTTTTCGTTTTTACTCCATTAAGAATCCCTAACCATTAAAAATGAATTCACCGTTCAGAAACCTCGTATTAACATTTCTGATCCTTCTAAGCTTATCGGAAAAGGCAGAAGCGCAGAAAAAATTCAAATTTGGAAAAATTCCAATCAAGGACATGGAGATGACCGTCTATGAACCGGACCCATCTGCTGCCGCAGTAGTATTGCTAAGTACTGGTCACTACCGAGTGAGGGATTACAAGTTTTACAAACATGAACGCATCAAAATATTAAAACAATCAGGAACAGATTATGGCAACTTCACAATAAGGGTACCCAGCAAGGGTAACTTCAGGGCATCATGCTTTAATCTTGAAAATGGAGAAATTGTAGAATATAAGCTTAAGAAATCTGAAGTCTACGTGGAAGAGCTGACTGAAGACATTATTTTATACAAGCTTTTTTTGCCAAATGTTAAGGTCGGGAGTGTTGTTGAAATAGAATACAGCCATTTCAGTCTTCCTTTCGAGTGGTTATTTCAGCGCCGCATCCCCGTAAAATACAACGAACTACTGGTAGAAAAATCGCAATATTTTATATTCGATCTAAGCTTCTTTGGTTCCGTTCCATTAAAAAGGCTAAGTGGATATCACTGGATTGCTCAGGATGTTCCTGCCTTCAAACCTGAACCTCTTATTGATCATCACAGCAACTACATTTCTAAGATCGAATTCGAGCTTTCACAAATCTCAATCCCTGGTGTTTTCTACCGAGAATATAGTACAACGTGGGAAAAAGTTAGCCGTACACTGACTGATAACATTTACTTCGGGGGACTGTTCAGGACAGGCGGACTCTATCTAAATGAAAAAGCTAAGGAAATTCTCGCTACTGATTCCGGTGATATGAGCAAGGTTTTAAGCGCAATAGCCTACATAAAGGAAAATATTGAATGGAATGGTTCAGAATCACCATATATGACGCAGATGTACAGAACCAATTTCAAGAAGGATCACTCTGGAAATGTAGCTGAAGTAAATCTGCACCTAGTGTCATTGCTAAAGAAAATGGAAATGGAAGCTTACCCCGTTGTACTCAGTACTCGAGACAATGGGAGGCTCAAAAAATTTAAACCAAGCATAAATAAGCTCAATTATATAGTATGCGCGGTTAAAGTCGGCGAGGATATGATGCTAATTGATGCAGCAGAAAAAAACCTCAAGCCCGGTGTATTGCACCCAAAATGCCTAAACGGTGACGGATGGGTAGTAAACGAGAAATCAGGTTGGTGGATACCGCTGGAGCCCAACGAAGTGACAATGGAGAAAGGCTTTACCCAGATCGATGTGAGCAACGAAGGAATAGTGACTGCAAAAATAAAAAAGAGCATGAACACTTACGATTATCTACGCTGGAAAGATAATTTCGACGAATTTGAAGATGAATCTAAATACACCAGGTGGCTTCAAGATCGTTTTGATGATATTGTAATTGAAGACTTCAAACTGACTTTTGATGAAGACAAAATGGTTGCCTCAGAGGTTTATGATCTGGACATTTCAAGTGTTTCTGAAAACCTCGGGGATGAATATATCATCAACCCCTTCATACTAAGTCTGGACCTGGAAAACCCCTTTAAGGCTGAAGAAAGAAACGCACCGGTTGACCTCAACTATAAATCCGGCATGATTCACAATATTCTTATCAATGTTCCCGACGGATACACGATATCCTCTATTCCTGAACCGATATCAATAGCTACGGAAGGAGAAAATGCAATATTCAACTTTCAAGCATTCGCTTCAAAAAGCACGGTCAGTATTAACTATCAAATGGTGATCAAAAATCCCGTGATTCCAGCTAGTCAATACTCCATTTTCAAAACTTTCTACAGCTTAATGATTGATAAGCTGAACGAATCGATATCCCTAAGTAAAGTATTATGAAGTCAATCCTTTTCATCATCCTGAGTTTTACCAGTTTCAACATTGTCGCCCAGGCTATTATTGTAAATAAATCAGAAACATTAATAGAAATTGAGGATGAGGATCGTCTAAGTATTAAGAGATTCGATCGAATCACAATAAATAACGAAGACGGTTATCAAGCAGCGGTTTATAGGAATGGCGAGGATCGATTCTCAAAAATCACCAGCTTAAAAATGACCGTGTTTGATAAAAACGGCAAAAAGGTAAAAAAGCTAGGTAAGCTCGATTCGAGAGAATACAGTTTCAATGATCAAAATGAGGTCAACGACACTAAGATGGTTGTATTATCTGCGGATTATCAACATTACCCCTTTACCGTTGAAATTGAATCCGTAACACAATCCAACAAGGGTTTTCTAACATTACCATTATGGTTCCCCCGCAGTGAGTTTAGAATGCAAGTCGATATGGCCACCTTGACCATAGTAAAACCGGCATCATTTGAAATAAACAGGCTCGAAGAAAACCTGGACAAAGTGCTGATCACCCTAGATGGGGACAATGAGATATGGACGTGGCAGGTTTCAAACCTTGAATCTATAGACAGTGACATGTCTATCAAACAATTTTATAATGAGCAGCCAAAAGTATTTCTCGGCCCAAGGAAGTTCGTGCTGGACAAGAATCCCGGAAGTTTTGATTCATGGGAAAGCTTTGGAAACTGGTTTTTGAACCTTAACGATAATGACTATCAGCTTCTTTCCGAAACAAGAGAATTTTTGGATCAAACAAACGGAGACTCTGTTCGACAAGCAGTTTATGATATATTCAATTTTATGCAAAGCCGCACAAGATATATCAGCATTCAGTTAGGCATAGGCGGGTTTCAGAGTTTACCGACAGAATTTGTGGATGAGCGCGGGTTTGGTGACTGCAAGGCACTCTCCAATTATTTGCGTAGCATGCTAGACTATAAAGGAATATCATCAAATTTTATATTGGTCAAGGCTGGTAATGATGTACTCGATATCAATACGGACATTATAAGCAATCAGTTTAATCACGTGTTTTTGGCAGTCCCGCTAGCAGATGACACTATCTATTTGGAATGCACTAATCAAATGTTACCGCCAAACTATCTAAGCACCCACACTGATGATAGGGATGTACTTTGGATTGAAAAAAATAACAGCAAAATTATTCGTTCACCCATCTACGATGAAACTGCAAATACAGTCAAAACCAAATGCGTCATTGATATGGATCGTTATGGCAATGCCTCGCTGAAAGTAGATCGAGAAAAAAGAGGGGTATTTTACGATGATATTATGTTTTACAAAACTGTAACAGAGCAGCAACGTGAGCAATATTTATATTCACATTTTGATTTCAAAGACTTTATTATCGATGACTTTTCCTATGGCGAGCGTAAGGATTATGAGCCCGCCTATATGAGTAAATATGAAATCACGGCAAACAATCTTGCCCGAGAGGTTTCCGACAAACTACTTATCACCGTTAATATGCTCCCAGATATTGATTCTTACTTTCCATACAATAACTACACGCAATTTGCTGAAATAAAGCGTGGGTTTACATTGGAGGACAGAGTGACGGTAACAGTTCCAGAAACCTTTTGGCTTAGTAAAATACCCTCAATAATGCCGCTTGAGGAGAACTTTGGTTCGTATGAATGCACTATAAAAGACCTTGAAAACGGATCGGTCGAAATTCGCCGTAAAGTGGTCTTAAAAAAGGGACTATACCAAAGCAGTGATTTTTCTGAATTTGACGATTTTATCAAAAAAATCAAAAAAGCAGATCGAACCAAATTGATTTTGGAATCCGGAACCTAGCTTGTTTCAATATACCATCATTTATCTCCTTCTTAGGAAAATCAATATTCCAACAAAACAAGCAACCCAAAGCATGCGCCAAGTGACACCAAAAACCATGCAGCAATGAAGTTGTGAAAGTGTAATAGTGGCGCAGTTCCTAAACCGATCGTTGCATTGGGCAAAAGGGGCAGGCTAAAACTGTTTCAACTAATCCACAAACCTATCATTTCATTTTTTGTTATTAAAACCTTCCTAATAAGATCATGCACTGCATATTGCCAATGGGAAATACATCACCTATCTTAGGCATTCCCCACCAGAGTACTAGTTTCTACCCTTTGGCTTAACCATCCTTTGATGTCCCTAACAAAACAATTCCTGCTGACCTTATTTTTGTTTTCATCCGCTTTGGCCTCTGCTCAGGATCAACAGATGGTTGACTCGTTGCTATCTGTATTGGATCAGCAAATCACGCAAGAAGAAGAAGTTGACACCTATCTGAACCTTTCTCGTGCTTATAAGAACGTAGACACCTTGAAGGTAGATGAATATGTGACCCAGGCTCTCAAAATTGCTCAAGCCATAAACTACAAAAAGGGGATGGTGCACGTCTGGTTAATGAAAGGGAATCTTGCATTGGAAGTGACAAAATTTGAAAGAGCCAATAAATTATTTAGTCAAGGGTACGATTTGGCAGAAGAGTTGGAATATGGTGTTGGGATGTCAAATGCGCTTACCAACATGGGGCTTGTACAATGGAACATGGGCCACTATGAAAAAGCCCTCGACCTATACCACCAGAGCATAGCCGTACTGGAAAAAAGTGATGGCCCCAAGGATTTTGTTCCTATATATAACAATATAGCGGTGATTTACTACGTGCAAGGGAACTATGATGAAGCCATAAGCAATTTCGAAAAATGCATTAGCATCTATGAGGAACAGGGTAACGAAAGCGGACAAAGCAGATTGCTCCTCAATCTTGGCGTAATGTATGTAGATAAAGGTGAATACAAAGAAGGCCTGGCCTACTATCAAAAAGCGCTCAAAAACATGATCCGCTTTGGCCAAAAGGTGAACATGGGACCTACTTACAACAACATAGGCACGGCTTACAAAGCACTAGGAATGTATGACAGTGCGCTTGTTCACTATACCCGCTCTATGAAAATGAACATAGAGCAAGGTGCCAGAAATAGAGTCATTCAGAATTACAACAACATAGGCGCAGTGTATGGCGACAAAGGCAACTATGATTCTGCAGAATATTATTACATCAAGACTTTAAGGGCATACGAGGAACTGAATGACCCATTTAATACCTCTATGACTCACAGAAACCTGGGGCAGATGTACCGCAACCGTGGCAACTATCCTGAAGCTCTTGAGCAATATCTAACCGCCCTGCGTATAGCTGAGGAAATTGACGCCAAAGCGGAAATAGCCCAAACCTTAAATGAGATCGGATATATCCACAATCAGCAGGAAGACCCGCAGAAAGCTCTGATAATGTATCGGCGTGCTGTGGTCATATTAAAGGAGATAGACTCGAAGAAATTTTTGGCAGATGCATACGTAAGCATAGGTTCGATCTATCAGCAACAAAAAAAATACGACTCAGCTACACGCATATATAAGCACGCACTCGCTACCAACGAAGAAATAGGAAGCCAATACGGAACGGCCATCTGCTTTCTAAATTTGGCCTCTGTTTGCATGGCAACTGAAAGTTTCGAGGAAGCGCGCAAGTATTGCAACAAAACACTGGAGATAAGCCAGGGAATGGAGACACAAAGCCTGGAAGCCAAAGCACTTCTGCATTTAGGCGATATTTTATATCAGGAAAATAAGCTCACTTCGGCAATAAAACACCTGAAAAA
This sequence comes from Cyclobacteriaceae bacterium, assembly GCA_039970095.1. Classification (GTDB taxonomy): domain Bacteria; phylum Bacteroidota; class Bacteroidia; order Cytophagales; family Cyclobacteriaceae; genus JAMZMI01. The sequence goes on from JBDVMP010000076.1 coordinate 8,961, forward strand.
AGGCATTGCTCTTGCCAATGAAATTGGCAACCTCCCTGATGAACAATATGGGCGATCGACCCTCACAGAGATATACAAGAGTCAGGGTAACTACAAAAAAGCATTTGAAAACCATGTGATCGTCTCAGCACTTTCTGATAGTATTTACAATGAAAAAAACACCAAAAAATTAGCCCTACTCGAGGCAGACTACAAGTTTGATAGCGAAAGAGACTCTATCCAATTTGCCAACGAAAAGGAAAAACTAACCCTGGCCCAGAAAATAGAGCAACAAAGAACCAACCAACTCATCACAGGCATTGTACTGGCATTTGTGATCACACTGCTGGCATTGCTTTACTGGCTATACAGATTGCGAACCAAGGCCAACAATCAGCTCACCGAACTGAACGCACGTATCACTGAACGAAATGAGGAGATAACACAGCAGCGAAACCAGCTGAACATAGCCAATCAGGATTTGGTCAAGCTCAATGAGGATAAAAACAAGATTTTGGCAGTCGTGGCACACGACCTGCGAAATCCTGTGAACCTGATCAAAGGTTTTATTTCGATTGTGAAAACTGAAACTGCCGATAAAATAGGCCCGCAGATGGAAGGCTTTCTGGACAACACCCTGCAAGCCTCTGATCGCTTGTCTCACACCATATCGGAACTACTGGACATCAGCGCCCTGGAATCCAAGAAAGTAGATGTAAGACTCGCACCCGTCAACATTGACAACATGATCAACCAGCTGACCATTAACTTCTCTCTGATAGCTCAGGAAAAGGAACAAAACATAGTCAAAAAAGTAGAAAACAAAGACCTCATCATTGAGGCAGATAAAAACTACTTGATTCGGGTCCTGGAAAACCTCATCTCCAATGCGCTCAAGTTTTCTGAACGAAACACCACCATGACACTAGAGGCTTACAGAGACGAAAACGCCATTTTGATCTGTGTGCAAGATCAGGGGCCAGGCATCAGTGAAGAAGATCAAAAGAGGCTTTTTGATGAATTTACCCAACTCACGGCCAAGGTGACGGGCAATGAAAAATCCACCGGTTTGGGGCTTTCTATCGTAAAGAAATATGTAATAGCCATGGGCGGAATGATCACCTGCCACAGCCAGCTGGGTGAGGGCACCAAGTTTGTGATTGAGTTTAAGGCAATGGACTATCAATAAGGCCTCACTGTCAAACAATTCACTTTTTAGGTAGAGTAAACAGTTCAGTTTTCAAATTGAAGCTTTCTTGATTTTCTCAAACCTCCATTGGAAATCCTCCTACTATATTTGTAGAATCACCTTATCAATACAAACTATTAGTTAACTCTGAGAAATATCATGACAACCAATACAAAACTTGCTGGAAAGAACGTCCTCATAACCGCTGGAGCTCAGGGGATTGGTGAAGCCATTTCTAAACACTTCATTGATAGCGGAGCAAATGTCGCCATCCACTATTTCTCGAGTGCTGATACCGCCAACCAGTTGGTAGATTACGCTACCACCAAAGGAATAAAAGCGGTGGCTATTAGTGGTGACTTAACAAATGAAAATAATGCGAAAGTCCTCATTGAAAAAACAGTGGAAGCGTTTGGAGGTTTGGACATTCTGATCAACAATGCAGGTTCGCTTGTTGCTCGAAAAATGCTAAACGAAATGGAGGCTGATTTTTGGCACAAGGTCATGGACATCAATCTCACATCCATGATGTTTGTAACGCGCGCAGCAGCTCCTTATTTGGGAAAAAATGAACATAGTAGCATTGTAAATTTGGCATCACTTGCCGGACGCAAAGGCGGCCACCCTGGATCACTGGTTTACGCTACCAGCAAAGGAGCAATTCTTACATTCACCCGCGCTTTATCAACAGAATTGGGACCCCAAGGCACAAGGGTAAATGCCGTTGCTCCTGGTCTCATACTTGGAACTTCGTTTCACAATACACATACCACTAAAGAATCAGCGGCTGAAACTACCGCAAGTATTCCGATCCAACGAGCAGGAAACGCTGATGACGTGGCTCGAGCTGTTTTATATCTAGCCTCCGAATACGATGGATTCATCACTGGCGCCACTCTTGATATCAATGGAGGCGTTTACAATATGTAGATTTTGAGTTTCCACCTTTATTTGGTCAGGGCACCAAGTTTGTGATTGAGTTTAAGGCAATGGACTATCAATAAGGCTTGACTGTCAAACAATTCACTTTTTAGGTAGAGTAAACAACGCTGTAAATCTTTTAACTCATTTCCCCAGAAGACCACTGCACAATCGAAATAGTCAAATGATAAACCCGTCAGGATTTTGAATCCTGACGGGTTTCGATGTTGAATTCTCTATGTAATCGAGAGCCGGCAAGCACACGCGAGCTCTTGCGGTATGCGGACAGATATTTACTATATCACCCTGTTTGGTTTAATGCCTAGAGTTGTATTTATCAACAATTTCAGGCAAATCAGTATACGTTAGTTCATCTTTTTCAACTGCTATTACTAAATCAGGAGAGTCTTTAAAATAGACGGATATATTTTTTCTAAAAGTTTTTTTTGTTCCAAAAGTGACCACTGCCCCACCGACGTATTTCATGGTAAGAAAATATACCACGGAATCCTTTGATTTTTTACAATACCAAGCCTCCACCCCGGGAGCATTCTTCCCTTCATTGAAGCCATAGTAGAGACTCATATTCCCAGATATATCTTCCCTCAACCAAAGCCGTCGAGTTCCCTTTCCATTTGAAAACCTTTTTGGAGCAATCAGAAATTTATAAACAAGCGTATCATTTCCATTCGGAAAGAGTATCTCGCGAATAGTCTGACTTTCAATTTTCATTTTATCATTCCCTTCAGGCAAAAAAAGCAGTAGTTTTTTTTCGAACATTTGAGGAAATTCTGTTTCTCCCCGAACGCAAGTACCATCATTCAATAGTACCTGACATGGAACTGCCAATTGCCCCATCAATGGGTTTGATAAAAGCAAAAAAGCAATGAGTGAAGTAAATAATCCGTTCATGCATTACGTTATTAATGATTTGATGGTGTCTTATTTCCACCCAATTTATATGCTAATTCTATGTTCAAAACAACTCTCAGTCTAATCAAACCTGTTAGGTTTTGAGCCAAGGTTCACTGGTAAGCAAACCCTACTTCATCAGCTTCTTGTACTTCACCCTTGTAGGCTCTTTGTCGCCGAGACGTTTTTTGCGGTTTTCTTCATAGTCAGAATAGTTGCCCTCAAACCAGTAGACCTGTGAGTCTCCTTCATAAGCAAGAATATGCGTGGCTATTCTATCGAGAAACCATCTATCGTGACTGATCACCACCGCACAGCCTGCAAAGTTTTCAAGTGCTTCCTCCAGCGCACGAAGTGTATTTACATCCAGATCGTTGGTAGGCTCATCGAGCAGCACCAGGTTGGCTCCCTGCTTCAGTGTGATAGCCAGGTGCACACGGTTTCTTTCTCCACCAGATAGAACCCCTACTTTTTTCTCCTGATCAGACCCGGTAAAGTTGAAGCGGCTCACATAGGCCCGTGCGTTCATTTCTTTGCCACCAAGCTGGATCAGTTCATTCCCACCTGAGATCGCATTGAAAACAGAAACCTCAGGCTTCAGGTCATTATGTTCCTGATCCACATAGGCCATTTCCACCGTGTCGCCTACCTCGAAGGTTCCGCTATCCGGCTTTTCTTTTCCTGTTATCAGGTTGAAAAGCGTCGTTTTACCTGCACCATTCGGCCCTACCACTCCTACTATTCCACCCTGCGGCAGGCTAAACTCCAGATTTTCGAAAAGCAGTTTATCCCCATAGGCTTTAGATACGCCACTTGCCTCTATGACTTTGGCTCCCAGTCTTGGTCCCGGAGGGATGTAAAGTTCCAGCTTCGATTCCTGCTCTTTGCCCTCTTCGCCCATCATCTTATCATAGGCACTCAGACGCGCCTTTCCCTTAGCCTGGCGGCCTTTTGGTGTCATGCGCACCCATTCCAATTCCCGCTGCAGGGTCTTTTGTCTTTTCGATTCAGTCTTTTCTTCCTGAGCCAGACGCTTCTCTTTTTGCTCCAGCCACGAAGAGTAATTTCCTTTCCACGGGATGCCTTCACCCCTATCCAGCTCCAGTATCCATCCTGCTACATTGTCTAGGAAGTATCTATCGTGAGTTACGGCGATCACCGTACCTTCATATTGCTGCAGGTGCTGCTCCAGCCAGTGCACCGACTCTGCATCGAGATGATTGGTAGGCTCATCAAGCAACAGCACATCTGGTTTTTGCAAGAGCAGGCGACACAATGCCACCCTACGCTTCTCTCCACCGGACAGGTTTTTGATTATGGCATCCTCCGGTGGTGTTCGCAGCGCATCCATGGCTCGCTCCAACTTGGCGTCAAGCTCCCATGCCCCTACATGATCCAGCTTTTCCTGAACCTTACCCTGTTTTTCAATCAGGTCATTCATCTTATCCGGATCCTCTAGGATTTCAGGCTCAGAAAATTTGAGATTAATCTCGTCGTATTCTTTTAGCAATTCGGTGATCTCAGAAACAGCCTCACTGATTACTTCTTTTACGGTTTTGTCAGGATCTAGCTTCGGCTCCTGCTCCAGCATACCCACGCTAAAACCCGGCGAAAACACCACTTCACCCTGATATTCTTTATCAATTCCCGCGATGATGCGCAAAAGAGAAGATTTACCTGAGCCATTTAGTCCCAACACTCCTATCTTAGCACCGTAGAAGAACGATAGGTATATATTCTTTAAAACTTGTTTCTTTGGAGGGTGAATCTTGTTCACACCAGCCATAGAGAATATGATTTTTTCGTCAGCCATATTTGAAATTATTCAAAACGATTTGGAATTTACACGTTTTTCAGGTCAGCAATATTAATTAATTCGGTTTTCAATCATTGTGAAAGAGCAGGAAACAGAGTACGGTTTTATCAAAAACAATAAGGTTGTTTTAAAAGCCTGGGGAAGCAACACCGATCGTGAGATAGGTGATGTAAAAGAAGGCAACCCGGAAGCTTCGTTGACATATTTCGAGGAGCGCTTTCAGGAACTGGAAGGCAAAGTGTCTGAGCTGGAAAAAATTATCGAAGAGGCAACCAACAAGGGGTCTTTCCTCATGAAGCTGCTGCACATGAAGGAACAAGTTCAGACTCATGAAGGCCTGGGCGACTATCAGGGCCTCTGGGATAGGCTACAACGAAACGAAAATCTAATACAGGATCTGATCGCACAAAACAGAGTCCGAAACGCCGAGATCAAAAAAGCACTGATCGAAGAAGTAGCGATAGCCGCTGACAAAATCAACTGGAAAGAAGCTACTGCCGACATACACGACATCAAGACGCGCTGGATCAAAACCGGCAATGCTCCGGAAGATGAAAACACCGAACTGGAAGAAAAATTCTGGGAAATTGTATCGGGATTCTTCGATAAGAAAAAAGCATTTTACGAGGATAAAAAACGACTCGGTGAAAAGAACAAAGCTGGATATGAACAGCTGGTGAAGGAAGCAGCGGCGCTATCCGATGTACATGGCAAGGAGCGTTTTGAAAAAGTAAAAGACCTAAAGCAGCGATGGTCCGAGCTCGGCAATATCCCCAAAGAAGATTACGCTCCGCTCATAGATCAATTCACAAAATCTCTTAAACCTGCTCAAAAAGCGCCAACTAAAAAGCTAGACATAAGGTCTATTATAGAGGAGCTCGACGGGTATATTTCCGGTAAGGAAAAACCCGATATGCAAGCACTGGAAGAACACAGAAATATACTCAAAGCCTATCGCCCTAATGACTATGCCAGTAAGCTGCAACGGAAAGAGGCTTTTAACAAAATACAGCTACTCAAAGAAAAGGATTTTGTCACCAACCTTGCCCGCAAGCGGTTTAAAGACTACAAGGATCAGGATGAGGCCGGTCAGCTAAACCTACAAATCAAACTGCTACACGAGTTGCTATCGCGTGACCGTGAAGACCTAAACCAATACCTGGAAAACTCCGAAAAATTCTCTAGTGCATCGGGCACGATGAACCCTATGGTGGAAAAAAAGCTGAATCAGCAAAAGACCAAAGTAGCTGTGAAAGAGCAACTTCTGGACATGCTGAAAAAGGGCTGATATTTTTTCTCAACTTTGTCGGAACAAATTCTTTGAAATTCGTATTTATCGGTTATATTCTTAGCGAGAGAAAAATAATATTTGATTTCTCGTTAAAAAAGCTACTTTTGCACGAAATTTTAATAGGCAACAATTATGTACTGGACACTAGAATTAGCTTCATATCTTGAAGATGCACCTTGGCCGGCTGCAAAAGACGAATTGATCGATTTTTCAATCCGATCGGGTGCTCCATTAGAAGTTGTAGAAAACTTGCAGGAACTAGAGGACGATGGCAACCCTTATGAGAGTATCGAGGAAATTTGGCCTGACTATCCTACCAAGGAAGACTTCTTCTTCAATGAAGATGAGTACTAAAGAAATCAAGAAATTTATTTGATAGAAACCCTGAGCCTTTGGTTCAGGGTTTTTTGTTGGTAAAAGCCGAAGTAAAAAAAGATTTGCTACTTTGCGTAAATCAACAGTACGCTATTTACTATTTTATGAAGGTAAGTATTCTGACACTATTTTTCCTGGCACTATCTGTATCACTCGTAGCTCAGGAAACACCTACAAAACACACTCTCTTAATAACACCAGGGGTTAGTTATAATGGTAGCGGAGATTTTCTTTTAGGCAGCCTTAGTGGATCCTACCTCAATAGAAGAAATTCATTCTTTTCTCTTTTAACGAGAACAATGTTTGCATACGGAAGACGCCAAAGTTTTGGCGGATATTCATCCACGCCTGCTTTTGATACGAACAACGTGATAGGGCTTGAAGCCGGACTGATCTATACCCCCTTCCCAAAGCATGTTGGATGGTTTAGTTTACAAACAGGCTTGTCAGCTGTGCATTCTAGCTACTCTTCAGATCACAATTCCAATGATGAGGGTACTGAAAACTCGATAGGCTATTTCACTGGTTTGAACTTTCGCCTGATAAACAAAAGCAGATTCGAATCTGGATTAAACCTGAGATTCCAGCTTCAAGGAAACGGGGACTTGATTCACACACTGGGATTTTACTTCGGAGTGAGTTTTTGATGACATGATGGCATTCAAGTCTATCAAAAAATTTATAAAACCACTGAGCCTTTGGTTCAGTTTTTTTTGTTGGCCAAAAACAAAGCTGCGACCTCCAGGTCTTCCGGAGTGGTGATCTTGATATTGCGATAATCGCCAGTTACCAAACGCACTTGCGCACCTAGCACATGCTCATAAACACTGGCATCATCAGTGAAGAACGGCTGCTCGCCTGCTTCAAATGCCTTCTTGATTTTTTCTACTTGAAATGTTTGTGGGGTTTGCACCACCTGATACTTGCTTCGATCCAGTGCTTTCGATTCATCTCCATCCACTTCTCTGATAGAGTCTTTTAGCGGCACAGCAACCACGCCGGCTCCAAACTGACTGGCTTCATCAAAAGACGCTGCTATGATCTCAGGAGAGATGCACGGACGAACGGCATCATGGATAGCAACCAGCCCCGAACGGACATGCGCCAGCCCCTTAACCACGGACTGATAACGCGTTGCGCCACCAATAACCATCTGAAGTTTAACATTAGGTAAAAACTGATTTTGAATCGTTTTCCACGTCTCAAAATGAGCTTTTGGCAAGACTAAAACAATTTGAACCTCGAGATCAAAAGTTAGAAACGCTTCAATGGTATAAACCAAAACTGGTTTACCATGAAGGGGTGTAAATTGCTTCGGTAAGGCCTGATTCATTCTGGAACCACTACCTCCCGCTACAATGATTACACTGTGTTGAGACATGTTTTTGATTAGATAATCAGCATGGCATCACCGTAGGTGAAGAACCTATACTTTTCTTTGATCGCCAGCTGATAAGCATCCATCATAAGCTCGTATCCACCAAATGCAGACGCCATCATCAGCAATGTGGACTCAGGCAAATGAAAATTGGTCACCAATGCATTACAGATTTTGAAATCATACTGAGGAAAGATAAACTTATCCGTCCAGCCACTATTGGCTTTTACTCTACCAAGGGCAGATACAGATGATTCCAAAGTCCTCATCACAGTAGTACCGATAGCACATACTCTTCTCTTCTCATCCAATGCTCTATTTACGCGAGCTGCAGTAGACTCTTCCACGAAATAATTCTCAGAGTCCATTTTGTGCTTGGTCAGATCTTCAACATCTACAGGCCTGAAGGTACCTAACCCTACGTGAAGCGTAACTGGCTCGATATCAACACCTACTATTTCCAATCTCTTGAGCACTTGCTGAGTGAAGTGCAGTCCGGCAGTCGGAGCTGCTACGGCTCCTACATTCTTAGCGTATATTGTCTGAAAACGCTCTCTATCTTCAGCTTCGGCCTGTCTTTCAATGTTCTTTGGAAGGGGCGTTTCTCCAAGACGATCAATCATCTTGTAGAAATCAGTTTCATCTCCATCATATAGGAAACGGATCGTTCTTCCTCTCGAAGTGGTATTGTCAATAACCTCAGCTACCAACTCTCCATCCCCGAAGTACAATTTGTTACCTACACGGATTTTTCTGGCCGGATCAACCAACACATCCCAAAGCTTCATCTCTTTGTTTAACTCACGAAGAAGAAAAACTTCGATCTTGGCACCCGTTTTCTCTTTGTTACCGTATAATCTGGCAGGGAAAACCTTGGTGTCATTCACAACCATTACATCCTGATCTTCGAAATACCCAACTATGTCTTTGAAAACTTTGTGCTCAATTTCGCCCGTATCTTTATGAATAACCATGAGTCTCGACTCGTCTCGGTTTTCTGTTGGATGGAGGGCAATGTGACTGGTAGGTAAATCGAATTTGAATGCAGATAATTTCATGTATTGCTTGTATTAATCGATAGTGTTGATTAAATAAGTGCGCAAAAATAGCGAATTGTTTTTGTTTAAGTTTAAAAAAACCCTTTTAACTAATTAATAATTCCTTGTGATTATTTTAAAACTACTGATAGAGAGCCTGAAGTTCGCGCTCAATGCACTCAACACCAATCTGCTGCGCACTACACTTTCGCTTCTAGGGGTTACAATTGGCATTTTTGCGATCATTACGGTTTTTACCTTAGTGGATTCGCTCGAAAGAAACATCACGAGTAGTTTCAGTTTTCTCAATTCAAAAAATATGGACATCAGAAGGTTTCCATACGAGTTTGACCCGAACATGCCCTGGTGGGAATACTTCAACAGGCCTTATACCAACTACAAAGAGTATGAATTCCTGACTGAGAATGTGAAAAACGCTGAAGCGCTCACCTTATTTGCGGTAAGGCCAAGAGTCTCGGTCTCTTATAAAAACAACACCATCACGGATCAAAATGTAATGGGGGTGGCCTACACCCACAAAGACGTGTATGATAT
>JBDVMP010000077.1:0-76176 GCA_039970095.1 Cyclobacteriaceae bacterium
CCCGCTCAACTTTATGGAGACCGACCTAAACTCTTACTACATGATTGGGGCTCGCCTTGAATGGAATGTGTTTGACTGGGGTAATGCTAAAAATCAGCGGGCCAAGCTGGCACTTCAACAGGATATGCTAGTGCGAGAAGAGGCTCATTTTGTAAAGACCGTCAACAATCAAGCTGATCTTGTGATTCAGGAAATCGCACGTTTGGAAAATGATCTGTACGCTGACAGCAAGCAGTTTGAACTACAACAAAAGATTTTTGACTCTGACAAAAACAGATTTGAATTGGGAGTACTGAGTGCTTCCGACTATGTGAGTTCACTCAACGAACTACAGCAACTGGATCTGCAAAAAGAACTGGATCAGATTGCGATATCCATGAAAAAAACCGAATTACTCATTCTTACAGGAAACATATGAAAACGCTCACTACCTCCCTATTTATCGCATTCCTGCTAACACAGTGCACTCCTGCCGAAAACCAGTCAGATGCATACGGGAATTTTGAAGCCACTGAAATCACGATCTCAGCTGAAGTCCCCGGAAAGGTGCTGACTGTCAATATTAATGAAGGAACTAAGATAGCCAAAGGCCAACTCATCGCTCTGGTTGATACTACTTCACTTTACATCCAAAAAGAGCTGATGAAGGCATCTATGGAAGCACTTGAGGCCAAGTTGCAAAACGTGCCTGTACAATTAAAAGTGCTAATGGAAAAGCTAGAAGTACTCGAAAGAGAACAGGGTCGCTTCACAAAACTCGTGGAAGATGGCGCTGCTAATGAAAAGCAACTAGACGATATCACAGGTGAACTCAAAGTGGTTAAAAGTCAGCTTTCAGCTACGAAAAGTCAGTTATCCACTGCTAATCGAGGGCTTTTAGCGGAGCTAAAACCCCTCTCCTGGAAGTTGAAAAACATCGATGATCAATTGAGTCGCTGCACAATCCTATCACCTATTGATGGCATTGCTATCAGTGTATTTAAGGAAGAAGGCGAAGTGGTGGGAATAAATCAACCAATAGCAAAGATTGCCAACCTTGATCAGATGACTCTCCGTGTTTACGTTTCTGGCAATCAGCTTTCGTCTATCAAGATGGGCGGGTCTGCAGAAATCAGATATGATGGACTAGATGGTGGCATCAAAAAAACCACAGGCTGGGTAAGCTGGATATCCTCGAAAGCTGAATTTACACCCAAGACCATCCAAACAAGGGAGGAACGAGTCAATCAGGTTTATGCCGTGGAACTGAAAGTGCCCAACGATGGAGCATTGAAAATTGGTATGCCCGGAGAGGCGGTTTTCTTAAAGCAATGAAAGTCATTTCAGTCATCGATATCACCAAATCTTTTGATTCGCAAAAGGCGCTGAACCAGGTAAACCTGTCTGTGCAACAAGGCGAGATTTACGGATTGATCGGACCGGATGGTGCAGGCAAAACCACGCTGATCAGAATCCTCAACTCCCTTCTCATTGCCGATTCAGGGGAAGTCAGTGTACTAGGGCTGAACCCCGTAAAAGATATGAAGAAGCTCCGAACCAAGTTTGGATATATGCCGGGCCGTTTCTCACTGTATCAGGATCTGTCTGTCGAGGAAAACCTCACGCTTTTTGCGAGCCTTTTTGAAACTACCATAACCGAGAACCATCATCTGATAAAGGATATTTACGAGCAGATAGAGCCATTCAAAAAACGGAAAGCGGGTGCTCTTTCAGGAGGAATGAAACAAAAGCTCGCGCTGAGCTGTGCCATGATACATAAGCCGGAGATCCTGTTTCTAGATGAGCCTACTACAGGCGTAGATCCGGTTTCACGCAAGGAATTTTGGGACATGCTGGGCAAGCTCAATGATCAGGGACTTACGATTTTCGTCTCCACCCCTTACATGGATGAAGCAGCGCGATGCACCAGAATCAGCCTGATTCAGGATGGAAGTATTTTGGCCACTGGATCGCCACAAGAGATCATCAAAAATCACACTGAACGGACCTTTTCAATCAAAGGGCAGCATAAATACAGAATGTTAACCACGGTTCGCCAATTCAAAACCTGCAAGTCTGTTTACACCTTCGGGTCAGAGCTGCACTACACGGATCAACTCGACACTTTTGAACCGGTGGAGCTACTGGGTTTTCTTAAAAAGGAAGGCATAACAGATGCCACAATATCCTCCATAGATCCGGGTATCGAGGACATCTTCATGAAACTAATGCCATCATCTGAAACCCATCTATCATGACCAATGAACCAATTGTAACGGCACAAAATCTGATCAAGTCGTTTGGCAGTTTTCATGCTGTCAACGATATCTCTTTCGACGTACAACAGGGTGAAATATTTGGTTTTCTCGGAGCTAATGGAGCAGGCAAAACCACGGCCATCAAAATGCTGATCGGCCTATGGCGGCCAACCTCAGGTAAGGCGAACATTGCGGGCTTTGACATCTATAAGGACACTGAGAAAATAAAGAAAAACATCGGCTACATGAGTCAGAAATTTTCACTTTATGCTGATCTCACAGTTCGCGAAAACATCAGATTATTTGGCGGTATTTATGGACTATCGCGCAAACTCATTATCAGAAAAACGGATCAGCTCTTGCGCAGGCTAGAAATGAGATCAGAAGCGAATACACTCATTGATGACCTGCCACTTGGATGGAAACAAAAACTCGCCTTTTCAGTGGCTATGATCCACGAACCCAAGATCGTCTTTCTCGATGAGCCAACGGGAGGAGTAGATCCTATAACACGAAGGCAATTCTGGGAATTGATTTACGAAACGGCCAGCACTGGCACCACCATTTTTGTGACCACACACTATATGGATGAGGCCGAATACTGCGATAGGATATCCATGATGGTGTCAGGGAAAATTGCCGGACTGGGTACTCCAAACGAACTCAAGATAGGTTTTCAGTCCAAAAACATGGATGATGTATTTATCAAAATTGCAAGGGAGGGCAAAACACTGGCATGAAGCGATTTGGGGCATTTGTTGTAAAAGAGTTTTATCACATCCTGCGAGATGCCAGAACACTGCTGATCCTGATAGGTATGCCAATAGTTCAGATCCTGCTCTTTGGCTATGCCATCACCAATGAAATAAGAGAAGCACCCATAAAAATCCTGGATCATGCCAAGGACGCCACTAGCAGGGAAATCACCAACAAAATTGTAGAAACTGAATACTTCGCACTTTCCGGGTATTTGAAATCAGAAGCTGAAATAGAGGCAGCTTTTCATGACGGCACCACCAAAATGGTGGTTGTATTTCCTCATGATTTGGAAAAAGATTACGAAAACGGAATCAAAGGTGAGATACAAGTGATCGCTGATGCTACAGACCCTAATACGGCCAATTCTCTGGTAAACTATGTTCAGGGAGTTTTGGCCGATTTCAATTTCAAGGCAAACCTGACAAGCATGCCTTTCCAAATCAATGCCATCACTCGAATGCGCTACAATCCGCTTCTGGAAGGTGTTTATTACTTTGTGCCTGGCATCATCGCCATTCTGCTCATGTTAGTTTCGGCCATGATGACCTCTATATCCATAACTCGCGAAAAAGAGCTTGGCACCATGGAAGTACTCCTTGCCTCGCCCATGAGTCCAGGACAAATCATCATAGCGAAGGTTATCCCTTATGTGATTCTTTCATTTTTCGATGCTCTGATTATTCTGGCGCTCGGGAAGTTTGTTTTCGAAGTACCCATAGTGGGTAATTTAGCACTCCTGCTTGGCGTGACGCTTCTGTTCATCATGCTAGCCCTTTCTCTTGGCATCCTGATATCCACCGTATCGCAAACTCAGCAAACTGCACTTCTACTCTCTCTGATGGCGCTTATGCTTCCTACAATTATGTTATCCGGGTTTATTTTTCCCGTGGAAAGTATGCCCATTCCATTACAAATAGTCTCAAATATTGTACCCGCAAGGTGGTTTATAGTTGCAGTCAAAGACATCATGCTCAAAGGCTCAGGCCTGCTCATTATCTGGAAAGAGGTACTCATCCTTTGTTTGTTTACGCTTGTTTTCATAGCTGCAAGTATTAGAAAATTTAAAGTCAGACTCGAATGAAGATTATAGGCTATTTGATTCAAAAAGAGTTTCTGCAGATCATAAGAAACAAGGGCATACTCCCTATTCTGTTTGTGATGCCCATATTGCAGCTTTTGGTGCTTTCTTTTGCCGCCGATTTTGAAATACGCAATCTGAAAGCCTTCTGGATTGATAAAGACCAAAGCGCAGAGAGTCGCCACCTCCGGAGTAAATTTGAACATTCAGAATTCTTTGATCTAATAGGCTCTGGTTTTTCATATAAGGAAGGTGAGCAGATGTTGGAACTAGGTCATGCGGATTTGATTCTGGAAATACCTCAGAACTTTGAGAGAGACATGAACAGGGTGCAGAAGGGCAGTATGCTTCTCACTATCAACGCTATCAATGGCACCAAAGCTGGCCTTGGTAGTTACTACGCAAACCAGATAATACGTGACTTTAATAGCGAAATCGCCACAGCATTGGTCACACCTACGATGACTCCATTCAAAACTGTTTCTGCCACTTATTCTTTTTGGTTCAACCCTTTTTTGAATTATAAAACATTTATGGTACCCGGGATTTTGGTTCTGCTTGTAACGATGATCGGGGCTTTTGTATCATCCATGAATGTAGTGAGAGAAAAAGAACTCGGCACGATCGAGCAACTCAATGTTACACCCATCAAAAAATACCAATTTATAGCAGGAAAGCTCATACCCCTTTGGATCATTGGACTGATGGAGTTTACCATTGGGCTCATTGTGGCAAAGCTGGTGTTTCACATCCCAATTGTTGGCAGTTTGTCCCTTCTCTACTTCTTCACCGGAGTGTACCTCATCATGGTTTTAGGCATGGGCATGTTCATATCTACTGTAACAGACACTCAACAACAGGCCATGTTCATCGCGTGGTTCTTTTTGGTAGTTTTCATACTGATGAGCGGACTTTTTACGCCAATAGAAAATATGCCTGAGTGGGCACAAAAAGTGACGCTAATTAACCCAATTCGTTACTTTATTGAAGTGATCAGGATGGTCATGCTCAAAGGAGCAACCTTTGATAAGGTACAATCTCAATTGGTAATCATCACAGCCTACGGACTTATCATCAATGGCTTAGCAGTGTGGCGATATCGCAAGGTCAATTAAGCTATTGCTTAACAAAACGATGAGTTTTAGAACCATTTTCAGAGTAGAGTTTCAGAATATAAATACCCTCTGAGAGGTTGTAAACATCCACTTTTTCTACTTCGACCCCTGTAAGATCTTCAAATAAAACTTCATTTCCAGAAATATCAACGATGGAAAGTGATTTAAAATGTTTTGAGTTAATAAAACTGATTGACTCGTTCGTTGGGTTGGGATAAACTCCAAGTCCTTCTTTCGGCAACCCAAGCGTTTCCTCGTCCTCTTCTTCACCAATGATTTTGGCATCAGGAACATCTATCCCAAGTAATAAATTAATGTTTCGAGTCATACTACTACCTTCTGCATCTATCACTTTAAAAGAGAAACTACCTAGCCCACCAACAACACCTGACACCTTTGCGCTTGTTCCAGACTCAAGGATTTCAGCATCGCAATTAGTTTTTGAAACAATTTCAAAATAAGGGCTAGATGAGTAGCCTCGTGCATATTGAGTGAGGTCAATGATCATAAATGAATCCGATGGAAATAGGTAATTAGGCGTTCCGATCCAAGCCAAGTATTCTTCCAGGTTAGTAAATCCATCGTTATCCTCATCACCATTCGAATCAGAAAAATCACCCGAACTGTTAGACAAGCCATGAAGATCTTCCCACCAATTTGGCAAGCCATCTCCATCACTATCCCAACTATCAGTGCGCTCCAACTCAGGGTAATCTTCCCATCCACCCACATCTTCATGCGAATCGGGCATGCCCTTTATTCCCGATCGACTGCCCTTGTAAGTATAGGTTCCTCTCAAAGTCTCCTCAATGATTCGGGTATCATGATCATCAAAAACAGGCTGAATACACCCGACATCAGAAAGAACATTTTTGTAAGCCTCTTTAGCTGAGTGCATAGTTATTTCCGAAGGAAAGAATGGTTCGTCAACCCAAGCCGAGTATGATCGTGTTTCTCCTGATTCCCTCCTGCCTGCACTTTGATTGTTTTCATCAAAAATTCCTTCCATCACATTTCCATCAAAATAATACCTCTGAGTCCCCGGAAAGCCATCATTCTGAGCGTTGAGAGCATAATTATTACCTGTATGGCCTGGCCCAGGTTTGTAATAATTTTTCACAAAATTCACTTCATGCGCTCCTCCATCAGTGGTACGAGGACCAAAATTGTACACCACATTATTGGAAATGTCAAGCCTACCAGCATAGAAACCATTACCATCTAACCCTCCGGCCAAACTCCAGTTTCTGCCGTAACAGTGTGCTAACAAATTGTGATGAAAACTCCCTATATCACCGCTGATACTGGCCGCATAACCATGCTTGCTCCCACTCGGATAATTCTGATGGTCAGCCACATTCAGAGCTTCACTGATCAGGGTCCTTTGTAAAGTCATATTATGTCCGCCTCTGGAACTAAAAGATTCATCAATAGTCCAACTGATGGAGCAATGATCGATGATGCAATAATCACTGCCCGACATACCCATACCGTCAAATGTTCGCCCGGCACCAAGCCTAACCCTAAGATTTTGCACAATGCAATCTTTTGCTCCACTAAGTCCAAAAGGTGCCGATTTTATACAAATCCCTTTCCCTGGAGATGTTTGCCCTGCTACTGTCACATAATCGCTTTTCAGGGTAAGCCTTTCCTCCAATGTGATCAAACCAGAAACATTGAAAATAATAGTTCTTGGTCCAATTTCAGTTTCTACGGCCTCTCGAAAACTTCCTGGCCCAGAATCATTCAAATTGGTGACGATCACAACTTTGCCTCCACGACCACCAATGGCATATCGACCATAACCTTCAGCCTCAGCAAAAGCAATACGCCGTGGCATGAAGTACCACAAATCGCCCCGCGTAGTATCAGTTTCAGATAATTCATCTACTCGCCAGTAGTATTTTATTAGTTTATCTGCTTCAACAGTTTTGAAGGTATCCGATTGATTACCCAAAAACTCTGTCGATGTACGAGTAGCAGCTAGTACAGCATCCATATCAGCTCCAAAATAAACATCATGTGAAAGTGCATCCGGTGCTGACGCCCATTGCAACAAAACCGAGCCATTGTCTGCATCTACATGCTCATCTGAGCCTCCAGGATAAGGAGAGCGCGCTTGCTTAGTTGCATCTGGTGTGTTTAGTTCAAATCCATTGATATAGGCATATTTATCCGATGCTTCTGTTTCGGTTTCCCCTTTGAATCTCAAGATTGTAGTATCCCCTTCGGTAGCCTCAAAAGTGAGAAATGCTGAGGACGCATCTTCCGTTCTCAATGCTCTGTTGCTCTGTCTCAGATCATCATAGATAAGTTCTCCATTGACAAAGATATCTAGTGGCGCAAATGTGGTATTTTCAGGACTTGAAAAGGAGTTATGATAAGTCAAAAATGTATGCTCCCCGGTAATGAGCCCTACGATCAAGATTTCAATGTCCGATGAAATCAAACCATCACTGACCAATCGTGCATAATTTGGGCTTTGAGTTCCTGCCTTGTACCAACTAGTCCCGAACCCTTCCGAGCGGAGCATAAAAGTAATGCCCGACTCTTGAAAAGAATCTGACTGTCCTCCAGCAAGAACCCATGAAGAATAATCTGGGTCATGTACCTCTGACTCTTGTCTGCCATTGTAGTTAAAATCTACTTTGACCGCAGGGTATTGTGCAAAAGCACTAATGGAAAGAATGGAGAGAAAAAGAGAAATGTAAAATCTCTGAAACAGTACAGCTAGTGTTTTCATAAAATGAGTATTTCCACGGAAAAGTAGCTCCTCATTGTATTTTTCGCATCCTGTGCTTAAGGGTGAAAAGAGTACTTATTAGGTTACGCTATGCAAGCAATAAGACAAATGCTGTACCTTGAAAGCTTCACCCTCAAACAAAGTGGCTTTCTGAGGAGGAATTGCCTCCAGAACATTTTTATAATAGACCTTTCGCAGTACGGAATCTAGCAGATCAAGTACATACATTTTCCACCAATGCACTCATCCTTAGTCAATATAATCCCTGTACCTAGCTGGATTCCAACCTCCAGGGTTTACCAAAAGGATGCAATGACTCGCTCTCTTCATTTCCAAAAGTATCACCGTTCTTGATTGTATAATCACCTCTGATCAACGGTAATATTTACGCTCATATCTCTATGGTTTCCAGAAGTCACCTTTCTGCTTCAATATTTACTGATATCAACCCCTCCCTTTTCACTCGACTCATAAGCCGCCTCAACGCAAGCCATGGTATGGAAACAGTCTTCTACTGAATTATCAGGAGCGGCTATCTCCCCTATAGCAGCCCGCATGACCTGCGACATACTACCAATAAAGGCATGTGGAAACCACGTGCCGTCTATTTCTTTTGTTTGCCATTTGGGTTCCTGACCATCAGAAGTAGAAACAAACTCAAAGCTATCTGGCTGGCCTTTTGGATAATCCATGAGTACCCCAAAGTTGATTTTGATGCAGCCTTTTGTTCCCTCCAGTTTGATGTAGGAATCCTGATTTCGCAATCCGAAATTGTGACAATGATTTGTTAAAATATTCGCTCTGATCATATCACCATAATCCATAATCATGGAAGTACGTACGGACGCCAAATCCTTCATATTGGGGTGCTTCACGGTCTTGGCATGGATGCTTTCCGGGTTGCCGAAAAACGATCTGACCATATCTATATAATGGATACTGTGATACACAATTTCCATTCGCGGTGCGCTGAAGAGAAAATTCCATAAATGCCATGGGGTGAACACATTTACACTGACTTCAATATCACATAGTTCACCAATTTTCCCATCGGCAATGAGCTGCCTGGCTTCATTGATAAACGGTGCGTAGCGGAGCTGAAAGTTGATTCCGGCATTAAGTTTTTTGGCTCGACACAGCTTCAAAATATCTTTGGCTTGTGCCAAATCTTCTCCCATAGGTTTTTGAATGAGCACATTGGCTCCATCGGGCAATTGCTCCAAAACGCCAAGCACCGCACTGCCAGGTACAGCTACATCATAGACGCAATTCACACCAGCAACGGCAGCCATGGCTTCAATACTCTCGACTACTTTTGCAATTCCAAATTTGGATGCCAATTCATTGGATCTTTCCTGATTCAGATCAAATATACCGGCCACATCGAATCCAGCTAGTGCATAAGCCGGAAGGTGCGCATCGTTCACGATCCCTCCCGCACCAATAATGTAGATAGGCAAATTTTGTCGTGGTAGTTCAATGCCGTATTTCATCATTTCATAATCGAGATTAAAAGGAAATCACTCTTATCCAACAACGGAATTGCCAATAGTCAACGAGATCACCGCTGCTACAAGCACGGCTATGGCTAAGAGCAACGCCGAAACGGTTTTTTTACTACTTCCAATCCATTCTTTTAAAAATAAACCAGCCACCGTACTGAACAGCACGAGCATGATCATATGAATAGCCCAACTGGTAAATTCATAATCTCCCATGCGGGTATGTCCCAACCCGTAAAAGAAGAATTGCGAATACCACAACACACCCGTCAGAGCAGAAAGCGCATAATTTATTCCGAGTTTACCTTGAGTTTTCCTGGTGCCAAGATATTGCGTCAGAGTGCCTTCTTTTTTGTGAAGATATAAGCAGTATATCAACGTAAAAAGAAATGCTCCCGTGTTAGAAAAGATGTAAATCACATTGCCTTGATACTGCCCTGCGCCATATTCTGCTGCTACATCTGCAATGGGCTGTCCCTGATCCAAAGAAAAGCCATAGAGTGCAGAAAGTACTCCTGCCAAAATAGCAAGCGTAAGCCCCTTTCCCAGGGAGAAATTGCCTCCCGATTTTATCCCCTTTCGCTCCAAATCTACTTCTTTGAAACGCCCAGCCATTCCGCAAAACCCAATACCAAAAACACCCAAAACCATACCTGCAATAATGTATTGAGAACCCGGCTGACTAAGCACGGCCAACAGTTCACCTCGAACAAAAGGAGGCAATAACGTACCCAGAACGCAGGAAATTCCGATAGCAATGGCGTAAGTGAGCGAGAAGCCAATGTGCCTGATCGCCAGACCAAACGCCGTGCCACCAATACCGTAGACCGCACCGAGCGCAAATGACTTCCACATGGCATCTGTTGGTGCATTTTTCAGAACGGTGAGCAGTTCGGGAATGGTGATATAAGCGCCCAAAATGGGCAACAAAAACCAGCAGACAAAAGCCTGAGCAAGCCAATAGGTCTGCCACGACCACTGGACCACTTTCTTTTGTGGAGTATAACAAAGCGATGCGGCCGATGCTCCTACTGCGTGAAATAGAATTCCATTAAAAACGCTCATTTATAGGGGGTTAAGTTATTTGGGAATTAGGTTGTTAGGTATCGATTTTTTGGGTTAGCCCAGATTTAGGTTATAGAAATTATTGGCGTTGGAAAAAAGTACCTTGTCCAGATCTTGAGCATCCAACAATGAATCAAGGAGTGTTTTGTAGACATCCCATGTTCTGTCGTATTCGCCAGCCAATCGCGATACGGGCCAGTCGCCACCACAAAAGCAACGATCCACACTGAAATGCTCCAACACAAAACTCACATAAGGCTTAACTGTCTCCGCAGACCAGTTTTTCCAATCGCCAGTTGCGGTTCCAAGCCCCGAGATCTTTTGGTAAAAGTTCATGTTTTTGGCTACCTCCGACATCAATTCACCCCACGTTCCAAATCGCTCGTTCTTGGCCATGGGTGGCTGATTGAGATGATCAAAAACCATCTTCAGATTGGGCACCTTGCGGGCCACTTCTAAGGCTGTTTCGATATGAGCAGGCAATACGCCCACCACGTCATAAGGGATGTTTCTATCAGCCAACATTTGAAGGCTTTCTATCACTTCCGATTGCAACAGCCATTTGGGATCTTTCTCATCATGAATCAAATGACGAACACCTTTAAAGTATGGATTTTTCATATACTTATCCAAAGCATCTGAAGTTTGTTGAGGAGTCATCAGCGGCATCCACCCTACTATTCCCTGAATCCAATCTGTTCGCTCGGCATTGAGTAGCATCCAATCGGTATCTTCAAAATGGTTTTCTGCCTGCACCAAAACGCCTCCGGTCACACCAGCTTCTTGATGGGCATTTTCCAGTTGATTGAGATGGTGAGTCTGATTGAGAATGGAAGTATCTCCTTCTAACCACCCATACCGGATGTTTTCCAAATCCCAGATATGAATGTGGGTATCTATTATTCGTTCACTATCTGCCATTGGCTCTCGTTTTGGTTAGTCTATCCTTTGCTCGGTTTCAACCTTTTCAGGTGTCATCCTAGCAATTACCAAAACTGCTCAATCCTTAGTGGACATCTATCAGTTACTGTCCTGCTTGTAGCTGATAACATGTAACTGGGCTAAACTGTACGAGCGGACGTTTGCGCCAGATTCAGAATTTTATGTGGCTTACCCGAGTGAACACTTGCGCTAGATTCAGATCAAAAATTCCTTATCAATTTTCTCCGTATGATACCCCAAACCCGGCGCAGCGACATCTGAGGAAAGGATACTCCCATCCACCCGAATAGGACATCTGGTTGTCTTCACTTCTGTACCCCTAATGGTTTTTACCACCAACTCCATATCTAGCACTTTATATCCTTCCTGCTGGAGTAGCTGATCATAGTTCAGGACTTCAGAGCACCAAATATCAGCCGGCTCCAAAAGCGAAAGCCAGTACGCTGTGGTGTTGTGGCTAAGGTGTTCAGCCAAATCCTTTTTGATTTCATCACGGCGATCAAACCACTCTTTTGCGTCCGGGTAGTGTGCCAAAGCAGGACATGAAAGAAGTTCGCCTAAAAAGGTGATGTTACCCATAGCCAATGCGAGATAGCCGTCCTGCGTTTTGTAAACGCCATACGGAGCAGCAACATAGCTGTGCGCATGATTCACTGCGCTACGCTGCGGCAGTTTGTGCCCGTCATTGAGGAAGCAAGCCAATACTTCAAACTGAAAATCCAGCGCACTCTCTAGCATACTCACCTGCACCAAAGCGCCTTCTCCAGTTTTGATGCGCTGATACAAACACGCCAAAATGCCCTGCGCAATGTGTGTACCTCCTAAAATATCCACGACCGCCACGCCCATCGGTGTGGGTGGTTTGTCAGCGTCGTTATTTAAAAAAGGCAACCCGGAAATTGCCTGAAGTAACAAATCCTGACCTGGTAATTCCTTCAAAGGCCCGGTTTCGCCATAGCCACTAATCTCGGCATAAACGATAGTCGGATTGATGGATTTTACTTCCTCGTAGCTCAAGCCCAATCTTTTCATCACTCCGGGACGAAAATTGTGAAGCATCACGTCAGCTTTGCTCAGTAGTTTCTTGACTTTGGCCAAGTCATCCTCATTCTTTAGGTCAGCAACATAGCTCTCCTTGTTGCGGTTGATGGCATGAAAAATGGTCGATTCTCCTTCAATATCGACATCAGAAACGTAGAGGTTTCTACAGATGTCTCCCGATCCAGGCTTTTCAATCTTAATAACTCGCGCGCCCATATCAGCCAGACGTAAACTGGCTGACGGGCCAGAAAGGAATTGGCTGAAATCGATGATCAATATGTCTTTGAGTAGTTCCATCAATTCAGTCCAAATTCTTTAGTGATATCCGCAGTATCAGCTCCAAGCCGCGGTGCAGGCCGATCGCTTCTCAAGTCCTGTCGATTAATCCTAATCGGGCATTTGGTAGCGAACTTACCATTTGTCAAATGCTGTTCCATTTTGAGCTCTTTGCACCCATCGCTTGCGTTTAGGGTTTTCCAGTCGGTCAGCTCCATTACCCAAAGGTCATTCGCTCGCAGCTTATCTAGCCAATATTTTGAGGTTCCTCCTTTCAGGTGTTCCGCTAAAACCGATTTGATTTCATCTCGCTTCGCAAAAACATCATCAGCAGCACAATCCAACAAGGCGGCACAATCAATGGCTTCTGCTAAATCTTGTAGCGGCATCATAGCTATAGCGATGTACCCATCGCTTGTCTGATGCAAACCATACGGTGCACCCAGCAACGAGTGTCCGTTGCTGGTCTTTGATCGCTCAGGCATTTTGCCACTAGCGTAATAAGTCGTTAATAATTCAAATTGAAAATCAAGCAAAGACTCCAGGAGAGAAACCTCCAGTTTTGCGCCTTTCCCTGTTTTTTCTTTTCTGATCAATGCTGCCAAAATCCCTTGTACCAACTGTGCACCACACAAAATATCTCCTATCGCCAAACCAAACGGAACTGGAGGATCGTCGTGATTACCGGAGGTAAACATGAGTCCACTCTTTGCCTGTAAAAGTAAATCTTGCCCTGGCTTTTTGCTCCATGGCCCTTCTGAACCATATCCAGATACGTCTGCAAAGACAATGCCTTCATTGATCGCCCTGACCGAATCATAATCCAATCCCAACTTCTCCATCACGCCCGGGCGAAAGTTGTGAATCATCACATCAGCTTTTGCAATCAGCTTTTTGATTTGAGCGACCTCTTCAGGATCTTTCAAATTGGCAATGAGACTCTCTTTGTTTCTATTGATGGTGTGAAAAAGCAAAGAATCATTTTCATCCGCCCAGAGGTTCTCGATAGCCAACTTGCGGCAAGCATCCCCTCGTGGAGATTCTATTTTGATAACACGCGCGCCAAGATCAGCTAGTCGCAGACCAGCAGATGGCCCTGACAGGTACTGGCAGAACTCTAATACGATGATGTCTTTGAGTGGTAGGTTCATTTTGTGGCTACAGAAATAAAAAACAGAGCGTCATATTCGGGTTTAACCCGGGCATCTCCTTGCCGATACCTCACCAGTCTGCGAGAGAATTCCCCAGCCAAGCCGGAGAATGACCCGAGGTGTTTTTTATTTCTTTGATTAAATACCATTCAAACTCTCTCTATAAATCTTATTTATGATCTCCAAAACTGCTTTTGGATCACCACCATCTCTCAGATAAGCCTGCACCGGGTCGCCAGCATGATCCTGAAAATGTAGATAGCCATTGTACCTTGGTCGCTTAAACGACTCGCCCAAAGTTTCTAGTGTATTCTTAAAAAAATCATGTGTTAGCTCATCGTTCAAGGCGCTAGTCCACGCTTTGAGGTGACCAGGTTGTCCTCCGTTTTCGGTATATAGAGTCGATTGGATTTCACTAGACACAATTTCCTCCGCAAACTTCACAGCCCAATCCTTATGCTCGGAACTTTCCGAAACGGCCAAACCTGTTCCTCCCAATGTGCTTCTCAATCGGGTACCGTTAAATTCCACCAAACCCGTATAGTGTAGCAGGTTTTTAGCATAACCCTTTCGGGAATAGTTGGAATAGCCGTAGGCAAAAGGACAATACCAATAATCATCCGTGCTGCTCATGAGGTTTGCTATTGCGATAGGATTGCGGTCAAACATGGATTGATCCAAAAGCGAATAAAACCCGCGCATGGTCTCCAATGCTTTTAGTCCCGTTTCCTGATCAATTACTTCTTCTTTTGACTGAAAGGGATCAGTACCGTGAGCTACGCAAAAAGTATAAAAATTCATCAGCAGATCAATAGGAATGGCCGGAGCGGCCACTTTCCCCTTTTTGGCCAAAGCCAATAAGTCCTCCCAGGTTTTAGGAAGCGCCTCATTATTTTTTTCGAATAAGTCCTTTCGATAACTGGCCACAGGGGTAGCCGCATCAATGGCCAATGCCCACTGATGACCACCATAGCTATAGCTCTCGTGCGATCCGCCAACGGAGTTTTCAAGTTGGTCTTGCAGATATTCTTTGGAAAGGTATTGCTCTAACGGCAAAACGCATCGGAGTGCGTTGGCACAACCAGACCATGGGTGATCTATGATCAGCAAGTCATAATCCGCAACCAATTTTTCAATTGGAAAATCTGCAAACTCTTGAAGCGTACGCTTTCTCCATGTCACCTCTACATCAGGGTATTTTTCATTGAATCGCTGAGCATAAGCCACAAGCGGTGTGATACCCCGACTATGCCCCCACGTAATTCCTTTGAGTGTAATCTTAGACATTGGATTCTTTCTTATGCGTGAGCAACAGATGCTCACAAAGCATCACCAGTTCATCTTTTTGGTTAAAAACCTCCACAAGCTCAGTCACAATTCCGTATTCGGGCTTCTTGTGATCTTTCATGTCTTTGATCGAAATCTTAACCCGAATTGTATCACCAATGAAAACAGGCTTAGTAAATCTCAACCGTTCGTAACCATAGGTCATGGCCACTTCATTGATAAAGCTGGCCGTCATGCCAACTGCCACGCTGAAGATCAAAGTACCGTGAGCGATACGCTCTTTGAAGGGTTGGGTCTTGCACCACTCCGCATCCATGTGATGTGGAAAATAGTCTCCGGTTTGTCCGGCGTGGATGACAAAATCCGTTTCGGTGATAGTGCGTCCAAGGGTTTCCCGTGACTCACCTATTTCAAATTCCTCGTAGTATTTCTTTACAAACATAATTTCACTTTTACTCCCCTATCCGTGCGCCCCCAGCCCCTCTCGGGAGGGGAATTTTGTCTATTCGATAATTACCTTTTCTCCTCCAATAGTAAAATTTTTCACCACCAGTCCGTCCACATTCTCAAGGCTGTAAGACTCCTCAACCGTTTCTATGGCCAAGCCATCAACGTAAATGTTCGAGATTGGGGACTCTGCATATCCTTTAGCCAATATGCCATATTTACCTCCATTTTTTACAGTTACATTTTCAACCCTCACATCTCTGATCGTCGGCATAAAACCTCCCTGATCACCGTAAAACATATTGAATTTGAGCACAGCTTCCTTCACTTGCCCCACCTGCACATTTCTCATGTAGACCTTTTCTATAACTCCGCCTCTTTCGGTACTCGTTTTGATTCGCAATGCACGATCCAGCTCTGGGCTATCCATCTGGCAATTTTCAGCAAAAACTTTATTCACTCCACCAGACGCTTCGCTCCCGATCACCACTCCTCCATGACCATCTTTCATTACACAATTCTGGATGATGATATTTTCACTCGCCACTCCCACTCTTCTACCGTCATGGTTTCTACCTGACTTGATGGCTATACAATCATCGCCTGTATCGAACAGACAATTTTTGATCCATACATTTTTGCTCGACTCTGGATCACAACCGTCACTATTGGGCCCATGACTGATCACCGACACACCATCTATTATCACATGATTGCAAAGAGTTGGGTGCATGATCCACATGGGTGAGTTGGTAAAGGTCACGCCCTGAACTAAAACCCGTTCACACTTATATGGTTGAAAAAACTGAGGCCTTAAATAAGAATCAACACCAAAAATTCTTTCTGACACAGGTACATCGTCAGCACCAGCCTGAAACAAAGCGGCTCTATTATCATCATCACGTTGGCTTGGGTCACCTTCTTTATATCCATAATAACCTGCTCCACACCAAGGCCACCAGTTGTCATTACCAGCTTGTCCGTTGAGCGTCCCCTTTCCCGTAAGGGCTATATTTTCTTCTTCGAAAGCATAAACCAAAGGTTTTAACCCCATCATCTCCACACCTTCCCAACGGGTATAAACCACTGGTAAATAATCTTCCGGTACTGTTGAAAACCTGAGTTCTGCACCCTCCATCAAATGAAGGTTAACATTGCTCTTGAGATAAATGGACTTGACGTGATAGACTCCCGCAGGGACTACAACTCGACCACCGCCAGCAGCACTACATTCTTCGATCGCTTTTTGAATAGCTTCATAATCAGAACGGTCATCTCCTGCTGCAGCTCCAAAATCCGTTACCATAAAATCCTTATCAGGGAAATTGGTCGTTTTGATTTGAGCAATGAGAGAGTCAAGTTGATTCCATGGATCGTTCATAGAAGTATCAGATTGGGCTTTTTTGTTAGGATTACAAGCTATCAATAGTATTGATGCAATAAGTAGATAATATGGTCTCATATCAAGGGATTTTATATTCAAAAATGTAACATTTTTCGCTTTCGTCAACCCTGATGGTACAGGACTCTTAAATGGTGATTACGCCTTTAAATTGTATTTAAGAATATCATAATTAAGAATCCAATAAACCATAAATGAGTAAGCATTACAAACTGAGAGGTGATTTGCCTAAAATCGGCATTCGCCCTGTAATAGATGGCAGACTAGGTGGCATCAGAGAATCTCTGGAAGAATCTACCATGTTGATGGCGCAAAAGGTTGTTGACCTACTTGAGTCAACACTCAAATATATGGACGGAAGTCCTGTCCAATGCGTCATAGCCAACACCACCATTGGTCGTGTGGCAGAAGCTGCGGCTTGCGAAGACAAATTTGAACGAGAGCAAGTTGGTCTGTCCATCACTGTGACGCCATGCTGGTGCTATGGCACAGAAACCATAGACATGCACCCTACCCGGCCAAAAGCCATTTGGGGATTTAACGGAACAGAAAGACCAGGGGCGGTTTATTTGGCGGCAGCACTTGCAGGCCATACGCAAAAAGGCATCCCAGCATTTAGTATTTACGGACAGGACGTTCAAGATTCTGTAGAAGAAGACATCCCTACTGAAATCGTTGAAAAACTTTTGCAGTTTACCAAAGCCGGAGTTGCTCTGGCAACCATGAAAGGCAAGTCTTACCTGAGTATTGGCGCTGTTTCTATGGGGATAGCTGGCTCTGTAGTCAAAGAGGATTTCTTTCAGGAATACCTCGGCATGCGCAATGAATATGTGGATATGTCAGAGTTGGCCAGAAGAATTCAAAACAACATCTTCGATCAAGATGAGTTTGCTCGTGCTTTGGCTTGGACCAAAGAAAACTGCAAAGAAAACACTGACTACAACCCTCACAAAAAGTCAAGGGAACAAC
The DNA here is from genome assembly GCA_039970095.1 of Cyclobacteriaceae bacterium. Taxonomy (GTDB): domain Bacteria; phylum Bacteroidota; class Bacteroidia; order Cytophagales; family Cyclobacteriaceae; genus JAMZMI01. The sequence goes on from JBDVMP010000077.1 coordinate 18,015, forward strand.
TTGATTCCGAATGGGAAACAGTGGTTAAAATGACTTTGATTGCTCGTGACCTGATGCTCGGAAACGATAAACTTAAGGAAATTGGTTACGGTGAAGAAGCATTAGGTTTCAATGCCATTGCTGCAGGTTTTCAGGGACAAAGACAGTGGACAGACTTCATGTCGAACGGTGACTTCATGGAAGCCATACTCAACTCATCATACGACTGGAACGGCACTCGCCCACCTATGATGATGGCCACCGAAAACGACTCTCTAAATGGTATTTCAATGCTTTTCGGGTACCTACTTACCAATCAAGCACAGATTTTTTCTGATGTAAGAACGTACTGGAGTCCTAAGTCCGTAGAGCGTGTGACTGGGCACAAAGTAGGAGGCATGGCCAAAGATGGCTTTATCCACCTGATCAATTCTGGATCTTCGTCACTCGATGGAAGCGGCGAACAATCTGTAAATGGAACTCCGGCAATGAAGCCTTTCTGGGAAATTTCTGATAACGAAGTTCAGAAGTGTTTGGACGCTACAGACTGGCCTCCTGCAGTCGACTATTTCCCTGGTGGAGGATTCTCCTCTCACTTCGTCACTCGTGGAGAAATGCCTGTAACGATGTGCAGAATCAACCTTGTAAAAGGACTAGGGCCTGTCATGCAAATAGCTGAAGGTTGGACTATAGCGCTTCCTGAAGACGTGCACAATACACTTGACCAAAGAACCAATCCTACCTGGCCAACGACATGGTTTGTACCAAGAACTACTGGCGAAGGAGCATTCAAAGATGTATATTCGGTAATGGCCAACTGGGGCGCTAATCATGGCGCATTTAGCTACGGACATTACGGTGCTGAAATAATCACACTCTGCTCAATGCTCAGAATTCCGGTAAACATGCACAATGTAGAAGGTGAGCCATTTCGCCCTAAGGACTGGGTTTCTTTCGGTATGAATGAAGAAGGTGCAGACTACAGGGCATGTAAAAACTACGGTCCTCTTTATAAGTAAGTATAGATTAAGAAGTGTCGCATTTCGACAGGCTCAATGTGACACTTCTAAATAAACACCCCCCACATCCACCCAAAAGTGAAACACCTCGCAATCCTAGTGCTCCTCTTTTCTTTGGCTTGCCAGCAGTCGTCACCAGTCAAACAATTGGATCATCCCGAAAAGTCGTGGGTGTTTTGGTATTGGATGAAAGGAGCTGTAAGCAAACCAGGTATAACAGCTGATCTTGAGGCCATGAAAGAGGTTGGGCTGGCGGGTGCTTATCTAATGCCTATTCAAGGCCCTACAGACCCGCCGATCTACGAACCTGCTGCCAACCAACTCACACCAGAATGGTGGGAAATGGTTCGCTTCGCAATGGAAGAAGCCCAACGGCTCGGCTTAGAATTGGGCATGCATTCAAGTGATGGTTTCGCTCTGGCAGGAGGTCCATGGATCACACCTGAGTTGAGCATGCAAAAGGTGGTTTGGTCCGAAACGATCGTTGAAGGTGGAAAAGCATTTCAAGATTCATTGAAGAAACCTGAAGACTTTGAAGGCTATTATGAAGACATTGCCATTTATGCCTTCCCGAACAACACAAAAGCACAATCGAGCTTCACTACACAACCTGAGATAACCACAAGCAGTAATGATGCTGCAAACTTCCTGACTGTTGAAGGGAATCAAGAACAGTTCAGATGCAACGATGATTGCTGGTTTCTGTACAGCTTTGCAGAGCCATTTACCTGTCAGAGCATTCAGGTTATCACGAAGGGAAACAACTATCAATCTCATAGGCTACTCGTGCAAGTAAGTCAAGATGGTGAGACATTCGAAGATGTATATCAGATGATCCCTCCTCGCCACGGCTGGCAAGATACAGACGCGCAAGTCACCTACTCCATTCCCAAAACGACGGCCAGGTATTTTAGATTTCAGTGGAAAAAAGACGGAACTGAACCCGGAGCGGAAGATTTAGATGCCGCAAAGTGGAGTCCTAGACTCAAAATTGCAGGACTGAAATTATCAAGTCTTCCTAAAATTCATCAATTCGAGGGAAAGACCGCAGAGGTCTGGAGAATCAGTCCTCGAACAACACCAGAGCAGCTTGACGCTAAAAACTGCATTTCCCAAAAAGACATTATCAACCTAACGGAAAAATTAGAGTCGAATGGAGTGCTTTTGTGGGATGTACCTGAGGGAGAATGGACCATCTTAAGGATGGGGCATACCAGCACCGGCCACACCAACTACACAGGAGGCGGAGGATTAGGATTGGAGTGTGACAAATTCAACCCCGAAGCGATCAACATCCAATTTGACGGCTGGTATGGTCAGATTTTGCACAACATGGGGTCAGAACTCACTGCGGATGTCCTCAAAGTTTTTCACATAGATAGCTGGGAGTGTGGTAGTCAAAACTGGTCTCCGGTTTTCATAGATGAATTCAAAAAGCGCAGGAGTTACAACCCGCTCCCCTGTCTGCCTATCATGGCTGGATTTCCTCTAAACGATACTGAATTTTCAGAGAAATTTCTTTACGACATTCGCCAAACTATAAGCGAACTGACTATTGACAATTTTTATGGGATTATGGCACAACGTGCACATGAGAACGGCGTACAGTTCAGCGCCGAAAGCGTGGCTCCCACCATGCTCAGTGACGGCATGAGACACTACGGCAAGGTAGATATTCCCATGGGGGAATTTTGGCTGAGAAGCCCTACTCACGACAAACCCAATGATATGATGGACGCTATATCCGGCGCTCATGTCTATGGTAAAAACATCATTCAGGCTGAAGGTTTTACCGAACTACGCATGGGTTGGGACGAAGACCCTGCATTGATCAAACCTCTTTTGGATCGTAACTATGCGCTGGGAATCAATCGCCTTTTCTTTCATGTTTATACCCACAATCCATTTACAGACCGGCAGCCTGGCGTTACGCTGAGTGATGTTGGGTTGTATTTTCAGCGCGACCAAACTTGGTGGAAACATGGGGCTGAATTTGTGAAGTACACGGAGAGATGTCAAAAGCTTTTGCAAGAAGGAAAACCAGTTGTAGACATTGCTGTCTTTACGGGAGAAGGTTTACCAAGAAGGTCTATTCTGCCCGACAGACTGTTAAAGACCCTACCGGGAATCTTTGGACAGGATGTTGTGGAAAGAGAAATGATCCGTTTGAAAAATGAAAGACAGCCTCAACGAGAATTGCCTGCCGGAGTGAATCATTCTGCAAATATGGCTGACCCTGAAGATTGGTTGGATCCCCTCAATGGATACAAATACGATTCCTTCAATAAAGACGCCTTGCTACGATTATCAAGTGTTAATGAGGGCAAAACCCAGTTATCAACGGGAGCAGCTTACCAAATGTTGGTTTTGCCTAAACGACGAAAAATGGATCCTAATCCAGAATACCTTTCGTTTGAATCATTGCAAAAACTAAGACGGCTTGTAGAAGGGGGCGCTACGCTTTTGATCAGTGAAAAGCCACAATTCACGCCAGGCCTTGACTCCCTAGATAGTAAAACTGAAGAACTGGCAAATACTCTCTGGGGTGGTGATTTTGGTCAAGAGAATGGGTTTATGACAAAGAGAATTGGACAAGGTCGAGTGATCAAAACGCCAATAGTCACACCAAATTTTAATGACCTTAACCTGGAACCTGACTTCATTGCTTACCAGGGAAAAGACAGAGCAGAGAACATTGCCTGGACACATAGAAAATCCGATCAGCGAGATATTTACTTTGTATCAAATCAATCTGACAAGCAAAGAAAATTCAATCTATCTCTTCGTGTAAGTAATAAGATCCCAGAAATATATAACCCGGTAACAGATGAAAATAGGGAGCTTCAGGAATGGGAAAATGAAAACGGAAGAACGACTTTTCCGATCCATTTAGAAGCAAATGGTTCACTGTTTGTAATTCTGGAAAAAGAAACCAGCCAAACTGAGTCAACGGGTAATAATCAGATTTCGAAAGAGATGGTCCAAACGCTTACCTGTAAATGGAGTGTACAATTCGATCCTGAATTTGGCGGGCCAAAAGAGCCTATCACTATAGATTCTCTGACCAACTGGATTGATTCCTCAAACCCGAAAATTAAATACTACTCAGGAACAGCTATTTATGAAACCACATTTAATCGTAAAGACATGGCAGATAGAAGTTGGCTATCTCTTGGCGAAGTTTACAACATTGCGACGGTATATCTCAACGATCAGAAATGCGGTGTGGCTTGGACAGCTCCATACGAAGTAGAGATCACAGAAGCACTGAAAGAAGGCGAAAACAAACTGCGAATAGCGGTCTGCAATACATGGAGAAATAGACTAATCGGTGATCAACTTTTGCCAGAAGAAGAGCGTCTCACATGGACAACTGCTCCGTACAGAATCAAAGGCGAACCATTACTAGATGCAGGGTTGCTTGGGCCGGTGGAACTACTTCTTGTTAAATGAAAACCCATGTCAAATATGAAATCTTCAACACTCAAAAACATCCTGACTTTTATTACCATCATCCCCTCCCTATTTGCCAACCTATCGGCTCAGGAAAAAGTGGGTGATAAAAAGCTTATACTGATTTCAGAGCAACCTAACCCAGTTATTGATTTCAATCATAGGGATGTAATTACGACAAACAATCAAGCGGGTTTTGAAACAGGTCAAGTAGTCAAAATAGATGGGACGTATCACATGTTTGTAAACGAAATGTTTTTCAGACCACACCGAGATTTGAGAATTGCATATTGGACAAGTAACAATGCAATTGATTGGAAACGACAAAACACAATAATCGAGAGCATTCCTGGTAGGTCTGCTTCCAACCCAAGGTCAGAGGTCTGGGTGACCGCAGTGGAATTCAATGAAATTGAAAATTCCTGGAACATATTCTATGTAGCATACCGAGCCGGAGATGCTGAAAAAGGAGAATATGAGCGAAGTGATTATCAAGGCAAAATTTGGCGAGCAAAATCTGTTCTGGACGGAAAGGACGGAATAGCCGGCCCCTATGCAGACATGGGCATTGTGTTAGAGCCTGATAAAAGCAGTCAATCTTGGGAAGGGCAGCAAGCAGTTGCTACATTTAATCCCTTCAAGGTGGACAACAAGTGGTATGCCTTTTACGATGGACACAATTACATTCCCATAGGACCTTGGCCTGTTGGTTTAGCAATTTCATCCCAACTGAGTGGTCCTTGGGAAAGAATGTCTGAAGCCGTTAACCCCGTCCCAATTGCAGAGGAATTCATTGAAAACCCACAAGTGACTGAATTGAAAAAAGGAGGCTATCTAGCAGTTTTCGACTCTTTTGGAGATCAAGAAATCGCGTATAGCCTATCTGATGATGGTTTAAATTGGAGTCCAGAGGCTCGGATTAAAATTCAACAAACAGATGACCCTTGGGCTGCCATTGGAGATCATGCTATGCGCACTCCTTTATGTGCCATAGAGGAAGATGATGGAACATTCACGGTAATTTATACCGCAAAAATAAAGCGCGAAGACCGTACCTTCTATGCTATAGGAAAGTGTACTTTGGGGTGGAAATAGCCCTCTCAAACTATCTCAATCATTGCTTTGATAACCTTGGTTTCTGGCTTTGTCCAGCTTTCGAAAACATCTGCAACTACATCCATTTTGGCACGGTGAGTGATCCATGGGCTGGTATCTACTTTGCCCTCTTCCATAAGCTTGATGATTTCATCAAAATCTCTGCTCATGGCATTACGACTTGCGTAAAGGGTCATTTCTTTTTTATGGAACGAAGGGTCATGGAAATTTACATCGCCTTGAAACAACCCTATAAAAACCAATTTTCCTCCATGCGATGGGTATTGGAAAGCGCCCATCATAGACTTTGGGTTTCCGGTAGCGTCAAAGACTATTGTTGGCAAATCTCCATCAAAAAGCTTTCTTAGTGATTCTTCAGCATTTTCTTTTAGCACATTGATTGTGCCATCCACTCCCATTTTATCTACACAGAAGTCTAAGCGATCCTGATTGATGTCCATCACCATGGTCTGCGCACCAATCACCTTAGTAAACTGCATAGTAGCCAGACCAATAGGGCCAGCACCAATCACAAGTACTTTATCAGTCGCTTTTGTTTCCGGTCTTTGTACCGCATGATATCCAATAGCAAGCGTTTCCACCAAAGCCAATTGATCGTAAGACAGTTTATCAGATTTGTGAAGATATCTCGACGGTACTTTGATCGTTTCCTGCATACCACCATCAGCGTGCACGCCAAAAACAGAAATATGCTCACCACAGTTTGGTTTGCCATTGCGCACAGCCTGACCTTCTTTTAGGTTGAAATACGGTTCCAGAGAGCACTTATCTCCTGCCTTAACATTGGTCACATCAGAACCAATACCAATCACCTCAAGCCCCAGTTCATGCCCCAGTACTCGTGGGTACGAGAAGAACGGCTGGTTGCCGCCAAAGGCATGAATGTCCGTACCGCAAATACCAACTCTATGAACCTTTAACAAAGCTTCATCTGCTGCTAGAGCAGCCTCAAAATCAACATCCACCAGCCTCAATTCGCCAGGCTCATTCAACAACAATCTTTTCATATCTATTTTACTTATTCGGCGCTTCCGCCCAGTGACCTGTCTAAATGTACATAGCCACCGTCTACAAAAACGTGTTGACCTGTAGTGTGCGAAGATTTATCAGAAATGAGCATCAATGCCATGTTTCCAATTTCTTCAGGTGTGGTCATTCTGTTTCCCAGCGGTATTTTATCAACTATGTTTTTGAGCTTTTCTTCTCCGTTTTCCAATGTCTTGAGCCAGTTGTCATAAGCAGGAGTCCAACTTTCAGCTATGATGAGACAATTGACCCGAATTTCATATTGAAGTAAATCAACGGCCCATTCTCTTGTTAGCCCGAGCACCCCGCCTTTAGCCGCAGCATAGCCAGAGGTTCCCCCTTGTCCGGTTAGGGCTACTTTGGAACCAATGTTGAGAATGTTTCCTTTTGACTCTTTCAAGAAAGGAAGCGCATGTTTCACAAGCAAGAAATAACTCACCACATTGAGTTTGAGGGAATTCATGAAATCCTCATAAGATGCACTCAGGTCTGCACCATCGTTAACCCCAACATTGTTAATCACCACATCGATCCCACCGTACTTCTCCACAATCTGCTTAACTGCAGCTTCCATCTGATCGGGTTCTGTGACATCCGTTTTCACAAAAAGCGCATCAACACCCTCTTTTCGTAGCTTCTCAGCATACCCAAAACCGCGATCATTGCGATCGATAACAGCTGGAATGGCTCCTTCAGCTGCCATCTGACGTACCATGGTTTCTCCAATACTCCCTTCTATTCCAGCGCCTCCAGATATTGCAACAACCTTTCCTTTTAGATTCAGCTCCATAACCTTCGTAAGTTACGCATCAATGCTGCTTTCGTTTTGATAGAAATGAACGTCGGGCATTATTATTAAAGGTTTGAGCTAATTACATGGCTTCTAATAACATAGTTATGCTACTATTGATTGTCCAACAGTAACCATTCAACAAGGCGTGCGAAACTAGTTAACGAAAATGACCTGTACTAAATCATGAGATTTTAGCGCGTATATTCCAGATTCTACGGCAGGGAGATCAAAAACATAAGTATCACTAGAAGAAGTGTACTGAGCTTCAATATCTCTAATATTTTGACCACTTAAAGTTAATAAGCTAAAAATGTGCCCAGAACCACCCCCCTTAAGATAAAGTTTTTTGCCGGATCGCACAGGATTCGGGTAAGTAACAACATTATCTGTTGCTAACTGAACTAACAATGGAGTGTTGGAAAAATACTTTGATCCAAACACAAACGCATCTATACCAATGGTCTGTCCTATAACCCTGCCAGGGATGTCATCAATAGGGGGGTGAATACCTCCCCAGATACGCGACAAACTACATTGATCGCTAGCATCCCTATAGGTCGCCCATTGAAGTGTAACATCTACACTCGGACCTTCCTCAAAAACAAGGAATTCATTTTTTTTTGCTTGAAACTCTCCCATCCCTCCAGGGAAATATTCACTCCCGGTAAGCAGAGTAATCAACTCAGCCGCAGCTCTTGAAAAAGTAGAATGACCTGAAACATATCCCGCAAAAGGAGGTGTTATAAAAGTTGGTCTTTGATACGGCCACCAGTTTTCAGCCAAGATCCATCCCACACCCGCCTGATCAATTTCTGGATTTTCTATAAACTCAGGTCCCCTCCAACCAAAAATTTTAATCTTACCTACGTTTTCGGAATATTCTCCCCGCAAAGGATCTTCATTATCTACCACCTCTATAAAACCTAATTCTAATGGAATGCCATTGGGGTGATAATTGGGTTTTGTCATATCTGTAGATTGCCCCAAATCAGCCATATACCTAATAGCGGAAATAGGTCTTACATAATCATAATACCCTTTGATACCCCAAGCGGCTATAGCAGCATCGTGCATAGCTCCTCCAAGCAAAAAATAGCTCTTAACATCCCATTCAAGTTTTCCAAGAACATCTCCTTCTCCAGCAAACTGCCTTACAAACTGAGAGTGATCATTCACATAGTTTAGAATCACAAACCAATGACCAGGCGGAGTTTCCGAATCAGGTCCATCTGCCCAAAACTCTGCTAATACCCTTGTATAATCACCCCTGGGAACAACATTGGCCAAATAAGGATCTCCCGTAACTGGATTTTCCAATCTACCACTGCTGATATCACCTCCATTTTTCTTATCATAAAAACTCCTGAACTCAGCGAACGAAGTAGGAAAATCGTTAGCATTCAAATTTCCAATTGCAGCTGGAGAAATATCCCAAAGCACACCATCAGTAGGATCATGATGTGCAGACCAAAGGGCAACCAAACTGTGGTTCCATTGAAAACCCAATGAATTTTCTGCATCTTCAATATCCATATAGGCAGGTGAACCAGGGTCATGAAAAACGAAATAATCGTGTCCTTGGCGTGATTTGATAGACCTATGCTCTATGTCAAGGGCAAATGGAAGTGTCGCCCCCCATTCAGGGCTCAAAAAATCAGGCACTACATTTTGAGAGACATGACCAGATTGGTCTATAAATTCATCAAATAGAAGAGGTTGCCACCTATTTGGATCAGTCATATCGGCATTACCCGGCACTTTTGGATTTAACGCGCCATTTACTGACTCATAAAACTGGTTCTCGTAAAAGTTCGTTTCGTTAGCACCATCACTTTTACCATACTCTATTACCTGTAAGGCAATATAATTACCTAAACTCGCCGCTCTTTGTGTGTGATAATCCGTGGATATAAAATCCACATCATATCCTAAGTCTGCCATGAGTTCTCTAGACAGTCTTCTCACATGGGTCTGGCCTGGAGAAAGGCGAAACCTCCACTCCAAAAGCCTAAAACAAGCGTAAGAAATAGCTTCTTCCTGATAGGCGTTAACCTCCACCTGAGGTGGTAATGTGACACCATCAAAAGGTATATCGTACCCGTGAATACTATTTCCTAGAAAATAAGGCTGAGCATTGCTATCATACACGGCCCAAGCATCGTACATGGCAGCTGAAATGTGAAATAGGTTTCTGGCATGAACAGTAGGTCTGGCCAAATCTTTTCTTATGGCTTCCATAAGAACCTCGTTCCACATCCTGGCCACTGACTGTGACTGTCCAAAGAAAACATTAGGCAACAGTAGAAGGCAAAAAACAAAAGTCCGTTTCAATCCTAAAAAACCCATTTATTTTACGATCAATCTTTCAACGTACTCATTTTCTCCTTGAGTCATGATCATCATGTACACTCCGCTGGCAAGATTAATTCTAACTTTATACTCATCAGCATCGCCAACAAACTTATAGCCTGCTACTTTGTGGCTTAATAAATCACACATATCAACACGCAAAGGCTCATCTTGTCCATACTTAAAAGTCAGTTCTTCATATTGCCGAACAGGGTTTGGGTACATCATTATTTTGGAGTTTGACGAGCTCGAAAAACCTAAAACACCTTCGAGAAAAAGCTCCTTGCTATAAGTTGAGGATACATTTTGATTTACGGCTTTAATCCGGATAAAACCACCTTGCGAACCAGGAAGCTGAAAACTAGTTAGGTTCATATCTACCTTAAATTCATCAACATCCTCAAATGCTAATGACTTGGCAAATTGAATTACAAATTGATCTTCATTGTCCGAATTGTCTTTCCAATATATAGTGGTATTACCATCTACAGTGGACGAACTCAGATCTGTTGGTGTTTCTATCGTTTCGTCTCGCAACAAAATTACCTGATTAGACTCAATGCTTTCATAAACTGAGGTTCTGCCTCCTGGCCATTGGATTGTAACACTTTCAACCAAGGTATTATCTCCCAATCCAAAAAACGCTTCGGCCGGCTCCTGTCCATAAAAACTTGTGCCCGCTGATATTAACCTTGACTGAATCCCTTCTACGGTTTTCACTCTAACGATTGCCCCTATAGCAAAATGATTAGCTCCATTCATTCTAGGCTTCACCACGAGATAGCAACCTGCATCCAATAAGTCAAGGCTATTTTCATATTGAATAACGGGTGATTTCGTGCCTACATTTGCTCGTAGCGTTTGTAAGAGATCCAGGTCTCCGTCACGATCCGCATCAAATGCTATCAAAGTGCCTGCGTCAAGATCATCATTGAAAAGTGATTCTGCAGACACATCAAAAAGACTACCGAGCTTATTTACCCAAAGTTTAGAATGGTCTGGCTCCCAATTTTTAGTATCGTGCCAGCCATTTGTACTGGCCAAATCCAGCCACCCGTCATTGTTAAAATCAAAAAAAGTACATCCCCAATCCCAGCCACCCGCAAAAACATCATGACTGCCGGACACATCTTCGAAAGTCAAAACGCCATCCTGCAAATTGTTTTGTAAAAGCACGTTGTGAAAAAATTTTCCACCCCAGTTTCGGGTTATATTAGTAGCGTATATATCGAAATCACCATCATTATCAAAATCGCCTAAAGCAGCTCCCATTTCATTGAAATCCGAATCCGAATTAGTAATAGCTCCCGCCTCGTCAAAGGTTTCGCCACCTTGATTAAGCCACAGTTCATTTTTGCCGAAATCGATGTTGCAATAAATGTCAATAAAGCCATTTTCATCAAAATCATGCAATATTGGTTGCCAATAGGTGGTAAAACTCCTGCCAATATTAGACTTGTCGGTCCCGTTTTGAAAAGTACCGTCACCATTATTAAAAAAGACGATCAAACCTCCTCCCCATACCGAAATGACCAAATCTAACCAATGGTCATTGTTCAAATCACCTGCCGTAACTCCTCCCACGGCAGCATTTTCCATGTTGGTAAAACGCGTACCAAAATCTAATCCTGATGAGATTGTAACATCTTCAAAACTTCCGTCTGATAGCTGTCGCATCAGGTTGATGATGAGCGTAAGCCTTCGATCCTCTTCTAAGTATTGTTCGCTTATGGCAATCAGGTCTAACAAACTATCTCCGTCATAGTCTATCCAAAGAGAAGCTCTGGTAGCATGAGTAAGATCCAGCCCGACTTCCTGAGCTATTTCCTCATAAGAACCATCTCCATTGTTTTGGTATAACCTATTGGGAGAGTTGGACATAGTTCCGAGATAAAAATCTATATCTCCGTCCTGATCATAATCGGATGCAGAAGCCCCATGTCCGTAGTAAGGAGCAAAAGTTTCAACATTTGCTATACCTATGACATTAGATTTTGGCCTGAATATAGGAATCTGTGCCGTGGAAAAACCACTCAGCAAACTCATAAGTACAAACATTACCAAAAACTTCATTGGCTAATTCCAATTATTAATCCATCAGAGTATCCCGGTTATTTTCGGGCTTAGTCCAGTCAGTCTTAGCCTTTGGATCAATGTTGAAAATAAACATCTCGATATTGGTGTAGCCATCACCATTTATGTCAGCAATAGCATCCGATGCATCTTTTGGGTTCAACCCATTCTTTTTTTCATAAGCATCTGGCATACCGTCATTATCACTATCCTTATATGATTTACCCTTGTATTCAGGTAATCCGCCAACTTGACTTATATGTGTGATAATGCCTTTTTTGTACGAATCTTCAGGCAACCTCCTGTTGATGTATTCGCTACCTACTCCAGTTATACCGTCTTCTCGATATTGAATTTTTCCAGTCCTCACCGTTTCCACAACTCGTTCATCTACTGCGTCACGTTTAGGTAAAGTTGCTCCGGCATTCGCTAAAACATACTCATAGGCATCTTTGGTATCCAAAACCTTAACTGGCAACATATCAAATGGTTCCTTCATTTTGATATCATCAATAAAATCAGCCAGATCTCTACCGCCAAGCTGTACACCACCTTTCCAGTTATCGGCTGTTACTTCAGGGTAACCTTCGGTAATATTCCCATCCACGAAAGCCTTACCAAAAGCAATTGGTCGGGATTTATCACGACTAGACTCAGGCTTGAGAATCCGGTAGGCAATTGGCTTGTCCGTTGGGGTTATGGGACCTGGTTTATAATAATTATTAATAATGTTGAACTCTGACCTATCATCTCCTCCATCTACTGACCTATTCCACCAATTGAACAACACATTGTTGACCATATTGAAACTCCCATACATACCAACAGACGGGTTTCTTGAAATATTGGACGCCCATAGATTGCGCGCAAAAGTGCTATTCAAGCCCCCTATGGTGCTTCCAAAAGCATGATTATATGTATCGAGTGCTTCCGAAGAAATGGTGTTTTGGATAGTGACATTAACAGCAGGGAGCTTCACACGCTTTCCATCCTCGTTCACATAGACGTGTCGATACATGGAGATATTTTCATCCAACCCCCAACTTGCTGACACGTGATCAATGATGATATTGCCCACTCCATTTCCTCCTAAAGCATCGTCTCTTCGACCAACTTCTGTTGCTCCTCTACGGAATCTCATATGACGAACCACCACATCGTGCGTGTCTATCCATACTGACTCACCTGTAATGCAAACCCCATCACCTGGTGCTGTATTTCCCACTATCGTAACATACGGAGCTCTGATGCTGACGGGAGTTTCGAGCTTGATAACACCCGCTACGTTGAAAACAATAATTCTCGCTCCGCCCTGCTCACAAGCCCAACGAAAAGAACCTTCTCCACTGTCATTGAGATTCGTAACAACAAATACTTTTCCGCCTCTGCCTCCAAACGAGTACATGCCTCCTCCTTCTGCACCCGGGAACGCAGGAATATTTGCCTGAGGTAAATCAGATGGCTTTTCAGCCCACGGCCTGTAGGGCTTTCCAGCGTCTATCTCTTTCTTAATCTGTGGCCAGGCCTTTTCCCATGCTTCATCAGAAAGCTCTTTGGCTCTGGACATCTTGGCATCAGAAGCAGCTTGAACCTCCTCGGGTATTTCTGGGTATTGTGCAAAAACTGAAAGCGTGGCTGCAAGTAAAAGAAGGGAGTTAATTACTTTAATCTTCATCTTAGGGTTATTATAATGTTATAAGGTCTTCGGCCAATGCTTTTTTACTAAAAACAAACCAAGCGACCAGAATACTCAATGGTAGGTAATAAGTCCATAAATCTTGTCCTGCCCCGTCCTGAAGGAATGGCCTAAAAAGATAAACCCGGGCAACACCCGGGCTAATCTCACACGATTAAAATGAACTAAACTATGAACTATATGATCTTTTAATTACGTTGTAAATAACAAAAAACTAGACTTTAGTAGCCATTGTTACCAAACTCTTCGGCATTGCCAATAGCATCAAGAAATGCTTGAGGTATAGGTCTCACTTGATGTTTGGTTTCAATAAACTCAACGATATCAGGGTTAGTTTGACCTAAATAAGTGGTGGTGAGTTTACCATACCTTTTTAGATCTTCCCATCTTACCTGCTCACCTGTAAGCTCCCTAGCTCTTTCAGCCAGGATAAAATCTAGAGTCATATCACCATCGGCAACAATCATTTCAGCCTGACGACTGGTAATAGCAGCTCTTCTTCTCACAGCATTCACATATTCTGCTGCTTTCGTTTGATCGTTATTTGCACGAAGTGCCGCTTCTGCCGCAAGTAAGTAAACATCACCAAGTCTGAGAATAGGAACATCCCCTGTCCATCTTTGATTATTGTATATCCAGTGAATTGAAGAGAATTTGTTAAATGATGGATGTACATCCTTGTACTTATAACCTAAACCTGATGAAGATTCATCCACCCAGGTACCATCATCTTCAAACATTTCGTCTGGTGTTACGATAAGAAATGGTAATGTTCTTTTCTCTACATCAGTCATTTCATAATTAGGAGTGAAAACAGAAATACCATCCAAATAACCATCTAGATCATCATCAACCATATTGGTGTTTCCAGAGGCACTGACCCATCCGTAAAAGTTGGTTCTACCATCATAATACACCTGTCCTGCTTCGTACGTTCCAACTGTATTCAATATAGAATCACCAACTAAGGATTGATCTTTGCCATACAAGTCAACCATTTCCTGTGTTATAAGCCAATTTTTCTTTGCTGAATTATAGTATTCGGTGAAAAAAGTATTTTCAAAACGCGTATCAGCTGGATCTCTTACTGGTTCAAAAATCTCAGTCAAAAGATATTTGGTTGGTTTGATTCCTCCAGAGTTGGCACGCCCATACCATTGGCAGTTCTTCTCAGTGGTGCCCCACTCTGCGCCAATAGATTTTAAATCCATTTCGTAATACTGGCGTGTTCTACCTCTGTTGGCTCCTTCAGGATTTGCCTGAGTCGAATTGTCAGGGTCAATTGACTCTAAGAAAAGGAATTCCTTATTGTCCTTGTTGTTAAGCCCTGCCCATAACTTGGCATAACCCGATTCTGTATCATCACTTTCCCAAAGGCCACAACCGTAGGTATCCTGATTATCGATTAATTCCTCGGCAACATCAAGTGCCATAGCAGCATAGGTTGCCTCATCACCAAGACGTGTTCTCTGCAAAAGCGCTTTGGCATACATTCCCAAGCCAGCCTTTCTTGACGCTCTACCTTTTTCTGCACCTTGACTAATTGGCAGATTTTCGGAAGCAAATTTCAAATCTGCAAGTATCACCTCATATATTTCTTCTTCAGAACTTCGTTCTGGGAAGAAATCACCATCAGGATCGTCGATAGCAGTAACCGTAGATGGAAGGGTACGCAATACTACACCTCCATATTGCTCTACAAGCTGAAGATAGCTCCATCCTCTCAGGAAATGAGCTTCCGCCACCTTAGCCTGAACTTCTTCTTGAGTGTCATACCCCTCGACTTGATCAGCATAATAGATTGCCAGATTTGCAAAGTTTATACTAGCATACCAGCCTTGCCAAAACACTTTGTTTTGCCCTTGTTCTGTAGTTAAATCATTTCTATACTGAGCAAACGCCTGAAGACGTTTGGTGCACCACCATAAATCAGTACCCAACTCCTGATTACCAATCCCATCTAGTTTTCCATACATGAAATACAGGCTGTTGTAGGCATAGTTGACCAAACCTTCGTAACCTGTCCTTGTGGTATAAATTGCGTCGGTATCAGCAATTGTGAAATTCTCTTCTTCTAAATCACAAGATGATACTAACAACAATGTTAGCAATCCCAATAAAATTTTATGTTTTAATATATCTCTCATTGTGGTATCTCTTAAAATGAAACATTAACACCAAAAACAACCTGCTTATAAAGCGGCCATGAATCGGACGCATTGTTTTCAGGATCCATTCCCTTCAACAAATCGCTCTTAGTAATGATTAGAGCGTTGTAAATGGTACTGTATACCCTTATGTTAGAGAGACCGATATTCTCAACAACATTATCAGGTATGGTATATCCTAAGGTGATGTTTTTAACCTTAAGAAAAGACCCATTCACATATCTTAGGCTTTCCAAAGTATTTGAACTTCTGTTTACATTGGGTCTCGGGTAATCATTGGAAGCATTCGTTGGTGTCCAGTAATCATATACATCCGGAATATTGTGATCACCATAATCAAAGTAACCTAATAGCTGCCCATCGATCATTTGTCCCCATCTTCCAGTAACGAAAACATTAAGGTCAAATCCCTTATATGAAAGTGAGTTCTGAAGACCAGCAGTCCACTTAGGAGCTCCTTGTCCTATAATTCTACGATCATCGTCTGGATTAATGCTATACGGGTTTTCGCTGGTATATTCAACCTCTACCATATTACCCTCTTCATCCTCTTCCATTCGACTCCAAACACCGTCAGATTTTTTTGTCAATGAACTAGCTACTTTAACATCTCCAGGTTCAGAACCAAAAACGGCAGCATCTTCTTCTTCTCCTAATTGCCAAATACCTATTTTTTTGTATTCGTAATAAACATCTCTTGGTCGACCAAAGAACAGACCAAGATCCACGAGATTGTCAACTTCCACAGCACCAAGCTCTACTGATACAACTTCTTCCCAATTTCGAGCAAAAGTTAGCGTAGTATTCCATTTAAAATCCTTTCTTCGGATGTTCGAAGAATTGAGCGTAAGCTCTACCCCGTGATTGTTCATTTCAGCGATATTCCCAGCTCTTGTGTAAGGATCTTTGGCTCCAGTTCCTCCAACAGAAGATGGTAGATCTTTATCAAAAATTATATCCTTTGTATCAGTGTTGTACCACTCTAGTGATCCGAAAATTCTATTATTAAATATGCCGAAATCTAGTCCTAAATTAAGGTTATAGGACTTTTCCCAACCTAGACTTCCGTTGGCCACCCGATCACCAGGTACGTACGTTGCTACTTGACCACCACCCAAGTCTAACTTTTGTGGACCAGCCTGAACGCCAGATAATGATGAGTATGGCTTAATATTTGCGCTACCAACCACACCATAACCCACACGTAATTTCAATTCATCAACTACATCTACATCAGACAGGAAGCCCTCATCAGAAATCCTCCAGGCAAAAGCTGCAGCTGGGAAAACATCCCACTCATTGCCTTCGGCCAACTGAGACCAACCGTCGAATCGAACCGAAGCTGTAAAGAGGTACTTACTTTGAAAACTGTAGTTTACCCTACCGGCATATGATGAACGTTTGCGCATCTCGTATTCAGAACTCACTACAGGAGAAAAACCAGCACCAAGGTCGTAATATTGCTGATAGTCAAAATTAAACGCTCCATTTCCAGCATAAGAAGACTCAGACTGGCTATGAGAATAAGCAGTAATAAAAGTAGCTCCTAGCTCATGTGAATTAGCCAGCGTTACTTTATAATTAAGAATGTTCTCCCATATATAGCTATAGTCAAGCTCTGTTTCATATTCAGCGCTTCTGATGGCTGCCTCACTCCCCGTAAGCATAAGGTACGTATGATCACTTTTGTACACTCCTCGACGGCCTGAATTCAGAGATACTCCTGCACGAGTAGTCAAGTCTAGGCCCTTTATCAGGGAAAACTTAGCATAGGGGTTTGCTGTCCAGTTAAATGATTTACGATTATTCAGGTAAGTGCCAGGTATATTATTAGCCAACGGACTAACAATTCCCGTTTCATCATCTACTGGAAACTGATTGATATTCCCATTTTCATCAACTGCATCACCTACTGGAGCTAATCCATAAGCCTTATTTATCCTACTTCTGGTTTCATTTCGATCACGGTATATTAAACCAGTAACTAAGCCAAATTTGGCCCAATCAGAAGTAGTTACATCCATATTGGCTCTCATAGTGTAAACATTGATGTTATCATTACGATATACTCCTTCTGTTTTATTATGACCTGCAGAAAACCCTCCTTGTACCCGGTTATTTCCTCCTCGTATGGAAAGCGTATTGTTTGTTTGAACTCCTCTTTGAAATGTTTCATCGACCCAATCTACATACCTGTTGTCATCAATGTATGGGGTAATGGTAACAGGGTTTAATCCCCAAGCCGTGAGTACTTCTTCTCTTGAACCATCTTCACCATTAAAGGCTCGGTATCCCTCATCTAGATAATCCAGCCAAGCTTGACCTTTCAAAGGACTAGGGTAAGACGGGTTATCATTGATACTGACATATGAATCAAAGTCAACCTGCATGGTACCGGTCTGTGGCTTCTTAGTTGTAATAATGATTACACCATTGGCACCAGACGCTCCATAGATTGCTGTAGATGAGGCATCTTTTAATACGTCTATCGAAGCAATGTCGTTGGGGTTTAGGTTGTTTATGCTTCCTTGTATACCATCAACAATATAAATAGGCTCACTACTGTTATCATCCCCGAGAGTTCGGTTTCCTCTTAACAGTATATTCACTCCAGATCCGGCTCTTCCATCACTTCTAGTGATGTCCAACCCCGCAACTCTACCTTGTATGGCCTCTACAGGACTGATTACAGGAGCCATTTTTATTTCCTCACTTTTCACAGACGATACTGCTCCAGTCAAATCTCTTTTTTCTACTGAACCGTATCCGATCACTACTACTTCTGCTAGACTAGTAAAATCTGGTTGAAGTGAAACATTTATTAGAGTTTGTCCGGCGACACTAACGTCCTGAGAGGTATAACCAACAAACGACACTGCAAGTACAGCATTATCGGGATCAGTTATAGAAAGTCGGAAATTTCCATCAATATCAGTAACGGTACCATTGGTTGTGCCTTTTACCAGCACGGTAGCACCTGGTAGACCTTCACCACTCTCATCGGTAACCTGTCCAGAGACTTCTGCTTGCTGGATAATTACTTCGATTTGTTTGGTTCGATGGTTACGAACACTAATATTATTGTTCACCTGACGAAAGCCTACTTCGGCTTTTTCTGATATTTCGAGCAATATAGATTCAACCGTTCGGTCTTCGGCAGACAAATCCAGCTTTACCAGGTCATTAAGCGTTTTTTTGTTAAAAACGAATACGAAATCAGAGTTTTTTTCAATGGCTCTGAACGCTTGTTCTAGTGATGCATCCGCTAGCTCTAAAGTGATGGTAGCCTCTTTCACACTTTGCACTCTCTGGGCGTTTCCTTCATTAGCCATGAGAGTATTGAGTAAAAGGGCACCCAACACAAGAAAATAGACAGATATTTTTCCAAACATTACAACAAGCTGTAAAAGTTTATTTTTCATAAATTTGAATTGGTTTAGTGATACATAGTTATCCACTGAATTAGGTCTGAGTTGTATATGTTGGCGCATGTGAGCTCAGGCCTTTTTTCATTGTTCAGTTCAATGATAAAGTCAGGTTTTCATCATAGGCTTGGGTTTTGTGAGCTAAATGTTAAGTGTACTTCTTTTCCTTCTATTCTATATTGGAAATCTAGAGCATATCCAAGACCAGAAAGCACATTGGATAGGTAATCGTTTTCGAATCGTCCAGTACACTCTAAGTCATCAGGTAGATCACCTTCAATCATAAAAGTCACTCCATACCAGTGTTCGAGAAGTTCTATTGTTTCTTTGAATGAAGTTTCATCTAGATATATGATCCCTTTGCGCCATAGCGCAGCTGTCTCAATATCAAAATCTTCCTTTTCCAGCTCATCATCACCAAACTGGTAATTCACTTCTTCTCCTGGAAGTAGGAATTCCTCACCTCTATGTTTCCCATTCAGTTCTACTTTGACCTTACCCGTATGTAAGCTAACATGACAAGTCAGTCTGCTTGCTGCCTTTACATTAAATGAAGTTCCAAGGGCAGTGGTATTCAGGTGTTTCGTCTCTACCACAAAAGGTCTGGTGGCGTCCTTGGCCACTTCAAAAAAAGCTTCGCCTGTAAGTGTAACTCTCCGATCAGTATCATTATAGTTGCTTTGATAAGACAATGAACTTAGCGAATTGAGAAATACTTTAGTGCCATCTGGCAGATGGATTGTGGACTTCTGCCCTTTTGAAGTGACCTTTTCTATAGTAGTCAGTGCAATTTCTTGATCTAAATCCCACCCGTTATTCACGGAATAAAAGACCCCTAATCCAACCAGAATCAAAAGAGAGGCCGCAACAGCGTACCAGTAGTTCTTAAAACCATGTTTTTTACCATTGGAATAATTACCAATAACAGCGTGTGCCCCTATAGGAACAACCTTAGGCTCTATACAAGAAGCAACTTCCGCATCGAGAATATTATTCCAAATTTCATCTTGTAGTTGGGCGGGTGCCTTGTAATCGTGGCGAGCCATAGACAACAGAACCTCACGAGCCTCACGGATATCATCTGCTTTAGTTGAATTATTCTTAAGCCATTCTTCCCATATCAGGTTAGAGTGAACATCCGATTCTAATATCCATTTTCGAAACGACTTATCCATTACGAAATCCTCAATCTCGTATTGGCTACAGTCTTGCATGTTACTGTTCTTACGCATACAACTATAAGAGACAGAAACACACAAGTTCTATTCACCTAAATGAATAAAAAGCAAAATGTTTTAATTATTCACATGAAATAATCACCAAAAAGGTGATATTTTTAATTTTTTGTTAAAAAATTAAAAATATAACAATTAAGTTAGGATAACTTCTTTCGTAGTGTTGAGATTCCTCGCCATACAAGTGTGTACACCGACTGCACGTTCATTGACATTAGCTCAGATACCTCTTCGTAGGTTTTGTTCTCAAAAAAAATCAATAAAATAGCCTCCCGTTGACGCACTGGGAGATCATTTACAACCAGTTTGAGCTGCTTAGTATTGATTTCATTATCGTGAGATTCTATAATTACGCTCTCATGGGAAGGCAAAAAATCCAAACCGAGTTTTTCTGGGGTTAACTCTTTTTTAGGCTTATTGATTTCCTGTTCGATCTTGAAGATTTTGGTCTTGAGAGACTTTAGCAGATAGCTTGAAAGCTTCTGTACATCCGACAAATTGCTTCTATACTGCCAGAGATTAAGGAACAATTGCTGAATAGCATCCTTAACAACTGCTTCGTTCATGGCTATAGCCATGCCGTACCGATACATCTCTGGAAAATAGCTTTTATAAATACGCTCGAAAGCATTCCGATCACCAGAACGGAAATTGGCCCAGATCTGCTGCTGTTCAAACTCAGCGCTATCTTCAAAAGCCTTAAGCCCCATATTAAGATATATTTACAATCATGTTAACTATTGGGTTAGTTCTTGACTTTTTAATTATTTAACAATCAATTAAGATATCTATTTTATCAAATTCATAATTCTTAAAAAAAAGCAAAACCACCACTAACATGTATAGTTTCTGAACTGATTGTCAAAGTGGGAACTACTTAAAGAAGTGAATTATATTGAAAAGTAGGAGTGATAACATTTTTACCTGTCCTGCTCCATCCTGAAAGCTAACTTAAAGTGAATTTCTATTCACGTACTTGAAGTCGTTTTTGTGATCTATAGAAACGTTTTCCATAATTGACTTGGCAGCCAATTCCCCCATCTGTTTGAAGTCAGTTGTGAGTACAGAAATGCCATTGGCCAGTACCTCTTTCAAAGCTGTATCATTGTAACTTAAGATTCCAATATCTTTCTTGATAGAAAGACCGGCTGCTCGCTGCAGTTTGATCAGACCAACCAGATCATGTTCATCTATAATCACGTAGGCTGTCCCAGCTTTTATTTCATGTTGCGGTGTAATTTTATTGACAATTTCATGACTTATATTATTAAAGCCACAATACCTCCTAAATCCAAGGATGATTTCCTTAGGGTATGGATAATCGTCATTTTGCGGAAAAACCAGGATTAGTTTCCTGTAAGCTGTCAACTCCTCATCAGCCATAACCATGGCATCATAAAGATCCATCTTAAAATCCTGATAAACACAACTGAAGTAGTGCTCATAGCCTTCCACTTGATGATCAAGAACTATAATCTTCTCCCTAGGTATCTTTTTCATCAATACTTTAAAAGCATTCATATCTAAATCCTTGAAGTGCGGCATGATCACATAGTACGAATAGCCTTCCAAGTGTTCGTTGATCACTTTGGAATAATACTCAAAGTCACAATGGTAAATAAAGAAGTCAATGTTAACCTTATCTTTCAACTCCATTGCCATTATGTTAAATATCTCCTTCTTATACTCACTTAGTTTGTTGAAGAGAACAAGAACTTTGATCTGCGATTCAGGAGCTGAATTAATCACATAATACCCCTTTCCTTTGACTGATTCAATTACTCCACGGTCTTTAAGAGCCACATAAGCTTTCTCAACAGTATCGCGTGCGAGGTAATAATCAAAACTCAATCTATTGATAGAGGGGAGCTTCTGACCATATTTTATATGGCCTGTTTCTATTTTATTAATAATACTATTGAAGATCTGCTTGTACTTAGGTACACTCGAATCTTCACTTATTTCAAGGGTAATAAAATCCTCCATGTAGGCACTTTCCTAGATGCTAATAAGCAAATCTAATTAATGTCTTTCGGTATAGTGCAGGATGGAGATTTAACCATCAAAATAGAGTTATCTTTCTGAATTTTTACTTTGAAAGTACTAACTCATGAAACAATATGAGTTTTTAGCCTATCTGTGAGATGATGTAAAGGCTGCTGACGATCTGACGTAAGCCTAGCGCATATGGCTCACCTAATCAGATGCTGCGGCAGGTCACCTACTTGCTTGCAGCACAGCTGATCCATCACTTGCTGAAGCTGTATCTTAAGCATGCTGATCACGTGATTTCCGCCATCATTTCCCAAAGCCCCCACTCCATACATAAACGGACGGCCCATAAAGGTAAACTTAGCTCCACTGGCCATCACACGTGCGATATCCGGACCAGAACGAACGCCACTGTCCATCATCACGGTAAGTTTATCGCCATACTTTTCTGCAAGGTTGGTCATAGGCTTGATAGTGGACTGACCAGCATCCAGCTGCCGACCTCCATGGTTTGATACTATGATACCGTCTATGCCAAGCTTGATAGACTTCTCAGCATCAATTTCATTTACAATCCCCTTGATCACAATTTTGCCTTTCCACTTGTCGCGAATGGCGGCAATTTTAGCTTCATTCAGTCGTCCTTCAAATGTTGCATCCATGAACTTGCCCAGCTGGCTCAGGTTCAAGTTTTTCGGCATATAGGGCTTCAGGGTTGCGAAATTTGGCTGACCATAATACAATGTCTTTAGAGCCCAATTCGGCCGACCTGAGATCTGCATAAAATTTCTCAAAGACATCTTTGGTGGCATAGAAAGACCATTCCGTATATCTCTCGGTCTGAAACCAAATGAAGGGACATCTGCGAGCAAAACCAAAACCGGGCACTCAACATCCTGAAGCCTTTTGATAATATCATCTCTCACCTCATCCTTGGCCGGATGATAAAGCTGAAACCAGGCCCTCCCGTCGGTAAGTTCGGCAGCTCTCTCGATGCTCGTAGTGGTAACAGTGCTAAGAATAAAAGGAATATTATGCTTAACAGCAGCCTTAGCCAGAATTTCCGGTGAGTTTGGCCAAATCAGACCTTGCAGCCCAATTGGCGCTATTCCAAAAGGTGCAGAATACTTTATTCCGAACAGTTCAGTACTAATATCAGAAGAGGTATGAGGCGCCAGGTATTCTGGCATCAACTCTACATCCTGAATATCGGACTTATTTCGACTCAAATTCACATCTTCATTGCAGCCTCCAATGAGATATTCA
This sequence comes from Cyclobacteriaceae bacterium, assembly GCA_039970095.1. GTDB lineage: Bacteria > Bacteroidota > Bacteroidia > Cytophagales > Cyclobacteriaceae > JAMZMI01. Next base: position 41,605 of record JBDVMP010000077.1, read on the forward strand.
TAAGCAAATTTTGGCATTCGCTTAAAGGCCTTTTTCTTCAGATGTTCAATGCTAGGGTACTGCCCGTTAAAATCGGTTGTTACAAAATCTTCCATGTGTATAATGTCTTTGGGGAATCCCCCTGAGTCTCTTCAAAAATCCAACTTAACCGTAACAAATCTGTCCTGTATAGTACCGGTTTGAGCTGTTTATTTCAATTCAAAAATCTTATCCATCAAAACCCACTTTACGCCCTCAGGAGCAAAGGGCAACCTGCTTTGGTATTGATCCATCAGTGCTTCCCATTCTTGTACTTTTGGGTTATCCAAATCCGCCCTGGCTTTTGCTTCGAAGGAAAAATCATCCTCTGTCTCCATGATCATCACCAGTCTGTCCGCAACGTGATAAATCTTCATGCTGGTGATGCCTGATTCATAGATGCTCTCTTTTACCTCTGGCCATACATGCTCATGATGCCTGATGTACGTCTCAATTAAATCGGGATCGTTTTGGATATCAAGCGTTAAGCAAAACGTCTTCACTGATGGTCAAATTTACTGTAAACACTGTATCCGTAATGCGCAACCAACGCAAAACAAGCCAACGGTAATATGAACGAAAAATTAACTTCAGACACTCCCAGCACTTTGGTATCAGCATAGCCTGCCCCACCAAGATCGAGAATCATCCCTTGCAAAGTCGGCATGAGCGCGCCTCCAACAATGGCCATAACCAGCCCCGCTGCGCCGATTTTTGACTCATCTTCGGTGAGACCATTCAAAGCAATTCCGTAAATAGTGGGGAACATCAATGACATGCAAAAGGAAATGGCCACAAGACAATACAGACCTACAACTCCCGTAATGAACATAGTGCCCAAAGTAAAAGCGATCGCCAAGACAGAAAGGAACGTAAGCAGCTTTCCTGAGTTGAAATACCTCAAGAGGAACGTACACACAAACCTTCCCACAAAGAAGAAGATAAAGGCAAATAACTGATAGGTTCCAGCCGTTTCCGCATCAATACCTATTGCTTCACTGTACTGATATATGTACGTCCAGCACATGATCTGAGCACCCACATAAAATGCTTGAGCAACTACTCCATAAGCATATTTTGGTTTGCTTATGATCGACTTGATCAACCCCCAGGCGCTCACTCCCAAATCTTTGTCCTTGCCTTTGGGCATTTTGTTTACGAGGATAAGTACGAAGATGAAAATGACCACCAGCCCCAGTACCACATACGGGTTGCGGATCACCATCAAATCTGCCGTAGTGATGGTTGCCTTTGCAGACTCACTCAGCGATGCAAAATCCACATCATCGGACTGAAGTCTTTTCAAGACAAACTGCTGAGCTACCAGCAAGCCACCAAGAAGGCCAACGGGATTAAAAGCTTGCGCCAAATTGAGCCTTTGAGTTGCATTCTCCTTATCGCCCATAGACAGGATGTAAGGATTGGCTGTGGTCTCCAGAAATGCCAAACCAAATGTCAATATATAGAGCCCACCTAAAAAGAATCCAAACTGCTCCGTAACGGCAGCAGGATAAAACAATAGCGCCCCACTGGCATACAGTGCCAACCCTATCAGAATTCCTACCTTATAAGAATACTTTCTGATGAAAAGTGCTGCCGGCAATGCCATAGTAAAATACCCTCCGTAGAATGCCATCTGTACGAGACTGGCCTGAAAATTATCAAGCTCCAACACCTTCTTGAAGGCTGTTACCATAGGGTCAGTCACAGCATTGGCAAAGCCCCAAAGTGCAAACAGTGAGGTAATCAGTATGAAGGGCAGCAATACTGATCGAGATACTACCGGAGTTGTTTTCATCGTTGGGTTAGGTTTTTATAGGTTGTAAAATCTGGAAGCATTCTTTCCAAAAAACAAATCCAACTGAGCCGGGGTTAGGCACTCAGTTGTTTTAGAGGCGAGCCCCATCACCTGGTCATAGGTTGCCGCAAGCTGGCATACCGGCCAGTCTGAGCCGAACATGATTCGGTCTTCGCCAAAGGCATTGACCACTGCATCTATGTATTTCTTAAAATCTTCAGCCTTCCAGTCGTTCCAATTGGCCTCCGTTACAAGGCCAGAAATTTTGATATAAAGGTGGTCGTGGGCGGCAAGCTTTTCAATATTGGATTTCCAGCTTTCAAACTCTCCGTTTTTGATATCAGGCTTGGCGCAATGATCTACTACCAGCTTCATTTCTGGAAGTTGGCACACAAAATCCAGGGCCTCTGGTAGCTGATTATGAAATATCAGAATATCATAGGTGTATCCAAAATCAGCGAGCGTTTTCACTCCCCTCACGAATTTGGAATCCGTCATGAAACCATCAGGCTCATCTTGAACTATATGACGAAATCCTTTAAGCTTTTCGTCCCCTTTATAGGCTTCTAGTTGCTCTGAAAGGTTGTCAGACTTTAAGTCTATCCAACCAACAACGCCTTTTATAAATGGGTTTTCCGAGGCTAATTTGAGAAGAAACTTTGTTTCTTCTTCAGACTGATCTGCCTGTACTGCAACACATCCATCAAGTTCGTTTTTTTGAAGACTGGGAAGTAGATCCTCCGGCAAAAAATCACTCCTGAGCACCTGCATGTTATCAGATATCCAGGAGTGTTTCTCCGGATCGTAATTCCAAAAGTGTTGATGAGAATCAACTCTCATCTGACTATTCGCCGTAAGCTTTCACCACTTGCTTCGAAGTTCCAAGCCCATCTATCCCTAGCTCCATTACATCGCCAGACTTTAAGAATACAGGTGGTTTGAAACCGAGACCTACACCTTCTGGAGTACCTGTAGAAATTACATCTCCCGGGGTTAATGTCATAAACTGAGACAGGTAGCTCACCACATGCTGCACATTGAAAATGAAGTCGTTCGTGTTTCCATCCTGAACTTTCTTGCCGTTTAGGGTTAACCAAAGGTTTAGGTTATTCGGGTCTGCCACCTCGTCTTTTGTGACCAAGTATGGTCCGAGAGGAGCAAATGTGTCTGCACTTTTACCTTTGACCCATTGTCCGCCTTTTTCTAACTGAAACTCACGCTCGCTTATGTCATTGTGCACTGCGTATCCAGCAACGTAATCTAATGCTTCTTCTTCGCTTACGTAAGATGCTTTCTTGCCGATAATCACGGCTAGTTCCACCTCCCAATCAGTTTTTACACTATTTTTTGGAATCACCACATTGTCAAACGGACCTGTCAAACTTGATGGTGCTTTGAAGAATACAACTGGTTCTGTTGGCACACCCATGCCACTTTCTTCAGCATGTTTTTTATAGTTGAGCCCAATGCAAATGATTTTTTCGGGTCTATAAAGAGGCGCACCAAAATCAATATCTCCGGAGATCGGGGTTAGGCCTCCTGCAGCTACAAGATCAGCCACTTTGGAGATTCCATCATTGTCAAAGAAGTCTCTGTCATAGTCTTCTATGTGAGCTGACACATCAAAATGTCCGTCAGCCGTAGCTACTCCTGCCTTATATTGGCCGTCCTTTTGATAACGAAATAATTTCATTTGTATAGTTTTTAAATTAGTTATTCAAAGTAATAAACCCTCCATCTACTGGGTAGCAGGTTCCGGTAATGAAACTTGCCTCATCTGAAGCCAGGTAAACTACGAGGCTAGCCACTTCATCGGGCTCAGCCATGCGGCCAATGGGTTGTGTTTTAGATAGGTTTTCGAACATCTCCTGTTCCTGACCAGGGTAATTTTTGGCAATAAAGCCATCAACAAAAGGTGTATGCACCCGAGCAGGAGCAATGCAATTGCATCTGATTTTATCTTTTAGATAATCTTTGGCTACAGAAAGCGTCATCGTATAAACTGCTCCTTTGCTCATGGAATAGGCGAAACGATCCGATATACCCACAAGTGAGGCAATTGAAGCCATGTTAATGATAGCTCCACCCTTATTTTTCATCAGTTTGATCCCTGTCTGAAGGCACCCGAACACCCCTTTCACATTCACATCGTAAACTCGTTGGAAGTCGTCATACGAAGTATTTTCGAGATTCCCTACATGGGCAATTCCGGCATTGTTAACCAAAATATCGAGATCACCATCTACTTTCGCGAATGCATCTATGATCGATTCCTCTTTAGAAACATCACATTTCACGAACTCACAGAGATTACCAGAATCCTTGATAGTTTGTGCAACAGCGCTCCCTTTGGTTTCGTCAAAATCGAGAAGATAGACGAAGCAACCCTGAGCAGCCATTTTTTTACTTATAGCTTCTCCAATGCCGCTACCGCCTCCGGTTACAACAGCCTTTTTCCCTGAAAGATCAAATATTCCGTTCATGTGGTATGTTATTATAAATGTGGTTTTCACCCTGCCCACAGCAATATTACCAACAATTTCAAAGCATGACTTGCTGTATCATGGGCCAAACTATTCTGCGGAAATGCAAGATATAAACCTGAGCTGACCTACTTCAACTCACAACAGATTAATTCCTATTTCCCGCTGCGCAAAGCATTGCGCTATTCATTCCTTAAGCTAGACTCTCTCACCTTTAACTCAACGGAACAAGATCTAATCTGCATTGGCTGTTCTGAGTTCTTCTGATTGATTTGATCTAAAACCATCTTAGCCGACTCACGACCAATCGACTCACTAAATTGCTCCACAGATGTGAGCCCTGGGTATACCATTTCGCAAAAAGGTTCATTCGCAAAACCTACTACACCCAAGTCGTTTGGCACACTTACACCTTTGTTTTTAGCCTCCTTTAAAGCTCCCAAAGCCGAAAAATCACTCGCACAAAATATTGCCTCTGGTCTATCCTTCATTGACAACAATTTCCCTCCAGCTTCCCTCCCAGCCACTTCAGTAATTGCAGGTAAAACCCAATCCGCGTTAACTCCAAGCCCTACCTCGTTCATCGCCATTTCGAAACCGTTTTTTCTTTCCTGATATACGCTCAGATTGAGTGGTCCGTGCAGATGTGCTATTTTCTTATAACCTTGCTCTATAAGATGCCTTGTAGCCTTATAAGCCCCATTTTCATTATCATTAATTACCGAATTGGTGCCCAACTCCCTTAAAACTCTGTCAAACTGTACCAGCGGAATGCGGGCATTGATAATGTTACATACGTGATCAAAACTGGTTGTCTCCGCCGATGCTGAGTATATAATACCGTCCACGCTGCTGTCTATCAAAAGTCTTACGCACTGCTGCTCCCTGCTCAATAGCTCCTTGCTCTGACAAATAATTAGGTTGTAATTTTTTTTGTAAAGCTCCTCCTCTATGCCGTGAATCACGCTAGCAAAAAAGGAACGGTTAATTCTGGGAACAATCACTCCGATAGTCTCTCCTTTTCCTCTGCGAAGGTTAGAAGCGTACTTATTGCGATTGTAACCGAGTTTACCTGCCTCCTTAATAACCAATTTCCGTGTCTTTAGACTTATCCTAGGATTGTTTGCCAAAGCCCTGGAGACGGTAGAGGCACTGAAGCCAAGTCGCTCCGCGATATCATAAATGGTTGATGATTTTTTCATCGATGGAAAAAGTTACTGGTCAATTTTGGGTTTTCTAATTCAACTACCATCCTGCACTTAACGGATGCAATTTAAAAGATTGAACAAAATTTATAGAATAAAAAAACCTGAGAGATTAACCTGCCGCTAGCTTTGTAGCGAGAACAGGAATGAAAACTGTGTCCGTCACATGATGGATAAAAGCCCGACTAAGTCTAACGAATTTCGTTATGATGCATTCAACCCCTACTAAATATTGACTTCAGCTCTCGTCTATGAACATCAGCCTTATCCGCGAATCCTTCGCTGTAAATCAAGTCCCAAGAACGAAAACAAACCGTCCACCTTTTTTTTAAGTTGGTTTTGGGAGAACAATCGCTTTTCAATTTCCTCGGTATACCTGAAATAGATCTTATCAAATGATCTAAACTAAAGACGTAAACTGTAAACACAAAAAGGGCTTGCTTCTTATCATTCCCTATGGGGCGTAAACCCTTATCTATCAACTTAATTACGTCCCCCGATTTTCCTCACAATATTGGTGCGAGATCATAAAAAAAGCCTCAGAAATTAATCTGAGGCTTGCTTTGTAGCGGGAACAGGACTCGAACCTGTGACCTTCGGGTTATGAGCCCGACGAGCTACCAACTGCTCCATCCCGCGATGTGGACTGCAAAAGTAGCACAAGAATCTAGAGATACCAAACCATGAATACTTATTTGTTAAGAAATTTTGATCCTCGCTCGATCTTCAACCAAAATCATCGGATATTGCAGGAAATATGGATGCAATGAAGGATTTTAAGTCAGGGTTTGTAACGATAATGGGAAGGCCCAATGTGGGTAAGTCCACACTGATGAATCAACTCACGGGTGAGAAACTTTCTATCACAAGTAACCGTGCCCAAACCACCAGACACAGAATATTTGGCATCATAACCTCTGACCAATACCAGATCGTGTATTCGGATACTCCGGGCACTCTGGACCCGAGCTATAAGCTACAGGAGAAGATGATGAAGTTTGTGAAGATGTCGTTGGAAGATGCTGATGTTATCATTTACATGGTGGAGTTGGGAGAAAAGAACAACAGCCCTGAGTGGCTCGAAATAGCTAAGTCAACTGGCATCCCTGTTCTATTTGTGATCAACAAGGTGGATCTGGGTGTAGGCTCTCAGGCTCATGACAAGGCGCTCTACTGGAAAGATGAGATTCCTGATTTTGACCCGTATTTGATCTCGGCTGCTACAGGTGAGGGCACCAAGCAGCTGCAAGACAAAATCGTGGAACTGCTTCCTAACCACCCCCCCTACTTTCCTGAAGACGAACTCACAGACAAATCCGAAAGGTTTATCACTAGTGAAGTGATCCGCGAAAAGATCTTTTTGCAATACAAACAAGAGATACCCTACAGCTCTGAGGTAGTGGTGCATGAGTTTAAAGAAGATGAAAACATCATCAGAATAATGGCGGATATTTATGTGGAGCGTGACAGCCAAAAGGGAATCATTATTGGCAAGAAAGGTGAAGCAATCAAGCAACTGGGGATGGCGGCTCGTGTAGATTTGGAAGATTTTTTCCAGAAGAAGATCCATCTGGAAACGCGTGTGAAAGTGGAGAAAGACTGGCGCAAAGACGACCGGAAGCTTTCGAGGTTTGGATATTAGGAAGTGGAAAGAGAACAGTGGAAAGAGAAGAGTGGAAAGGTCTGAGGAAGAGGGTTCGGGAGTAATGTCTCTTAGTCTGAACTCACTCGACGCAAACCCTGTTCAACCTAGACGGGATGGTGGGCAGCACTGGGGATATGCGCGGACAGCCCGAATACCAGTAAACCCGGAGTGATCCTGTTCTCTTCAAATCAACAAAAGCGGAAAACTATGCGTAGTTTTGCGTTTCGAAATTTTAACTAAGCAACAGTGGCAAATATTGTGGCGATCGTTGGGCGACCCAACGTTGGAAAATCAACACTTTTTAATCGATTAATTGAGCGTAAGCAGGCCATCATGGACAATGAGTCTGGGGTGACCCGAGACCGGCATTACGGCTATGCGCAATGGGTTGGGAAGCAATTTACAGTGATTGATACGGGTGGATATGTAGAAGGGTCTGAGGACATCTTTGAGGGAGCTATCCGGTCGCAGGTAAAGGAGGCGTTGGAAGAGGCCAACGTGATCATCTTTATGGTGGATTGCATCACCGGGCTTCACGGTCTCGATTCTGATTTTGCCAATGTGGTCCGAGAGATCAAAAAACCGGTACTGATCTGCGCAAATAAGGCTGACACCACAGAAAAATCCTATGCGGCTAATGAATTTTACGCTTTGGGTCTGGATGCAGAGATCTTTCCAGTGGCCGCTGCAAGTGGAAGTGGTACGGGTGAACTGCTGGACGAGGTAATCCAACACTTTGAAGAAGAGGCGGAGGAAGAGCGCGAAGATAATGTGCCGAGAATTTCGATAGTTGGCAGACCTAACGTGGGTAAGTCTTCATTTTTGAATGCTCTGCTAGGAAAAGAGCGCACCATCGTGACGGACATTGCTGGTACGACCAGAGATGCTGTGGACAGTAGATACAACTTGTTTGAAAAGGATTTTATCCTGACAGACACGGCTGGTATAAGGAAGAAATCAAAGGTGCATGAGGATATCGAGTTTTACTCGGTACTGAGGGCGATTCAGGCACTACAGGATTCTGACGTATGTGTGGTGGTGCTCGATGCTCAGAATGGCATTCAAACCCAGGATATGAATATCATCGGGCTGGCTCACAAGTATAAGAAGGGTATCATCATCATGGTGAACAAATGGGATCTGATAGAGAAGGAAACCAATACGGCACGCGATTTTGAAAAAGAGGTCAAAGAGCGTCTTGGTGTCATGTCATACATCCCGATCATATTCACGAGTGTTCTAAACAAGCAGCGAATTTTCCAGACGATAGAACTGGCGCTAAATGTGGCTGAGAATAAGCATAAGAAGATCACCACCTCGCAGCTAAACGACGTGATGCTGAAGGAAATAGAGCACTATCCACCGCCAGCTGTGCGTGGCAAGTACATCAAGATCAAATACATCACGCAGCTACCTACTCCTAGCCCTACCTTTGCATTTTTCTGCAACTATCCTAAGGATATCAGAGAATCATATGAGCGATTCCTTACCAATAAGATTCGTGAGCACTTTGGGTTTGAAGGGGTGAATGTGAAAGTGGTATTTAGAAAAAAATAGGATGCTGAAGTTAGGTTTTCAACTTTGAACTAGAGTTTCCTGAGATTAAAATTTGAGTGACATAAAACTAAACTCACATCAACAGGTATTTGAGCGTTTCGTGCCTAAAAATGCTGTAGCGTACTGCACCAAGCTTTATGATTACTTTGGGTTTGAGTTCAAGATCAAGAAAAGCCGACAAACCAAGCTTGGTGATTATCGATTTGAAAGAGCCACTGGTAAGCATACCATCACCATCAACAACGACCTCAACCCTTACGCTTTTCTGGTAACATACATTCACGAGGTGGCACACCTGGTCACTTTCAAAGAGCATGGAAGAAAGGTAAGTCCACATGGGTCGGAATGGAAAGAAAGCTTTAAGAAAGCGATGGAGCCTATACTCAATGAGGAGATCTTCCCTCCTAATGTACTTTTGGCTCTTAAGAACTACTTTAAAAATCCGAAAGCGAGCAGTTGTTCTGACCCAGTTCTCTATAATGTGCTCCGGCAGTTTGATCCGCCAAGCGATACAATACCGCTCAGCAAAGTATCCACTGGGGAGGCTTTTATTTTCAATGGAAAGACATACGTAAAGCTGGAAAAAAAGCGTACGAGGAGTGTTTGTCAGGAAATGGAAACGAAGAGGAAATACCTGATTTCTGAGATCGCTTCTGTAGAAATGTTAGATACTGAGTCTCCGTGACATCAAAGAATCAATCAAGCCAAATACCGCGGTGGGGGTCATAGTGCGCCAATTGATTAGTTGGAGTTGCCCTCCGAAGTTGACGTAGTTATCAATTTGATATATGGCCATCTCCTCCTCCACAAAGTCCCTAAAATTCATTGCCACGATCCAGCCGTCTTCTACCTCGTCGAACCATTCTTCATAATAACTATCATCACTACCGTGAAAGTTGAGGATATTCTCTCCTATCAGGATGAACTTATTCACACCAAGCATGAGAAAGTGTTCCACAATATTTCGCTTCAGATGCATGATGTCGTTGTTGAGCGCATCGTTCCATTCGCCCAACAGTTCGATGATCGTGTAGCCTTCCTCATAATTGGCAAAGAGGACTTTCAAATACAGTGTTTCAGAACCAAAAAAATCCCATCCCGGATCAATGAAGTAACCATAGATATTCTCTGAGTAGAGGTCATAGTTATACTCCTTTCCATGAAAAGGAGAGTCCGGATCGACAGCCGAGTCATAAAATTTAAGCCAATTGATGTATGGTTCTATTTGGTGCATCTGACTCAAAGGAAACAAAAAAGGGGCTCACAGGCCCCTTTCATTATAGAAAAAACTTTGTTTTATTCCTTTATCAATTTGGAGTAAAATATCCCCTCATCCGTAGTAGCGATAACGAAGTACAGTCCCTTTTTCAACGAAGAAACATTTAGCGATTTCTGCACTCCCAAGTTATTCAGAACCAGACTTCCATTCAAATCATAAATTTGAACACTGGAAAACTCATTTCCCGAAAGATGAAGTTCAATAAGTCCTTCTGCTGGGTTAGGGTAGATCATATCAAGCTTATAAGTAGCATTGCTCAAAGCTTCATCACTTCCCGCTTCAATCACGTCGTTTTCCGAACGTGGAGATATTTGATAGTCAGAGCCAAATTGCCCGACAATTCCGATAATATCAAATTCGCCTTCAGGTACAAGAGTTCCTACAAGAGGGTGACTTGAAGACCCAATTCTTAAGGTGAGCTGGTCATCACCATCATAGATAGTAAAATTACCCGCTGAACCCCCTCCTCCAAAAGTCAGACCTGGCCTATCAAAGTATACTCCCTTCAGAATCACAAGTTGAGACTCCAGGTGCTCTCCCACTTCGGCAATAGTCACTTCTTTGGGTGATGGTAAGCTCGCTCCCTGACTTATCATAGAAATCACTATCGGTGACTCCTCAATCTGAAGCAGGTTATTGTATTCTGACAGGCCGCCACTAACAACCACACTGTCTCCCTGCACAAGGTCTGAAGACTCGTTTCCCGCATCAAAGCTTCTCACCACTACCCCTGCAGTTCCATCATAAATCACTCTGCTATTACCGCTGTTATTTCCTTCGTCTATTACCACTCCTGTTACTTTAACTACACTTCCCAGGCTTTCGCTACGCGCTTCGCTTATTGTCAAGATGGCTTCTTTTCCTTCTGTTCCCTTCACATTTAGCGTCACATCATTAGCACCAGATGTGGAGTGCGTCACGGTTTTTTCATACAGTGTTCCATCTTCCTGCGCTGGAGTAAACTTCAAGTAAATGGTAAAGGTCTCCTGGCTTTCTTCACTGGTATGGGTCAAAGTTATTTGATCAGCAAATGTCTGATTGTCACCAGAAAGTGAAAAAGGAGCCTCAACGCTAACAGTAACATCTGCTGCAAGGTTATTACCAACAAGCGTGTACTGCTGGGTAAAAGATTCGCCAAAGGCAACTCGCCCAAAATCTGACGAAAAATTCAGTTGATCAACTGTCAGATATGGATCTGACGAGCTACCCCAAATGTCGGCCACCCACTCCGGATGATCTACAAAAGGGTTTCTATTATTCTGATAACCGTAGGCCTTTTCGTGTCGATCAATTTCATACTGATCAACCGGGTCACTTTCGTGCCACTGAATGAGCGTACTTAGAACTCCGAGCTCAGGATCTCCTGTAAAAGTTGCTCTATCCACCAGATCAAGATCAAGTCTTCCGCTTTCATATCGCATGTCCATGTAGAATAGGATCCTGGCGACATCACCTTTTATCTCATCGCGAGGCTCGAAAAAATCTGATGTTGTATAAGTATCCGGAGCTTCTCCCTCCTCATTTTCCGCAATATGCTCTACGTTATTAAAGTCTTTATTGCTCTTGGAGGTATTTACCGTAGCATCTGATGGGCGCAGGTTATGCACATCAGTATATGCGGTATCAGAGCTGCTCGAAAAACCATGTGAAGAAGGCCAGGTATGCTCCCTATTCCAAAAGTCAGGCTCATTGTTGCTAGCAAAGCTTTGCTTGGGTATAGAGTTGTTTTTATAAAACAGAATGATATTATCCGAGTTGTCAGGATCCTCGTCCAGGTCTGGCAAAATGGTATCTCTAAACTCAGAATAGCTCCTCTTTGTATGATTTCTTGAAATCTGGTGAAGTTTGACCTTCAGTGCTTCACCTGACAATGAACTTGTGCCATCATAATAGCCATCGGGTATGCTCTGGGCATACAAGCTAAGTGAAGCAAAGCCCAGGATAAAAGCAATAAAATTCTTCATATCTAATTACCAAATAAAAAGGGAAGCATATGCTTCCCTTTAAAGTGAATTTTAAATCTATTTATTGTTCGAATAGAACGTATTCTCCGCCCTCAAGAATGACGTAAAGATCGGCAGTTCCATTACCTGGTTCCCAGGTATCGTATGTCACCAAATACTTTTGTCCTTCCTCAGAGTTTGGATACGTATCTTTCAAATATGCAGTAATCGCATCGAATATTTGAGCACTGCTCCAAAGTGAGATATCAAAATTACTGTATGCCAAGATGCTTTCTGAACCGGCAGGATTTGATGTAGCTGTAGCTCCCCCTATCGCTTGATAAGCTGTAAATCCAAGTTGAACCTTAATGGTGTTGTCTGGAACCCATACACCGTCAATTAGTCCGAAGCTAAGAGATTGAGGTGAAACCTGAAATGCGTCACCATAGATAACCCACTCTCCATCCACAAGTGTGAAATGAGCTAGGTCTTCTACTACACCACCGTCGTAGTAAATGTAACCAACCAAGATGCTGGTTCCTTCTTCTGCAAATCTGAAAGCTTCAGGCAGATAGGTAGGAATTTTAGCTTCTGCCTCATCTGAATCGCTAAAGTTAGAAAATGGCTCCTGAAAGAAATCCTTGTAAGAATCACCCGGCAAATTCCAAACGTACATCCAGCCATAAGCCGAAGTTTTTACCACTCTGTTTACAACATCGTCTTCAGTGTAGCTACCATTGTAATAATTGTGAGTCACATCTATGTATGCGCCGGTCGACGCATCTGGCATTTTGTATGCAGCGAAAATCGGAAGGTCTTCGTCTAAATCATCAAAATTACCATAAGAGTAGCCCAACGCATCATAATCAGCTTCTGAAACAGTAACTTCTGATCCAGAACCGAAGTATGGAGAACTTCCATTGTAAACATCATATGTAACTACTGCTGAAGATCCGTTACCCAAGTGGCCAAAATTAGCAGCCATAATAGTAGGTACTTTCTCTTTGGCTTCATCCTCACCTCCGAAGTTGGGAAATGAATTGTCTACAAGCTCATAGTCATCCTCAGTAAGTGTGTAATCAAAATCCAGGACAAGCCCTGGATCCGTTGCATCCAGCTCATCATAAGTGTCCCCCAAAGGCTCACAACCAAAAGTCGAAATCAATGCAAGCCCGAGTATTATATTATATATTTTTTTCATGTTCTTTTCTTTTTTCAAAGACCTTATTCAAGATCAATTAGAAATTGAGTTTCATTGAAATGGTATAAGTTCTTCCAAATCCGTAATAGACCTGAGAACTATTGATTGAATTGGTATCTGAGCCTTCAGCGATGTATTCCGTATCCAGTATGTTGTTTACGTTTCCTATGAGCATAGCATCAAGATTTCCAAGTTGGAAATTAAACTTGGCAAATGCATCAATTGTCATATAGCTAGGCAGTTCAAGTGGCTGCACAACCTTTCCATTGTCAGGAACATCAGTTCTGTTGTTTGGATCGTATTCTGCGTATAGTTTGTCGAAGTAGTTTGCATTGGCGCTGATCTTGATACCGTCAAAAACCTCGTAGCTAACACCAAGCGCGTATGTATGTTGTGCTACATCACCAACTTTCAATCCTCCAATGTAGAGCTTATCAAATGTACCTACAGTATCCTGACTGTCGTCAAGGATAACCTGACCGTCAACATCGTTTAACCATTCCCAGTCACCGAGTGACGCCATACCATTAATAGTAAGCTTAGGAGTTGGCTTGTATTGAAAGTCGATTTCAATACCCTGATGAAGGGCATCTACTCCCAACAAACTTGCATTATAGATCAAGTCTCTTTCATCCACATCTGTGGTAGCTGGATCATCTACCTGAGGAGAAAACGACTCTGTCAATGTTCTGTCCAACCATGAGGTTCTGTAAGCATTGACGTTGGCATTGAAGGTTTGGCTTCTGTAAGTGTAACCTAATTCGTAAGAAAGAATTTTTTGATTTTCAACTGCATCATTAACAAACTGGTCATTGTTAAGGTAAACACCGTCAAAATCCGGAGCTTTCTCGAAATAACCCAAATTAGCAAAAACAGCATGATTTCTATTCAACCTATAATTCACACCAGTTTTAACCTGATAACCTAAATAGTTAGCAAAGTCTGTTTTCTGAAGTGGATCTGAATCTAAGTAACCGAAATAATCAATTCTCTGATAACCAGTGTTAGAAACTGAAAGCGTAAGGAAGGCATCAATCTTACCTTGCGTATATTCTCCTTGTAAGAATCCTCCTGTCCAGTTTACAACACCATCATTGTTATAGTTAAACTTGTCTCCTACTTTCAACAATCTACCAGGGTTATTGATATCAGAGTCGTCTAGAGAGTATTCTGCTCCAAGTAGATCCGTTACTTCATAGAAGTGGGATCCTACATAATATCTCAAGTCCACACCTGCTAGTAGGTTAAAGTTGCTCGTAATTTCATTGGTGTAGGTAGAAAGCAACCCATACCACTTGTGGTCATTTCTAGATGCTCTCATGAAAGCCTGAGCATCACCATTGTATTGTGGGTCTCTGTTGATATCAACCAAAACATCCAAATCTAATGGCTCATACTTGCTACGTGCATTGTATGCTGGTGTCCAGTCTCCGCGAGTACCACCACCACCACCTGTACCAGTTGACATGTACAATGCAGTAGATAGTTCTGATTTTTCATTGATAGTCCAGTAGTGATTCAATGAGAATTGAGGTTTGTGATAGAAGTTATCTTCATAATGAACTTCCTGTCCATTTTTATATCCCCATGTCTCATTCCACCTTCTGCCTTGAGGGGCATTTCTGATTTCACTTATTGTAGAAGTGTTTACTCTCTGACCGTGTACCTGAGGAGCACCAAAACCTGTGAATGACAAAATATGTGCATCGTTGATCTGCTTGGTGACGTTCATGAAGTAGTTATAACCGATGAATCCACCGCCATCTATATAGCGATCTCCTTCAACTTTTGACCCTGAAACGGACACAGCCCATCCATTGTCCATCAGACCAGTAGAAAGTGTAAGCCCTTGCTTCTGATAACCGTCGTTACCAATTCCGTAAGTTACAACTCCACCTTTCTCAGCTTCAGTAGTTTTAGTAATGATATTGACAGTACCTCCGATAGATGGCACAGCAACTTTAGATGCACCCAATCCTCTTTGAACCTGCATAGACTCTGTCACGTCAGTAAGACCAGCCCAGTTTGACCAGTATACATTCCCGTTTTCCATATCATTCACAGGAATACCGTTGATCATTACAGCTACGTTTTCATCATTGAACCCTCTAACAGAGATTCGTGAGTCTCCATAACCACCACCTTGCTTGGTTGTGTAAACTCCTGGAGTAGATTTTAACAGCTCAGGAAATTCCTGATTACTCGCCGTTTCCTCAATCATCACAGCATCGATTTTTGCTACCGCGACAGGCGTTTTTCTATCCACAGCAACTGAAGCTACAACTTCAAGAGGACTTAGTTCGTTAGCCCCAAGTTGAAGAACAACATTTCCTATGCTTGTACTTTCACTAGGAAGTATGGTTTTTTCAACCTTTTTAAATCCTATGAATGTGATCACTACCGTAACAGACTCTCTGTCTCCCACGGCAAGCGAGAACTCACCATTTAAATCAGTGATAGTTCCAAAAGTGGTTCCCTTTATCAGGACGTTAGCCCCGGGTAAACCTTCCTGAGTCTCTCCGTCGATTATCTTACCTGTAATGGTAGTCTGAGCGAAGGCTCCAATCACCAGCAGATTTAGAAAGACTGCTGTTGTCAGTTTTAGTAAATTTTTCTTCATATTGATGATTTGATATTTTCCTCAAAAGTAGCTTTTAAAATGGTTCGACACTTTTTGATAAAATTATTTTTATGAATCATTTTTAACCAAGACGTAACAGTAAAACCCTGTGATCTATTCAAGATTCAGAAAATAATTGGGTGAGTTTTGAAAATCTCTCAAACAACAAAATATATGGTCATGTCAATTGGAGATTTGCCAAATAATGTGCGTTTAGATTTTTAATGCAATTTTAAGTTTGTTAACAATAAGATAACAACCTTAACAATTAATTAACATTGAATTTTGCTATAACCTTTCTAACTGAGCCGTGCTCACTAAGAAGTTGAACTGCTTTTATTGGGCAGCTGGATCTCTACCAACATGATGCTTTTGTACGCCCCATTTTCACCTTTATTGATGTTGAGGGCATGTTGAGAGCCATTTTCTGCACTGTTTCTAGTTTATCGAACTCTGGGTTTTGGAAGTGGACATTGGAATTTTTGGAAGTGGACATTGGAATAATATCCTAAGTGCTGGACTCGTTTACCGCAATTTGGAGTTAACCATGAGTTTGGTGGTAATTGGTCAGTTCTTCTATTGGCGATTGTATCACCTTATCAATATATAAATCAAATTCTGAGCCTGCTTGACGCAAAATTTCTTCGAAGTAGTAGGCAATTGACCCGCTAAAACGCCATTTTTTATCTCTGTCCTCCTGGCGAAGATGATATGCATTGAAACAGTGTTTGAATGCTTCATATACCATCCCATATATGAACGGGTGAAATTTGTTTTGGCTGAAAAAGTGAGTGTAGCGAGCCAGTATTCCATTTGCTCGTGCTTCTCCATAGATTAAGCGAATAATTTCTCTTTCGGAAAAATCAGGATGTTGCTCTAAAAATGATTTAGCTAAATCGTCGGGAGCTGTCCCTCTCAAAACATGCTGAATCCAGAGTTTTGAAAGATAAAAGCCACTGCCCTCATCGCCAAGTATGTAGCCGAGTGACGGCACTCTATAGATAATCTCACTTCCATCATATTCTCCGACCACAGAGCCAGTACCCAATATGGCTACCATACCCGAATCTGTACCATAAAGTGCACGAGAAGAGGCCAACAAATCGTTTTGCACTTCTACCTGAGCTACAGGAAATACAGACTCTAGTTGTAGTTCGAGATCAGACTGATTTTCTGACGTACCAGCACCAGCGGCATAAAAGTAGATTTGCCGAATAGCTTCTAAATGCTGCTCAAATTCCAATCTTACAGAGGAAATGAAAGCAGATAGATCATCTACAGCAGCATTGAAACCTGCAGTTGTTTTGCTTTCTATTTGATCTTTAGAAATCAGCCTCCAGTCCGTTTTGCTTCCTCCCGCCTCGCCTATTAAGATCATTCTACAATTTTACCTATTTGGGTGAATTTTTGAAAAACCTTTTCTGTGTGGGGTGCATCTGGCAATTCGTCCGTAAGGTCCTGTCCCGCCCAATGTTCATAATGCTTGCCTCCTCGCCACAAACGCGAATCACTTACGTCATATACCCGCCCCTGATATGCTACCCAAATCTCCGCCCGATCCGATCCATTTCGCAACGCCAACTGTGAGCGGGTTATCTCTTTCATCTGAAGGTAACTACAGTTATACCACTTCCACCAAAATCTATATGTTCATCCACGGCGCTCGCTACACTCTGATGTCCTTTGAGGTGCGTGCGGATCACGTCTCGCAAAATTCCGTGCCCTTTTCCATGCACAATTCTAACCTGATCCGTTCCGAGCATGAGAGCCTGATCAATATACTCATCTACCTTTCCCAACGCCTCTTCTGCCCGCACTCCCCGGATATCCATCTCTCCATTAAATTGAGCCATCTTATCCATGATATTGATGCCACCTATCTTTCTTGAGACCTTCTTTTCGGGAGGTTGGGACCGCCCTGTGGTTTTCTCGAGCTTTTTCAGGTCTATGAAAGATATAATATTTCCGAATTGAACTTGTGCTTGTTTGCCCTTCAGAGAAGTGACCTCACCAATTGTATCCTGACCTTTGATTGTCACATGATCCCCTAATTTGATTTGGCTTTCAATGGATTTTTGAGTCTCAGAATCTTTGAGTTTCCTTGTCTTAAATTCCTCCAACTTCACCCGTGCAGCTTTGGTTTTCTCCTTATCGGCTTTCTGCTCTTTTATCTCTCTAATGGTACTCTCAATTTGTCGGTTGGCATCAGCCAAAACCTGCTTGGCTTCCAACTTGGCTTTCTTCAGAATATCCTTACGCTCCTCCTGCACCATTTTCCGAATCTCTTCATAGTCTTTCCTGACAGCAGAAATCTCCTTTTCATCCTTCTCTACTTTTTTAGAGAGCTTCTGATATTTATTTCGCTCACGCTCAAGGTCATTGAGCAAGAACTCATAGTCCACCTGATGGCTACCTATTTTGGACTTGGCGTCAGCAATTAGGTATTTCGGAAGGCCTATTTTTCGAGCTATCTCAAATGCGAAAGAACTTCCCGGCTTACCAATTTCCAGTTCAAAAAGGGGCTCCAGTGCTCCCACATCATATTTCATTGCCCCATTGATAACCCCAAGGTTATTCTCAGCATATTTCTTCAGGTTTTGATAGTGAGTAGTCACGACCCCAAAAGCCTTCTTTTTATGCAGTTCATTTAGGATTGATTCTGCAATAGCGCCTCCAAACTGAGGCTCGGTTCCCGTGCCAAACTCGTCTATCAGGAACAACGAATCCCGATCAGCCATTTCATTGAAATACTTCATGGCTGTAAGGTGTGAACTATAGGTACTGAGGTCATTTTCCAATGATTGAGTATCTCCTATATCAAGAAAAAAACTTTTAAAAACACCAAATTCTGAGCGTTCATCAACCGGCACCAAAAATCCGCATTGAAACAAGTATTGAATAAGTCCTACCGTTTTCAGGGCCACAGACTTCCCTCCGGCGTTTGGCCCGGATATCACCAAAACGCGGTTTTCCTGCCTACTCAATTTAAGCGACAAAGGAATTGTGGGTTTGCCACTGGCATTATGTGAAAGCCACAGCAGTGGATGTCTGGCATCTATCCAGTTTACAGTAGGGTATTTTTGAAGCTTCGGTTTTACCGCCTCAATGTCCAAGGCAAAAACAGCTTTGGCATGAATAAAATCCATCAACCCAATAAAAAAGGCACCTTTCTCTAAATCCTTGAGCGATGCTCTGATCATGTCGGTCAGCTTGGTTAGGATTTTGGCTATCTCTCGCTTCTCCTGGTATTGCAACTCTCTAACCTCATTGTTGAGTTGGAGTGTTTCGGTGGGTTCCAGATACACGGTCTGTCCTGTAGCGGATTCGTCATGAACGAACCCTTGAATCTTGCGTTTGTTTTCCGCCTTGACTGGAATCACCAACCTACCGTCTCTGATAGTAACAATGCTATCTTCATCGGTAAATTTATCTTGAATCGCTTTTCTAAGAATCTTGTTGATTTCGGTTCTAACAGCTCGTTCTTTTTGTATGAGCAATGACCGGATAGCAGCCAGCTCAGGACTTGCATTATCCCTCACCACACCACGTTCGTCCACTATTCGATCAATGGCATCAACTATTTCTCTGTCAGAAATAAAACCAAGTGTGAGTTTAAACAACTCAGAAGACTGAGTTTGACGTTTTTTCAGGAATTGGGTCCAGTCGTAAAGTATCTGCAGCGTAGATTTTAATATCGAAAAATCCTCTGCCATGAGAAATACACCGGCCACTCTCGATCGCTTGAGAAAAGGTCGTATATCCTGAAAATCTCTGGCGGGTATCGTTTCGCCCTCAGTGAGGATTTTCACCATCTCATCAGTTTGGCTCAGCCACAGGTCTATCTCCGAAACCCTGGAAGAAGGCTTTACCTTGGCTAAAAACTCAAGCCCAAATTCCGACTTGCATCTTTTACCTACTAGTTCGGTGACTTGGTCAATACCAAGCTGCGCATTAAAATCATTTGGGAAAATCAGCATTCAATCAATTTTTCTCGCGCTTCTGACGCGACAACAAACTATCCACCACTACTTCGTAAACCTTCTGAAACGCCTTTACATCATGGGTGAAATAATAATCCACACTCCTATCAAACTGTTCCCTGGGAACTCCCAGACTGTCGAGCAGCATCGGCTCGAAATGCTCATAGAGTTTTTTTGCGGAATCGGGTTTGAGATATAGCTTGTAGATACGTGCCTCCAAAATATGGATTTCGGTCATGACTTTGGCCATCTTATCTCTATCGAGCAAATCATCTGGTTTGTCTTGAGAAACCTGGATACAGCCAAAAGTTAAAATCAGACCTATTATTATCGCTTTGTTCACACCTTGAGTTTTTGAATAGTGTTAATGATCGTTAAAATTCGAGGTTTATCTCGTCATTACACCAAGTTTCCTTCACATTTCTCAACCTTGAGCCCAATGTGCAAGTTCATTTCATATAATTTTGAACCCCAAAATTACGGTGCATGAAGGACATCCTCAAAAAGCTAAGAAAATATGAGATCAGAATCCGGAAGGCGATCAACTCTCAGATGCAGGGTGATTTCCATTCCATATTCAAAGGCTCGGGCTTAGAGTTTGACGATGTGCGCTCCTACCAGTACGGTGATGACGTGAGAACCATAGACTGGAATGTGACTGCAAAGGGTCATGGCACATTCGTAAAGACTTTTATTGAGGAAAAAGAGCAGACGGTTATGTTCATGCTTGATGTGTCTGCATCGCAGGAAATAGGAAAAGATGGTTCTCAAAAAATAGATATCGCAAAAGAAATAGCCGCATTGCTATCTATGTCTGCATCGAAAGAAAGCAGTCAGGTGGGGCTCTTTTGTTTCTCAGACCAAAAAGAGAAATACATCAAACCGGGCAAAGGCACTAAACATTCCTACGAGATTCTTTCTGGTATTTTCAAAACTTCACCCAAGTCAAGGAAAACGGATCTGAATTTGGCCATCAAAACCACCCTGGGGATGCTACGCAAAAAAGCCGTGGTGTTCTTGATCTCTGATTTCATAGACGAAGGGTATGAACACAGCCTGAAAGGTCTTGCTAGAAAGCATGATTTGGTAATTGTTCAGCTTTTTGATCAAAGAGAGTCTAACATGCCCGGCCTGGGAATTATCCCACTTTTAGAAAAAGAATCCGGTAAAACACTTTGGGTCAACACTTCTTCTGGAAGCTTTAGAAATACCCTTAACAAGACATATAAGAAAAACTCATCAGACCTGGAGAGGTTCTGTAGTAGAAATGATGTTAACTATGTGGCTATTGAAGCGGGCGAAGATTACGTGCCTAAACTCATCCGATTGTTCAGACATAGAAATAAATCAAGCATTCAACGTGTCAGGTAAGTTTTTCACATTCATTCTTGGGTTTCTTTTATTGATCAGCCTGGCTTCAGCTCAGGAGATCAAGGTTCGTGGTGGATTTCTGCAAGATCACTTCGAAGTGGGCGATAACGTGGATTTTTACCTTACGGCAACTTATCCTGAAGGCGTAGAACTCGTGCTACCTGACAGCACCTATAACTTTGCCCCGTTTGAATACAGCGCCAAAAAGTATTACCCATCAAAACTGAAGGGTGAAAACGTTTATGATACAGCTATTTATACCCTGCAGTGCTACGAAATAGACCCTGTTCAATACTTGAAATTGCCCGCCTTTATATTGAAAAGTGGGGATAGCACTCTGTTTTATAGCCAGACCGATTCTATCCTATTCAATCAACTCGCCAAGCAGGTGAGTGACACCACCAAACTCAAAACCAATCTAAAATACGCAGATGTAGATACTGGATTTAATTTCATACTATTCTGGATCATCGTTGGTATACTGGTGGTTTTGATTGCTGGTGCCGTACTGATTTTTGGAAAAAACATCTTGAAAGCCATCAAGCTTAGAAAACTAAAGAAGGACTATATCCAATTCAGCGATGAGCTGACAGTATATATCAGGGACTTGAAGACAAACCCGCAAAAAAATACCGCTGAAGCAGCCATATCAAAGTGGAAACAGTTTGCTGAGCGAATGGAGAAAAAACCATATTCAAAACTGACATCTAAAGAAATCTTAAATTTTGGATACACACAAGAGTTGGCTGACCCGCTCAAGAATATTGACCGTTTTGTTTACGGTGGACAAACCGATGAAAACCTGTATAAGCAGTTTCACAGTATTGAGGATTTCACACAGCACCGGTATGCAATGGTAGTAGAAGAAATTAAAAACAGTAAGTAATTGATGGAAACCTGGTTATCTGCAAGGTGGTTTAAACCTGAAACACTACAATCATTCGATTGGGAAGCACCAGTGTGGTTTTATGCGATTCCGGCTGTCCTATTATTCCTCATTCTCAGGTGGCTTATTCTTCACAGCTTCTCCAAAAAACTTCCCATTGCGCTCACAAAAAAAGACATCAAAAGTGACCCTGTCAGTCTATTGCGGTTCATCCCGCCTTTGATCTTCGCCTTGGCACTTATTCTCATCATCGTAGCACTGGCTCGCCCACAGTCTACAAACGAACAAGTGGAGCAATGGAGCGAAGGTATTGACATCATGCTGGTGATAGATATTTCTCAATCTATGGAACTTCAAGATTTTCAACCTAATCGGCTGGAAGCCGCCAAGGACGTGGCAAGAAATTTTGTTGAGGGCAGATTTCAGGACAGAATCGGATTGGTAGTGTTTTCTGGAGATGCATACTCTCGCTCACCTCTAACCACCGATTACGATCTTCTTAATACCTATATTGACGGCATCCAATTTGATTTGATCGAAAGTCGCGGCACAGCTATTGGTAGTTCCATCGCTGTAGGCACCAATAGGCTGATTGAATCCAACTCAAACTCGCGAGTAATGATTCTGCTTAGCGATGGTGAAAATACTGCCGGAAATATTGATCCTGTAACCGCCGCAAAGCTGGCTCAGGCATACAACATCAAAATCTACACCATCGGCATTGGCAAAGAAGGGCGAGTGCCGTTTGGAAGGGATCATTTCGGGCGTGTGAGATACGTTGAAAATAACCTTGATGAAACTACGCTTCGCGAAATAGCCAAAATAGGAAAGGGTAACTTCTACCGCGTAACAGACAAAACCGCTCTTGAGCAGGTTTTCGAGCAAATAGACACCCTGGAAAAAGCGGAAATAAAAGAATCAAGATATAAAGACACGACTGACTTTTACCTAATCTACCTAAAGTGGGCCATGACGTTTTTCCTAATTTGGTTGCTGCTCAAATCCACTTTCATTTCTAGTGCAATTACGGATTGATTCATAACATAAATCATTGTAAATATTGGGATTATGTTGTAACTATAAGATCCTAAACCCACAAACTTATGAAAGCACCTGCCATATTATATTTAGGTTTCGTGATATTCATTATTAGCCTACTTTACCTGTTCACAAGGGTAGATTTTACATACGAAGACACACATAGCAGCCTGAATGACGCAAATCTCGAAACGGACTTGCATCTAAGCAACGCCCAGCATTTTGTTAAAGAATCCGCTAATGAACGAGGGCTTTATCATGTAGAACAAGCTATTGCCTCTCTGCGAAATTTGGAAAATGACATTGATCTGGAAAGCGGCCAAAATGTAGAATCGGCGATTGTAAAATTGGAGGAATTCGAAGAACAACTAAAATCTAATGAAGTTTCACCTGAAAAAATGAGTGAAGTTTTTGCTACCACTCTCAAAATTTTGTCTCTTTCTGAACTTCGTATTTCTGAAAGGTATGCGGAATCAGATCAATTTGGATATGCTGTAGTTGCGTTAAAATATGCCCGACTTCATCTGAAAAATGCATTGGAGTATGAAAACTTATCAGATAAAAAATTTGACCTGCATGTATATTACGAACTTGATTCATTGATCAACGCACCAGAAGCCTCTCCTATCGAGGTGTCGATGAAAATTGATCATATGATAGAGGAGCTCAACTCCAGGGTCACAACAAGTCACTAAGGAAAAGGTATTTCAATGCTGCCGTTTTCTTCGAAGAGGTAAAATATAATCCTAACCGCAAAGAGGATAAGAATCAAGCCAACAGATCTGTTCAAAATAAGTATTCTTTTTGGCGTAATAACGGCCCTTAATCTATTGGCCAGAAATGCCTTGGTAATATCCATGGTAAAAATGGTGGTCAGAACACCAAGAAAAAAATACACCTCCTGGGTCAAACCATAGCTGTGCTTCACAGCCACTAGACTTATAATGGTTATCCAAAACACTAAAATAAAGGGGTTTAATCCATTCAGAACAAACCCTTTGAGCGTATATTTCAAGTAACTCTTGTCTATCTGTGAGGTAGTCTGAGTTTCAGGATAAATCCTAGGTTTTTTATACCATGAGTAAATACCATACGCTATTAACACACCAGCCCCACCAATGGCCAGCCATAACCTAACATTATCATTTTGCAAAAAAGAGGCAACTCCCATCAAAGCCAGAGATACATAAACCAAATCACTTAGAGAGATTCCTATGGCCAGGAAAATGGCTTTTACAAATCCACGTTGAACGCTGGTTTGTACAAGAGAAAAGAAGCCCGGCCCGAAAGACAAAACGAATATAAGGCCAAATAAAAGCCCGTTAATGTATGGTGGCATTAAACGATAATTAGGTTATGGTTAGTGAGGAACTGTTTCCAACCAGTGGCTTTGTTACTTTTCAACAATCTAGAAAAATTCGATTGCCTCCACTGGACCTTCTAATCATCATTAAGATATTGCAACTACACTCAAACTACCTGGTGAAAGATGCGTTCCGCACAAACTGAAAAAATGCTCAGTTAATCCGGATATGACGATTTCAGATTCCTCTAAAAACACAAACTTAATAACATCACCAATAAGATATCTCCACCTTTCGGCATTTGTACTATTCAATTAATGTAACCACCTGACTCATCTCT
Organism: Cyclobacteriaceae bacterium; assembly: GCA_039970095.1. Lineage (GTDB taxonomy): Bacteria > Bacteroidota > Bacteroidia > Cytophagales > Cyclobacteriaceae > JAMZMI01. The sequence goes on from JBDVMP010000077.1 coordinate 66,273, forward strand.
ATTCAGCCAACAGCGAGACTTTCAATATCACTAAACATCTCACCATTTTATGTAAATTTTCAAAATATAAGAGCAATACTCAAATAAACATAATCTCCATTGTTCTTCCCTCCGACTCTGATAGGATACTAATCGATTAAAGAAGAATTATTCAATTATGAAAAACCCCGCTTACAGAGATTAAAATGAGGTAATAATTTTAATTTTGAATATGTCCAAAATCGCAGATAACATCCAGTCAATACTAACGCAAACCGCAGACCACAAATACACTTTGGTAGCAGTGAGCAAAACCAAACCAAACGAACTACTGCAAGAGGCATATAATGCCGGTCAGCGCCATTTTGGGGAAAACAAAGTTCAAGAGTTGGTTGGTAAATATGAATCATTGCCAGACGACATCATGTGGCACATGATCGGGCATCTGCAAAGAAACAAGGTCAAGCAGATTGCTCCTTTTGTTCACCTCATACACTCTGTAGATAGTGAAAGGTTACTTAGAGCCATCAACAAAGAAGCTGCAAAAGCAGAAAGGCAGATAGACTGCCTGCTGCAGGTTCATATCGCAACCGAAAGCACTAAATTCGGCTTTGATAAACCTGAATTATACGCCATGCTTGAAAGCGGCTTACTCAGTGAACTGGAAAACGTAAATATCGTTGGACTGATGGGTATGGCTACCTTAACAGAAGATCGTGATCAAATCAAATCGGAGTTTCTTAGCCTCAAGTCTATTTTTAATGAGATAGACCATGAATTTGACATACCAAACCTAAGCATGAAAGAATTGTCTATGGGAATGAGTAGTGATTATGATATTGCCCTGGAGTGTGGCTCCACTATGATCAGAGTTGGGAGTACTATTTTTGGAGAAAGAAATTATGCATAAAAAAATATTACTGGCTGGGGCAATTTTCAGTTTGGCATCCGTGGCTATTGGCGCATTTGGGGCCCATGGTCTCAAAAACATATTAGAGGCCAACCAGCGTATTGACACATTTGAAACTGCCGTATTGTACCAGATGTTTCATGCTCTGGGTTTACTGTTTCTTGGGCTCTGGTCATCAAAAAAACCGAACAAATTGATCACTTATTCGGCTTTTCTATTTGTCATCGGGATTCTGATTTTCAGTGGATCCCTTTACATCCTATCTGTTTTTAATATTTCCTGGCTTGGGGCCGTCACACCATTTGGTGGACTTAGTTTTATAGCTGGATGGGCACTCATAATCATCCAGATATTAAACAATCCTACTCAGGATTAGCTGCTTCCATTTCGTCCTTTGATGGCACTGGTTTTGGAAGCACATTGGCTGTAATCCTGATTCGCTCAGGGTTGTTGGAAGCGTTACTGTTGACCGTTATGGTTTTGTTTTGCATTCCCATTTTGCCCGAACTGTTGAAGCGCACCGTCATGGTAGTGCTCTCTCCTGGAGCCAAAGGATCTCTACTCCAGTTTGGAGCCGTGCACCCGCAGGTAGTTCTCACGCTACTAAGTATCAAAGGCTCTGAACCTGTGTTCTTGTATTTAAAAACATGCTCTACTCTGTCTCCTTGAGTGATTTCTCCAAATTCAAACAGAGATTCCTCAAATTCAACTTTCGCTCCTGATTGTGCAGTTTGTGCATCTTGAGATTGTGCGTAAACACCAAAGCCTACAAAAAGCACAAATAAAATTGGTATGATTCTCATTGTGTTTAACTTTCTTTTTTCACAAATCTAACGAACCAACTTTACTTATGTTAGTATTAAAATGACCGATTTTTCTATTTCTGATTCGCTTTACAATCATAAAACCAGAATCAGAGTCTGTGGACTCCTGGAAGATAAAGGCAAAATCTTACTAATCAAACATGATAGGCTTGGGCACCAAGGGTATTTATGGGCACCACCGGGCGGAGGGCTTGAGTTCGGAAAAAGTACTGAGATGTGTTTAGTAAAGGAATTTTTAGAAGAAACAAACCTTCACATCAAAGTGGGGTCATTCCTCTTTGTAAACGAGTATATTGATGACCGCTTTCATGCTATCGAGCTTTTTTACTGCGTGAAAAGGATAAGTGGCGAGCTAAAATTGGGCAAAGACCCTGAAGTTCCGCATAATGAGCAAATTTTATCTGATTTGAAATTTTGGGATTATGAAGAAATCAAAAAACTACCCTCAGGCACTATTCACAACAGTTTTTTGAACTGCGGACATCCTTCGGAAATTATGAACCTAAGAGGCTTCACCAGATTTGCGAACATTTAAGACATTCAGGGTTTCGCCAGACAAGTGAAAATCTGTATTATTGCAAAAAACCTAACTTCTTTTAACATTCATATAATGAGTACCACAAAAGTTTTGACGATCGTATTTGGTCTTATCGCAGCAGGTCTTGCGTATTTCTTGTACAATTCGATTGATTCTAGTATTGAAGAAACCAAAAGAATTGGAAAACTGGAAGCTCGAATAATCGAGCAACTAAAAATGATTCGCGAAGCTGAATTGGCTTTTGAAGCAGTAAATGGACAATATACTAGCAACTGGGACAACCTAATTGCATTTGTTGATTCTGGTAGTTTCTACATCACAGAAAAAACGGAATATGTTAAAACATTGGATTATGGCGCTGACAGCACATATACTATCGTGGACACACTAGGAACCGTACCAGTAATGGACTCACTGTTTACTCCTAAAAAATGGCCAAGATTTCATCTAGCTGAGCTTCCATTCGTTCCAAATTCTGACCCAAAGGTGAAGTTTGATATTTGGGCTGACAAAATTGATAAAAGCGGTGTTACTGTAAATGTGATTGAGGTGGTTAACCCTCAACCAGTCGATAAATCCAGAGACCCTGAAAGCGAAATCCCTGGAAGAAGACCACTAAGATTTGGTTCAAGAACCAACGTAACAACCGCAGGTAACTGGGAATAAAATTTGAGCACGGACGTCACAACTGGTTTTAAATTAATCAAGAAAGTCAAGGCTTCTTCGTTTGACTCGAAAAGCCTTGACCGATATACACTCAGCCTGATGGTTGGGGTGAAAGATTTCCAGTTTTGTGTAACAACCAGACAGAATGAATGCCTCTATATTGAAGATTACAAGCTTGAGGGTCTAAAGACCATCAATGACCGACTTAAGGTCATCAAAGAAATCTTCAATAAGCATACATTGCTCCGCTCATACAAATGGGGCATTGTCAAACTTTGCTTCAAGAGCCAGAAATTTTCTTTGGTTCCGCATAGCTTCTTCATTCCTGAGGTTGCGGGAGATTATCTCATCCTCAACAGTGAGGTCAACACCAAGATAGAAGAAGTCTATTATTACAAGCACATCAAATCTAAGTCTGTAAATATTTTTGCCGCAGATAAGAAAATTATCGAGTGGGTGAAAACCGCATATCCTTCTAAGCACCCTCAGATCGTGCATCAGGGGAGTGCCCTTCTTGAGGGTATCATAAGATATGATGACCACTCTCATGAGTCCATGGCTTTTGGGTTTATAGATCGTGGCATTTTACATCTGATGGTTACCAACAAACAAAGTCTGATTTATTACAATCAGTTTCTAGTTCAAGGTAGTGACGATTACCTCAAGTACACGCTCTCCGTTTTCAAAGAACTTGGATTGAATCCTAAAGAAAATAAGCTGGTTCTGTGGGGAATCTTCAACATAAATTCACCCCATATTTCTACACTTAAAAAGTACGTGAGGAATATTGCCTTTGGCACTAAGCCAAATTTTGTGAAATTCCCGAAAGAGTTTGAAGATCTTCCTGACCATCGATACTTCGATATTTACAGCATTTTTCTCTGCGATTGATGAAACGGGTAGCCATTTTCCCGGGCTCATTCGACCCCTTTACCAAAGGTCATGAAGACATTGTTTTAAGAAGTCTGAAGCTTTTTGATGAGGTGGTTATTGCTGTTGGGCACAACACAAAAAAGAACCGGTATTTCGACATTGATATGATGCTTGGCAAAATAAAAGGTGCTTTTGCGGACGATGATAGAGTGAAGGTTGAGGTTTACGATGAACTGACAGCCAAGTTTGCCAATAATTTCGGTGCTAAATTTCTGGTAAGAGGGCTGAGAAACACCACTGACTTTGAGTACGAAAATAGCATCAGCCAGATCAATAAACACCTCAATGCAGACTTAGAAACCATCTTCCTGATCACGTCCCCCGAACTTGCTCCAATCAGTTCTACTATTATCAGAGAGGTGCATAAATACGGGGAGAATATCTCCGATTACTTGCCTTACGACTTGTAATTCTCCTTTAACACTTTGTGATATTCCTGAATCACTACCCTTATAGATCTATAGGAATCATATAAGGCTGCTCTAAGCTCAGTCAATGTCATCCACTTAGCCTCCTTGATGTTTTCTTCCGCCTGAGGAGCCAGGTTGGAGTCATCCAAACAGTTCATCTGATACCAATGCGTCTTCTTAAGAATATATTTCTTATTAGTCACGTAAGTATGCCACGTTGTGCAGATTTTAGAAACAATCTCTGTTTTGACACCTGTCTCCTCTTCGACTTCCCTGATGGCACAGGCCTTCTTTTTCTCTCCCTTATCAATTTTTCCTTTCGGAATATCCCATCTTCCTTTTCTATATATTAGCAAAGTCTTATTGTGCTTATCCACAACACCACCAGCTGCCTCAATAACCTTAAATTTTGACTTGATATATTCTATCAGGGAAGAAACATCCTCACTTGTAAACGTGATGGAAAACACATTTTTAAGCTTGGCGTCCGTCATTAGTCGCAGCAGCTCATCTATCTTGTAAGGCTCTGCATCATTGATCAGCACATCATCAATAAGATCTTTACGACTTATTTTTTTACTCCCATCTATGATCTTATCGAAAGTCTTCTTTTTCGGAAGATTATCAACTCCGATAATACTTACTGGGATATCATTGATATATATTTTCAAAGTCGTTTAGATTTGCCAAGGTTTAAACCTTAAATATATTAGCGAGATAAGAATATCCTACACTTCTCTCATTAAAATCAAATTAATTTTCCATGTCCGTTCAGAATTACGACTCAAAATTGGCCAAAGACATTGCCAAGGCATTGCTAAAAATCGAATCGATTAAAATCAACCTGGAAAAGCCATATATCTGGGCATCAGGATGGAAATCTCCTATTTATTGTGACAATAGGTTGAGTCTATCCTATCCTGAAACGAGAACGCTGGTGAAAGAATCTCTTGCTAAAATGATTAAGGAAAAGTACCCTAATGTGGAAGCAATCGCTGGAGTGGCTACTGCCGGAATACCCCAAGGAGCGCTTGTTGCCGATTTGCTGAACATTCCGTTCATCTACATCCGCTCAAAATCAAAGGCTCATGGATTGGAAAATCAAGTTGAAGGAGTGGTGAATCCGGGCCAAAAAGTAGTGATTATCGAAGATTTGGTATCCACAGGTGGAAGTTCTCTGCAAGCCGCTGAAGCGATAAGGGCTGTAGGCATGGAGGTGTTGGGGATGACTGCAATCTTCACATACGGTTTTCCTTTGGCTGAAGAAAATTTCAAAGCTCATAATATGGATCTTTGGTATCTCAGCGACTATAGCACCATGATAGATTTAGGAATTGAGGATGGTAGTATTCAAAAAGATCAGTTGGCAACACTGAAAGCATGGAGAAGCAATCCTGCTCAGTGGGGCGAGGAAGAGCGTGTCTAAAACTTTTCTTCTACTCCCAGTCCAAACAAGGCAAAGTCATATTTGACAGGGTCGGCTGGATCAAGTTTTCTGAGCTGACCTGTGAGTTCTTCAGCGGTGACCCAATCGGTTTGTTTTCGGGTAATGAGCCCAAGCTTTCTTGCTACCCTATCCACATGCACATCGCATGGACATATTAGCTGCGATGGAGGAATTTGGCTCCAAAGACCAAAGTCAACCCCTCGATCGTCTGAACGCACCATCCATCTCAAAAACATGTTTAGTCTCTTGCAGGCAGACTTTCTGGCTGGGTTAGGAATGTGTTTGTAGGTTCTCACAGGATGATCTGGCAAGGAGAAGAAATAGTCGAAATGTGAAATAAGGGCATTTCTTGCTGTCCAGGAACCCCGTGATCCAGCATGCAAATACGCATCTTCCAGCGACTCATGATTAGCATAGTGGAACTTGAAAAATTCAATAAAATAAAGGGCATCCGTCGGATTGAAGGTTCTGTGCTTAAAGTTGAGAAAGCGCCTTAGATCATTCTCAGAATGATTGAGCACAAAGTCATGAGGAGCATTGTCCATCAATGCAAAAAAAGCTTCACACTTGTTAATGATCGTCTTTCTCTGCCCCCAGGCTAGCACAGCAGCTACAAAACCTGCTATTTCGATATCCTGTTTTTTGGTGTAGGTGTGAGGAATACAAATCGGGTCATTTTCAATGAAGGAAAACGAATTGTACTGATCCACCTTCTCATCGAGAAATGATTTTAACTCATCATTCCTCATAATAAGATATCTCGACCCGCGCTGTAGGATCAATGACTCCTAGTTTCGAAAAGCAAATAGGTGTCAACCTAATGAGGGTATTTTGATTAAGGCCTGTATTCGGCAATCTACCTACCACCCGCACAAACACCTTCTTGTTGTTCATCAGGTTTCTCACCTCAATCATACTTCCTACCTTCAAAGTACGGTGCATAGCCAGGTACTTATCTGTTTCTACTACATTTTCAATCTTTTTGGCAACACCTTCTTCCAGCACTTTGGCAAACCCGCTCGCATCAATCATTTTACTTTTTTGACTATAACCTGTCTCTTCTATTTCAGGTTGAGTCATTTGCACCAGGGAATCAACCTCCCCTTTGATCACCAGCCTCTGCCCAATGGCCAAATATGTATTTGAAAGTTGGTTCCAGATGACAATACTATCAGGTCGGACATTAAATTTTCGGGCAATCGTCTCTAGCATATCTCCACTTTGTACCAGATATTCATTGAAACCCGGTGCAACAGATTTCTCGATTTCGACTTCCTCTTCCTCTTCCTCTTCTGGAATCGAAACAACCGTCTCACCCCCAGTCGTCGACACATTTAGTACCTGACCTAAATTAAGCGAATTGGATTCGAGCCCATTGAGTTGCTTGAGTTCATCCACAGTCAACCCGTACATCCTTGAAATTGCAAATAAGGTTTCCTTGGACTTGACAATATGGGTTTTCTGAGCTGAGTCCTGAGGTAAGCTATATACTTCGGCCTCAGTTTCCGGGTCACCATTCACAGAGACGGCACCTGATTTACTTTTTTTCGATTTGATTTTACCGATGGGTATGAGAAGCTCCTGACCCAAGGATATGGTGTTACCTTCAATTTTATTGAATTTGACAATTTCTCTAACTGCACTCCCATATCGCCGCGACAATGAATAGAGCGTCTCGCTCTGCTCTACCAGATGAACCACAACCATTTGTCCTTTGTGCTTTTCTGTTCGCAATGAATCATAGGCGGCTCTTGACGGGGTAGCCAGAAACGCCATCAATATCACAACTAATATGCTATATCTTAATCCCATTAATTTGGTTTGAATTAGTAATAAAAATCAAATACTCCGAAAGAATGAAAAAAGCACCAGCGGCAAATCCCTCCATTCCAAAATCCTGAACCTGATGAAACACTTCCTCTCCATCCTTGATTACCGCAAGCTTTCTATCAAATTTAGCACCAGAACGAACATAATAACTAATTATGATATTTTCGGCTTGTTCGAAATACTCAATACCCAAATCCAATTCAACCTCCAGATAGTCGCAAACCAGTTTATGAGTTTGAGTGTCAGAAGAATAAAAATCTGGATAGTCTATCTGATTCTTCTCCCCGACCTGTGGCAGGTCAATAGTATCTGACACTTTGTTTATTGACCTGTCAGAGGCAGATGTACCTCCAAGCTTATCTCCATCAATTGTGAGCAATTGAAAATCTTCAAGGCTTTTCGCTTGCCCATTTTCCCAATTCCAATACATCAATGCTTTACTGGTCGGATCTTGAGGGTCTGTGTATTGGTCTAGAAAAAGGTATCGTTCACGCACAGCTACAAGTGTGGTCCACCAGTCTGCAGTTTGGTGCTGCAAATAATCTGATATTGTCAGCGAATCAACATTGAAAACAAGAAATGAAAGCTCCTGCTCCTCGTCATCTCTTACTTCTAACGCCAACTGTGAAAAATATTCATCAATCACCAGCTTCCAGATTTTGCCAGATACTTCAAAAGAAAAATCTAAAGTGCGGTTGTCCTCCAAGTGAATTTGGTAATTTTATCTAAAATGATCTCAAAGTTACACAGAGTCATTTTCCCAAAATGGTTTTCCAAAAGTGTATCTCAAATGAAATCAAAAAAAAGACTCTTTCTGCTTTGGCTACTCGTTTTCCCACTACTCATTTACTCCCAGGATCATGAGAAAGTTCAGGTTTTACATCTGAAAATTCAGGATAACATAGACCCAAGAACAAATCGATACTCGGAGCTAGGGCTGGATCGTGCCAGGGAGCTCGATGTGGACTATGTAATATTAGAACTAGACACCTATGGTGGTGCCCTCAACGATGCTGACGAAATTCGTACGCGAATTTTAGATTTCGACAAGCCTATTTACGCTTTTATCAACAAAGATGCAGCCTCTGCAGGAGCACTCATCTCTATCGCCTGCGACAGCATTTACATGGCCAAAGCCTCATCCATAGGGGCGGCAACTGTGGTCACCCAGGATGGTGCCGCAGCGCCGGACAAGTACCAATCTTACATGAGATCAATCATGAGATCTACCGCAGAGGCAACAGGCCGGAACCCGGCTATGGCAGAGGCTATGGTGGATGAGGATATCGAGCTGGACAGTATAGCAACAGAAGGAAAAGTACTCACGCTATCTGTATCAGAAGCCATCAAATATGGATTTTGCGAAGCTCAAGTCAACTCTCTGGATGAAATCATGGAGCGCTCCGGAATTGAAGAGTATGACGTTACCATTTTTGAGCTGAGTACTTCTGAAAAGATAATAGCACTGTTTATCAACCCTTTTGTTAGCGGAATTTTGATTCTGATTATTATAGGTGGAATCTATTTCGAACTGCAGACACCTGGAGTCGGTTTTCCCATACTGGCATCACTAGTGGCGCTGGTTTTGTACTTCACTCCCTATTACCTAAATGGTCTGGCAGAAAATTGGGAGCTGATTATTTTTGGGGTGGGTATACTCCTTATTGCTCTGGAAATTTTTGTCATCCCTGGCTTTGGCGTGGCGGGCATTTCCGGCCTTACCCTCACTCTGGGGTCATTGATCTTGGTGATGCTCAACAATGATATGTTCGACTTTTCATTTGTGGGGATGGATCAAATCTTCATGGCCATCACCACTACCTTATTGGGGCTTGTAGGTGCTATCATCGTCATGGCGTTCGGAGGTGTAAGGCTGGCAAACAGCAAGGTCTTTCAAAAGATATCCCTCCCCGATGTGCAGGAAACAAACAAGGGTTACTCATCTAGTTTTTATAAATCAAAATCTCTTGTAGGCAAGTCAGGAACGGCGTACACTATTTTGAGGCCAAGCGGCAGGATCGAAATCGATGGTGATATGTATGACGCGTACACACGAGGAGAATATATTGAGCAAGGTGCAGAGGTCATTGTAATTTCTGACGAAGGAACGTCACTAAAGGTAAAAGCAAAATAACTTGGAAAAGATTTTAACTACGGGTATTTGGGTATTCATCGGACTGGCGGTGGTGTTTTTTTGGCTTTCTCTCCGAAGCGACGCAGGCCAGGTAGAATACTCCATGACAGCCCTGGCCATGTGGGGATTGGGTATGCTTTTTAATTTTTTATTAAAAAAAGAAAAAAAGAAAAATCAGGAATAGCATGGCCAGGAAAACTCCTCGGAAGACAGAAAAATGCCTCAACTGTGGA